>NZ_JBHJUI010000001.1:414035-724178 GCF_042268405.1 Kitasatospora sp. NPDC056184 | reverse complement strand
CGGCATCGCCCTGACATCGGCCGGTCGCCACCAAGAGGCCGCCGATGTCTACCTCCGCGCGGCCGCGCTCCACGAGGAACTCGGTGACCTCGACGCCCAAGCCGCAGCACTCCGCCTCCTCGAAGCCGCCCGGAGGAGGGCTCGCAGGTCGCCGCGCGGCCTCGGCTCCATCGTCCGGGCCTCGGTCTCCAGGCTCAGGCGCGCCACGGCCACGAACCCACCCCCACGAAGGCCGGGCACTCCCCCGTAGGACGACGGCCGCCGCCGCTACGCCCGGGCCCCGGCGGGACGTTCCGCCCCGGCAGGAGCCGCAGCCGGGGCCGGGGCCACCGGCCGACCGGAGCCGCGCAGGAGCAGGGCGACCAGGACCGCCGCCACCGCCAGGGCGGCGGACCCGGTCCGCAGGGCGAGGTGGATGCCGTCGGTGAAGGCGTGCTCGACGGCGTGCTGGACCGGGGCCGGGAGCGGGTCGACCGGGGCCGTGGTGGCGGTGGCCAGGGTGTCGGTGGTGCGGCCGAGGGCGTCGGGCGGCAGGCCCAGGCCGGTCGTCAGGCGGTGGGTCAGGACGGCGCCGAGGACGGCGATGCCGAGGACGCCGCCGAGTTCGCGCAGGGTGTTGACGGTGGCGGAGGCGGTGCCCATCCGCTCGGGGGCGACCCGCTGGAGGACGGCGATGGAGACCGGGGTGAAGGTCATCCCCATGCCCAGGCCGAGCACGAACAGCGTCCACAGGTACTCGCCGTAGCGGGCGTTCTCGCCGTACAGGGACAGGCCCGCCAGGCCCAGCGCGCACAGGGCGATGCCCAGCACCAGCGGCAGCCGGGGTCCGTGGCGGCCGGTCAGCCGGGCCGAGACGGGGCCCGCGACGACGATCATCGCCGTCATCGGCAGACCGGCGAGGCCGGCGGCCGTCGGCGACCAGCCCAGCACGCCCTGCATCAGCAGCGGCAGGAAGAACAGCGCGCCGAACATCCCGAAGCTCACCACGAACCCGCCGAGCAGCGCGCCGCCGAGCACGCCGTCGCGGAACAGCCGCAGGTCCAGCATCGGCTCGGCGATCCGCCGTTCGAGCAGCAGGAAGGCCGTGAGCAGCAGCACGGCGAGCACCGCCGTGGTGAGCACCCGGGTGTCCGTCCAGCCGCGCTCGGGGCCCTCGACGAGGGTGTGGACGGCGGCGCCGAGGCCGGTCGCGGAGAGGACGAGGCCCCCGAGGTCGACGCGCCGGGCGCGGCCCGGGATCGCGGGCAGCACCCGGCCGGAGAGGACGAGCGCGGCGATGCCGATCGGGACGTTGATCCAGAAGACGCTCGCCCAGCCGAAGGCCTCGACCATGGGGCCGCCGACCACCGGGCCGACCGAGAGGCCGAGCGCGGAGACCCCGGACCAGGTCCCGATCGCCCGGGTGCGCTCGCGCTCGTCGGTGAACACGTGCCGCAGGATCGCGAGGCTTCCCGGGGTGAGCAGGGCGGCGCCGACGCCCTGGAGCATCCGCGCGGCGACCAGCGTGCCGACGGTTCCGGCGAGCGCGGCGGCGGCCGAGCCGGCCGTGAACAGGGCGAGCCCGATCCGGAAGACGGCGGTGCGGCCGTAGCGGTCGCCGAGCGCTCCGCCGGTGAGCAGCAGGGCGGCGAAGACCAGGCTGTAGCCCTCGGCCACCCACTGGAGGCCGGTGATGCCCGCGTCGAGGTCCCGGCCGATGCGGGGCAGGGCGTTGCCGACGATGACGTTGTCCAGCATGGACATGAACATGGTGATGCAGAGCGTCGCGAGCGCGAGCCGGCGGCGCCGGGCGCCCGGCGCCGCGGTCCCCTCGGTCTCCCCCATCGGATCACCCCTCCTGGTTCGGTTCACTGGAAGCCCCTAACGGTGTTAGGGGCTGGTTCGACGGAGGACAGCGTGCACCTAACGGTGTTAGATTGCAAGTGCGATCACCGACCGCCCGACGAACAGCCCCGACGAACAGCGAGGACCCCATGCCGGCCGACGAGGACGCCGCCGCCCAACCCGGACTCACCCGCGAGGCGCTCGCGCAGGCCGCGCTGCGGGTGCTGGAGCGCGACGGCCTGACCGGCCTGTCGATGCGCAAGGTGGCCGCCGAGGTCGGGGTCAAGGCCGCCTCGCTGTACTGGCACGTCCGCAACAAGGAGGAGCTGCTGGACCTCCTCAACGACGCGCTGATGGCCGACGTCGAGGCCCCGCCGCGCACCGGCGGCTGGCGCGACCAGCTGCGCGGCTACTGCGAGCGCTACCGCGCCCACCTGCTCGGCCGGCGGGACGCGGCCAAGGTGGTGGCGGGCCGCCTCGCGCCCGGACCGAACCTGCTGCACCTGATGGAGGACCAGCTCGACCGGCTGCGCGGGGCCGGCTTCTCCGCCGCCGACGCCGCGATGGTCTCCTACCTGCTCGGCGCGTACGTGCAGGGCTTCGTGCTCCAGGAGCAGTCCCCGATGGCGGCGGCCGAGACCACCGGCACCGGCCGCCGCCGGCTCGCCGACGCCGCCGCCGAGCGGTTCCGCGCGCTGCCGGCCGACGAGTTCCCCCACCTGGTCGCGATGGCCGGCGACCTCACCGGTCCGGACCTCGACGCCCGGTTCGCCTTCGGCCTCGACCGCATCCTCGACGGACTGGCGGCGCTGCTCCCGCCCGAGCGCCGCTGACCGTCCGAGCACCGCCGACCGTCCGAGCACCGCCGCGCGCTCGGAACACCGCCCCGCCCCGGGCACCGACGGAAATCGTTCGACCACCGTCCGTCAGGCCGCTAGTCTCACGGGCGCCCGCACGATCCGCCCCACCGAGGAGGCACCCGCATGACCGCGTTCCACCCCGTCGGCGAGCCGCACGCGGAAGGCCTGCTGGACGTCGGTGACGGCCAGCGGATCCACTGGGAGGTGTCCGGCAACCCGGACGGCAAACCCGCCGTCGTGGTGCACGGCGGGCCGGGCTCGGGGCTGAACACCCGCAACCGGAGGTACTTCGACCCCGCGCGCTACCGGCTGGTGCTGTTCTCCCAGCGCAACTGCGGCCGCAGCGAGCCGCACGCCGCCGACCCGGCGACCAGCCTGGAGCACAACACCACCGCGCACCTGGTCGCCGACCTGGAACGGCTGCGTGAGCACCTGGGCATCGAGCGGTGGCTGATGTTCGGCGGCTCCTGGGGCTCCACGCTGATCCTCGCCTACGCCCAGGCGCACCCCGCGCGGGTGTCGGAGATCGTGCTCAGCGCCGTCACGACGACCAGGCCGGAGGAGATCGACTGGCTCTACCGGGGCGTCGGCCGGCTGCTGCCCGGTCCCTGGGAGGCCTTCCGCGACGCGCTGCCGCCGGAGGACCGGGACGGCGACCTGCTCGCCGCCTACGACCGGCTGCTCAACGACCCGGACGCGTCCGTGCGCCGCGCGGCCACCGCCGCCTGGGCGACCTGGGAGGACGCGGTGATCGCCCACGAGACCGAGGGCTCCCCCAACGCCTACACCGACCGCCCCTCCGAGGCCCTGACGGCCTTCGTCCGGATCACCGCGCACTACTTCTCCCGCCGGGCCTTCCTGGAGCCCGGCCAGCTGCTGCGCGACGCGCACCGGCTCTCCGGCATCCCGGGCGAGCTGATCCACGGTGCCCTCGACCTCGACAGCCCCCTGGACACCGCCTGGAAGCTGGCCCGGGCCTGGCCGGACGCCGAGCTGACGGTGATCCAGAACGCCGGGCACACCGGCTCCCCCGCCACCGGCGAGGCCGTCCTGGCGGCGATGGAGCGCTTCGCGGGCCGGTAGCGCCCGCACCGCGTCCCCGCCGCGCCCCCACACGCGCAGTGACGGGCCATCAACGGTCCGGAGCCGGGGGGTGACAGGCCGGCGCCGGCCCCCGACACTGGGGGGAGAAGCTCCCTTGTCAACGGGTCGGCCGGTGCCGGCCGGTACCGGCCGCGGAGAGGGCAGGTCGGCCATGAGCACGCCGTCCGCCGGGCTCCCGATCATCTACGTCCGGGGATACGCCGGAGGCACCCCCGGGATCGAGAAGGCCGTCACGGATCCGTTCTACGGATTCAACCAGGGCTCGACGCACATCCGCGTCGGCCGCCAGGACAACCCCGTTCTCTACCAGTTCGAAAGTCCGTTACTGCGCCTGCACCTCGACGAGGGCTACCACATCGTCGTCGAGGGCGGACCGCGGCCGGCGAAGGAGGAGGACCCACCCCCCGAGAGCATCTGGATCCACCGCTTCTACGACGTCTGCTCCGGCACCTGGGGCGGCAAGCCGCAGCAGTTCGACCTGGAGACCGCCGCCCGCGACCTGCTGAGGCTGATCGACCACGTGCGGGAGCGGACCGGGGCGCGCCGGGTGAACCTGGTCGCCCACTCGATGGGCGGACTGATCTGCCGCTGCCTGCTGCAGAAGATCATCCCGACCGAGCGCGGCGAGCGCGCCACCGACTACGTGGCGAAGCTGTTCACCTACGGAACGCCGCACGGCGGCATCGCCTTCGCCATCGGCTTCGGCGTCCCGGAGGCGCTGCGCGACCTCTTCAACATCAACGGCTCCGACGTCTTCGGCCCCGACCGGATGTACCAGTACCTGACGCCGGCCCCCGACCCCGGCGGTCCGCCGGACGGCTGGCGGGCGGTGGACATCGCCGACGACGACGGCACCGGGGCGCCCGCGGACGCCGCCGGCCGCTTCCCGCTCGACCGGGTGTTCTGCATGGTCGGCACCAACTCCCGGGACTACGACGTCGGCCACGGCGTCTCGGCCGAGGCCGTCGGTCCGCGCAGCGACGGCCTGGTGCAGATCGAGAACGCGCAGGTCACCGGCGCCAACCGGGCGTTCGCGTACCGCAGCCACAGCGGCAGTTACGGGCTGGTCAACTCCGAGGAGGGCTACCAGAACCTGCGCCGCTTCCTGTTCGGCGACCTGCGGGCCGCCACCGACCTCGTCGACGTCCGGCTGCCCGCGGACGAGGAGGTCACCTGGCAGGCGGAGGTGCGGCTCACGGTGCGCGGGCTGCCGGTGCTGATGCACGAACGGGTCGCCCCGCACTGGTGCCCGATCCAGCTGTCCGACCCGAGCGAGGCGAGCGTGCGCGCGCGGGCCGCCTGCGCCGGGGACGGCGCCGTCCCGCTGGCGACCACCTTCCTCTCCAGCCGGCTCGGTCCCCAGGAGGCGGGTCCGCTGCGGTTCGTCCTCGACCTGAACCTGCTCTCACTGCGCGAGACGCAGGGGATCTTCGGCTTCGGCGACCACCTGGAGCAGACCGCCGACTTCACCGACACCCTGATCGTCGACGTGGACCCCGGCGGTCCGCGCCCGGCGGCCTGGGCGCACTGGAACTCGGAGGTGCCCGGGGCGATCCGGGACCTCCGCCCGACCGGCGACCCGCTGCCCGACGAGGACCCGCAGGCGGGCTCCTGGCTCGCCCACGTCCCGCTGCCGGCCACCACCCGGCCGATCCTCGGCCCGGACGCCCGGATCCGCCTCACGGTCGGGCCCTGGAACTGACGCTCCGGCGCGGCCGCCGCGGCCACGCCGCGTCAGGCGTGCCAGCCGGCCTCCGGGCCCTCGGCCCGCACCTCGGGCGCCGGCTGCTCGGCGGCCAGCAGGACGCGGCGCAGCAGGTCGGAGAGCTGGCGCCGTTCGGCCGGGGTGAGGACGCCGAGCAGGCGCTGCTCCTCCCGGCCGACGACGTCCAGCGCCTGCCGCCAGGCCAGTCGGCCCGCCTCGGTGAGTTCGACGTCGACCCGGCGGCGGTCGTCGCTGGACGGGGTGCGGACGACGAAGCCGCGCCGCTCCAGCGCCTCCAGACGGCCGGTCACCGAGGCGGGCGCCAGGTTGAGGTCGGCGCGCAGCTCGGAGGGGGTGGCCCGGCCGCCGCGGCCGGCCAGCCCGTGCAGGGTGTCGAACTCGTGCTTCTGCAGGCCGTAGTCGGCCACGCCCTGCTCGCGGACCCGGCCGAGGTGCCGGGTCAGCTTGCTCATCCGGGTGACGGCACCCTCGACGTCCGGGTCGAGCTGCGGCAGCACCGGCCGCCAGCGCTCGACGTGGCCATCGGTCCAGTCGCGGGGCTTTCCGGCCGCCGTCCGGTGGGTCGCGGGTGTCATGCCCCGAGTGTAGGGGTCCTGAGCTGCGGGTTCGGGCTCCACATATTTCGTTGCCGAAATTTCGGTACCGAAATACAGTGCTGCCCGTGACCCAGAACCAGCACCCGCTGCGCCTGCGCGGCTTCCGTCTGCTCTTCCTCGGCCGGACGATCTCCACCCTCGGCGACGCCGTCGTCCCCGCCGCCCTCGCCATCGCCGTGACCCGGGCGACCGGCTCCTCCGCCGCCCTCGCCCTCGTCCTGGGCTGCGCGATGGTCCCGCGGCTGCTGCTGCTCCCGCTGGGCGGCGTGGTCGGGGACCGCGTCAATCCCCGACTGGTCGCGCTCGTCACCGATCTCGTGCGGGCCGCCGCCCAGGCGGCCGTCGGCCTCGAACTCCTCGCCGATCATCCCCGGCTGGCGCCGATCGCGGTCGCCTCGGCGGTCGGCGGGGTCGCCTCCGCGTTCGCCATGCCGACGGCGACGCCCCTGGTCGCCGCCACCGTGGCGGGACCGCAGCGGATGCGGGCCAACGCACTGCTGGCCTCGGCCGTCAACGCCGCCCGGCTCGGCGGCCCGGCCCTCGCCGGGGCGCTGGTCTGGACGGCCGGCCCCGGCTGGGCGTTCCTGCTGGACGGCGCCTCCTTCGTGGTCAGCGCGGCGCTGCTGACCCGGCTGCGGGTCCGGCACACCCCCGGCGAGCGCCGCTCGCTGCGCACCGACCTGCTGCACGGCTGGGGCGAGGTGCGCTCGCGCGACTGGTACTGGACGAGCCTGGTCGGCCACGGCGTCTGGAACGGCGCCGCCGCCGTCCTGCTCACCCTCGGCCCGCTGATCGCCACCCGGCAGCTGGGCGGGGACGGCGTGTGGATCGCCATGACCCAGGCCGGCGCGTGCGGCGTGCTGGCCGGCTCACTGCTCGCCGGCCGGTACCGGCCGCGGCGGCCGGTGCTCGTCGCCAACCTGGGTCTGGCGCTGTACGCCTTGCCGCTGGCCGCACTGGCGGTGACGGCGCCCGCACCGGTCACGGTCGCCGCGTACGCGCTGGCGATGACGGGGCTCGGCTTCCTCAGCCCGGTGTGGCAGACCGTGGTCCAGCAGGAGTTCCCGCCACAGGTCCTGGCCCGGGTGACGTCCTACGACTGGCTGCTGTCGCTCGCCGCCGCCCCGCTCGGGTACGCGCTGGCGCCGCTGGCCGCCGATGCCTGGGGCAGCACCGGACCGCTGTTGACCGCCGCCGTGCTGGTCGCCCTGGCCTGCGCGGGGACCGCGGCCGTCCCGGGCGTCCGCAGGGTCGGGCGGACGGCGGAGGCGGAGCCGGAGGGCGTCGGCACGGCAGGCGAAGCGGATACTACCGGCGGGTATCCCGAGAACGGGGAGGCCCCCGCCGACGCCGCCCGCCGGGACCCTACGATACGGGCATGATCGCCTATGCCCCAGCGGCATTCTTCTTCCTCCTCTGCGGGATCGGAGTCCTCCGCGACCGACGCCGGTTCAGCAACGCCGTCCTGCTCGGTATCGCGGTCTCGCTCCTCGCCCTGGCGCTGCTCGCCGAACTGCGCCGGGCACCCACGCTGGTCATCGAGCTGGCGGTGGCCCTGATCGCCCTGCTGCCGTTCGTCGGCACCGTCGCCCTGGTCTGGTTCCTGCTCTCCAACGGGCTGACGATGATCCGCAAGGAGGGGCGGCGGCCGGCGAACCTGCTGTCCCTGCTCGCCGGCCTCGGCATCCTCGGGCTGATCGGGCTGTTCGGCGCCGCGGTGGTCACCGGGTCCGAGTCCATCGGCATCCTCGCCGCGACCGCGCTGCTGGTGGTGGGCTACGTCTCCTTCCTCTTCGTCTGCTTCGTCGGCTACGCCTTCCTCTACCAGCGCCACCGGCCGCGTACCGACGTCGACTTCGTCGTGGTGCTGGGCTCCGGGCTGATCGGCGGCGAGCGGGTACCGCCGCTGCTCGCCAGCCGCCTCGAACGCGGCCGCGACCTCTACGAGAAGCAGGCCGCGCGCGGCAACCCGCCGGTGCTGATCACCTCCGGCGGCCAGGGCCCGGACGAGAAGCTGCCGGAGTCCCACGCGATGGCGGACTACCTGGTCGAACGCGGCTTCCCGGCCGAGCACCTGGAGCGCGAGGACCGCTCGCGGACCACCGAGGAGAACCTGCTGTTCAGCAAGGTGATCATGGAGCAGGCCCGGCCCGGCTACCGCTGCGTCATCGTCACCAACAACTTCCACGCCTTCCGGGCCGCCCTGATGGCCCGCAAGACCGGCGTCAGCGGCCAGGTCTGCGGCTCGCCGACCGCCCGCTACTACTGGCCGAGCGCGACGATCCGCGAGTTCGCCGCCGTCTTCCTCTCGCACAAGGTGATCAACCTCGGGATCTGCGGACTGCTCGCCTTCTGCGGACTGGCCGCCGCGACGTTCGGAGCGGGGTGACGCGCTGAGGGCCGGGTCCGGCCGCGCCGACGGGCGGTGCCGACCCCGGTTCCGTGCCCGCGGCCGGTCATGACTTTGACGAAAGGTTGACCTGCTCACGGCAGAACGTTGGGGGCGGCGAATCCTATGGTCGGCCCATGCCACCACTGCCCGCCGGACGGACCACCGCCCTCCCCGTCCTGCCCTACCGCAAGCCCACGCCCGGCCGCGACTACTGGGTGTTCGACGACGTCCTGACCGACCCGGACAGCGTCCGGCGGCGCTGCCTCGACCGCAACGACTGGACCGAGGGCTACCCCTACCGACCGGAGACCTGGCCCGGGCTGCGGACCATGCCCGGACTCGAACCCGAGGAGCTGGCCCGCGTCGAGGCGCTCGTCCGCCAGGCCACCGGGGCGCCGCGGCTCTGGGTGCAGAGCGCCCCGGGCGGCGGCACCCTGAACCACAACTGCATCCAGCTCGTCGGCGCCGCCGAGTCGGAGCCGCGCCCGCACACCGACTCCCGCGCCCTCTGCCGCTACGCGGCCGTCCTCTACCTCAGCCCGAGCGCCCCCAAGGCCGCCGGCACCGGCTTCTACCGCCAGCAGTTCCCCGGCGGCCGCCTGGGCGGCAACCTGGTCACCGCCCCGCACCACAACCTCGTCGAGGCCCTCGGCACCCGCCGCGTCCCCGCCGACGCCTTCACCGAGGACGTCCGCGTCCCCAACCGCTACAACCGCCTGCTCGTCTACCACGCCAACCTCATCCACAGCGCCACCTCCTACCACGGCCTGGCCCCGGAGGACCGACGCATGACGGCGGTCTTCTTCTGGATGGCCTGACCCACCGCCGGGCGGCCCGACTCCCGACGCCCCGACTCCCGACGGCCCGACGAGCGGGCCGCCCGGAGACCCGGGCGCCACGCCACCGGAGGACGGGGCAGGATGTCGGGATGATCCACGTGCTCCACCCCGACCGCGTCCTGTGCGGGCTCGCCGCCAACCCCGCCCTGCCCGCCGACCTGGTCGACCGGCTGATCGCCCTCGCCGCGACCACCGACGACCCGTCACTCGCCGACGACCTCGCCGCCGAGCTCACCGACCGGGACGACCTCGACGACGCGCAGGCACGCGCGCTCGCGTCCGGCGTCGACGACGCCGCCCTCCACCTCGCCCACGACGGCCGGCTCACCGCCGAGGACATCGACCCCGCGACCCGGCCCGAGGCCGCGCTCGCCCTGCTGGAGCGGGGCGAGGGCCGGCCCGGCTGGGCCCGGCGGTTCGCGGCCGACCCCGACCCGTCGCGGCGCGGGTGGCTCGCCGGCTGCCCGGACCTGCCGGAGGACGTCCTGCGGCGCCTCGCCGGGGACCCGGACCCGGAGGTCGTCGCCGACCTCGCCGTCACGGCGCCGCCCGCGCTCGCCACCGCGCTCGCCCGCCACCCGCACACCACCGTCCGCCGCGCGGTGGCCGCCAACGACCGGACGCCGCCGGACGTCCTGGCCGCCCTGCTCACCGGAGACGTCCTGCTGACCGGAGACGCGCTGCCGCCGGCCGCTGTGTGCCCGGTCTGCGAGCGGCACACCCGGCCCTTCGAACACGCCCCCGACTGCGATCTCCCCGACTGCGCACTGCTGCCCGGCGCCGCCTGTTCCGGCGGCCACGAGTCCGCGCAGCACGAGATCGCCGCCGCCGTCCTCGCCCATCCCGCCACCCCCGCGTCCGCCGCCGCCGGGTTCGCCGACCGTCCCTCGATGCCGCTGCGCGCCGAGCTGGCCGCCCGCACCGACCTGCCGGCCGACGTGTACCGCCGGCTCGCCACCGCCGCGGACCCGTGGGTCCGCGAAGCGCTCGCCGAGAACCCCGCGATCGACGAGGAGGTGATCCGCGCCCTGGCCGAGGACGACGACGCCGACGTCGGACGACGGCTGGCCCACCATCCGCGGCTGCCGCTCGACGTCCTCACCAGGCTCGCCGCCCGGGCGCGCACCGGCCCCACCCTGCTGCCCCGGATCGCGGCGGCCTCCGCCGCCGAGGTCGTCCAGCTGGCCGCCTCCCCGGAACCCGCCCTCCGCATGCTGGTCGCCGAACGCCGCGACCTGCCGCCCGCCGTCCGCGACACCCTCGCCGTCGACCCGGACGCCAAAGTCCTGAAGGCGATCGCCCCGCACCCGGGCCTGTCCGAGTCGCTGCTGCGCGCCATGGTCGCCCGGCACGGCGTCCGGGTCGCCGCCCGGGTGGCCACCAACCCGGACGCCTCACCGGCCCTGCTCGCCGACCTGGCCCGCCACCGGCCGCCCGTCCAGAAGGCACTCCGCGCGATCGCCGCCCACCCCCGGGCCACCGCCCCCGCCCTCACCGTCTGCCTGGCGGACCGCCAGGCCCGACCGGTCGCCGCCGCCCACCCGGCCCTCCCGGCCGACGTCCTCGTCGAGCTGCTCGGCGACCCCCTCCCCGGCATCGTCGAAGTGGCAGCGGCCAACCCCGCCCTGCCGCCCGCCGTCGCCCGCACCCTGCTCGACCGGCATGCATGACCCGGGTCAGAAGGGAGGCTTCCGGTCGCCCCGGACCGCTGAAGTGCCGGGCGGGGGCCAGGACTCCGCCCAACCCGGGGAGGACCACTGCCGGCCGACCCATTCGCATGCGGGTATCGGCCCCTCCCAGTCGTCGGTGCACCGCTCCTCCCAGCCCCGGCCGACCATCACCGGCCGGGTCACCGCCCTGCCCGCCATCTCCTGCACCCTGATGACCGGGCCGATCCCGGCGGCTCCCGGCGGCTCCCGGTTTGCCGCGCGGACCGTAGGACACGCCGAGCACCCCGCAGTCGGCGGCGTGCAGCATGAAGCGCTCCAGTTCGGCCGGGACGCAGGCGGTCAGCTCCCGTCCCCAGAGCATCACCTGAGGCCCGTGGGCGGCGTCCGCCGCGCCGCAGAACAGCCTGTCGGCGATGAAGTAGCCGTACACGGCGGGCTCGGCGAGGCTCCGCCACCCGAGCATGACACCAGGCTCACGATCGCTCGCCGCCGACCGCCGCGGCGAGGAGGTCCCGGGGGCGGGCGTGGTGGCTCAGGCCGACGCGGGTGAGGGCCGCCGCGAGGCGGGCGAGGTCGCGCGGCGGGGTCAGGGCGGCGAGGGGGGCGGGGGTACGGGGCAGGCCGAGGTCGGCGGCGGCGCGGAGGGCGCGGTCGTCGAAGTAGGGGCGCAGCGCCGGCCAGACGGCCTGGGCCTCGCGGCAGAAGATGCCCGCGCCGACCGGGCCGATCCGGGGGAACGCGCGGAGCAGGCCGGCGACGCGGTCCGGATCGCTGTCGGCCTCGTCGCGGAGTCGGCGCAGGTCGCCGTGCCAGCGGTCGAGGAGCAGCTCGGCGCCGCGGCCGAGGGCGGTGGCGGTGCTCTCGTCGTAGCGGACGTAGTGGGCGCGGCCGAGGGCGTCCACCCTCGCCCGCCGGCCGGAGTCGGCCATGGCCTTCGGGGTGCGCAGGCCGGCCGCGGAGAGTTCCCGCGCGGCGGCGACGGCGAGGTCGGCGCCGATCCGCACCGAGCTGAGGGTGGTGAGGACCAGCAGCCGGTAGAGCGGGGCGGGCGTGTCGCGGAGCGTGATGCCCGCTTCCTCGGCGTAGGTGCGGCCGAAGCGTTCCAGCAGGGCGGCGACCGTCTCCTCGTGGTCCATGGCGGGCCTCCCTTCCTCGCCCGTCCGGCACCTGCCCGGGTTGGCGGCGGTCATGCGCGGGGACAGGGGACGGTATGGAGAACGCCGAGCGCCCGGCCACCGAGGAGGTCCGGCCGGAGTGGGCCGGTCTCGACCGGCTGGGGACGCTGGAGCTGCTGCGGCTGCTGAACGCCGAGGACCGCACGGTCGCCGGGGCGGTCGCCGGGCAGCTGCCGCGGATCGCCGTCGTGGTGGACGCGGTCGCGGGGCGGATGGCCCGGGGCGGGCGGCTGGTCTACGCGGGCGCCGGGACGGCGGGGCGGCTCGGGGTGCTGGACGCCAGTGAGTGCCCGCCGACCTTCAACACCGCGCCCGGCCAGGTGGTGGGCATGATCGCGGGCGGGCCGCCGGCACTGGTGCGCGCGGTGGAGGGGGCGGAGGACCGCCCGGAGCTGGCCGCCGCCGACCTCGCCGCGCTGGCGCTGACGGCGGAGGACACCGTGGTGGGCGTCTCCGCCTCCGGCCGCACCCCGTACACGGTGGCGGCCGTGCGCCGCGCCCGCGCGGCCGGGGCGCTGGGCGTGGGGCTGGCGGGGACCGCCGGGTCGCCGCTGGTCGCGGCGGCCGAGCTGGGCATCGAGGTGGTGACCGGGCCGGAGGTGGTGGCCGGGTCGACCCGGCTGAAGGCGGGGACGGCGCAGAAGCTGGTGCTGAACCTGCTGTCCACGGCGGTCATGGTCCGGCTCGGCAAGACGTACGGGAACCTGATGGTCGACGTCCGGGCGGGCAACGCCAAGCTGCGCGACCGGGCGCGGCGGATCGTCACCGACATCACCGGCGCGGACGAGGAGACGGCCCGGCGGGCGCTGGCGGCCACCGGCGGCGAGGTGAAGGACGCCGTCCTGGTCGTCCTCGCCGGGGTGGACGCCCCGGCCGCCGCCCGGCTGCTCGCCGCGGCGGGCGGCCGGCTGCGCGAGGCGCTGGAGCTGGCCCGGGGCGGGCGCTAGTCGAAGGCGAGGGCGGCCCGGTCGGCGACCTCGCCGAAGCGGGGCAGCGAGAGGGCGACCGAGGCCCGGTGCTCCTCCTCGGTCAGGGCCGTCATGGCCTCCTCGACGAACACCAGCCGGTAGCCGTGGTCGGCGGCCGCGCGGGCGGTGGACTCGACGCCGAGGTTGGTGGCGATGCCGCCGAACACCAGGGTGTCGACGCCGCGCTCCTGGAGCAGTTCGTGCAGGCCGGTGCCGTGGAAGCCGCCGATGGTGCGCTTGACGACGGTCTCGTCGGCCAGCGCGGCGACCTCGGGGAGCAGTTCGCTGCCCGGCGGCTGCTCGGCCACGCCGGGGCGCTCGACCCGGATCGCGATCACCGGCGCGCCGGCCGCGCGGAACGCCGTGGCGAGGTCGAGCGCCGCGGCGACCACCTCACCGCCGGGACGCGGGGCGAGCGGCAGGGCGGCGATCCGCTCCATGAGGTCGACGAGGACGAGGGCGGTGCGGGCGGGGTCGAGGGTATGCATGGTCGGTCACCGTAGTGGATCGGCCGCGGGCCCGGTCTTCCGGGTGCTCCCGGCCTCGCGGGCGATCTCGGCCCGGAAGCCCTCGATCAGCACCCGCAGGCCGTACTCGAAGTCCGCGTCGTGGTCGGTCATCCGCAGGACGTCGGCCGCCTCGCGCAGCAGCGGCAGGTCGCGCAGCGCCTCGTCGGGGAAGGGCGCGCCGTCGCGCTGCTCGGCGTCCTGCCGCCAGGCCTGTTCCTCGGTGACCCAGCCCATGATGTAGCGGTCGATGGTGAGCAGCAGCCGCAGCGCGGTGCGCGGGCGCAGTCCGGCCCCGCAGAGGGCGCTCAGCTGCGCTTCGACAGCGGGCAGTTCGTCGGCCGTGGGCAGGGTTCCGGCGTGCACCCGGGCGCCGTCGCGGTGGGCGAGCAGGGCGCCGCGCTTGGCCCGGGCGTCGGCGGCGAGCCAGTCGGGCCAGTGCGCGGGGTCGGGCTCGCGGTCCGGAGGCAGGGCCTCGGCCAGCATGGCCTCCGCCATCAGGTCCAGCAGTTCCCGCTTGCTCTTGACGTGCCAGTACAGGGCCGGGGACTGCACGCCGAGTTCCCGGGCCAGCCGGCGGGTGGTGAGCCCGTCGATGCCGACCTCGTCGAGCAGCCGCAGGGCCGTGCGCACGACCGCGTCCCGTGTCAGCGCCATGCTGGTCCGCCCTTCCGGCGCCCGTGTCGGCCGCCCGGCTATTCGCTTGGCGCCCCACTTTATCGCTGCTAAGTTCCGGCTCGGACTTTATCAGTGATAAGGGCGGCGGACCGGCCGCTGCCCGCCTCCCCGGAAGGGACCCACACCCCCATGACGACCTCCGGAACGGGCGCCCGCCGCCCGTGGTCCCGGCTGCTGCCGAACACCGATCCCTGGCGGTCCTCCGCGGACTTCCGCCTGGTCTGGACGTCCGGTGCCGTCACCATGCTCGGCTCGGTGTTCACCCTCACCGCGATCCCGCTGCAGATCGCCGACGCCACCGGCTCGCCGCTCGCGGTGGGCGTGGTGGGCGCGGTGGAGCTGGTGCCGACGGTGCTGCTCGGCCTGTACGGCGGGGTGCTCGCCGACCGCCTCGACCGCCGGACGGTGGCGCTGGCCACCGAGATCGCGCTCGCCGCGCTCAGCGCGCTGCTGCTGCTCAACGCGCTGACCGACGCCCCGGCGCTATGGCCGCTCTACGCGGCGGCGGGCTGCGCCGCCGCGCTCCAGGGGATCCAGCAGCCCTCGCTGGAGGCGATGGTCCCCCGGCTGATTCCGCACGACCAGCTGCTCGCGGCCGGGGCGCTGCTCTCGCTGCGCTGGACCGCGGTCGGGCTGGCCGCGCCCGCCGCCGCGGGGGTGGTGATCGCGACCGCCGGGGTGCGCACCGCCTACCTCGTCGACCTCGCCACCTTCCTGGTCTCGATCGCCCTGCTCGCCCGGCTCCACCCGCTGCGCCCGGCCCGGGAGGAGCAGGGGCCGGCGCTGCGCGAGTTCGCCGAGGGCGCCCGGTACGTGGCGCGGCGGCCGGACCTGGTGGGCACCTGTCTGGCCGACCTCGCCGCGACCGCCTTCGCCCTGCCGACCGCCCTCTTCCCGTTCCTCGCCGACGAGCTGGACGCGCGCTGGGCGCTCGGCCTGCTCTACTCGGCCTCGGCGGCGGGCGGCCTGCTGGCCGCCGCGACCAGCGGCTGGACCGAGCGGGTGCACCGGCACGGCCGGTTCGTCCTGCTGTCCTGCGCGGCGGTCGGCGCGGCGACGGCGGCGGCCGCGCTCGGCTCCGGCGTGTGGACGGTCCTGCTCTGCCTGGCCGTCGCCGGCGGCGCGCACTGGGTGGGCGACACCTTCCGGGGCGCGATCTGGAACCGCTCCGTCCCGGACGGGCTGCGCGGCCGCGCGGCCGGACTGGAGCTGCTGACCGGCGCCGCCGGACCGGCCCTCGGCGACCTGCGGGCGGGCGGACTGGCCGCCCGCTACGGCCTCCGCGCCGCCCTGGGCACCGGCGGCCTGGCCTGCCTGGTCGGCGGCGGGGTGCTGGCCGCCGCGCTGCCGGCGCTGTGGCGCTACGACGACCGCACCGACCCGCACGTCGCGCAGGTCCGGGCCGCCTGCCGCTCGTGATCCGGCAAACCCCGGCTCGGCCGGCTTCGGCACAGGACGTCCCGTGCCCTGACCGACGACGGATCAAGGACTCGGGCCCGGCGTTCGCGCCGACCGCTGGAAACCGCCGTCTCCGCTCACGGCCTCGGGAACCGGGACGCGACCCGTGTGCCAGTGGCTCACGCGTCGGGCACCACCGCCACCGGGCAGGCCGCGTGGTGCAGGACCGCGTGGGCGACCGGGCCTAGCAGGCCGATCCGGATGGTGGGGCGGCGTCCGAGCACCAGCAGCGCGGCCTTGGCCGACGCTTCCACCAGCACCGGCCCGGGCGCCGTCCGCTCCGTCACCTCGACGACCTCGACGCCCGGATGCGCGGCCCGCCAGGGGGCGAGCGCGCGAGCCAGCAACTCGGCCTCGGTGTCCCGCACCCCGGCTTTCCGCTCGGCCGCCGCGACGGTGGTGGCGTGCACGGCCCGCAGGACCAGGCCGGACCGTGCCGCCGCGGCGAACGCGAACTCCAACGCCGCCTCGGCGGGCCGGCGGGCGTCCACGCCCACCACCAGGTGGTCGCGCTGGGCCGGGCCCGCCGGCTCGACCGGGAGCACCACCGTCGGGCAGCCGGCCCGGGCCACGAGGTACAAGGCGGTGGAACCGACCCGCAGCCCGGCGAAGCCGCCGTCGCCGCGCGCGCCGACCACCAGCAGTTCGGCGTCCTCGGCGGCGGCGCCGAGCGCCGAGGTGGCGACGTCCTGGACCTCCTCGGTGTGCAGCCGCACGGCGGGGTGGCGCCCGGTGAGTACGTGCCGCACCTCGTGCAGCAGGCCACCCCCGTCGGACGGCGGCCCGGGCGCCGGGTGGGGCAGCCGGGGCAGGGCGTGCAGGGCACGCAGCGGTCGGTCGCGCACCAGCGCCTCGCGCGCGGCCCAGTCGGCGGCCAGCAGGCTCGCCTCGGAGGTGTCGACGCCGACGGTGACGGGCAGGTCCACGGTGGTTGCCTCCTCGATGACGGCCCCCCTGATGCTCGGTCAGGACCCCCGGGTCCAGTCTGCTACCTCGGGGAGGTCGGTGCCGTATTCGCGGATCCAGTCGTGGTGTCGGGCGCGCTGGTCGGCCATCCGCTGCCGGACGGCCGCCGCCCGTACGGCGAGGCCGGGCGTGCGGTCGATGACGTCCATGACCAGGCGGTAGCGGTCGAGGTCGTTGCGGACCACCATGTCGAAGGGCGTCGTGGTGGTGCCGGACTCCTTGTAGCCGCGCACGTGCAGCTGCGGGTGGACGGCACGGCGGTAGGCGAGGCGGTGGATCAGCCACGGATAGCCGTGGTACGCGAAGATCACCGGACGGTCGCGGGTGAACAGGGCGTCGAACTCGGCGTCGGGCATCCCGTGCGGGTGCTCCTCGGCGGGCATCAGCCGGGCCAGGTCCACCACGTTCACCACCCGCACCGCCAGGTCCGGCAGCTCCCGGCGGAGCAGGCCGGCCGCGGCGATCACCTCCTGGGTGGGGACGTCGCCCGCGGCGGCGAGGACGACGTCCGGTTCGCGGGTGCCGTCGTCGGTGCCCGCCCACTCCCAGACCCCGGCGCCGCGGGCGCAGTGGACGCGGGCCTCGTCCAGGGTGAGCCAGTCGAAGCACGGCTGCTTGCCGGCGACCACGACGTTGACGTAGTCGCGGCTGCGCAGCACGTGGTCGGCGGTGGCGAGGAGGGTGTTGGCGTCCGGCGGGAAGTAGACCCGGACGGCCTCGGGGCTCTTGTTCAGGACGTGGTCGACGAAGCCCGGGTCCTGGTGGGAGAAGCCGTTGTGGTCCTGGCGCCAGACGTGCGAGGTGAGCAGGTAGTTGAGCGAGGCGATGGGGGCGCGCCAGGCGATCCCCCGGCTGGTGCGCAGCCACTTGATGTGCTGGTTGACCATCGAGTCGACGATGTGGACGAATGCCTCGTAGCAGGAGAAGAGGCCGTGCCGTCCGGTGAGCAGGTAGCCCTCCAGCCAGCCCTGGCAGGTGTGCTCGGAGAGGATCTCCATCACCCGGCCGTCGCGGGCGAGGTGTTCGTCGGTGGGCACGGTGGCGGCCTGCCAGGCCTTGCCGGTGGCCGCGTAGACGGCCTGGAGGCGGTTGGAGGCGGTCTCGTCGGGGCCGACGAGGCGGAAGTCGCGGCGTTCGGCGGTGTCGGCCATCACCTGTTCGAGGAGGTCTCCGAGGATCCGCGTCGGCTCGTGCAGCGTGGTACCGGGCTTGTCAACGGGTACGGCGTAGTCCTCCAGGGGAGGCAGCGGCAGGTCGCGCAGCAGGAGGCCTCCGTTGGTGTGCGGGTTGGAGCCCAGGCGGCGGGTGCCGTCGGGGACGCAGGCCAGCACCCCGGGCAGCGGGCGGCCGGTGGCGTCGAACAGCTCCTCGGGCCGGTAGGAGCGCAGCCAGGCCTCCAGTCGGGCCAAGTGGTCGGGGTTGTCGCGGACCTGATCCAGCGGCACCTGGTGGGCGCGCCAGGTGCCCTCGACGGGGACACCGTCGACCTCGGCGGGACCGGTCCAGCCCTTGGGGGTGCGCAGCACGATCACCGGCCAGGCGGGTCGCCCGGTGGCACCGTCCTCCCGGGCGGCGCGCTGGATCGCGGCGATCCGCTCCAGCGCGGTGTCCAGGGCGGCGGCCATGGCCCGGTGGACCGCCAGCGGGTCCTGCCCCGACACGTACAGGGGTTCGTGCCCGTAGCCGCGCAGCAGGGCGTCGAGCTCGTCCTCGGGCAGGCGGGCGAGGACGGTCGGGTTGGCGATCTTGTAGCCGTTCAGGTGGAGGACCGGCAGAACGGCGCCGTCGTGCACCGGGTCGAGGAACTTGTTGCCGTGCCAGGAGGCCGCCAGCGGGCCGGTCTCCGCCTCGCCGTCGCCGATCACGCAGGCCACCAGCAGGCCGGGGTTGTCCAGGGCCGCGCCGTAGGCGTGGGAGAGCGCGTAGCCGAGTTCGCCGCCCTCGTGGATCGAGCCCGGGGTCTCGGGGGCGACGTGGCTGGGCACCCCGCCGGGGAAGGAGAACTGGCGGAAGAGCTTCGCCATGCCCTCGGCGTCCCGGCTGACGTCCGGGTAGGTCTCGCTGTAGCTGCCCTCCAGCCAGGAGTTGGCGAGGACGGCGGGCCCGCCGTGGCCCGGGCCCCAGACGCAGATCGTGTCGAGGTCCCGCTGCTTCACGATCCGGTTGAGGTGGGTGTGCACCAGGTTGAGGCCGGGTGAGGTGCCCCAGTGGCCCAGCAGCCGGGGCTTGATGTGCTCGGGCCGCAGCGGCTCGCGCAGCAGCGGGTTGGCCATCAGGTAGATCTGGCCGACCGCCAGGTAGTTGGCGGCCCGCCAGTGCGCGTCCAGCTCCTGGACCTCCTGGTCGGAGAGCGCGGCGGGCGCCGTTGACGGGGTGACGGACATGGCGGGGGTCTCCTCGGGGTCGGGCGCGGCGCCCCGGCGAGCGCGCTCGGCCTCATTGTCACCGCCGTGGCGCGAGGGCGCACAGGGCCGCTCGGGGCACGTCGGGACCGGTGGGGCAGGACCTGTGGCCCTGTCTTCCGGGCTTCCGGGCCCTGGGGCGGGGCGTCCCGGGGGATGGAGGATGATGATCGGAGCGGGCGAGCCTGCGGGCCCGCCCGCCGCGACCGAGGGACTTCCCGAACCCGCACGAGAACCGGAGCATTCCCCATGAGCAGCTACGTACTGGCCGGTGTCGACGGCTCCGCCGAGAGCACCGCCGCGGCTCGCTGGGCTGCCGCCGAAGCCGTCCGGCGCGGCCTCGCGCTGCGCCTGGTCCACGCCCGGACCTGGCTGGACGACATCCACGGCGACCCCGGTCAGCCGGCCGACGTCCGCGCGCTGACCAGCCGGATGCTGTCGGACACCAGGCAGGCGGTCCTGGACGCGCACCCCGGTCTGGAGGTCGGGGCGGAGCTGATCGGGGACACCGACGCGGTCGAGCCGCTGGCCGCGACGCTGGCCTCGGCCGCCTCCGGGGCGGAGCTGCTGGTCCTCGGTTCGCGGGGGCTCGGAGGCTTCGCGGGCCTGCTGGTCGGATCGGTCGGCCTCGCCGTCGCCGGCCGGTGCGAGGTGCCCGCGGTCTTCGTCCGCGCCGGCGAGGCCGAGCGGCCGGGCCGCCCCGACCGGCCCGAGGTGGTGGTCGGCGTCGACACCCGTGAACCCTCCCGTGAGGTCGTGGAGTTCGCCTTCCGCGAGGCCGCCCGCCGTGGCACCGTCCTGCGCGCCGTGCACGGCTGGGAGCCGCCGGCGGTCTGGGGCTACGCCGGCGGGGTGTCCCCGTTGACCGAGGCGGAGCAGTTCCGGGTGATCGAGCGCGAGTTGCTGAGTGTGGCGCTGGCCGACTGGCGGGAGAAGTTCCCGGAGGTCGAGGTGGTCGAGGACACCCGGATCGGTACCGGTTCCTCGGCGCTGGTGGAAGCCTCCGCCGACGCCTGCCTGGTGGTGGTCGGCCGCCGGCGGCGCCCGCACCACGCCGGCCTGCGGCTCGGCCCGGTCGCCCACGCCGTCCTGCACCACTCGCAGGCACCGGTCGTGATCGTTCCGCACGACTGACCCACGACTGACCGGACGCCACGCGACGCGGTGGGCCCCATGACTTCGTGGGGCCCACCGCCGTTTTCCGCTGCCCCGCGCGGGACGGCCGAGAGGACCGGACCGCCGGCGCACCAGGAAGCGCGCCGACGAATCCCCGACTCGGGCCACCAGCGGTCAGGGCTGGGCGAGGCGCCCGTACAGGGCGCCGATCCCGCCCGCGTCCATGATGAGCGGCAGCGTGTCGAAGAACAGCTCCCAGTCGCCGCCGGGGCCGACGCGCTCGACGATGCCGAACGGCACCTCGGCGCCCTTCCCGGTCACCGGGTCCTTGCTCCACTCGGGAACGGCGGTGCCGTACCACTCCACGTAGGCCATGGTCCGGCCGAAGGCGACCTGGCCCGACTCGAAGCGGACGTCGGCCTGCTCGAAGAGACGCCGGAAGTAGGCGCTCTTGCCCTCGGCGGTGGCCAGCGGCGCTGCCAGGCCCGGACCGGCGAGGCGGGCGCCGCCCGTCCGGCCGACCAGCGCGGCGACGTCCCCGCCGTTCCAGGCGGCCAGCCGGGCGGTGATCTCGCCGGCCCGGAACGGCTCCGGGGCCCGTCCGGCGGAGGCCGGGACGGCGCCGGCCGGGTCGGCGGTGCCCGCGAACAGGGGGCGCAGCTCGGGGGCCACCGGCTTGAACAGCTCGTGGCGGTCGTAGTAGCGGCGGGCCTGCATGGTCCTGCCGTCGTCGGACAGTACGTTCCGGGCGATCTGCGGAAAGGCGATCGGGTGGCCCTTGACCGTGGCCTCGTTCCACTGGCCGAACATCACCACCGCGCCGTCGGCGACCACCTCGGTGCCGCGGTAGCGGAAGTCCGGGACGAGGCCGAGCGTGCGGGTGATCGCGGTGCCGATCGCGGTCTGCCCGCGCTGCGGAGCGCCGCCGGCCTCCCAGAGGGTGGCCTCGCCGTCGAAGATCGCCTGGTACACCCGGACCCGGGGGTGGGTGAGGTCGCCGGGCGCCGGCGGGGTTCCGGTCGGGGTCTCGCCGAAGGCGATCTGGCGCCGCAGGAAGGCGCAGGCGTTGGGGGTGAGCCGGCCCTCCAACCGCTCCGGCTTCCCCCGCACGTCGGCGCACTCGGCGGGCGCGCCGGCCGCGCCACCGCGCCCGCCGCCGGCCCCGGCGGGGGCGCCGGTCGCGGTCGTGACCGCGCCGAACGCCACTGCGGCGGCCGTCGCGGCCGCGAACAGCGCGGTGCGGGCGCCGCGCTCCGGGCGGCGGGCGAGCTGCCGGACCAGCGTCATGTCGATCCCCTTCCGTGGACTCCACCGCAGGTCGGAGGGGTTCTCCGGCCTGCGGTGATCACCCTGCCGGACAGGGTTCGGGGGGTCGATTACCTCGGAGGTCATCCGCGGAGCGAGGACGGGCGGCGCCGCAGCCGGACGGGGGCCGGAGCCGGTGGTCAGGCCTCCTGGGTGTCCAGCCAGTGCAGCAGGACGGTGCGCTCGGTCTCGGTGCCCGCCGTGCTCGCCGGGTCGAGCACCCAGTGGCGGATCCGGCGCAGGGTCTCCGCGTCGAGGTCGAGGTAGAGCCGCCAGTGGGCGTGCGGGTGGCAGTTGGCCTCACGGGGTTCGCCGCACTCCTGGCAGTGGGTGAAGAA
The DNA here is from genome assembly GCF_042268405.1 of Kitasatospora sp. NPDC056184. NCBI lineage: Bacteria > Bacillati > Actinomycetota > Actinomycetes > Kitasatosporales > Streptomycetaceae > Kitasatospora > Kitasatospora sp. NPDC056184. The sequence goes on along the minus strand of NZ_JBHJUI010000001.1, from coordinate 702,255 downwards.
GGCGTCGACCAGACGGTGCACGAGCGTCTCGGCGGGCATGGGCGGCGTACATCCTCACTCGTTCGGCGACCGGGTTCGCTGGTGGGCCCGCCGGTCCGGGTGGATCGGCGGCCCGCATTCCAGGGTGCGGGCCGGGGCCGGCGGGCGGCAGGGACCAACGTCACGTCCCGGGACGCCGGGGGCCCGGTCCCCGTGGGGGTGGGGACCGGGCGGTTCGGGGCGGCGCGGCGTCGGGGCGGCGCGCCGTCGGGGTCAGCCCCGGCCGGCGGACTTCTGGGTGCGCCGGGAGACCGAGTCCAGCACCACGGCAGCCAGCAGCACCGCACCGGTGATCATGTACTGGATGGCCTGGGCGGCGTGCACCATGTCCAGCCCGGTGGTGATCGACTGGATCACCAGCATGCCCAGCAGCGCCGACCAGGTGCTGCCGCGGCCGCCGAACAGGCTGGTCCCGCCGATGACGGCGGCGGCGATGGCGCTCATCAGCACGTTGCCGCCGCCGAGCAGCTTGTCCGCCGAGCCCTGCAGCGAGGCGATGAACAGGCCGCCGAGGCCCGCCAGCGTGGCGGAGACCGTGAACACCGCGATCCGCACCCGGGCCACGTCGACGCCGGCCCGGCGGGCGGCCTCCACGCCGCCGCCGACCGCGAACACCTGCCGGCCCCAGGAGGTGCGGCGGAGCACGAAGTCGGTGAGCACGACCACGCCGAGCAGCACCACCAGCGGCAGCGGCAGACCGCTGTCCTGGTTGAGCGTCCAGGCGCCCGCGAGGGCGACCACCGCCAGGGCGCCGGTGCGCAGCGCGATCTCGCCGGCCGGCCTGGCGGGCAGGCCGGCCGCGGTGCGCCGGCGGGCGGTGAGCAGGTGGGCGCCGAGGAAGCCGCCGACGGCGAGGACGGCGAGCAGCCAGGCGTAGGCGATGTCGCCGTCGCCGAGGAAGTGGTTGTCCAGGTGGGCGACCACGCCGTCCTTGATGTTGTTGACGGTGCCGAGCCTGCCGAGCACGTAGTCCTGCAGCCCGCTCCAGGTGAGCATGCCGGCCAGGGTGACGACGAACGCGGGCACGCCGATCCGGGCGAAGAAGAAGCCGTGCAGGGCGCCCATCGCGGCGGCGGTGAGCAGGCCGAGCAGGACGGCGAGCCACTCGTCCACGCCCTGCCGCACTGCGAGCACGGAGGTGACGGCGGCGCAGGCGCCGGCCACCGAGCCGAGCGAGAGGTCGATCTCGCCGAGCAGCAGGACGAAGACCACGCCGACCGAGATGAGGCCGTAGCCGGCGATCCACTTGGTGATGTTGGTCAGGTTGTCGGCCTGGAGGAAGTGGCCGGTGACGCCCTGGAAGACGATCGCGATCAGGACCAGGCCGAGGACGACGGGCAGCGGGCCGAGGTCGCCCCCGCGGATCCGGCGCCGGAACTCCTCGGCGTAGCCGGCGGCGGGGACCTGGGCGTCGGCGGCGGGGACCTGGGCGTCGGGGTCGGTGACCGGGGCGGCGGGGTCGGTCCGGTCGGCGCTCACCGCGCCTCCTCCGCGATGCGTGCCCGACGCCGCGTGACGGCGTTGTCGGTGGCGCCGGTGATGGCGGAGACGATCGCCTCGGACGAGGTGCCGGCGACCGGGAACACCCCGTTGTTGCGGCCGAGCCGCAGAACGGCGACGGTGTCGGCGACCGCGCGGACGTCCGCCAGGTTGTGGCTGATGAGGATGACGCCGAGGCCGCGCTCGCGCAGTCGTTCGACGAGGTCCAGGACCTGTGCGGTCTGCTCGACGCCGAGCGCGGCGGTCGGCTCGTCGAGGACGACGACCCGCGGCTCGCCGACCAGGGCACGGGCGATGGCGACGACCTGGCGCTGCCCGCCGGAGAGCGCGGCGACCGGGGTCCGCACGCTGGGGATGCGGATCGACAGGGTGTCCAGCAGTTCCTTGGCGCGCCGCTCCATGGCGACCTCGTCCAGGACGGCGCGGCGGCGCAGCTCGCGGCCGAGGAAGAGGTTGGCGACGACGTCGAGGTTCTCGCAGAGCGCGAGGTCCTGGTGGACGGTGGCGATGCCGAGCGCCTGGGCGTCCTGGGGACGGCCGATCCGCACCGGGCGGCCGTCCCAGGTGATGGTGCCCTCGTCCACGGGGTGGACCCCGGCGATCGTCTTGACCAGCGTGGACTTGCCGGCGCCGTTGTCGCCGACCAGGGCGAGGACCTCGCCCGCGTGGACGTCGAGGTCGACGGCGGTGAGGGCCTGGACGGCGCCGAAGCGCTTGGAGACCGCGCGCAGCGCGAGGACGGGTGCGCCTGTCACGAGAACCACCTCCTGCGGGGGTGTACGGGGCGGGAACGGGCACGGGCGGCCGGACCCGCCCGGGCGCTCGGACGGGTCCGGCGGGGCGTCACCTGAGTCCGGCGGCGTCGCAGGCGGCGCCGTAGTCGGCGGCGCAGATCTCGGCGATCCGGTAGAGGCTGTCGGCGACGACGGTGTCCTTGATGTTCGCCTTGGTGACGACCTTGGACTCCAGCAGCTTGGCCGGGATGCCCCGGTCGGTGGCGCTGTCCACGGTGTCGGTGGCGATGCCCTTGACGTCCTCGCCCCGCAGCAGGTTGACGGCCAGTTCGGCGGCGTACTCGGCGAGCGGCCGGTACGCCTTGTAGACGGTGTAGGCCTGGTCGCCGGTGACGATGCGCTGGATCGCGTCGAGGCCGGCGTCCTGGCCGCCGACCGGGACGCTGATCCCGGCGGCCTTGAGCTGGGCGATGATCGCACCGGCCATGCCGTCGTTGGCGGAGTAGACGGCCTGGAAGCCGTCCTTGCCGAGCTGGGTGATGGCGGCGGCGGCCTTCTGTCCGGCGACGGTGGGCTTCCACTCGCCGGACTGCTCGTAGACCACCTTCCTGATCCTGCCGTCGAGGACCTTGTGGGCCCCGGACCTGAAGAGCGCGGAGTTCGGGTCGGCCTCGTCGCCGTTGATCATCACGATGTTGGCGTCGGCGGCCTTGGCCCCCAGGGCGTCCAGCAGCGCCTGGCCCTGGAGTTCGCCGACCTTCTCGTTGTCGAACGAGACGTAGGCGGAGACCGGGCCGGTGGCCAGGCGGTCGTAGGCGACGACCTTGACGCCCTTGTCCGCCGCCGCCTCGACCCATGTCCGGGTGGACCTGGCGTCGAAGGCGTCGAGGACGATCACCTTGACGCCCTCGGCGATCAGGGTGTCGAACTGCTGCTTCTGCTTGGCCGCGCTGCCCTCGGCGTTGCTGTAGCGGACCCTGCAGTCGGGGCAGAGGGCGGCGACCTTGGCCTCGATGAACGGGCGGTCGAAGGACTCGTACCGGGTGGAGGAGGCGTTCTCCGGCAGCAGCAGTCCGATGGACTTCGTGTCCCCGGTGACCGCGGAGTCCTTCTTGTCGCCGCCGGCCTTGCCACAGGCGGCCGGCGACAGGGCCATCGCGATCGCGGCGGTACCGATCAGGACGCGACGCATCGTTGCGTTCATGGGGAACCCTCCGGGACAGGGCCGCTCCACTGCGGCAGGTGGCAGGAGTTAACCCGGACATGTCATGTTACGTCAATAAGTAAATCCAAGCTTGGGACAATCCCGACGGGTTCGTTATGTTCGTGAATGCCCACCCGCGCTTGAAACCCGGAAGATCCTCCGAGTCAAGTCCCCAAATCGCGTGCACCGCAACCCTCTTGACAGGAGCAGGCGGAACACTCCTACGTGTTCAAGAGTTTGATCATCCCTCGGCGAAGTGCGGCGCCCTCCGCCCCCGGTGGCGGCCGGGGCACCGTTCGCCGGATCGACCGGGAGCCCGCACCGCGGCCCTGCCGGCCGGGACCTGCCCGGGACACCCGGGACCTGGGCGCGCCCGGACCCGGGCGAAAACCCGGACCGGGTAGCGGCCGTCGCCCCAGGCGGCCGGGACACCGGGCGGCCGACCTTGGAAGTCACGCCCGGTCGGCGCACCGGGCGGTCGTATCGGCCCGACCCAGGGAACCCCCTCATGACCGCAGAGTCCGTCCCGTCCGCCGTCCTCCTCGACGCCCGCCGCTCCCTCTGCCTGCCCGACCTGCTCCGCGCCCAGGCCGCCGCCCGGCCCGACGCCACCGCCGTGACCGGCGACGGCGGCCGGCTCACCTTCCGCGAGCTCGGCGCCGCCGCCGACGCGCTCGGCGCGCAGCTGCACCGGCTCGGGGTGGCCGCCGACGACTGCGTCGGCCTGTACACCGAGCCCTCGCTGGAGCTGATGACCGGCGCCTGGGGCATCCTGCACGCGGGCGCCGCGTACCTGCCGCTCTCCCCGGAGTACCCGCAGGAGCGGGTCCGCTGGATGATCGAGTCCAGCGGGACCAGGGTGATCGTGACGCAGGAGCACCTGCGGGCCCGGCTGACCGAGCTGGTCCCGCCGCGCACCCGGATCCTCGTCCCCGCCGAGCTCGCGCAGGACCCGGACCTGCCCGGCGCCCACCCGGACCTGCCCGGCGCCCACCCGATCCCGCACCAGGGCCACGGCCCCGCCGCCCCGGACCCGCGCTCCCTCGCGTACGTCATCTACACCTCCGGCTCCACCGGCCGCCCCAAGGGCGTGATGATCGAGCACCACAGCATCGTGTCCCAGCTGCGCTGGCTGGCCGACGCCGGGCACCTCGGCCCGGAGGCCGTCGTCCTGCAGAAGACGCCGATGAGCTTCGACGCCGCGCAGTGGGAGATCCTGGCGCCCGCCGCCGGAGCGCGGGTGGTGGTGGGCGCCCCGGGCGTCTACCGGGATCCGGAAGCGCTGATCGACACCGTCCTCGCGCACGGGGTGACCACCCTGCAGTGCGTGCCGACCCTGCTGCAGGCGCTGCTGGACACCGAGCGGCTGGCGGACTGCACCGGCCTGCGCGGGCTGTACTCCGGCGGCGAGCCGCTGTCGGCGCGCCTGGCGCGGGCGCTGACGGCGGCGCTGCCGGGCGCGGCGCTGGTCAACCTCTACGGCCCGACCGAGTGCACCATCAACGCGACCGCCCACCGGGTCGATCCGCGGGCGCCGGGCGACGGGGCGGGCTCGGTGCCGATCGGCGTGCCGGTGGACCGCACCAGCTGCTTCGTGCTGGACGAGGAGCTGGCGCCGGTGGAGGTCGGGGCGATGGGCGAGCTGTACATCGGCGGCGTCCAGTTGGCCCGGGGCTACCTCAACCGGCCGGATCTGACGGCGGAGCGGTTCGTCGCCTCGCCCCACCTGCCGGGCGAGCGGCTGTACCGCACCGGCGACCTCGCCCTGTGGAACCCGGACGGCACGCTGCAGTGCGCGGGCCGGGTGGACAACCAGGTCAAGCTGCGCGGCTACCGGGTGGAGCTGGACGAGATCGCGCTCGCGATCGAGGAGCACACCTGGGTGCGGCGGGCGGCGGCCGTGGTGACGGACGACGCGCGGACGGGGCACCGGAACCTGGTGGCCTGCGTGGAGCTGAACCCGAAGGAGGCCGCCCTGATGGACCAGGGCAACCACGGCGGCCACCACCAGTCCAAGGCGAGCAAGCTCCAGGTGAAGGCGCAGCTGTCCAACCCGGGCGTGCGCGGCGCGGCCGAGCTGGCCGGCCGGCCGGTGGTGGAGCTGCCGGGGCGCCGGGAGACCGGGCGGCAGCGGCGGGAGACCTTCGCCCGCAAGACCTACCGCTTCTTCGAGGGCGGCCCGACGACCGTGGACGACCTGCTGGCGCTGCTGGCCGCCCCGCACCCGGCCCGCCCGGCCCCCGGGCCGGCGGCGCCCCGGGAGGCTCCCGTGACGCTCGCCGAACTGGGGCCGGTGCTGCGGTGGTTCGGGCAGTTCCACAGCGAGGAGCGGCTGCTGCCGAAGTACGCGTACGCCTCCCCCGGCGCGCTGTACGCCACCCAGCTGTACCTGGAGACGGACGGCTCGCACGGCCCGGCCGCGGGCGTGTACTACTACCACCCGCTGGAGCACACGCTGGTCCGGGTCGGCGCGGCCGACCCCGGGGGGCCGGCGCTGGCGGTGCACTTCCTGGGCCGGCGCGGCGCGATCGAGCCGGTGTACCGGAACAACATCCAGGAGGTGCTGGAGTTCGAGACCGGCCACATGCTGGGTGTCCTGGAGGAGGTGCTGCCGGAGTACGGCCTCGCGGTGCGTCCGCTGGGCCACGAGCCGGACGTGCAGCGGCGGTTGGACGTCGCCGAGGAGGACTTCTACCTGGGCAGCTTCACGATCGTCCCGGAGGACGGGCGGCCGCGCCGGGACGACACCGAGCTGTTCGTCCAGGCGCACCCGGGCGGGGTCGAGGGCCTGCCGGCCGGCCTGTACCGGTACGAGGGCGGCGAGCTGAGCCGGATCTCGGACGAGATCGTGGAGTCCCGGCACGTGATCGCGATCAACCAGCAGGTGTACCGCCGGGCGGGGTTCGGCATCACGGCGGTGAGCCGGGCCGCCGAGCCGTGGCTGGAGTACATCGGCCTCGGCACCCGGCTGCACCACCTGCAGCGCAACGCGCTGGGCTTCGGGTTCATGTCCTCGGGCTACAGCTCGCGCAGCGGCCATCCGCTGCCGTCCGCCCGGCGGATGGAGGCGGTCCTGACCGGGTGCGGGATCGCGGCCGGCCCGTCGTACTTCTTCGTCGGCGGGCGGGTGAGCGAGGAGCAGGTCCGCAGCGAGGGCATGCGGGAGGACGCCGTGCACATGAAGGGCCCGGCGGAGCTGATCAGGGACGAGCTGGCGGCGGTGCTGCCGGACTACATGGTCCCCAACCGGGTGCTGGTGCTGGACGAGCTGCCGCTGACCGCGAACGGCAAGGTGGACGCCAAGGCGCTGGCCGCCGCCGAGCGGGTCCGGGAGGCGGGCACGGGCGCGCCGTTCGTGGCGCCGTCGACGCCGACCGAGCGCCGGCTGGCCGGGGTGTGGGCGTCGGCGCTGAGGTACGAGGCCGTCTCGGCGGCGGACGAGTTCTTCGCGGCGGGCGGGAACTCGCTGATCGCGGTGGCGCTGGTCAACCGGGTGAACCGGGAGTTCGGCACCCGGCTGCCGCTGCAGGTGCTGTTCGAGTGCCCGGGGCTGGCGGACCTGGCGGCACGGATCGACGCCTCCCGCGCCGGCGGCGGGGCGGCGGGCACACCGGTGTCCCGGCTGGTGGCGCTGCACCGCGAGGGCGCCGGCGACCCGGTGTTCTGCTGGCCGGGCCTGGGCGGCTACCCGATGAACCTGCGCCCGCTCGCCGGGCGTTCGGACCGGCCGTTCTTCGGGGTGCAGTCGTACGGCATCAACCCCGGGGAGACGCCGTACCCGACGATCCGGGAGACGGCCGCCGCCGATGTCGCGCAGATCCGCGAGGTCCGGCCGCACGGCCCGTACACCCTGTGGGGGTACTCGTTCGGCGCCCGGGTGGCCTTCGAGGCGGCCTGGCAGCTGGAGCGGGCCGGGGAACGGGTGGCGGACGTGATGCTGATCTGCCCGGGCAACCCGGAGCTGCGGCGGGCCGACGGGGAGCGGTACGGGCGCGAGTCCTCCTACCGCAACCCGGCGTACCTGACGATCCTGTACTCGGTGTTCGCCGGGTCGATCGGCGGGCCGGAGCTGGCGCGCTGCCTGGCCGAGGTGGACGACGAGGAGGGCTTCGCCGCCTTCGTCCACCGGCTGCTGCCGGACCTCGACGAGGAGCTGATCGGCCGGATCGCCCGGATCGTCGGGGAGACGTACGAGTTCGAGTACAGCTTCCGCGAGCTGGCCGAGCGCCGACTGTCGGCCCCGGTGACGGTCTTCAAGGCCACCGGTGACGACTACTCGTTCATCGAGGGCATCGAGGGCGTCGAGGGCGGCTCCGGCTGGTCGGGGGCCGCGCCGGGGATGGTGCGGCTGGCCGGTGACCACTACGGCGTGCTGCGGGAGCCCGGGGTGGCGGAGCTGGCCGCCGCGCTCGCCGCCGCGGCGCACGGCTGACCCGCCGCCGCCGGACCGCCGTCCGGGGCCCCCTCACCGGGCCCCGGGCGGTACCGGCGCCTCGGCGAGAGTCCTGATCCGGGCCAGCCGCCGGTCCCAGTCGGCGGCGAGTCCGGCCATCCAGCGCGCCGTGTCGTCCAGGGCGGCCGGGCGGACGGCGTAGCGCACCTCGCGGCCGGCCCGGCGGCCGGCGACCAGCCCGGCGGCGTCCAGCACCGCGAGGTGCTTGACCACGGCCTGCCGGGAGACCGGGAGCCGCCCGGCGAGGGTGGTCGCGGTGGCCTCGCCCTGGGCGGCGAGCAGGTCGAGCAGCCGGCGGCGGGTCGGGTCGGCGAGGGCGCCGAGCACGCCGTCGACCGCCTCGCCGCCCGGGCTCCGGTCCGCCGTCGCGGTGTCGTTCATGGGGCTGCTCCTCGGCCGGCACCAGCGGTTGCAACCTCATGGTTGCACGTGGCCCGGAGCAGGGGCAATCCGGCACCGGCCGGCCGGGTCAGCCCCACCACTGCTCGGGGACGGCGGCCGGCTCCCGCTCCGGGCCCGCCGGCCCCTCCGGCGCGGGATCGACCCGGGCGGGGCCGCCGGTGACGACCAGTCCGTCGGGGCCCGCCTCCGCCACCTGGTAACCGGACTCGCGCAGCACGGCGGCGACGGCGACGGCGACGGCCGCCCGGACGCCCTCGGCGGGCGGCGGGCCGCCGGTGGGCCCGCCAGCGGGCGGCCAGTCGATCACCACCCCGCGCGGCCCCGGGTCGATCCGCAGGCCCGAGGGCCCGCGCCCGGTGTCGAAGCCGGCCCGGGCCAGGTCGGCTGTCACGTCCTCGAAGAGTTCCCGGTGTTCCACCATTGGCGCAGCGTAGGCCCGGCCCCGCACCCTCCCCCGGCGCGGCGCGCGCCGAAACGCTTCACCGCGCCGCCAACAGCACCCGAGCGCAGCATCGGAGCCGCGGCCGCGCCCGCCGCCGGTGCGGCGGACCCCCCGGACGGGCCGACACGAGCGGCCGGACGGGCCGATGGACGTGCACAGTCGGCGCGCTCCCGACAGCATGACAGAGTAAGCGCTCCATCACTTTGAGCAACGGGGCGGCGGGTCGCCGGATCCGTGCGCCGGCCTGCCCGGCACCCCCGTATCGAGAGGTCTGATGATCACATCACTCCATCGGCCGGCCGTTTCGCGGCCGGGCGTCCAGGACGTGCCGCGGCGGACGCCGGGGAGCCCGTCGTGAGAGCCGACCAGCAGTCGGGCACGGGACCGGCCACCAGCACCCGAGCGGCGCCGGCCAACAAGGCCGAGGCGCTCGCCGACTGGACGGACGGACGGCTCGGCATCTACGCCCTGTCCAAGTCCAACCTGCGCAAGATCTTCCCGGACCACTGGTCCTTCATGCTGGGCGAGATCTGCCTCTACACCTTCGTCATCATCATCCTGACCGGCGTCTGGCTGACCCTGTTCTTCGTCCCGTCCATGGGCGAGGTCGTCTACGAGGGCCCTTACGTGCCGCTCAAGGGCATCCGGATGTCGGAGGCCTACGCCTCGACGCTGAACATCAGCTTCGAGATCCGCGGCGGCCTGCTGATCCGCCAGATCCACCACTGGTCCGCGATCGTCTTCGTCGCCGGCATGTTCGCGCACATGATGCGCGTCTTCTTCACCGGCGCGTTCCGCAAGCCGCGCGAGCTCAACTGGCTGTTCGGCGCGGGCCTGCTGATCCTCGGCATGTTCGACGGCTTCATGGGCTACTCGCTGCCCGACGACCTGCTCTCCGGCACCGGCATCCGGTTCATGGAGGGCGCGATCCTCGCCGTGCCGATCGTCGGGTCGTACTTCGAGATGTTCGTCTTCGGAGGCCAGTTCCCGGGCGCCATCATCATCCCGCGGCTCTTCACGGTGCACATCCTGCTGATCCCGGGCATCATGCTGGGCCTGCTCACGGCCCACCTGATCCTGGTCTTCTACCACAAGCACACCCAGTTCGCCGGGCCCGGCCGGACCAACGAGAACGTGGTCGGCATGCCGCTGATGCCGGTGTACATGGCCAAGGCGGGCGGCTTCTTCTTCCTGGTGTTCGGCGTGGTCTCGGCGATGGCCGCGATCGCCACCGTCAACCCGATCTGGGCGTACGGCCCCTACCGGCCCGACCAGGTGTCCACCGACGCCCAGCCCGACTGGTACATGGGCTTCTCCGAAGGCCTGATCCGGATCATGCCGGGCTGGGAGATCGGCCTCTGGGGCCACACCCTCGTGATGGGCGTCTTCCTCCCGCTGATGATCTTCCCGCTGGTGCTGGTGGCGATCTGGTCCTACCCGTTCCTGGAGGGCTGGATCACCGGGGACAAACGCGAGCACCACATCGCCGACCGGCCGCGCAACGCGCCGGTGCGCACCGCCTTCGGCGCCGCCTGGATCAGCCTCTACCTGGTCCTGCTCGCCGCCGGCGGCAACGACCTGCTCGCCACCCACTTCCACCTGTCGATCAACGCGATCACCAACGCGGCCCGGATCGGCTTCTTCGTCGGGCCGGTGATCGTCTTCGTGATCACCAAGCGCTGGTGCCTGGGCCTGCAGCGGCGCGACAAGGAGAAGGTGCTGCACGGGCGCGAGACCGGCGTCATCAAGCGGCTGCAGCACGGCGAGTTCGTCGAGGTGCACGCGCCGCTGCCGCAGGACCGGCTCTACACGCTCACCTCGCACGACCAGCCGCAGCCGGTGGTGCTGCCGCCCGAGGTGGACGAGAACGGGGTGGCCCGCAAGGTGTCGCTCTGGAAGCGCGCCCGGGCCAAGCTCTCCCGCGGCTTCTACGGCGAGGGCGCCCAGATCGCCAAGCCGACCGCCGAGGAGCACCAGGAGATCAGCAGCGGCCACGGCCACCACTGAGAGCCGCGCACCGCGCGCACGGGCCCGCCGCGCACCCGAGGGGTGTGCGGCGGGCCCGTGCGCGGCCGGCGGCGGGCCGTCAGGCGCGCAGTGCCGCCGGGAGGGCGGCGAGCAGCGCCGCGGCGAAGGCCACGGACAGGCAGACGGCCGCCCAGCGGGCGCAGACCCGGCGGCACTCGGCGCGGTAGCGGGCGGCCAGCTCCCGGCAGCGGCCCACGGCCCGGTCGACGACCTCCTCGGCGTACCGCAGCCGGTCCTCGGTGTAGGCGCTCTCCAGCGCCTCGCGGTCGTCCGCCGGGAGCCAGGGGAAGCGGTCGGCGAAGGCCCGGGCGTCCCGCGCGGCCGCCGCGACCTCCGCCTCCCAGGCGAGGTAGCCCTCCAACCTCGCGATCTCCGCCCCGGTGTCCGCCACCGGCCGGACGTTCCGCGCCTTCGGCGGACGCTGCCTGCCACCCATGACCGCTCCCTGTCCCGCGTGTGTCCTGTGCTGTCCCGTGCTGCGCCGTGCAGTTCCGTGCTGTCCGGTGCGCGTCCGGTGCGGGTCCCGCCCACCGCTCCGGCGGACCGCTCCGCGACGAGGCCATCACTACCAGTGACCGGATGGCGCCCGGCCGGCGACTCGCCGGACCGCCGCGCCCCGGCGCCGGGAGCCGCCCGGCCGGCGGGCGGCGCGCGGTCCGCGTCGCACGCCGGGGCCACGACAGCGCACCCCGGCACGCGCCCTCGGCGACTGCCGCCCCGCGCCGCCGTGGACACGCTCCGCACACATCCGTGTACCATCGGCGATCGAGGCGGCGCCGCTGTCCGGCGCCGGACCGGCCCGCCGTCCCCCGGCCCCGTCCGGGACGCGAACCAGGAGGTCAGCCATGCCCGACGCCGGTCGGTTCAGCGAGTCGGGCGAGCAGGGCTCGCGCGCGGTGATGGAGGCGGCGGCCGTCCTGGAGCGCGAGCTGGCCGCCGGACTCGCCGACGCCAAGGCGGCGACCGAGCGGCTGACCACCGAGCACCGCGTCGACCAGGAGGAGTTCGACCGGCTGGTGCGCCGGGTCTCGGAGAACACCCACCAGCTCATCGACGCGGTCAGCGAGCGGGTGCTCGCCGGCACCACCGGCGAGGTCTCCGAGCACGCCGAGCGCATCACCGCCAACGCGCACGACGTCCTCGACCTGCTGCTGCGCCTCGGCTCGCTCGCCCCCGGCCTCGCCAACCGCGGCCTTCAGGACGCCTTCGGGCCGCAGCGCGCCGCCCGGGCGGACGACGGCACCGGGCCCGACCAGCGGCCGCAGGGGTGACGGCCCCGGCCGCACCCCCCGCCCTCGGCGCGCCGCTCGTCGAACACGTCCTGGCCCGCTACCGCGAGCGCACCGTCGCCGAACTCCTGCGGCACATCCCCGAGCAGAGCCCGCCCTACCTCTACGACCTGGCCGCCGACTACCCGACCCGCCCCTGCAAGGGCCTGCGCGCGGCGCTCTGCCTGGCCACCTGCGCGGCCTTCGGCGGGCGGTCCGAACGGGCCCTCAACCCGGCCGTCACCGTGGAGCTGTTCCACAACGGCTTCCTCGTCCACGACGACATCCAGGACGGCAGCGAACTGCGCCGGGGCGCGCCCACCCTGTCCGCCCGGTACGGCGTCGAGGTCGCGCTGAACGTCGGCAACGCGACCAACCTGCTCGGCCTGCGCCGGGTGATGGCCAACCGGCGCGCGCTCGGCGGGGAGCTGGCCTGGCGGCTGTTCGAGGAGACCGAGCTGATGTGCCGCCAGTCCCTGGAGGGCCAGGCGCTGGAGATCGCCTGGATTCGGGACAACGTCTGCGAGCTGACCAGCGGCGACTACTACCGGATGTGCCTGAAGAAGACCTCCTGGTACACCTTCCTCTACCCGTGCCGCTCCGGCCTGCTGGTCGCCGAGGGCGCCGGCGCCGACGCGGGCCGGCTGGACCGGTTCGGCTGGTACCTGGGCGCCGCCTTCCAGGTCCAGGACGACGTGCTCAACCTGACCGGGGCGGCCGAGGAGTACGGCAAGGAGATCGCCGGGGACCTCTGGGAGGGCAAGCGCACCCTCATGCTGATCCACCTGCTGGAGCGCGCCACCCCCGCCGAACGGGCCCGGGTGGTGCGCCATCTGAGCCTCACCCGGGCGCAGCGCGGCCCCGGGGCGGCGGACGAGGTCGCCTGGCTGCTCGACCGGATGGCGGCCTACGACTGCGTGGCGAGCGCCCGGGAGGCGGCGTCCGGACTGGTGGCGGCCGCCGGACGGGAGGTCGCGGCGGTGCTGGCGGGGGCGCCGGAGCCGCCGGACGAGGAGGCCGCGCAGGCGTTGGCGTTCCTCGCCGCGCTGCCGGACTTCGTGGTGGCCCGCGGCCGTTGAGCCCCCGTCGACGCTCCGTCCCGGGCGATGTCACCCCGGTTGCGTAAGATCCGCGACGTCGGTCCCGGACGACGGGAACCGGCCGCGCGGTGGCCCGCGTCACCGGGGATGACGTCGCACAGGTCGAGGTGGGGGTGGGGTGGCCGATGTCCGTACGGTCCGGTCTGCGGGAACTCGAACGGCTCGCCGGGCGGCTGCCGGCCGGCGCCGAGCTGTACCGGCTGCGCCCCGACGGCCGCGTGCTGCTCGCCGACCGGGACGGCGCCCGGGAGTTGGGGCCCGGATCGGCGCACGGCCCGGCCGGTGAGGAACTGCTGCGGTTCATCGACGAGGGCCAGTTCGCCCACTACCTGGTCGGCGACGCCAAGACCTCGCCGGAGCGGCCGTCGAACGCCACCTACAAGCTCGGCATCGTCGCGCCGCGCAGCGCCTTCACGCCGCACGCGCACGGCGGCGAGCACCTGGTGCTCAGCCTCGGCCACGCCGCCTGCGGCCTGTACGACGCCGAGCGGCGCCGGGTGGTGGACGTCCCGCTGACCCCCGGGCTGCTGATCCGGATACCCGAGCTGATGCCGCACTCCTTCGCCAACCGGGGCCGCGAGCCGCTCAACATCCTGGCCGCCAACACCGGGTACGGCATCGACCACGAGGACTACGCGATCACCGCCGCCGAGGCGGAGCGCCGCGCGGAGGGCGAACTCGCCGAGGCCCTGCGGGCGGTGGAGCGGGAGCAGCGGATCGGGCCGGTGGGCCGGCGGGAACGGCTGGCGGCCGGGCTGCGCAGGCTGGCGGCGGCCCTGGAGGACTCCGGCCGATGATCTGCCCGCACTGCGAGGCCCGGTTGCTCTCCCGTGAACGCACCGGGCGGGTCTGCGGACGCTGCCGGAAGCCGTTCGCGCTGGAGCCGAAGAGCACCCGGGGCCTGCACGACCTGCGGCTGCGGCGCGCCGTGGAGCGGCTGGGCGACGGCGGCCGGGTCGTCCTGACGGTGGGGCAGCTGCGCTGGGCCTTCCACCGGCGGGGGCGGCCCGGGCACGTGCCCCGCAAGCTCCCGACCGGCCGGCCGATTCCGCCGACCTTCGAGAATCCGGCCGTCATGGCCCTCATGGCCGTCGCCGGTGCGGCGCTGCTGACCGGCGCCTGCTTCCTGCTGACCCTGGCGGTCGGCTTCGTCGTCCTGTCCCTCACGATGGCCGGCTTCGGCCTCGTCGCGCTCTACGCGGGGGTGGCCGAGCTGGTCCGGCTACCGCGACGGCGCGGGCGGCTGGCCGCCCACGAGCGGGCCGAACTGGCCTGGCAGGAGCGGAACGAGCGCCTCAAGCAGGAGGAGGCGCGGTGGACCTCGCCGCTCGGCCACGGCGACACCTGGAGCGCCGGGGAGTTCCGCATCTCGGTCGTCGAGCGCTGGATCGCGGTCCACGGCGCGCTCCCGGCGGGCGTGGTCGCGGAGTCCGCCGTCCGGCCGGTCGCGTTGGACGGCCCGCCGGCCCTCGCCGTGCTCTGCCCGGACTGGACGGTGACCGCGTTCCTGCACGCCAACGGCTTCCCCGAGCGGTACCGGGCGGTGCTCGTCGCCACGCCGGGCGAACTGCCGCGGCACCTACCGGTGGTGGTGCTGCACGACGCCTCGCCGCAGGGCTGCCTGCTGGCCGCCGAGGCCCGCGCCGCACGGCCGGACGGCACGGTGGTGGACGCCGGGGTGTCGGCGCGCACCGTCCTCGCGGCGGGCGAGCGGGCCGTCCAGCTGTACGAGCACCAACTGCGCGGGCCGTTGGAGGAACAGCTGCGGCGGCTTCCCGCGCTCACCGAGGGGGAGCGCGCCTGGTTCGGCCAGGGCCTGTGGAGCCCGCTCGCCGCCCAACCGCCCCAGCGGCTCCTGGCGGTGGCCGAGCGGGCCGCCGAGCGGGCGCTGCAACGCCACGTCGGATTCCTGAGCTGGCCGGTGCCGGAGGTGCCGCAATGATCTGCCCGCACTGCGAGAAGGACCTGCTCCAGCGCCAGCGCTCCCGTCACCGCTGCGCGTACTGCCGCAAGGAGTTCGCCCTCGACCCCAAGGTCGAAGGCCCCGGCCTGCACGACGTGCGGATCCGCAAGCTGACCGCGAAGCTCACCGACCAGGGCCGGCTGACCGTCACCGGCGGACAGCTCGCCTACGCCCTCCAGCACCGGGGGCGGCCGCCGCAGAAGTTCCGCGGCAACAAGGGCGACGCGGCCGGCCTGTTCGGCCTCGCGGTGATTCTGATCGTGGTGGCCGTGGCGCTGAGCGGCACCGGCTTCGCCAAGTGGCTCCTGCTGGCCGCGCTCGCGCTGGTCGGTTTCGGCATCCGCGCGTGGTGGCTGACCGACGTGCCCGCGCCGGACACCTCGGTGACCTCGCGCTGGACCGAGGACGCGTTCCGCAGCACCGTGCTGGACCGCTGGCGGGAGGTCTACGGAGCCCTACCGGCCGGGCTGGTGGAGGACGGGCTGGTGCAGACCGGGCGGCTGCCCGCCGACCCGGTGTTCGCCCTGCTCTGTCCGGACCGGACGGTCAGCGCCTTCCTGCACGCCAACCGCTACCACGAGCGCCACCGCGCGCTGGTCGTCACCGATCTGCGGGCCGTCCCGGCGGGCCTGCCGCTGGTGGTGCTGCACGACGCCTCGCCGTACGGCCACCTGCGGGTCGCCGAGGCCCGCGCCGGACGGCCCGGACTGCGGGTGCTGGACGCCGGGCTCTCGGTGCGCACCGTGCTGGTCGACGAGCACAAGTACACGCTGCTGCGCGACATCCACCGCTCGGAGGAACTGCTGGCGCGGCTGGAGCGGGAGCTGCCCGAGCTGACCGGCAGCCAGCGCGCCTGGTTCGCCGACGGCTGGTGGACCCCGCTGGCCGCGCTGCCGCCCAAGCGGCTGCTGGCGCTCGCCGAGCGGGCCGCCGAGCGGATCACCGCGCCGCCGGCGCCCCGGGATCCGGCCGCCCTCCGGACCGGGCCGGTGCGCTCCCCGGCGGCGGGGCGGCCGGAGACCCCGGTCGAGACCCGCCGGCGGGCGCTCGCCGTGGGCTTCATGACCTGGCCCGGGTCCGGGCCGGACGGCACCGCCGAGGAGGGGGGCCGCCCGGGCGGTCCGCACCTCGGGAAGGGCCCCGCATGACGGCGGGGACGACGAGAGGCAGGAACCGAATGACGCTGCGTCCGCTGCTGGACGGCGCGCTGACCGTCGCCGCCGCCCGGGCCGGGGCGCCCGGCGGGCTGCGGTACACCGAGCGCCAGCTCTACTACGAGCTGTGCCGGGTGCTCCAGCCGCTGCACGCCGGACCGCGCCGCATCCCGTACACGCTGGCGCCGCCCGTCCGGTACGCGCGGTTCGCCGCCGCGCTCGCCGCGCGCCGCGACCAGCTGCCCGGCCTGCTGCCGCCGCCCGCGCCCCGCCCGGCCGGCCCGCGTGCGGCCGCCGCCGCGGAGTCCGACCTCTACGACTACGGGCTGCCCCGGCTGCTGGTCTGCCAGAGCCGGGAGATCACCGCGATGCTGCTCGCCAACGACCTGCACCTGGAGGCCGCCTGCCCGATCGTCGCGGCGGACGACCTGCCGCTCGACGAACGGCTGGTGGCCGCGCTGGAACGGGCCGGGGGCGCCGTCGTGCACGTGCTGCACGACGCCAGCCCCTCGGGCCTGGCCTGCTTCGAGGAGGTCCGGGCGGCCCACCGGCCGAACGCGGCGGCGGGCGTCCGGGTGCGCTCGATGGGCCTGGTGCCCCGGCACGCCACCACCCTGCACCTGACCTCCGGGCGCGGCCCGCGCGCCTACCGGGGCCCGCTGCCCGCCGGGCTGCGCCCCGAGGAGCGGGCCTGGCTCGGCAGCGGGCGGACCATCGAACTGGCCGCCGTCGCCCCGGCCCGGCTGCTGCACACGGTGATCCGCCAGGTCCGCGGCGGCGGCACCGCCGGACCGCGCCGCACCCCGCTGCACCGGCGGGTGCGCACCGCGCGCGGCAGCGGCTTCCTCAGCTGGCCCGCCGGCTGAGCGCCCGGCACCGCCCGACCCCCGTCCCGTCCCGATCCGTGAGGACCCCGCACCCATGAGCAACGCACGCCACCTCGGCTACCGCGACGAACTGCTGGCGGACGGCCAAGTGCACCGCCGGTACGAGGACGGCCGCAGCGAGTGGCGCCGGCGCGGCACCGACCGGCAGATCCACTGGCACGACAGCCTCGGCCGCTCCGGCACCGACGAACCCCTCGGCCGCGACCTGGTCAAGCGGCGGTACGCGGACGGCGCCACCGAGTACGGCCGCGACATCGGCTACGGGCGCACCGTGTGGGGCGGCGGGCTGGTCACGCTCAACCGCAGCTCCTTCGGCGGGCGGCTCGGCGTGGTGGTCGGCGCCCTCGGCGTGGCCGGCGTCGCCGCGATCGCGGCCGCGCAGCTGCCGCCGGACGAGCTGTCGGAGGCGGAGGAGGAGGAACTGCGCGCCGAGGCCCGGCGGCAGGCCTCCGCCGACAGCGGGGGCGGGGGCGGCGGCGGGGGCGGCGACGTCTCCGTGGACGGCGACGACGCGCACCACGACGACCCGGGCGCCGACGACGGGTCCGCCGACTTCGCCGACTGGAGCGACTCGGACGACGGCTGGGACGGCGACGACTTCGGCTGAGCCGCCCGGGCCCCGCGCCCCGGATCCCGGCCCCGGTCCCGCCCCGGCGGGCCGCCACTCGACGAAAGGCACCGCACCACCATGCCCCGCTGCTGCGCCTGCGCCGGCCCCGACGCCGACCGGGCCCGCACCCACCTCGCCGCGCTCACCGGCGCCCCCGCGCCCACCGGCGCCCCGGCCGCCCTGCTGCCCGCCGAACCCGGCTTCGCCACCGGCCCGTTCACCGTCGACGGCACCACCGCCGTTGGCGAGGTGACCCTGCACAACCGGCCCGAGCTGCTCGCCGCCCTCGCCGCGGCCGGCTCCCCCGCGCCCGCCGGCTGCCCCGACGGCGAGCTGCTGCTGCGCCTGTGGCTGCGGCTCGGCGCCGACGGCCTGCGCCGGGCCGACGGGATGTTCGCGCTCGCCGTGGTCGACGGCGCCGACCTCGTGCTGGTGCGCGACCACACCGGCACCCGCACCCTGTTCTACGCCCGCGCCGACGGCTGCTGGGCCGCCTCCACCTCGCTGCGCGCCCTGCGCCACTGGCCCGCGCTCGGCACCGGCCTCAACCTGGCCGCCGTCCGCTCCTTCCTCACCTTCGCCTACCTGCCCGGCGAGGAGACCCTGCTGCGCGGCGTGCACGAGGCGCTGCCCGGCCGGGTGCTGCGGCTCGCCGCCGACGGCACCGCCCGGCAGGAGCCGTTCTGGGAGCCCGCCGAGCGCCTGCCCGACGGCGGG
The DNA here is from genome assembly GCF_042268405.1 of Kitasatospora sp. NPDC056184. Classification (NCBI taxonomy): domain Bacteria; kingdom Bacillati; phylum Actinomycetota; class Actinomycetes; order Kitasatosporales; family Streptomycetaceae; genus Kitasatospora; species Kitasatospora sp. NPDC056184. The sequence continues at coordinate 683,754 of NZ_JBHJUI010000001.1, read as the reverse complement.
GCGCCGCCGGCCGCGACGTACGCGCGGGAGCTGCGCGGGCTGCTCGAACAGGCCACCGCGCGGCGGCTGCCGGAGGGCGGACCGGTCGGGGTGCTGCTGTCCGGGGGCGTCGACAGCTCACTGGTCACCGCGCTCGCCGCCGAACTGCACAACCACCCGGTGCACACCTACTCGATCAGCTTCGGCGACCAGCTGCCCAACGAGCTGGGGTACTCCGGGCTGGTCGCCGACCACTGCGGCACCCGGCACCGGATCCTCAGCGTCTCCGGCGAGGAGGTCGCCGCCCGGCTCGCCGACACCGTCGCCCTGCTCGACAGCCCGGTCGGCGACCCGCTGACCGTCCCCAACCTGATGCTCGCCGAGGCCGTCGCCGCCGACGGGATCACCGTCGCGCTCAACGGCGAGGGCGGCGACCCGGTGTACGGCGGTCCGAAGAACCTGCCGATGCTGGTGCACGAGATGCACCGGGACGACCCGGCCCCGGAGGCGCGGGCCGAGGCCTATCTGCGGTCCTACCGCAAGTGCTACGAGGACCTGCCCCGGCTGCTCACCGCCGACGCGCTGCGCGCGCTGGCCGACGAGCCGCAGCCGCGCCGCTTCGTCGCCCCGTACCTGGCCCCCGGGCCGATGCACGCGCTGCTCAACCAGCTGCTGCACTGCAACCTGCGGACCAAGGGCGCGCACCACATTCTCACCAAGGTCGAGCGGCTCACCGCCTCGCGCGGGGTGCAGGGCCGCTCGCCGCTGTTCGACCGGCGGGTCGTCGACCACGCCTTCGCCACCCCGCCGACCCTCAAGCTGCACGGCACGGTGGAGAAGTGGGTGCTCAAGGAGGCCGTACGGGACCTGCTGCCCGCCGCGGTCGTCGACCGGCCGAAGAGCGGCATGCGGGTGCCCGTCCAGCAGTGGCTGAGCGGACCGCTGCGCGAGCTCTCCGGCGAGCTGCTGCTCGGACGCACCGCCCGCGAGCGCGGGCTGGTCCGCCCGGACACCGTCCGCACCTGGATGCGCCGCGAGGGCACCCTGCTGCCGCGCCAGGGCGGCAAGCTCTGGCTGGTGCTCACCCTCGAACTCTGGCTGCGCGCCTACGAGCTGTGATTCCGTCGATCGTCCCGTCCCCTGCTGCCCCGGCCCGGGAGGCCCCGCCATGGCACCGTCCACCGCATCCGCCGAAGCACCCGAGCTCCACCTGACCGACCCGCGCACCGGCCACACCCGGGGCACCCTCGTCCCGGCGCGCGCCGGGCAGGTCACCGGGACCGTCGCCCGCGCCCGGGCCGCCGCCCCGCACTGGCGCGCGCTCACCCCGCGCGAGCGCGAGCGCCGCCTGGACGCGCTCGCCGACCTGATCGAGCGCCACCTCACCGAGTACACCGTGCTGGAGCAGGCCGGCACCGGGAAGCCCGAGGCGGAGGCCACCGCCGAGATACGCGAGGTCGCCGACCTGTTCCGGTTCTACGCGGGCGCCGCGCGCACCGGCACCGCGCCCGCCGCCGGCCGCTACCTGCCGGGCCACGAGAGCTGGGTGCGCTGGGAGCCGGTCGGCGTGGTCGCCGCCGTCGTGCCGTGGAACTACCCGCTGCTGATGGCCGCCTGGCGCGCCGCGCCGGCGCTCGCCGCCGGGAACACGGTGGTCGTCAAGCCCGCCGAGACCACCCCCGACTCCGCGACGCTGCTGGCCGCCCACGCCGCCGAGGCGCTCGGCGAGGGCGTGCTCACCGCCCTGCCCGGCGACCGCGAGAGCGGCCGGCTGCTGGTCGCCGCCGACGTCGACCTGATCGCCTTCACCGGCAGCGCCACCGCCGGAGCCGACATCGCCGCCCGGGCCGGCCACCGCCGGGTCAGCCTGGAACTCGGCGGCAACGGCCCCGCGCTGGTCCTGCCGGACGCCCCCGACCACACCTGGTCCGCGCTCGCCGCCGCCTGCACCTACAACGCCGGGCAGAGCTGCGCCGCGCCCGCCCGGGTGATCACCCTCACCGAGCACTACGAGCGGACCGTCGAGGCCCTCGCCGCCGCGCTCGGCGCACGGGAGGCCGGCCGCGACTTCGGCCCGCTCAACAACGCCGGCCAGGCCGCCCGCTACGACCGGATCCTGGCCGCCTCGGGTGCCGAGCGCTCGCTGCCCGCCCCCGGCCGCGGCGACGGCCTCTGGCGCCCCGCCCGGCTGCTCGCCGACCTCCCGGACGACGACCCGGCGGTGGTCGAGGAGGTGTTCGGCCCGCTGCTGACCGTCCAGCACGCCCCGACCGCCGAGGCGGCCCTCGCCCTCGCCAACGCCGTGCCGCAGGCGCTCGGCGCCAGCGTGTGGACCCGCGACCTGTCCACCGCCCTCGACCTCACCGCCCGCCTGGACGCCGGCGAGGCCTGGATCAACTGCCACCTCGTCCAGACCGCCGAACTCCCGCACGGCGGCCGCGGCGCCTCCGGCCAGGGCACCGACCTGTCGGTCCTGGCCCTGCACGAGTACCAGCGCCCCAAGACGGTGACCGCCCGGCTCTGAGTACCCGGCGCACCCCGACCTGAGTACCCGGCTCCTTCCCTCCCCGCCGCTCCCCCGGGCACGATCGGGCCATGACGAGGACAACGGCCCCGCAACGGGGCGAGTGGTGGCGGGTACCGTCGCGGTCGACCCTGGTCACGGCGGCGTGCCTGCTGTTCGTCCTTCCGCTGCGCGGATTCGCGGAGATGATGACCGACGCGTGCTACGGGCCCGGCTCCTGCCCGCGTACCCACGCCGATCTCGCGCTCTCCGACCGCCTGCTGCTCGCCACCCTGCTGCTGACGGTCCTCCAGTGGCCACTCGCCTACCTGTCCCGCCGGGCCCGGGTCCCGGCGGGACTCGCCCCCGGCGCCGCCCTGCTCGCCGTGGTGGTCGTCCTGTTCGCCATCACCCCGGGCACCTGAGCCCCCGGGGTGGCGGCCGTCAGGCGAAGGCCGAGGGGCGGCCGAGGGCGACCAGGTGGTGGTCCTTGGTGCCGACGTAGATGCGGCCCCGGTCGGTGGCGGGGACGGAGAACTTGCTGACGGTGCCGATCGGGAAGGACCGGCGGAGCCGGAGGGTGCCGTCGACCGGGACGGGGTCGTAGGCGCGCAGCTCGCCGCCCTCGCCGTACTGGCCGGTGCCGGACCAGATCACCCAGACCAGGGCGGAGCCGCCGCGGGTGCCGTCGGAGGTGACCACGGGCGAGCCGGACATCTTGAGGAAGTCCTCGGCGCTGGTGCCGGCGCTGGTCAGCTGCGGGAGGCCGGCCGCGCTCACCGAGTACTTGAGGGCGCGTAGCTTGCCGTAGTTCTCGACGGTGTAGACGTAGCCGCCGTCACCGCCCCAGACCGCCGGGTGGCCCCAGACGCCGCCGTAGGGGCCGGTGAGGCCGACGACCTTGTCGGTGCCGTTCGGTCCCTGGCCGGTGCCGCCGAGGTCGTCGCGGTCGAGCAGGAAGATCCGGCCGTCCTTGCCGACCTGGACGAGCAGCCGGGGGTGGGCGGGGGTGCCGAAGGAGGACGGCAGGGCGACCGGGCCGCCGGAGCCGAGGTCGGTGTCCTTCCGGTCCAGGGTGGCGTTGTTGACCGGGCTGAAGAAGTCCACCGGGGCGAAGCCGCCGTCGGCCCCCACGGCGAAGCGGATCACCGACTCGCCGAGGCCGCCGGGCGGGCGGTTGCCGGGGCCGGGGGCGGGCGAGGCTCCGGCGCCCTGGCCGTTGGCGGTGGTGAGGAAGAAGCGGCCGGGGCCGTCCGAGACGAGGCCGCTGCCGGACATCCACACCGAGGCCCGCTGGGTGTCGGAGCCCGCGACCGTGGAGAACAGGGTGAGCTCGCGGCTGCGGGTGTCGAGACCGGCCACCGTGCCGATGTAGTCGCCGATGCCGCAGAGCGAGCCGAAGCCGAAGTAGAGCCGGCCGTCGAGGAGCAGCAGTCCCGTGCGCTGGAGCGAGCGGTAGGCGTTGAAGGGCTTGCCGGGGGCGTTGACCGGGTCGCCCCCGACGGTGACCGGCCAGCCGCTGCGCTCGGCGCCGGTGCGGGCGTCGAGGGCGTGCACGTAGTGGTGCGGGTGGTGGTCGTCGGGGCCGTCGTCGACCTTGCTGGTGAGGTAGACGGTGCCGGTGGCGGGGTCGTACACCGGCGTCGAGGTGGTGCCGACGTTGGGGCCCGGGTCGGAGCAGCCGATCGCGGCGGAGGCCCAGGCCGGGCCCATCTCGCGGTGCCAGACGATCCGCCCGGTGTCGGCGGCGACGCCGTACACGTGGTTGGTCTCGGTGGCGGTGACGACGAGGTCGCCGATCACCAGCGGCTGGGCGAAGACCTGGCCGTTGAGCTGGGTGGAGAAGCGGACGCCGAAGTCCGTCCGGTCGACCTCGGCGGGGCTCAGCAGCGGTTCGGCGCGGTCCCAGGCGGTGCGGTCGGTCCCGAAGGAGATGGTGGTGACGTCGGCGCGGGCGCTGCCGGCGGCGAGCGGGCCGAGCAGGGCGAGGCCGGTGAGGAGCGCGGCGGCGCGGGCCGGGGGGCGCCGGAACGGGCGGGCGGTGCGGTTCATGGCGCCATGGTTCGGCGCGCCGGACGCGGCCACCAGCGGACGTGGTCCAGTCGGCGGACGCCCGTTCGCGCCGTTCGCCGGACGCGCGGGCCGGGCTGCTCTAGGGTCGGTGCGGCAGAGGTCCGAGTGACAGGGGGTACGGAAGGTGCGGTACGGAATCATCGGGACGGGCGGGGTCGCGCGGACGATCGCGGACCGGCTGGTCGGGCTCGGGCAGGAGGTGACGCTCGGGTCGCGGAGCAAGGGGAACGAGGCCGCGGCGGCGTGGGCGGAGCAGGCCGGGCCGCACGGGCACCACGGCACCTTCGCGGAGGCCGCGGAGTTCGGCGAGGTGGTGCTGAACGCCACCCCGGGAACGGTGGCGGTGGAGGCGCTGCGGGCCGCGGGGGCCGGGCACCTGGCCGGCAAGCTGCTGATCGACCTCTCCAACCCGCTGGTCTTCTCCCCGGAGGGCGAGCTGACGCTGGACCCGGTGAACACCGACAGTGTCGGTGAGCGGATCCAGCGGGAGTTCCCCGAGGCGCTGGTGGTGAAGACGCTCAACACGCTGACCGCGCCGCTGATGGTGGACCCGTCCCGGCTGGAGGGCGAGCACAACCTGTTCGTGGCCGGGAACGACGCGGACGCCAAGGCGCGCACGGTGGCGCTGCTGGGCACCTTCGGCTGGCCGGCGGAGTGGGTGGTCGACCTGGGCGACATCACGGGTGCCCGGGCGATGGAGATGATGATGCCGTTCTGGATCCGGCTGATGGGGGCCTTCGGTACGACGGAGTTCAACTACGCGTTCAAGCGCGCCCGGTAGGGCGCTCCCGAACGTCCGCGCACGACGGCGCCCCCCGCCCCCTCCGGAGAGGGAACGGGGGGCGCGTCCGTGCGGGTGGTGCTACCGGCCGGTGGAGGCGTGCACCCGGTCCGCCGGGTCGTCGTCCTCGACCGGTTCGGGCTTGCCGGACGGGTGCGGCACCCGGACGGCGCCCGGGACGCGGCGGCCCTTCCGGGCGGCCTGGGCGAGGGCGAGCTGGCGGTCGGCCTCGGCCTGGATGGCGTCCTTGTCGCCGATCTCGGCGTCCGGCAGCGCGTCGGGGAGGATGTCCTCCAGCAGGCGCAGCGGCCGGTAGGCGAGGCCGAGCAGGCCCCAGACGAAGAGCACCAGGCCGACCACCACGAGCAGCAGTCCGGCGCCGCGGCCCGGTCCGGTGCCGAGCACCAGGCCGACCGAGTCGGCGAGCGCGCCGCCGGGGCGCATCAGCGGCTCGAAGACGTGGTCGGAGAGCGGGCCCGCGGTGAGGAAGCCGAGCGGCATCATCGACATGGCGAGCATCTGGTTGGTGGCCAGGACGCGGCCCTGGAGCTCCATGCCGACCTTGGTCTGGATCAGCGACATCCAGTGCGAGTTGAGGATCATCATGGCCGCCCAGAGGACGAACAGTCCGCAGGCGGTGAGGGCGGTCTCGGGGCGGCTGCCGGTGAGGACGGCGGCGACGCCGACCACCGAGGTGAAGCCGATCATGCCGACGGTGCGGCGGCGGGTGCCGCCCCACAGGCCCATGACGAGGGCGCCGACCATCGCGCCGAGGCCGCCGAGGGCGGTGATGACGCTGAGCTGGAACGGCGTGCCGGTGGCCAGCACCATCGGGGTGATCAGCACGGTCGCGACGGCGAACAGGTAGTTGAACACCACGAAGAAGACCACCATGGCGACCAGGCTGTGCCGGCGCGCGATGTACCGCCAGCCGGTGACGACCTCCCGCCAGAGCGGCTCCTCCTGCTTGTCGAACATGGCGTCCGGGAAGCGGACCAGCAGCAGGCAGGTGACACCGGTGAGGAAGGTGGCCATGTCGAACAGCACCACGCCGTGCAGACCGACCAGGGAGACCAGGACGCCGCCGGCCAGGATGGCCATCATGTCGCCGGCGCCGGTGCCGAGCTGGGCGAGGCCGTTGGCCTGGCCGAGGTAGCGCTTGGGCACCAGTTGGGTGATCGCGGCGAGGTACGCGGGCCGTTGGAAGGCTCCACAGGTGGAGCCGATGCAGGCCACGATGTAGATGTGCCAGATCTCCAGGAGGTCGGCCCAGAGCAGCAGGCCGAGGCTGAGCATGCCGGCGGCGGCCACGGTGTCCGTGGCGATCATGATCTTGCGCCGGTCGACCCGGTCGGCGAGCGCCCCGGCAACCGGCAGCAGCAGGACGGCCGGCAGCACCGCGATGAAGGAGATCATCGCGAAGTCGAAGGCCGAGTTGGTCTGCTGGTAGACCCAGACGCCGAGCGCGAAGGTGGAGAGGCTGGTGCCGATCATCGAGACGAACTGGCCGATCGCCACCTTGGCGAAGATGCCCAGCTCGGCCCGGGCGGCCGGGCGCTTGACCGCGGCCGGGTCGGCTATCTCCCCGGTGGCGGCGAACTCCGTCAGCACCCGGGCGAGTTCGTCGGCCTGGTGCTTGAGGAAGTAGTGCCCGGCGCGCGGCACGACCGCGAGCTCGACGGTGTCGCCGAAGTGCTCCCACTCGGCGTACCGCTCCTCGTAGAGCTGGGTGGCGCGGTCCTTCTCGCCGACCACGCAGAGGATCGGGGCGTCGATCTTCTCCGGCCGCCCGTCCCCGTAGGCCCGGGTGTAGAAGTCCTCGGCCTGCCGCACGTCGTGGCGCAGCGCCCGGACCAGGAAGTCCTGCTCGGCCTGGTCGTAGACGTCGGTGAAACCGCCCATGGCGCGCAGGTACTCGAGGTAGCCGCGGTTGGACAGCACCCGGTCGCCCGGCATCCGGCGCGCCATCCACTCGGCGAAGCGGCCGGGCAGCCGGGCGGCGGGGAAGGTGCCGCCGAGGGCGAGGCCGCGCAGGTCGACGCCGGCCGCCTCCAGCCGGGCGCCCAGGGCGGTGGCGAGGGCGCCGCCCAGGCAGTGGCCGTAGAGCAGCACCGGGCCGTCGACCTTCTCCAGCACCTGGGCGACCAGGGTGTCGGCGAGCCCGTCGAGTTCGGCGAGCTCGTCGTCGGGGCGGCTCGGGTCGTGCCCGGGCAGCTCGACGGCGTACAGCCGGTGGCCCACCGGCAGCGCGTCGGCGAGCGGCTGGAAGGTGATCGGGCTGCCGCCGCCGTAGGGGACGCAGACCACGTTGATCGTGGCCGGGGCGTTGCCGCGGGTGAGCTTGTGCAGCAGGGTGCGCGGGCCCTCGTCGGCGGTGCCGCCGGCCCGGGCGTCGATCAGCGCGGCCAGCTCGCGGACCGTGGGGTGCTGGAACAGGTCGATGACCGACAGCCCGTCACCGATCAGGCGCACGGCCCGCACGGCGGAGAAGGAGTCGCCGCCGAGCGCGAAGAAGTCGTCGGCCGCGCCGATCTCCTCGGCCTCCAGCACCTGACGGTAGACCTCGGCCACCGCGTGCTCGGTGGCGGTGGTCAGCTCGCCGCCGCCGGAGACCGGCTGGGCGGCGACCGGCTCGGGCAGGGCGGCCCGGTCGACCTTGCCGTTGGCGTTCAGCGGCAGGGCGTCCAGGACGACCAGGGCGGCCGGGACCATGTAGTCGGGCAGCCGGGTGCGCAGCGCGGCGCGCAGCTCGCCCGGGTCGGGCGCGGCGGCCGGGTCGGCGGGCACCAGGTAGCCGACCAGGGAGCGGGCGGCGCCCTCGCCGCGGGCGACCACGACGGCCTCGCGCACCTCGGGGCGGGCGGTCAGCTCGGCCTCGACCTCGCCGATCTCGACCCGGAAGCCGCGGATCTTGACCTGGTGGTCGATCCGGCCGAGGAACTCGACGGCGCCGTCAGGGCGGCGGCGGACCAGGTCGCCGGTGCGGTAGGCACGGCGGCCCTCGATCTCCAGGAAGCGCTCGGCGGTGAGGTCGTCGCGGCCGAGGTAGCCGCGGGCGACGCCGCCGCCGGAGACGTACAGCTCGCCGGGGACGCCGAGCGGGACGGGACGCCGGCGGGCGTCCAGGAGGTGGGCGCGGACGTTGCCGAACGGCCGGCCGAGCGGCGCGGTGGCCGCGTCGCCGAGGTCCGCGGGCACCGGCATGCCGAGCATCGAGACGGTGGTCTCGGTGGGCCCGTAGTGGTTGTGCAGCGGCAGGTCGGGCCGGGCGGCGCGGATCCGGGCCACCAGGTCGGGCCGCAGCGCCTCGCCGGCGCAGATCAGCAGCCGGGCGGGGAGGATCGCACCGAGGCCCGTGCCGTGCGCGGCCAGGCCCTCCAGGTGGCTGGGGACCAGCTTCATGGCGTCGATCCGGTGCTCGGCCGCGTAGGCGGCGAAGGCGTCCGGGTCGGTGGCCTGGTCGCGGGTCAGCAGGTGCAGGCAGCCGCCGCCGGTGAGCGCGCCGAACACGTTGGTGGTGCCCAGGTCGGCGGCGAAGGTGGAGACCAGCGCCCAGTTCCAGCCCTGCTGGTCGCCGCCGATCCGCTCGCGCAGGCCGTGCAGGTAGTTGCGGTAGTTGCGGTGCTCGACGGCGACGCCCTTGGGCGCGCCGGTGGAGCCGGAGGTGAAGATGACGTAGCAGAGGTGCTCGGGGCGGACGTCCGCCTCGGGCGCGTCGGCGCGCTCCTCGCCGTCCGGGACGACCACCGGCAGGTCTCCGGTGAGCCGGTCGCGCAGGTCGTCGGTGGTGACGACGGCGGCGGCCCCGGAGGCGTCGAGCAGGCCGTGGATGCGTCCGTCCGGGTAGACCGGGTCGAGCGGCAGGTAGGCGCCGCCGGCCTTGAGGATGCCGAGCATGCCGACCACCAGGGCGGCGGAGCGCTCGACCAGCAGGCCGACCGGGCGGTCCGGTCCGACGCCGTGCGCGCGCAGCCGGTGGGCCAGCGCGTTGGCGCGCCGGTCGAGTTCGGCGTAGCTGAGCACGCCGTCGGCGCCGCGCACGGCGGGCGCGTCGGGGGTGCGGCGGGCCTGTTCCTCGACCAGGCCGTGCAGGGTGCCGCCGAGGTCCCAGCCGCGCAGGGTCTCGTCGTCCCAACCGGCGAGCTGCCGCTGCTCGGACGGGGTGAGCAGAGGAAGGTCGGCGAGCGGGCGGTCGGGGCCGGCGGCCATCGCGTCGAGCACCGTGGTGAGGTGGCCGAGGACGCGCTGCACGGTGGCCTCGTCGTACAGCTCGGTGCGCCAGACGAGGTCGGCGGCGAGCTCGCCGCCGGTGTCGACGACGGCCACCGACAGGTCGAACTTGGCGGTGTCGGTGCCGATCGGCCGCCAGTGGACGCTGTGCCCGGGCAGCTCGGGGCGGGCCTCGGCCTGGTTGTGGACGTTCAGCAGGACCTGGAACAGCGGGGTGTGGGCGAGCTCGCGCTCCAGGCCGAGCGCGTCGATCAGCCGCTCGAACGGCAGGTCCTGGTGGCCGTAGGCGCCGAGGGTGGCGTCCTTGACGCGCTCCAGGAGCTCACGGACCGTCGGGTCGCCGGAGAGGTCGGTGCGCATCGCCAGGGTGTTGACGAAGCAGCCGACCATCGGCTCGGTCTCGCTGCGGGTGCGCCCGGCTATCGGGGTGCCGACGGTGACGTCCTCGCTGCCGGTGTAGCGGCCGAGGACGGTCTGCAGGGCGGCCAGCAGCACCATGTAGACGGTGGTGCCGGTCTGTTCGGCGAGGGTGCGGATCCGGCGGCTGCGCTCGGCGCCGAGCTCGGCGGTGAACCGGGCGCCCGCGGTGCCGGCCACGGCGGGCCGCGGCCGGTCGGCGGGCACCGTGACGGTGGCGGTGGCGCCGCGCAGGCGCTCCTGCCACCAGGCCTGCTGGCGGTCGAGTTCGGCGGCGAGTTCGGTCTGCTGCCAGTGCGCGACGTCCGCGTACTGGACGGGCAGCGGCTCGAACACCGGGGCGGCGCCACCGCAGCGGGCGCCGTAGGCGGTGGCGAGGTCGCCGAAGAGCACGCCGATCGACCAGCCGTCGGCCGCGATGTGGTGCAGCACCAGGCTGAGCACGGCGCCGTCGCCGGTGCGCAGCAGGGCGGCGCGCAGCGGCAGGTCGGCGGCGAGGTCGAAGGGGCGGCGGGCCTCGGTCTCCAGCCAGGCGTCGACCTCCTCGGCGGGGACCTCGGCGGTGGTGAGGGTGAAGCGGTCGGCGGGCAGCGCCTCGGGGCGCACCTCGCCGTCGACCTCCGGGTAGACGGTGCGGAGCACCTCGTGCCGGGCGAGGACGTCGGTGAGGGCGGCGCCGAGGGCGGCCTCGTCGGGCTCGCCGTCGAGGTGCAGGGCGAGCGGGATGTGGTAGGCGGCGCTGTCCGGCTCGTACTGGGCCAGGAACCACATCCGGCGCTGGGCCGAGGAGAGCGGCGCCGGGGTGCCCTCGGGGCGCGCGGCGATGGTCCGGCGGTCGGTGCCGCCGGCCGCGGCCGCCGCCTTGGCGGCCTTGGCCTTGGCGAGGCGGGCGCGCAGCAGTTCCTGCCGTCTGGCGGCCGGATCCGGTTCCGGGACGGTCCCGGCGGTGGGCTGGTCGGTCATGCGGTCTCCCCCGTTCGAGCGCCGGTGTCGCCGGCGGCCGGGTGTGCGTTCATGGGTCCGGACTCTCCGGTGTTGCCGGTGGTTCCGGATTCGGTGCGGTGGGTCGTCACAGCGTGCTCCCGGCGGTCTCGTCGAGGCCGTCGAGGTCGTCGCCGAGGTCGTCGAGGTCGTCGATCTCCTCCAGCAGGCGCTCCTCGACGCGGCGGGCCAGCGCGGCCAGCGTCCGGTCCTCGAAGACGACGCGCAAGGGCAGTTCCGTTTCGAAGGTGTCCCGGATCCGGGCGAGCAGCCGGGTGGCGAGCAGCGAGTGGCCGCCCAGCGCGAAGAAGTCGTCGTGCCGGGAGACCCGTTCGACCTTGAGGACCTCGATCCACAGGTCGGCGAGCAGTTCCTCGCAGTCGCCCTCGGGCGGGGCGCCGGCGCCGCCGAGCTCCGGGACGGGCAGCGAGGCCCGGTCGACCTTGCCGGCCGCGGTCAGCGGCAGCGCGTCGAGCAGCACCAGGCCGGCGGGCACCATGTAGTCGGGCAGCCGCTCGACCAGGGCGGTGCGCAGCGCGTCCTCGGTGAGGCCGGGGGCGACGGCGTAGCCGGCCAGGGCCGGGCCGGCCGGGGTCTCGACGAGCCGGGCGGCGCCGGCGGTGACGCCGGGGACGGCGCTGATCGCGGCCTCGATCTCGCCCAGCTCGATGCGGAAGCCGCGGAGCTTGACCTGGGCGTCGACGCGGCCGTGGTACTCCAGGCGGCCGTCGGCGCGGCGGCAGGCGAGGTCGCCGGTGCGGTACATCGGCGCGCCGTCGGTGCGGCCGGGTTCGGCGGTGAACCGTTCGGCGGTCAGGTCGGGCCGGCCGTGGTAGCCGAGCGCGACGCCGGCGCCGGCGATGCAGAGCTCGCCGATGCCGTTGACCGGGACGGGCTGCCCGGAGGGGCCGAGCAGGTGCAGCCGGGTGTTGGCGATGGGCGCGCCGAGGGCCACCACGCCGCCGTGGTCGGCGAGTTCCGGGGTGACCCGCTGGACGGTGGACCAGACGGTGGTCTCGGTCGGGCCGTACAGGTTCCACAGCGTGCCGACCCGGCCGAGCAGGGCGCGGGCGAGGTCGGCGGTGAGCGCCTCGCCGCCGCACAGGGCGGTCAGCCCGGGGCGGCCGGCCCAGTCGGCCTCCAGCAGCATCCGCCAGGTGGCGGGGGTGGCCTGGAGGTGGGTGACGCCCTGCTTGTCGAGCCAGGCGCCGAGCGCGGTCCCGTCGGTGGCGGTGGCGCGGTCGGCGATCTCCACCCGGGCGCCGGTGACCAGCGGCAGCCACAGCTCCAGGCCGGCGATGTCGAAGGTGACGGTGGTGACGGCGGCCATCACGTCCCGCTCGGTGAGGCCGGGTTCACGGCCCATCGAGGTCAGGAAGTTGACGATCGCGCGGTGCGGCACGGCGACGCCCTTGGGGCTGCCGGTGGAGCCGGAGGTGTACAGCAGGTAGGCCGGGTCCTCCGGGCCGACGGTGACGGCCGGCGCCTCGGCGGGGGCGGCGGCGTGCTCGGGGCCGTCCACCAGGACGCTCTCGCGGTCCCGCAGCAGTTCGTCGCCGGCGGTGGCGGTCTCGGCGACCAGCAGGGTGACGCCGGCGTCGTCGAGCACGCCCCGGTTGCGGGCGAGCGGCTGGTCGATGTCGACCGGCAGGTAGGCGGCGCCGCTGCGCAGCACGCCGAGCAGGGCGGCGGGCAGCATCCGGCCGCGCCGGACGGCGACGGCGACCAGGCTGCCGGGGCCCGCGCCGCGGGCGGCCAGCAGGTGCGCCAACCGGTTGGCGGCGGCGTCGAGTTCGGCGTAGCCGAGGGTGCCGTCGGCGGCGGACACCGCGGTCGCGTCCGGGGTGCGGGCGGCCTGGGCGGCGACCAGCTCGTGCAGCCGGGCGTCGGGGACCGGCGCCTCGGTGCGGTTGACCGGATCGTCGGCGGCCCCCTGCCCGTACACGCCGTCGGCGGCGGAGAGCATGACCAGCTCGGCGAGCGGGCGGTCGGGCTCGGCGACGGCGGCGGCGAGCAGCGCGACCAGGTGGTCGAGCGCGGCGCGCACGGACCGCTCCTCGTAGCGGGAGGTGCGGTACTCGGCGGACAGCAGCGGGCCGTCGGCCGGGAACTCCAGGAACAGCGAGAGGTCGGTCTTGGCGGTGCTGTTGCACACCTCCGCGACGAACGTCAGGTTCAGTCCGGGCAGTTCGACGCCGGCCACCGGGTGGTTCTGGACGGCGAGCAGCACCTGCGAGATCGGCGAGGAGGTGAGGCCGGGCGCGCCGCCGTAGCGCCGGGCGTGGTCGACGAACGGGTGGCCGCTGTGATCGGCGGCCTCCAGGACGGTCGGGCGGACCCGGGCGACCAGCTCGCGGAAGGTGTCGGCGCCGGACACGTCGAAGCGCAGCGCGACGGTGTTGATCAGCGAGCCGATCACGGTCTCCAGCTCGGGCACCGGGCGGACGGCGAAGGGGCTGAGCACGGCGACGTCGGTGTGGCCCGTGTAGCGGTGCAGTACCCCGCCGAGCGCGGCGAGCACCACCATGTAGAGGCTGGCCCCCTCCTCGGCGGCCCACTTCCCGACGCCGTCGACGAACCCGCTGTCCAGTCGACGGGCGACCCGGCGGCCGGCGATGTCCTGCGGGTTGGGGCGCGAGCGGTCGCCGGGCAGGTACTGGTCGCCCCCGACGCCGCGCAGCCGCTCGGCCCAGCGCTCGGCGCCCTCGCGGCCGGCCTCGACGTCGCGCAGCTCCCAGCGGGCGACGTCCGACAGCTGGATCGCGGGCTCGGGCAGCTCGCCCTCCCGCAGGGCCCGGGCGGCCTCGGCGAGCAGCAGCCCGGCGGCCCAGCCGTCCGCCGCGGCGTGGTGCACGGTGAGCAGCAGTTCGTGCCGGTCCGCACCGACCCGCACGGCGAGGACCCGCAGCAGTCGGCCGCCGGCGAGGTCGAGCGGGCGGGCGGCCTCGGCGCGCAGCGCGGCGTCGAGGGTCACCTCGTCGGGCGCCTGCCCGTCGGGGCCGGTGAGGTCGAGCAGCGGCACCTCGACCGGGTACGGCGGGCGGACGTCGGCGACGGCGTCGTCGTTCTCGCTCGGGTTCGGGTCGCCGTACAGGGCGGTGCGCAGTGACTCGTGGCGGCGGACGACCTCGGTGAGCGCGCGGCCGAGGGCCTCGCGGTCGAGGGCGCCCTCGGCGCGGATCCGCACCGGCACGTTGTAGAGCGGGCTGTCGGGCTGCACGGATTCGTGCAGCCACAGTTCGCGCTGGAACTCGGTGGCGCGGGCGGGCAGGTCGGCCTCCCGCTTCGGGGGCTCCACGGAGGCCCGTCCGCCACCGCCGTTGGCGGCCCGGACGGCGAGGGCGGCGACGGTCGGGGCCGCGAAGAACTCGGCGAGCGGCACCCGGGTGCCGAACTCGCGCTCGACCCGGGCGAGCAGGCCGGCCGCGAGCAGGGAGTGGCCGCCGAGGTCGAGGAAGACGTCGTGCACCCCGACCTCGGGGACGCCGAGCAGGCCCTGCCAGAGTTCGGCGATCCGGATCTCGGCGGGCGTGCGGGGGGCGACGAACAGCTCCTGTCCGGCCCGGCTGCGGGCGACCGGGGGCAGGGCCTTGCGGTCGGTCTTGCCGTTGGGGGTGAGCGGCAGGTGCTCCAGGACGGCGACGGCCAGCGGCACCATGTAGCCGGGCAGCGAGGCGGCGCAGTGGGCGCGCAGTTCGGCGGGCGTGGGCTCGGCGGCCCCGGGGGCGGGCTGGACGAAGGCGGCCAGGTAGTCGCCGGCCTCGTCGCGCTGGACGACGGCGGCGGCGGCCTCGACGGCGGGGTGGGTGGCCAGCACGGCCTCGATCTCGCCGAGTTCGACGCGGAAGCCGCGGACCTTCACCTGGTGGTCGACGCGCCCGTGGTACTCCAGGTCGCCGTCGGGCAGGCGGCGGACCAGGTCGCCGGTGCGGTAGCAGCGCAGGCCGTCGACGTGGACGAAGCGCTCCTCGGTGAGGTCGGGGCGGCCGTGGTAGCCGCGGGCCACGCCCTCGCCGGAGAGGTAGAGCTCGCCGATGCCGCCGTCGGGCACGGGTATCCGGTGCTCGTCGAGGACGTGGCCGAGGGTCCCGTCGAGCGGGCGGCCGATGACCGGCTCGCCGGTCCCCTCCCGGGCGACCAGCGACCAGGTCGAGTAGACGGTGTCCTCGGTGGGCCCGTACAGGTTGTAGAGGCGCTCGACGAGGGGCTGGGCGTAGACCTTGTCGGCGACGTGCCGGGGCAGCGCCTCACCGGCCAGGTTGACCACGCGCACGCCGCCCGGCAGACCCCCGCCGCCGGGAAGACCGTCGCCGCGCAGCAGCGCCGCCATCGCGCTGGGCACGGTGTTGATCAGGGTGACCTCGTCCCGGGCGGGCAGCTCGGGCAGCGCGAGGGCGTTCTCGGCGACGACGAGGGTGCCGCCGACGGAGAGCGGGAGGAACAGCTCGTACACCGAGATGTCGAAGCACACGGAGGTGCTGAACAGCACCCCGGCCAGGTCGGTGGCGGTGTAGGTGGCCGCGGCCCAGCGGAGCAGCGCGTTGACGCTGCGCTGGGTGACCTGGACGCCCTTGGGGCGGCCGGTGGAGCCGGAGGTGTAGAGCACGTACGCGAGCGCGTCGGTGTCGGCGTCACCGGTGGTGGGGCGCTCGGCGGCCGGGTCGAGCGGGGCCGTGGGGCCGTCGCCGTCGACGTACAGGAGGGTGGCGCCGGCACCGTTCAGCAGGTGCTCGTGGGCACGGTCGGTGACCACGACGGGGGCCTGTGCGTCGCCGACGACCAGTTCGAGGCGGTCGCGCGGATACGCCGGATCGAGCGGCACGTACGCGCCGCCGGCCCGCAGCACTGCCAGCAGGCTGACCACCAGGTCCGCCGTGCGCGGTAGGCAGACCCCGACCAGTGTCTCGGCGCGGACGCCGGCGGCGGCCAGTCGGCCCGCCATCGCGCCGGCGGCGGCGTCCAGCTCGCGGTAGGTCAGTCGGCGCGTGCCGTCGATCACGGCGGTGGCGTCCGGAGTCCGTCTGACCTGCGCGGCCACCAGAGCGGCCAGCGGAGCGGCCGGATCCAGCGGGGGAAGTTCCGTAGAACTCATCATTCTCTCCCGAGGGGTGCTGCTGCATCGACTTGTGGTCGGCGAGAAATGGGCGGTGTGCCCTGGGAGATGGTGGGGTAAAGATCTACGAATCACCAGCACATTTCCGTCACTCGTTCGATATGCCGGAAAGATCACCCTCGCCACGCCCGTCAGCGGTGCGCAAGTGTGACGGTTCGTTGGCGATTTCGTACACATTGTCAGGCGCCTTGGCAGGGACAGTGCGGGCCGCTAGATTCTCTTTCGACACTCCGTCAGCTACGCCCCGGCATGCCCTGACGAGGGTGCAAGCGGATTTCCGCCCTCCGAACTGTCCGAGGACAGTCAATTTCAGGCCACTCGGCCGGGGCCGCGGAAGACTCCGGCGAGGCGCCAGAATGGACCCATGTCCCGACGCCGTTCCGCCGCCCGCGCCACCGCCCCCGCGCCGCGCCTGCTGCCCTCCTCGCCCTGCCCCTGCGGCCTGCCCGCCAGCTACGCCGAGTGCTGCGGCCGGCTGCACCGCGGCCAGGCCGCCGCGACCACCGCGGAGGCGCTGATGCGCTCGCGCTACAGCGCCTTCGCCGCCCGCGACGAGGCCTACCTGCTGCGCACCTGGCACCCGGACACCCGGCCGGACTCCGTGGACTTCGACCCGGGGCTGCGCTGGCTGCGACTGGAGGTGCTCTCCGGCACCGAGGGCGGGCCGTTCCACGCCGAGGGCACGGTGGCCTTCCGCGCGCACTACACGGAGGGGCGGGAGGAGGGCGTCCTCACCGAGCACAGCCGGTTCGTCCGGCATGAGGGCGCCTGGGTGTACCTGGACGCCCTCGCGCTCGACTGACGCCCCCGCCCCGCCCTCCGCTACAGGTAGTCGTCGAGCCGGGCCAGCGCGAAGCCCTGCGCGGTCACCTCGTCGACCACCTTGCGCAGCAGGTCGGTCATGCTGCCGTTCCACAGGTCGGTGCCGCGGAAGTGGGTGAGGATGACGTCGCCCGGGTGGAGCCGCTGGTCCTCGTAGCGGTACTCGATGCGGTCCGGGAACGCCTCCTCGTTCCACAGCGGCACCGCCTCGACCCCGCAGGAGGCGGCGGCCCGCAGGGTGTCCTCGTTGTACTCGCCGTACGGCGGGCGGAACAGCCGCGGGCGGACGCCGATCTGCTCCTCCAGCTGGTCCTGCTGGCGGCAGATCTCCTCGCGCTGGGTGCCGTAGCCGAGCACCTTGAGGTTGCGGTGGTTGACGGTGTGGTTGTTCACCACGTCGCCCTGGGCGGCCAGCCGGCGGAAGTAGCCGTAGTCCTCGCGGGCCAGGTAGTCCGCGACGAAGACGGACAGCGGGATCCCCAGTTCGGCGGCCATCCTGCTGAACTCCGGGTCCTTCTCGGCACCGTCGTCCACGGTCAGGAAGACGATCCGCTCCTCGGTGGGCACCCGGTAGACCACCGGCGGCAGCCCGTTCGCGAGCTTCACCCCCTGGGCGGCGACCAGCTCGGGGCGGCTCGCCGGGGGCGGCGGGGCGAGCAGCGGCGGCCGTGCCAGCCCCCACCGGGCCGCCGTCTCCAGCACCGCCCGGGCGGCCCGCGCCTTGCGGGCCAGGGCCTCGCCGCCGGCCTCCTCCTCCGCCCGGGCCGGCCCCGGCAGCACCAGCGGCGCCGCGGGCGGCCGCGGGCCGCCCCGGTCCGCCGCCGCGCTCACCTCGGTCCGCTCCGCCGACGGCACCGCACCGCCCCCGCCCGTCCCCCCGCACCCCGCGACCGCGGCCGCCAGGCACACCGCCGCGACCAGTCCGCTCCGTCCCCTCCGACGCCGCCGACGCACCGATCCCCCACCAGTAGGACAATCTGATGGTCTGTTCATAGATCATCTGCTCCCCCGCCACGCCGACCGGCCAATCCCCCCGTCACCCGCCCGGCCCACCCGTCGGCGCATCCTCCCTGCTCACCCTCCCCGCCCACTGCGGCGGGCATGATCGAAAAGGGCTCGCGACGGCGGCGGCGGGCGCCCGATAATGCGCGCATGACGATCAGCACGCAGCGCGGCACCTCCGAACCCTGGGCGATCGGGCCCGCCGACGTCGGGTCCGCGGAGGCCCTGGCGCTGCTGCGGGACTACTACGTCGACGTCGCCAACAGCTACTACCGGCTGCACCTCGGCCGGGAGGGGACGCCGGAGGAGATCGAGACCGGGCTCGCCGACTCGCCCAGCGACGACCTCGCGCCGCCGACCGGGGTCTTCCTGCTCGGGCGGTACGCCGGGCAGCCAGCCGCCTGCGCCGGACTGCGGGTGGTCGACGCCGCGACCGTCGAGCTGACCCGGGTCTACGTCCGCCCGGAGCGGCGCGGCACCGGCGGCGGCCCGCGGCTGATGGCCTCGATCGACGAGGCGGCGCGGACGCTCGGCGCCGGGCGGATCGTCCTGGACACCCGGCTCGACCTGGTCGAGGCCCGCGCCCTGTACGCCCGCTGCGGCTACCGGGAGATCCCCGCCTACAGCGAGCGGCCGTACGCCGAGATCTGGTACGCCAAGGACCTGGTCCGTGCAGACCGTTGAGCTGCTCTGCGACCCGCCGCTCGACCGCGCCGTGCGCGCGGTCTGGCGGCAGCTCGCCGACGGCGGCGTGGACAGCCTCGCCCACAACCCGCACCCCGGGCACCGCCCCCACCTCACGCTGGCCGCCTGCGCCCGGATGCCCGACGGGGCCGGCGAACGGCTGGACGGACTCCTCGCCGGCGCCCTGCCGCTGACCGTCCGGCTGACCGGCCTGCTCTCCTTCTCGGCCCGCAGCCGGCGCCGGGTGCTCAGCTGGTCGGTCGTCCCGACGGTCGCGCTGATGCGGCTGCACGAGCGCGTCTGGGAGGTCCTGGAGCACGCCGAGGAGCCCGACCCGCACTACGTCCCCGGCCGCTGGTCCCCCCACCTCGGCCTCACACGCCGCCTCTCCCCGGAGGACGTCACCCTCGCCCACGCCCTCCTCGGCCGCCACCCCGACCTCACGGGCGCCTTCGACGCCGCCCGCAGCTTCGACTCCGAGACCCAGCGGACCCGCCCCCTGGGCAGTCCGCGAGGGGCCGCTTAGCGCCGGTCCGCCCACGAGAAGCCCCGCGCGGAGGTGGCACTCCTCGGGCCGCCGACCCGGGGGCCCTCGTGGCCCGGCACGGGAAGCCGGCGAACGGGTCGTCAGGGCCGGGGCGCCGCACGGCGGCATCACGGCCGAGATGCGGCCGCCCACCGGCAGCGGGGGAGGCCTCCGTCGGGCCTTGGTGCGGACCACCGCGGCGGCCTCGGCGCCGGGGTCGCACCGCACCGCCGGACCCACGTGGCGGTGGACGGGGCCGTGGTCGAAGCGCTTGCGGCCGACACTGCCGTGGAAACGGTCGTCGCGCCGCCTCGGCGATCCGGCGCGCCGACGGGACACGCGCCCCTCGCCGGAACGTCCACGCCGTGCGCCATGCGCCGTGCCCCCGGCCTCTGCTGCCGCGCTTCGGTGCTGAAGCCACGGGGACGACGGGCTCATCGGCGGACGGCGCGGGGCTCCTCGGCACGGCGCGCGCGGGCGGCCCTCCCGGGGCCGGGCCGGCCGTGCGGCGCTATCCGCGCAGGGCGGCCGTCAGTTCGGCGGTGTCGGGCGGGGTGGCGCCGGGGCGGGTGACGGTCAGGGTGGCGGCGGTGGTGGCGCGGGTGAGGGCGGTGGCGAGGTCGGCGCCGGTGCGGCGGGCGTGCAGGAGGGCGGACGTGAAGGCGTCGCCCGCGCCGACGGTGTCGGCGACCCGGACCGGGCGGGCCGCCGCCTCGGCGCGGTGGCCGTCGGCGGTCAGCGCGAAGGCGCCGGCGGGGCCGCGGGTGACCGCGACGGTGGCCGGGCCGAGGCCGAGCCAGTGCCGGGCGGCCTCCTCCGGGGTGCGGTCGGGGTAGAGCCAGCCGAGGTCCTCGTCGCTGGCCTTCACCAGGTCGCTGAGCGCCACGCAGCGCTCGACCCGGCGGACGGCCTCGGCGTGCCCGCCCATCAGCGCGGGCCGCACGTTCGGGTCGTAGCTGACGACGGCCCGGCCGCGCCACCGCTCGACGAGCTCCAGCACGGCCGCCGCGCCCGGCTCGGTGACGGCCGCGATCGAGCCGATGTGCAGGTGTCCCGGCGGGACGGGGAGTTCGACCGCCGGAAGGGTCCAGCCGATGTCGAAGGTGTAGTGCGCCCGGCCCGCGGCGTCCAGCCGCACCACCGCCGACGGGGTGCGGGGGCCGCCGTCGCCGTCCACCGCGGACGGTTCGCGCAGCAGTACGACGCCGGCCGACTCCAGGTGGGCCCGGATCAGCCGGCCGTACGGGTCGTCGGCGAGCTCGGTGAGCAGCGCGACCGGCTCCCCCAGCCGGGCCAGCCCGTACGCGACGTTGGCCGGGCTGCCGCCCGGGTGGACGGTGTCGGGCGCGCCGTCGGCGCGGACGACGTCGGCGACGCACTCGCCGATCACCACGAAATGCGGGCTGGTCACGGGCTCGCTCCTGCCGGTCCGGTGGGCCGGCGGGGCTGCGGGCGGCCGGCACGGCTGTCCAGCCTACGAGGTGGCGGGGCGGCAGGCCGGGCGCGCCGGGGCATGAGTACGGCCGCCGGTCCTGGCCAGGCGCTCCGGCGGCCGTGGCCCCGTCCGTCAGGGGGCGGGACTCTTCGACGGTATGACAGTGCGCAGCCGCGCGGCTACCACAGTGGGCCGTCCGGGGGACGCCGCGTGTCGCCCGGATTGTCGGAGCCCTCTGCTACGGTCCGTGTCCGGAAGGTCGCTCCGCGGAACAGGGCCCGTTTCCCGAGGCGGGGCGCGGGTCCGTACGACACGAGAGAGGTGGTCATCCTGTCCTGGCACCGTCCCGTCCTCGCCGGCCTGCTCGCGCTGGCGGCGCTCCCGCTCGGGCCGGCCCCGGCCGTGGCCGTGCCGGTCACGGGCACCGGGGACCCGGTCTACCCGTCGCTCGGCACCACCGCCTACGACGCCCTCGGCTACGACCTCGCCTTCACCTACCGGCCCGCGACCCGCACGGTCGACGGCACCACGGTGCTGACCGCCCGCGCGCTGACCCGGCTCGCGGACCTGGAGCTGGACGCGCTGGGCCTGGACGTGCGCGCCGTGCGGGTCGACGGCCGCCCGGCCGGGTTCCGGGCGCACGACGAGAAGCTGACCGTGCGGCCGGCCCGTCCGGTGCGGGCGGGCCGCGTGCTGCGGGTGGAGGTCGAGTACACCGCCGACCCGCGCGCTCCGCTGCCGCACACGGGCTGGGTGGTGACGCCCGACGGCTTCGCGGTGGCCGGGCAGCCGGACAGCGCGCACACCGTCTTCCCCTGCAACGACCGGCCGGGCGACAAGGCCCGCTTCACCGTCTCCGTCACCGCGCCGGACGACCTCCTCGGTGTGGCCAACGGCCTGCTCGACGCCACCGAGCCGCACCCCGACGGCACGACCACCCGGCGGTACGTCGCACCCGAGCCGATGGCGACCGAGCTGCTCCAGGCCTCGGTGGGCCGCTACACGGTCCGCGCGCGCACGGGCCCGGACGGGCTGCCGCTGCGCGACGTGGTGCCCACCGCGCGCGCCGCCGACCTGGAGCCGGCCCTCGCCCTGACCCCCGGCCAGCTGGCCTGGGCGGAGCAGCGCCTCGGACGGTTCCCGTTCGAGACGTACGGGCTGCTGCCCGTCGACACCGACGACCCGGCGGCCTTCGGCTTCACCGGGCTGGAGACGCAGACGCTGACGCTCTACAAGCCGAACTTCCTGCGCCAGGCGGAGGCGCGGATCGGCTCGCACATGATGCACGAGCTGGTGCACTCCTGGTTCGGCAACAGCGTCACCCCGGGCACCTGGGCCGACCTCTGGCTCAACGAGGGCCATGCCGACCTCTACGGGCTGATGTACCGCTACGAGCGCGGCTGGCCGGACTCGGGCGGCTTCACCACGCTCACCGACCGGATGCGCAGCGTCTACGCCGAGGGCGACCAGTGGCGCCACGACTCCGGTCCGGTGGCCGCGCCGACCGCGGCGACGCTGTTCGACAGCCAGCGGTACACCGGCGGCGCGCTGGTGCTGTTCGCCCTGCGGGAGCGGGTCGGGCCGGAGGTGTTCGACCGGATCGAGCGGGCCTTCCTGCAACGCCACCGCCACGGCACCGCCACCACCGCCGACTACCTGCGCACGGCCGACGAGGTGTCCGGGGAGCCGCTGAGCGCCTTCCTGCGCGAGTGGCTCTACGGCGAGCGGACCCCGCCGATGCCCGGTCACCCCGACTGGACGGTGGACCCGGTGGATCCCGGTGCGGCCCGGGAGACGGGAGGTGTGCCGCACGGGTCGGGAACGCTCTGAGCCGGTCGGGGACGCTCCGGACGGGGACGCTCCGCACGGGGGCGGGAGGTGCGGTGGCGGGCCACGGGCGGCCCGCCCGGCTCGGCGCGCCCTGCCGGTGCCCCCGAACGCCCTCCGCGCGCCCTTGGCGGGCGGCGGCGGGCGGCGGATCGTGATGACCACGGCCCGCCCGCCGCCCGGCCGAGTCCCGGCCGGCTCGCGGGCCGTCCAGCGTCCGCGCCCGGCCCCTCCCTCCGCCGCCCCGGCGACGCTCCCCCACCCCGCGGAGACCCGGCCGGACCGGCCCGGGGAAAATGGGCCCGCCGCCCGGACAACCCGGAGCGGAGCCCAACGCGTTCAGCAGCCGTGAGAACGACAGCGAGGACCCGGCGGCCACGGCCGACCGGCAGGACCGCCGCCACCGACGTGGCGGCGCGGGTGACGGAGACGGTGGCGGGAACGGTATGGCAGGGGCGGCGGGATGAGGAACGCGACACCGGACTTCGAGGAGTTCGTCGCCGCCCGCAGCCCCCGGCTGCTCCGGATGGCCTGGCTGCTGACCGGCGACCCGCACCTGGCCGAGGACCTGTTGCAGACGGCCCTCGCCAAGGTGTGGCCGCGCTGGGAGCAGATCTCCATCGACCGGCCCGAGGCGTACGTCCGCCGGGTGCTGGTGAACTCGCACGTCTCGTGGTGGCGCCGCCGCTGGCACGGGGAGCTGCCGCACGACCAGTTGCCCGAGCCTCCCACGATCGCGGATCCGTTCGACGACGTGGTGGTGGGCCAGGTGGTGGCGGCCGCCGTCCGGGCGCTGCCCGCCCGGCAGCGGGCGGTGGTGGTGCTGCGCTTCTTCGAGGACCTCAGCGTGGAGGACACGGCCGAGGCGCTGGGCTGCACCACGGGCACCGTCAAGAGCCAGACGCACCGCGCCCTGCAGACGCTGCGCGGGCGACTGCCCGCCCGGGAGCTGCTCCTGGACGGAGGCCGTCGTGACGGAGCCTGAGTTCACGGCCTCGGACGCCCGGGACCACGAGTCGGCCGAGGACCGCGAGGTCGCGAACGAGCTGCGGGTCCTGCTCCAGCTGGCCGCCCCGCAGCTGCCGGCGCCGGAGGACCGGATGGAGCGGGTGCTGGCCCGGGTGATCCGGACCCGCCGTCGCCGCCGCCGGGCCGCCCTGGCGGGCGGACTGGGCATCGGCCTGACCGCCGCCGTGCTCGCCGCGGCCCCCGCGCTGGCGCCCGGACCGCCGGCCACCGTACTCGGCCCGGCCGCCTCCGGCCCGGCCGCCACCGCGTCCCCCGGTGCCTCGCCGAGCCCCCTGCCGGAGGACGGAGCCGTCGACGGCAGGACGGTCCGGTTCCCCCTGCTGGACGACCTGACCGTCGACGTTCCGGAGGGCTGGTACAGCCTCACCGCGCAACCCAGCGCCGAACAGGCGGTTCCGACCGCCTACCTCGCCTCCCAGCAGATCTCCGGCGCGGCCGGCTGCCCGATCCGCGACGGCCATCAGGACCCGGTGTGCGTCTCCTCGGGGATGCTCCTGGACGACGGCATCCTCATCACGCTCCGGCTGATCCGCGACCAGGCGGCCGTCGGCAAGTACCGGGACGACGCGGATCCGACGACCAACCCGCAGGCCACCAAGGAATGCAGTTTCCGGGGCGGCGTCGAGCAGCTGACCCGGCACCGGACGGTCATGCTGGGCGGACGCCCGGAGGTCGTCCAGCTGACCGCCTGCATGCGGCGCCCTTCGGACGGGACCCTTGAGGCCCTGGCCTGGACGCTCTCCTCGCTGCGCCCGGCCGGGACCGCACCGGTCGTCCCGCCGGACTCGGCCCTCCCGTCCCCCTGGGCCGTCCCGTCCGTCCCGGCTGCCGGGACGAAGTGACAGCCCGGCCGGTGTGACAGCCCGGCCGGCGTCACCGAGGGGCGCGTCACAGGCCCCGACGCGCCCCCTGGGGACGGCCGGGCCGTAACCCGGGTGGCGGAACGTCGTTGGAGGGGGCATGAAGAAGCGCAGCATGCTCGCCGTCGCCTCGCTCGCCGTGGGCGTCGTGGCCTCCCTGACCGCCCCCAGTGCCCATGCCGCCGGCGGTCCGGCCGACCTGACCGGACCGCTCCAGGGCGGACCGCTCGCCTCGGTGCCGGACGCCCTGCCGGGGCAGGTCGCGGACGCCGGCGCGGTGGTCGGCCAGGCCACCGGCCATGTCACGGGCGAGGCGCCCGGGCTGGTCGGCCTGCCGGTCTGACGGCGGGTCGGTCGGGAGGCTGACCGGCCCGGTCAGCCGAGCGGGGTGCCGAGGTCCTGGGTCCAGTAGAGGCCTCCGGGGCCGCCGGCCACACCGATGCCGACGTCCTTGAACGCGCAGTCCAGCATGTTCGACTGGTGGATGCCGCCGTCCATCCAGCGGTTGAAGACCACGGCCGGGGCACTCGGTCCCCGGTCGAGGTTCTCGCCCCACTGCGACCAGCGGTAGCCGGCCGCGGTCAGCCGGGTGTCCGCCCGGCTGCCGTCGGGGGCGGCGTGGTCGAAGTAGTTGCGGGCGACCATGTCCTCGGCGTGCTTCTGGGCGGCGGCGTGCAGCTTCGGGTCGATCCGCAGCGCGGCACAGCCCCGCCGGATCCGCTCGGCGTTCACCAGCTCGACCAGCTGGCGCTCCAGGTTGGCCGAGCCGGCCGGGGCCGTGCTCGGTCGGCCGGTGCTCGGACTCGCGGTCGGAGTGGGCGCCGGGACGGTCGCCGCGGCCGGGGTCTCCGCCGGGTCGGGTGCGGCAGCGGCCGACGGGGACGTGCTCGGGCTCGGCGCGGTCGGCCGGTCCGTCGGCACTGCGGGCGCCTGGGCCGTCGCCGCCGGGGCATCGAGGGCGGTGGCCCGGGGCGCCGGGTCGGGGGCCTGGTCACCCGGTCCGGAGTGCTGGGGCCAGACCATCGCGAGCGTCGCAGCGGCCAGCACCGCCGCCGTCCCGCCCGCCAGCACGGTCTTCCGGCGGGCGTACCCGGTCCAGCCGCCCGGTCCTCCGGCCGGGTCGGCGGGCGGTGCGGCGGGCGGCGCTCCTCCCGCCGCACCCGTCGCGTCGACGGAGCCCGGGGACCCGCCGACCGCCGCACCCGCGGCCTGGGAGGCGAACCCGCTCGGGGCGTCCATCGGCACCGGAACCAGCGCCAGCCCCGCCAGCAGCCCCTCGGCCGGGACGAGGTCGCGCCCCAGCCCGTCGCAGGCGGCGCAGTCGCGGATGTGCCGGGCCGTGCGCTTGCGCCAGACCGAGTTCGGCGTACCGTCCCAGCCCGCCGTCAGCTCGGTGAGGTCCGGGCAGCGCGGGTAGGCGGTGAGCGCGCGGACCACCACCCGGCCGGCCTCCAGCTGCTTCTTCATCCGCTGGACGCGGACGGCGGCGTGCTGCGGCGTCAGGTCGAGCGCCTCGGCGAGTTCGGCGCGGGTCAGCTCGCCGCCGGCCTCCAGCCACCAGAGGGCGAGCAGTTCCCGGTCGTCCGGGTCCAGCCAGCGGGTGGCCTCGGCGACCTCCCGGCGCTGGCCGGAGAGGCCGAGCCGGAGGATGGTCAGATCGGTGAAGTCCGCGCGCGGGTCGGCCAGCTCCCAGCTCTCGTCCAGGCCGCCGACGGCCGCCTGCTGCTGGCCGGTCGACCGGCTGCGGACCTGGTTCATGGTGATCGCGACCAGCCAGGAGCGGAACGCCTCCGGGTCCCGCAGGCCCTCCAGCCCGTCCAGGGCCCGGATCATGGTCTCCTGGGCGATGTCGTCCACGTCGGCGTGGCCGTTCAACGCCCGGCCGGCGACGTTGTAGACCAGCGGGAACCAGGCGGCGACCAGCGCCTCGCGCGCCTGCGGGTCGCCCGCCTGGGCCGCGAGCACCAGGGTCGTCCCGGCCCCGCTCTGCACGTCAACGTTCATGGGTCCGCACTCCGTCTTGCTGTCGTCCGTCCGCCGCTGCCTCCTCGGAGACCTCTGGGGAGTGCTCAGATAACAACAATTCGCGCTGATTCGGAAAATCGGACTCGGGCCGGCCCCGAACGGCGGCCGTGGCCGCGGCCGTCACGGCGGCCGTCATGACGGTGCGGCGAAGACCTGCGTCCACCAGGGCCCGCCCGAGCCGGTCCGGACGCCGACGCCGATCTGCTGGAAGGAGCAGTTGAGGATGTTGGCGCGGTGGCCGGGGCTGTTCATCCAGGACTCCATCACCGCCGCCGGGTCCTTCTGGCCGCGCGCGATGTTCTCGCCCCAGGTGCTCCACCGGTAGCCGGCCGCCTCGATGCGACGGTCGGCGTGGGTGCCCTCGGGGCTGGCGTGGTCGAAGAAGTTGCGGTCGGCCATGTCGTCGCTGTGGACCTGGGCGGCGGTGGCCAGCCGGGAGTCGGCGCTGAGCGGTCCGCAGCCGGCCTGCGCGCGCTGGACGTTGACCAGCTCCACCACCTGCTGGGCGAAGGAGCCGTTGGCCGAGCCGCCCGGGTTGGCGGTGGCGGTCGGGCGCGGGGCGGTCGCGGAGGGCTTGGCGCCGGGGGCGGTGGTGGTGGCGGCCGGGGCGGTCGGCTTCGGCGGCTCGGCCGCCCCGCCGGCGGCACCGGCGGGCGCCGTACCCGCGGCCGGGTCGCGCGGCGCGGCGGAGGCGGTGCCGGGTGCGGTGGAGGCGCTCCGGCCCGGGGTGGCGGTCGGCGCCGAGGGCGTCGCCGGGGTCACGGGGGCGGTGCTGGGCGCGGGCTCGGCCGTGGCGGCGCGGGCCGGGTCGGTCGCGGCCGGCCCCGCGGCGACGGCGCCCGCGCCGGGCACCTGGATGCCGTTCAGGTCACCGGCCTCCGCGCCGATCAACGGCTCGTGGGAGACCGCCCGCGCGGCGGCGTCGGTGCCCTCCTCACCCCGGTAGACCGCGTACCCGGC
The DNA here is from genome assembly GCF_042268405.1 of Kitasatospora sp. NPDC056184. Classification (NCBI taxonomy): domain Bacteria; kingdom Bacillati; phylum Actinomycetota; class Actinomycetes; order Kitasatosporales; family Streptomycetaceae; genus Kitasatospora; species Kitasatospora sp. NPDC056184. Next base: position 656,507 of record NZ_JBHJUI010000001.1, on the reverse strand, counting down.
GCCGGTCAGCGCGGCGATCACGCCCGTGCCGGCAACGGCCGCGACCACGGCCACCACCGGCCCGACCCCGCCGCGGCGGCGCCGTCGGCCGTGGCCGCGCCGCCGTTCCGCGGCGCGGCGCGCGGAGCGCCCGCCGGGGCCGGGCCGCCCGGTCGCGGGGAGGATGGTCGTCCGGTCTTCGCTGTTCACCTGCGCGCACGCTTTCTGTGTTCGGAGCCGTCGGGTCCGCCGGAGGGTCCGGCGGACGGGTGCCGACACCTCGGAGACCGGCGCGCGGTGACCGGATAACAGAAAAGTGCGAACGGATTTCCGAACGGGCGGCGCGGGCTGCCGCGCGGTCCGCTCAGGCCCCGGCCGGGGGCCTGTCGTGGGTCACGGACCGGGTGCGGGTGGCGACCCGGTCGTACGTGCCGCGGGCGGGCGAAACGGTCGGGCCGGTCGGGGCAGCGGCGTCCGGGCCGGCGGCGGCCGAGGTCATGGCGGGGCTCCCCCGGGGTGGCGGTGGACGGTGTGGCCGGACACGCGCCGGCATGACGGCCCGTCGGCAGCGCGCCGATCTACGGTGCGGCCAAGAGGTCCGCACCGTCCGCTCCCTTCCGGCGACCGCGCCGGAGCCCCCGACCGTACGGCTGCCGACGCGCGCCGGAGGCCCCGATCGCCGATCCTGGACGCCCATCCCGGCGGGCCCTCCTCGGACCGCCCGCCCCTCCCCAGGAGGCCCGCGATGCTGCTCCACCGCCTGGCCCTGACCTCGCGCGCCGTGGCGGCCGAGCCCGGCCGCCGGGCCAAGACCGGGCTGCTCGCCGACTGCCTGCGCGAGCTCGGCCCCGAGGAGGCGCCGGCGGCGGTCGCCCTGCTGTCCGGCGAGTCCCAGCGGCTGCGCACCGGCCTCGGCCCGGCCGCCCTGCGCGACCTGCCGCCGCCCGCCGCCGAACCGCGGCTCGGGGTGCGGGAGACCGAACGGGCGCTGGAGGCGATCGCCGCCGTGCACGGGGCGGGCGCCCGGGCCGAGCGGCGCCGGCTGCTGACCGGCCTCTTCGAACGGGCCACCGGTGCGGAGCAGGCGTTCCTGCGCGCCGTCCTGGTCGGCGACCTTCGCCAGGGGGCGCTGGACGCGGTGGTCGCGGACGCGGTCGCGCGGGCCGCCGGGGTGCCGGCGGCGGCGGTCCGCCGGGCGCTGATGTTCCGCGGCTCGGCCCGGGCGGTCGCCGCGGCCGCGCTGACCGACGGGGAACCGGGACTGGCCGCGTTCCGGCTGGAGGTGGGCCGGCCGGTGCGGCCGATGCTGGCCGCCTCGGCCCCGGACGTCGGCACGGCGCTGGACCGCTTCACCGCCCCGGCCGCGCTGGAGTGGAAGCTGGACGGCATCCGGGTGCAGGTGCACCGGGACGGCCGGGACGTCGGCGTCTTCACCCGCTCGCTGGACGACATCACCGCCCGGGTGCCCGAGGTGGCGGAGGCGGCGCTGGCCCTGCCGGTGGGCTCGGCGGTGCTGGACGGCGAGGCGATCGCGCTCGGGCCGGACGGCCGGCCGCGGCCGTTCCAGGAGACCGCCGCCCGCACCGCGGCCCGCCGGGACCCGGAGCGGCTGCGGGCCGAGGTCCCGCTCAGCGTGCGGTTCTTCGACCTGCTGCACCGGGACGGCGGGGACCTGGTGGACCGGCCCGGGCGGGAGCGCTGGTCCGCCCTCGCAGCGACGGTCCCGCCGGGGCTGCGGGTCGCGCACACCGAGACCGGGGACCGCGCCGAGGCGCTCGCCTTCTTCGAGGACGCCCTCGCGCACGGCCACGAGGGGGTCCTGGTGAAGGACCCGGCGGCGGGCTACCGGGCCGGGCGGCGCGGCGCCGGCTGGATCAAGGTCAAGCCCCGGCACACCCTGGACCTGGTGGTCCTGGCCGCCGAGTGGGGCAGCGGGCGGCGGCGCGGCTTCCTCAGCAATCTGCACCTGGGCGCGCGGGCGGGCGGCGAGCCGGGGCTCGGCCCGTGGGTGATGCTCGGCAAGACCTTCAAGGGGCTCACCGACGAGACGCTCGCCTGGCAGACCGGGGCGCTGCTGGAGCGCGAGGTGGAGCGGGACGCCTGGACCGTCCGGGTCCGGCCCGAGCTGGTCGTGGAGATCGCCTTCGACGGCGTCCAGCGAAGCCCGCGCTACCCGGCGGGGCTGGCACTGCGCTTCGCGCGGGTGGTCCGCTACCGGCCCGACAAGGGCGCCGCGGAGGCGGACACCGTCGCCGCCGTTCGGGAGATCGCCGCGGCGGAAGGGCTCGGCCGGGCGTCCGGGACCGCCGGCGGTCCCGGACGGTTTGCCTGACGCTCGATCAAACTCCGTTTTTTCCACAACAGTTCACGACCAGAGGCGAATCGGCCAATCTTCGGAAGGTGGCCGTCCACCCTTCGTGTGCGTCAGGAGGCGGGGATAGCTTGACCCTGACAGCGGAGGGCGGCCCGGCCCGGGTGCACCCGGTGCCACACCACGGAGAGGTGTCCGACATGCAGGTGAACGTCGAACGGGACCGCTGCTGCAGCTCCGGCCAGTGCGTCATGACGGCGCCCGAGGTCTTCGAACAGGACGAGCGGGACGGCCTGGTGAACGTCCGCCGGGCGACCGTCCCCGCCGCGCTGCTCGCCGACGTGCGCCTCGCCGCCGACCTCTGCCCCGGCGGCGCGATCGCCGTGGCCGAGGACGACGGGCCCGGCAGCGCCGCCTGACGACCGCCCGGGGGCCCGCGGCCCTCCCGCCGTCTCCCACCGCCTGCCACGGGCCCACCTGTCACGCGAGGAGACCACCTTGACCACGTCCACCGTTCCCGCCACCCCGATCCCGTCCCGGCACGACACCGCCTGCCCGTTCGCGCCGCCGCCCGCGTACACCGAGGCCGCGAGCACCGGCCCGGTCAGCCGCGCGGAGCTCCCCGACGGCAGCCCCTGCTGGCTGGTCACCGGCTACCAGGAGGTCCGCACGGTGCTGTCGGACCGCCGGTTCAGCGCCGACGCCCGCCGGCCCGCGTTCCCGTTCCTGACCGAGGGACGGCGCGAACTGGTCGCCGCCAACCCCTCCTTCGTGCGCCTCGACGACCCCGAGCACGCCCGGCTGCGCCGCATGGTCACCGGGGACTTCCTGGTCAAGCGGGTGGAGGCGATGCGCCCCGAGATCCAGCAGATCGTGGACGACGCGCTCGACCGGATGACGGCCGGGGGCGGTCCGGCCGACCTGGTCGCCGAGTTCGCGCTGCCCGTCCCCTCCCTGGTGATCTGCCTGCTGCTCGGCGTCCCGTACGAGGACCGGGAGGTGTTCCAGACGAACAGCCGGCTGCTGCTCGCCACCGACGGCGACGACCGGGAGGTGGCCCGGGCCCAGGAGGAGCTCCTCGTCTACCTGACCCGGCTCGCCGAGCAGAAGCGGGCCCGGCCCGGCGAGGACACCCTGAGCCGGCTGGCGGTCCGCGACGACCTCACCGTCGACGAGATCGCCAGGACCGGGCTGCTGCTGCTGGTGGCCGGACACGAGACCACCGCCAACATGATCGCGCTCTCCACCGCGCTGCTGCTGCGCCACCCCGAGCAGGCCGCCCGGCTCGCCGACCCGGCCGCGGTGCCCGGGGCGGTGGAGGAGCTGCTGCGGGTGCTCACCATCCTGCACATGGGCGTGCCGCGGCTGGCGGTGGAGGACGTCGAGCTGGGCGGCACCCTGATCCGCGCCGGGGACGGGGTGATGGCGATGCTGTCGACGGCCAACCGGGACGACGCGCTGTTCGGCACCGAGGGCCGCCTGGGCGTGGGCGAGGTCGATCTCGACCGGGACTCCCGCCGGCACGTGGCCTTCGGCTTCGGGGTGCACCAGTGCCTGGGGCAGCCGCTGGCCCGGGCCGAGCTGCAGATCGCGCTGGGCACGCTGTTCCGGCGGCTCCCCGGGTTGCGGCCGGCGGTGCCGGAGCAGGCGCTGGAGTTCCGCACGGAGGCGCTGGTCTACGGGCTGAGGTCGCTGCCGGTCACCTGGTGACGCCCGGGCCGGGCGGGGCGGCGCGCCCGGTCCCCGACCGGCCCCGGCCGGCCTCGGTCGGCCCCCGGTTGGCCCTCGCCGGGGTGCGGAGGCAGGCTTGAGGTGCGAAACAGCGCACCGGCCCGGCGGCCGCCCGGCACCACGGCGTACCGCGGCGGGTCCGGTCGCTCCGGCCGGCCGAGGAGACGGAGCCCGCGATGACCGACATGAGCGCACGCTCCGAGGTGAGCACCGACCGGGACGAGGACGTCCGCGCGGCCGACCCCGAGGAGGGCATCACCTCGATGCAGAACCAGCACGCACAGGACACCTCGCAGGCGGAGGGCGAGCCCCTGGAGGAGCCGAGGGCGGACAGCTGACCCGCTCGCACCGACGAGTTGCCACAGGCCGCCCGGTTCTCGGGCGGCCTTCGCGACCGCCGGTGTCGCTGCCCCAGCGGCGGCGGACCGGCGGGGGAGGATGGGCGCATGACCGAACAGCAGCAGGGCACGGCAGGACAGGACCCGGGCCCGGCGGCGCGGGTGGAGCCGCCGCTCGACCCCAGGGCCTCGTGGGCCACCTGGACCACCCAGTCGATCATCAGCGGGCCCGGCGGGGTGACCACCGTCGAGGTCGGCCCGATCTCGGGCGACCTCACCGTGCACACCACCTGGGCGGACGGTGAGGCGCGGCTCACCGTGCAGTACACCGGGGCGCTGGACTGGTACTCGGTGGCGGGCAGTCCCGTCCCGGCGGCCGACGAGACCACCGCGCGGGCCGTCCACCAGGCGATGGTGAACGCCGTCAAGGCGGGGCGGGGCGCCGGGGCCCCGCAGACACCGGGCGGGTGACCCGCCCCCGCGGCGCCGCCGCAGGCCGCACCGGCCGGTCCGCGCGGGGCCGGCCGGCGCGCGTGGCGGCCGCGGCGCGGCGGTCAGTCGCCGCCCCGCCGCGGGTCGGGGGCGGCGGCCGCCCAGTACGCCGGGTCCAGCGGCGGGAGTCCGCGCAGCGACTCACGGACCTCGCGGGCCACCTTGCGGGTGTCGCGCAGGTTGATCGTGGCGCCGATGCCCGCGCCGACCAGCAGCGGGGTCAGCGACGGCAGGCGGCGCAGCGAGCTGCGGGTGAGCCGGCGGCGGACCTGCTGGCGCACCTCGCTGCCGAGCGCCATCGCGGCCAGGCCGGCCGGCTTGGCGAGCAGGGTGGGTTCGATGCCGCGCCGGTTGGCCCAGGCGCCGACGTACGCGCCGGCCTTCTGGGTGGCGGTGCCCTGGACGGGGAAACCGTAGACCTCGTGCAGTTCGGCGATCAGCTTGATCTCGACGGCGGCGACGGCGATCGTCTCGGCGGCGATCTCCACCGGCATCGCGGGCGGCACCGGGAGCATCGCGGCGGCGCCGACGCCGGCGCCGAGCGCGCTGGAGGCCCGGCTCGCGCCGGTGATCAGCAGGTCGGCCAGCTGCTCCGGGTCGGCGGCGCCGGGGTGCTGGGCGCGCAGCGTGGCGAGGCTGCGGATCGGGATGCGCGGGGCGGTCTGGAGCAGCTGCTCGGTGAGGGCGCGGCCGCCGACCGCGGCGCCCTTGGCGGCGACCCGGCCGCCGGTGCCGAGCCGGCGGGCGATCGCGCTGACCAGCCGGGCGCCGCGCCGCCGGCCGCGCTCGGTCTCCGCCCGGTACTCGGCGAGCCCGCCGGGGCCGCCCTCGGCGGGCTCGCCGGGTTCGAGTTCCTCGACCAGTCCGGCCAGCTCGTCGGCGAGGCGGTCCGGGGTGGGCTCGGGCTGCCCGGGGCGTCCCGGCTTCCTGAAGATTGCCATGGTGTGGCCGTACCCGGCGGCCCGGCGCGATACGCCCCGGGGGTGTCGCGGTCCTGCGACAGGACGACGACGGCCGTGTACCGGGGCGCCGGCCGGTCCCGTCCGCCGGGCCGCCGGTTCACCCGGTGATCTCCACGCCCCTCCAGAAGGCCACCCGGCCTCGGATGTGCTCGGCCGCGGGGTCGGGGTCGGCGTAGTACCAGGCCGCGTCCGGGTTGGTCGCGCCGTCGACGTGCAGGGAGTAGTACTCCGCCGTGCCCTTCCAGCCGCAGACGGTGGTGGTGTCGGACGGGCGCAGGTACTCGGTGCGCACGGAGTCGGCCGGAAAGTAGTGGTTTCCCTCGACGACGACGGTGTCCTCGCTCTCGGCGACGACGGTGCCCTGCCAGCGTGCTGTGGTCATGCCGCGAGTCTGCCCGACGGGACGCGGCGGTGTCACCGGGGCAGGCCTCCGAGGCGGGCGCCCGGGGCCGGAATCAGGGCAGTGGCTGGGCGTGCACCGGGCAGTGCGGCGTCTGGTGGCCGCCGGTGGCGAGCATCCGGACCTCCCCCGCCTCGCTGATCTCGGCCCGGACGATGCCGCTGGCGTCCTCGTAGACCGGGTGTCCGCCCGGCCCGGTGGCGCTGGTGCGCGCGACCACGACCACGTCCTGCGGGGCCTGGGTGCCGGGGGTCCCCGGGAAGGTGAGTACGTAACGGGTGACGGGGCTCATCACCGACCTCCTGCTCCCTGTTCGACCCGGTCCGTGCCTAGGCGGCGGCCCGGGACGGACGGGCGGAGGCGCCGCGGACCTCCAGCTCGTCGAGCAGCCGGGCGGTGGCCTCGGTGACGGCCTCCACCGCCCGGTCGAAGGCCTCGCGGTTGTGCGCGGCCGGCGCCCGGAAGCCGGACACCTTGCGCACGTACTGGAGCGCGGCCGCGCGGTAGTCCTCCTCCGTGGCGTCGGGCGTCACCGGCGGTCTGAGCGTCTTGATACTGCGGCACATGACCCCAGTCTCCCGCGCGGACGTCCGGGAGGCGACCCCCGTCCGTCACCGGACCGCCCTGCCCGCCACACGGGCTCGTCATCCGATCGCCCGGGGATTCGGATTAGGATTTCGGCCGGACAAACCCGACTCCTCCCTCCCCACGCCCTCCCGGAGTACCCCCTTGCCTCTCGCGCTGGTCGCCCTGGCCGTCACCGCGTTCGCCATCGGAACCACCGAGTTCGCCGCCATGGGGCTGCTCCCCCAGGTGGCGGACAGCCTGGACGTCTCGATCCCGCAGGCCGGCTGGCTGATCTCGGCCTACGCGATCGGCGTGGTGATCGGGGCGCCGCTGCTCACCGCGCTCGCCGCCGGGCGGCCCCGGAAGGCGGTGCTGGTCGCGCTGGCCGCCTTCTTCGCCTTCGGGAACCTGCTCTGCGCGCTCGCCCCCGACTTCTGGACGCTGGCCGCCGCCCGGCTGGTCACCGGGCTGCCGCACGGGGCGTTCTTCGGCGCCGGGGCGGTGGCGGCGGCCGAGCTCGTGGCCCCGGACAGGCGGGCCCGGGCGGTCGCGGTGATGTTCTCCGGCCTGACCCTCGCCAATGTCGTCGGGGTGCCGGCCGCGACGCTGCTCGGGCAGCACCTGGGGTGGCGGGCGACCATGCTGGTGGTGGTGGCGATCGGCGCGGCCGGGGCGGTGGCGATCGCCCGGCTCGTCCCGGTGCTGCCCTCCCCCGCGCAGGCGGGCCTGCGGCACGAGCTGGGCGCGTTCCGCAGCGGGCAGCTCTGGCTGGCGCTGGCCACGGTGGTCTTCGGCTGCGGCGGCTTCTTCGCCTGCTACTCGTACATCACCCCGCTGCTCACCGAGGTCTCCGGCTTCGCCACCGGCTCGGTGACCCTGGTGCTGGCGCTGTTCGGGGTGGGGATGACGATCGGCAACCTGCTCGGCGGCTACGCGGCGGACCGCGCGCTGCGACCGACCGTGTGCGCCGCGTTCGTCCTGCTGGCCGCCGTGCTGGCGCTGTTCGCCGTGACCGCGCGCAGCGAGTGGTCGGCGGCGGTGACGGTGGTGCTGGTCGGGCTGTTCGGGTTCGCGATCGTCCCGGCCGTGCAGACGCTGGTGATGCGCGAGGCGCGCAGCGCGCCGACGCTGGCCTCGGCGACGGTGCAGGGCGCGTTCAACCTGGCCAACGCCCAGGGCGCGTTCTTCGGCGGGCTGGCGCTGGACGCCGGGCTGGGCTGGACCTCGCCGCCGCTGGTCGGCTCGGGCCTGGCGGCCTCGGGGGCGGCGATCGCGGTGGCCGCCTGGGCCGTCGACCGGCGGCGCGGGCGGACGGCGACGGTCGTGGTCGCCGGGGGCGGCTCCGCGGCCCGGGTGCCCGGGCCCGCGCCGGCCCCGGACGACCGGGTCCGCGCGGGCCGCTGAGGCGCGTCAGGGGGCCGGCGGCAGCGGGCGGAGCTCCCGGTGGCCGTCGGCCAGCAGCAGGTAGCCCTCCGCGTTGAACGTGATGCCGGCCCGCTCCTCCTCGGTCAGCTCGCGGCGGACCTTCGCGGGCACCCCGGCGACCAGCGAGCCGGGCGGGACGTGCGTGCCCTGCGGCACCACGGCGCCCGCCGCGACCAGCGAGCCCGCGCCGATCCGGGCGCCGTTGAGCACCGTGGCGTTCATCCCGACCAGCACGTCGTCCTCGATCACGCAGCCGTGCAGCACGGCGTTGTGGCCGACCGAGACCCGCTCCCCCATCACCAGCGGGAAGCCCAGGTCGGCGTGCAGGGTGCAGTTGTCCTGGACGTTGCTGCCCGCGCCGACCGTGATCGCCTCGGCGTCCCCGCGCAGCACCGCGCCGTACCAGACGCTCGCCCCGGCGCCGACCGTCACGCTGCCCACCACGACGGCGTTCGGCGCGACGAAGGCGCCCGGGTCGACGGCGGGCACCCGGCCCCCGACTTCGGCGATCAGCGGTTCTGCCATCTCTCGTCCTCCTCGCGACGACGGCCCATCAGGTGCGGGCCATGATGGCATCCCCGCCCGGCCGCGCCGGGGGCGGGTGGCCCGCCGGGGTCAGTCGGCGCAGGTCCCGGCGGCGAGCAGCTTCTCGAAGGCCTCCCGGGTGGCCGGCGGGGTCGAGATGCCCTGGGCGTTCATCGAGACCGCGAGCTGCCGGCGCAGGTCGGGGCTGGTGTACAGGACGGTGTTGTAGCCGGGGATGCCGCCGGTGTGGCCCCAGAGCACGCCGCAGTCCGTGGTCGCCCGCTCCAGGCCGAGGCCGTACCGGCTCTCGCTCTGCGGGGTGGCCGTCATCATCTCCGCGAGCTGCGGGCGGGGCAGCAGCCGGCCGCCGACCAGGGCGTTGATGAAGGTGTTGAGGTCGGCGGTGGTCGAGATCCCGGCGCCGGAGGCGCCCGCCATGCTCGGGTCCAGTTCGGTGACGTCCACGGGGCCGGTGGGCAGCTCGTAGTAGCCGTGCGCGTGCGGGCCGGGGACGGTCGTCCCGTGGTCCGGCATGGAGGTGCCGGTCAGGCCCAGCGGGCGGATCACCCGGCGCTCCACCTCCTGCTGCCAGCTGCGGCCGGTCGCCCGCTCGATGATCTGTCCGACCAGGACGTAGTTGGTGTTGGAGTAGTGGAAGCCCTGGCCGGGCGGGAAGTACGCCGGGTGGGCGTTGGCGAGGGCGACGAGCTGCTGCGGCGTCCAGCGGGTCCAGCGGCCGGACTCCAGCCACCGTTCGACGGCGCCCGGCGCCTCGATGTCGAAGGCCTGGTCCTCGGTGTAGTTGAACACCCCGCTGGTGTGGCTGAGCAGCTGGCGCAGGGTGATGTTCGCGCCGTTCGGCACCGCGCCGGGCAGCAGGCGCTCCACCGGGTCGTCCAGGCCGAGCCGCCCCTCGGCGACCAGCTGGAGGGTGACGGTGGAGACGAAGGTCTTGGTCACGCTGCCGATCCGGAACCGGCCGTCCACGGAGGCCGGGGCGCCGGTGGTGCGGTCGGCGACCCCGGAGGCGCCCTTCCACAGGGTGCGGCCGTGATCGCCGACCCTGGCCAGCGCGGCGGAGGTGCCGCCGGAGTCGACGATGCCGCGCAGCGCGGCGTTCAGGGCCTTGGTGTCGACGCCCTTCCGCGGCCCCCGGTCCGCGGCGTCCCGCGCCGTGTCCTGTGTGCTGGTCACCGTCACCACCCCGCCCGGTTCCGCCGTGCCGAGGGCGCCGGCCGCCGGGGCCGTCACGCCCACCAGGCCCGCGCCCGCCAGCGCGAGCGCCACGACCCGGACGGCCGAGCGGCGCCGCCTGCGCCCCGTGCCCCCGCGACCGTCCGGATCCGTCCCGTTCCTGTGCTCCGCCATGTCCGTCCGCCTCTCGTGTCCGTGCCGACGGATGACCACAACATCCGTTCCGATATCGGCACTTGACACTCTGGCAGGACTCTGCTGAAAGATCGTCGGTCCCTGGGCCGAGCTTCGCCCGGCGCGCCGCTCCCCCTCAGGGAGGGGCCGCCCCCGAGACCCGCTCCGGGCCACCCCCGAGACCGGCTCGGGGGTACCGCCGGGGCCTGCTCGGGGTACCGCCCGCCGGGGCCGGTCCGGCGGGCGCCCGCGGCCGCGAGCGCGGGCGCCCCCTCCCGCCGGCCGTCAGCCGACCGGGGCCTTGACCCGCAGGACCTCGATGAACGCCCGCAGCCACGCCGGGTGGTCGGGCCAGGCGCGGGCCGAGACCACCACCCCGTCCACCACCGCCTCGCCGTCCACGTAGGTCGCGCCCGCCGCCTTCACGTCCGGCTCCAGGGCCGGGTAGGCGGCGCTGGTCCGCCCGCCGAGCACCCCGGCGGCGGCCGCCACCAGCGGGCCGTGGCAGATCTGGGCGACCGGCTTCTCGCTCTCGAAGAAGTGCCGGACGATCCGCTGCACCTCGGGGTCGTTGCGCAGGTACTCGGGGGCGCGCCCGCCCGGGACGACCAGCGCCACGTAGTCGGCCGGGTCGACGTCGGCGAACGCCAGGTCGGCGGGCCAGGTGTAGCCCGGCTTCTCGGTGTAGGTGTCGAAGCCCTCGACGAAGTCGTGCACCACGAACTGGAGCCGCTTCCTGGCCGGCGCCGCGATGTCGACCTGGTAGCCCTCCTCGCGCAGCCGCTGGTACGGGTAGAACACCTCCAGCGACTCCGCGGCGTCCCCGGTGACGAGCAGGATCTTCGTTGCCATCGCCGACATTCCTCCGAAGTGATTTACCGTCAACGTCTTTACGTTCCCGGGACGGAGAGCTCCGAACGGGACGGCACCAAGCTCCCGCACCCGGTGCGCCCACGCAACGGGGCGCGGCATCCCGACCCGGCGCACGCCCGGGGGCGTGCGCCCCCGAGCCGGTGGCGGCCCGAATCCGCGAAACCCGGGTGCGGCGGTCCGCACGGCTCTGGGATCATGGCGGAATGTCCCACCGCCTCGAATCCATGGTCGTCCGGCACACCTTCCGCCTGCCCGTCCCCGACGGTCCGGCCGGGAGCGGCGAGGCCGCGGCGCGTCAGTTCGACGCCGCCCTGATGTCCGTGGGCTTCAAGCTCTCGGCCGGGGTACTGGAGCGGCTGTCGGGGCTGAGCGGGGAGACCGTCCGCGCGACCGCCGCCCGCACCCTGGCCACCGTGCGCGAACTGGTCGGCGACCACGTCCGGCACAACGTCTACTTCATCGACTTCCCGGCCAACGTGCCGGACACCGTCGACTTCTGGACGGGGTGCATCGCCGAGGCGCTCGCCGACGACGGGGAGCGCGAGGGCACGATCGCCCAGCTCAGCGCGGGCGTGCTCGACCTGCTGACGCTGCCCGGCTACGGCCGCTACCGGCACGGCTACGCCGAACTGCTCGCCGCCCACGACGAGCTGATCGCCGCCGCCGGCGACCGGATGACCGTCCTGCACCCGGGCGGCCCGCTGGAGGACGAGGTCACCGCCCTGTACCTGGCGCTGGCGGGCAGCGCCACCCCGCTGGGCGAGCAGGCCCTGAGCGACCTCGGCGAACTCGCCGGACACCGCGTGGACGGACCGCAGCCCGAGGCGATCCCGGTCCGGGAGAACCGCGCCGTCGTCAACCGCGCCCGCCTCGACGCCGGCGCGGACCTCCTGCTGGACACCGTCACCGACGTGCTCCGCCTCGCCTGCGCACTGTCGGAAGGGGACGTCACGCTCGCGCAGCCGACCCGGTTCCGGGCGTTCCCCCGGCCGGTCCGCCGCGCGCTGCTCGCGGGCCTGGACGCGGTGGTCGCCGCCGCCCCCGCCAAGCTCGCCGACGTCGGCGCGCACCGCGAGCCGTTCAAGCGCCTCGGCGAGCGGCTCCACCCGCACGAGTACCCCCGCTGGCCGCACGCCGCCGAGGTGTTCGCCGTCGCCCGGGGCGAGCGGGAGGCGCGCTCCCTCGACAGCCGGGTCGAGGACGCGCTCGGCGCGGAGGACGTCACCGCGGCGGTGCGGCTGCTGTCCGCCGCCCCGGGGAAGCTGTTCCGCGCGCTCGACCGCCTGCTGCGGGCCTGCGCCACGCAGGAGCAGCGCGAGGCCGTCGTGGCCGCCGCCGAGGCGGCGGCCGGGCAGGCGGCCGGCCGGGTGCTGCTGTCGGTCCGCGAGCACCTCCAGAACCGCCGTTCCGAAGGAGCGGGGGCCCGGCGGGTCTTCGTCAACCGCTCCGGCCGCGCCTGGGTCGCCGCCGACACCCGGCCGCCCCTGCCGGCCGACGAGTGCCGCCGCCTGATCGCCGTCCTGGACGCCGAGACGGTCCGCCGGCTCCCGGATCCGGGGCACCTGCTGATCGACCCGGCCGTCCTCGACGTCTCCCTGCCGCTCAGCGGCAAGGCGACGTCCGCCGGCCTGGGCGTGCTGCCCCGCGGCTCGGTCTCCCCCGTCGACGGCGAACTGCTGCGCTTCTTCGTCCACTGGAAGCAGACCCAGCACAACACCGACTTCGACCTGTCGGCACTGATGCTGGACGAGTCCTACAGGACGGTCTCCTGGCTCTCGTACACGGCCCTCACCGACATCGGGGGCGAGCACTCGGGGGACATTACCGAAGCACCGGAGGGCGCCTCGGAGTTCATCAACCTCCGGCTCGACGCGGTGCGCGGCGCGTACATCGTCCCCCAGGTCAACATCTTCTCCGGCGAGGGCTTCGAGGAGGTCGAGGAGTCGTTCTTCGGCTTCATGCTGCGGGACGGCGAGCAGGCGGGACGGCCCTTCGAGGCGCGCACCGTGCGGATGAAGTCGGACCTGCGCGGCCCCGGCCGGGTGGCCCTGCCGCTGGCGTTCCTGCGCGGGGCCGACGGCCGCTGGCGCGCCAAGTGGCTGCACCTCCACCTCGCGGGCACGCCCAGCGCCAACCGGGTCGAGGGGAACCGGGTGTCGGTCGCGGTGCTGCTGCGCGGCGTCGTCGAACGCGACTACCTCACGGTCCGCCACCTCACCGAGCTGATGCGGGACCGGGCCGCCGCCGTCACGCTGTGGGACGGCGGTGCGGTCCCGGCCGGCCCGGTGACGTACATCGGCCTGGAGCGGCCGGAGGGGCTGCACCCCGGCTCCCGGATCGTCACCCCCGGAAATCTGCGCGACCTGGTCCCCGCCTGACTGGTAGCGTGGGACCCGGCGAGGCCATGGAGGGGCTTCCTTCTCCACTCCACTGAATTAGTCCCTCCGCTTTCCTCGCCCTCGACCCAACGCCGGGGCGCGCCTTCCGCGCCCCGGCGTCGTCGTGTCCGTCCCCGTGACAGCCCGGAGGGATGACGCCCCGATGTCGGACCGCACCACCTATCTCGTTCTGCCCGGCTACCAGGGCTCCGGACCGGCCCACTGGCAGAGCCGCTGGGAGGCCGCCGACCCGGCGGCGTTCGTCCGGGTGCAGCAGGAGGACTGGGACCACCCCGAGCCGGACGCCTGGGTGGAGCGGGTGGACGCGGCGGTCGCCGCGGCGGCCGCCGACGGACCGGTGGTGCTGGTGGCGCACAGCCTCGGCTGCGTGACGGTGGCCCGCTGGGCGGCCGGGGCCCCGGCCGGGCGGACGGCGGCGGTGCGCGGCGCACTGCTGGTCGCACCCGCCGACGTCGACCACGCGGAGGTCCCCGAGCTGCTGGGCTTCCGTCCGGTGGCGCTGTCCCGGCTGCCGTTCCCGGCCACCGTGGTCTCCAGCACCGACGATCCCTGGGTCAGCGCGGCGCGCGCCCGGGAGTTCGCCGGGGCCTGGGGTGCGCGGTACGTCGAGCCGGGGGCCTTCGGGCACCTCAACTCCGATTCCGGGCTGGGCGACTGGCCGCTGGGCCGGGAGCTGCTGGCCGCGCTCTGAGCGGACGGGCCGCCGGCGGGGTCGGCGGGCGCCCGCCCCGCGATCCCAGATTCCGGGGATGGCGGGACGCCCGGGCACCCGAGCAGAATCGGTGCAGATCCACCACCCCGAGGGACCACCTCCCGGAGTTCCACCGTCCCGCCCCGCCTCGTCCCTGGCCGGGCCCGGCGGCCGGGAGGCCCCGCACAGGTCCGTCACCCCGGACCGGAGGCCGGCCGCGGTGCGTGACCGCGGCCGGCCTTCCCCGCGCTCGGGCGGCCTCCCCGAGCGTGCGGGCGGCCTCCCCCCGCGAGTACGGGCGGCCTCCCTGTGCGCGAAGGGCGGTGGGTGCAGGAACTTCTCCCGCAGTTCGCCCGGAGGCCACCCGGCCGGGCGCCGCTGCTCCTAGTCTGCGGGCGGCACTCACACCGCGACGCCATCAGCGCGAGCTAGGAGCATCCATGACGTACCGTCCGTCCGACGGCAGCACCCCGGCGGAGTCCGCCGACGCCACCGCCTCCTCCCGCCGGACCTTCCTGCGGGCCACCGGCGCGGCCGGGCTCGGCGCGGCGGCCTTCGCGGCCGGCACCGGCGAGGCCTTCGCCGCCCCCACCGGGGACCAGCCGGGCGACGAGCAGTACGGTGCCGCCGACGAGCGCGGCGTCGCCGCCGGCCGCGCGACCGGCACCCGCCCGCCGGTGCGCACCGGCACCGGCCTGGACCGCCTGCCGCACCCGCTGATCGTCGGCCACCGCGGCGCCCCCGGCTACCGCCCCGAGCACACCCTGGGCTCCTACGACCTGGCGCTGCAGCTGGGCGCGGACGTCATCGAGCCTGACCTCGTCCCCACCAAGGACGGCCACCTGGTGGTCCGCCACGAGAACAACATCGCGGAGACCACGGACGTCGCGGACCACAAGGAGTTCGCGGACCGCCGCACCACCAAGAGCATCGACGGCGCCGCCCAGACCGGCTGGTTCACCGAGGACTTCACGCTCGCCGAGCTGCGCACCCTGCGCGCCAAGGAGCGGCTGCCGCAGCAGCGCCAGCGCAACACGCTCTACGACGGCCGCTGGGCCGTGCCGACCTTCCGCGAGGTGGCCGACTTCGCCCGCAAGCGCGGCCGCGAGCTGGGCCGGGACGTCTGGGTCTACCCCGAGACCAAGCACCCGAGCTACTTCCGCTCGATCGGCCTGCCGCTGGAGGAGCGCCTCGCCGACGAGCTGCGCCGCACCGGCCTGGCGGGGCGCAACGGCCGCGCGATCCTGCAGTCCTTCGAGCCGAGCAGCCTGCAGCGGCTCGCCAAGCTGGTCGACAACCCGAAGGTCTTCCTGCTCAGCGGCCCGACCAGCCGGCCCTACGACTTCGTGCTGTCCGGCGACCAGCGCACCGTGGCCGACCTGGTGAAGCCCGAGGGCCTGCGCTGGATCGCCTCCTTCGCGCACGGCCTCGGCCCGACCACCACGCTGATCGCGCCCGTCGACGCGACCGGCAAGCTGCTGCCGCCGACCACCCTGGTCAAGGACGCGCACGCGGCCGGCCTGCTGCTGCACCCGTACACGGTGCGCAACGAGAACGCCTTCCTGCCGCTGGACTACCGCCGGGGCACCGACCCGAACGCGTACGGCGACGCGATCGGCTGGGCGAAGTACCTGTACGAGCTCGGCGTGGACGGCTTCTTCACCGACCAGACGGACAGCAGCGTGCTGGCCCGCCAGGACTTCTGGGCGGCCAAGGGCGTGAACTGACGCCGGGGCCCTCCGGGGCCCTCCCGTGCCCGGTGAGCGCGACCGCGCCCCGGAACGTCCGTCGACGTTCCGGGGCGCGGTGCCGTGCGGGGGCGCGGTGCCGTGCGGGGCGGGCCGGGTCAGCCGTCCTGGTGCTGCTCCTCGGGCTGCGCGGGCTGGCCCTGCGGCTGCTGGTCCAGCTGGGGCTGCTGGGGCTGCTGCGTGGTCCTGGGGTTCGGGTTGGGGTTGCGCGTCGGCCGGCCCGTGTTCTGCGGGCGCCCGGGCCAGGTCGGGGCGTCGGTCGCGGAGCCGCCCGGCGAGCCGCTGCCCGAGCCCGGGCTTGCCGAGGGGTCGCGCTTCGGCGCCGGGTTGGGGATGTAGACGGTCTCGAACTCCTTCTCCGGCATGCCCCGGACGGCGTCGTTCATCGCCATCTGCCAGATCGGCCCGGGGCCGGTGGCGCCGAAGACCTCGTCGAACCACTTGCCGCCGATCCGGATGCTCTTCATCTTCACGCCGCCGGCCGGACCGCCCAGCCAGACCGAGGCGGCGAGGTTGCCGGTGTAGCCGCTGAACCAGGCGGACTTCTTCTCGTCGGAGGTGCCGGTCTTGCCGGCGATCTGGCGGTCGTCGTCCAGGCCGAGGTCGCGCGCGGTGCCGCCCTTCTCGGTGACGCCGAGCAGCACGGTGTTGATGATGTCGGCGGTGTTCTCGGAGAACACCCGCTCGCACGTGGCGGGGCTGACCGGGACGTCCTTGCCGTCCACCGTGGTGATGCCGCTGATCGCGACCGGGGTGCAGTAGGTGCCGCGGTTGGCGAAGGTCGCGTAGACGTTGGCCATCACCAGCGGGCTCACCTCCTGGGTGCCCAGGCCCAGGGCGGGCAGCTCCTCCAGCGGCTTGCCGCTCGCCTTGGTCAGCACGCCGAGCTTGTTGGCCATCTGCTTGACCGCGCAGAGGCCGATCTCCTGCTCCATCTGCACGAAGTAGGTGTTGACCGAGAGCGCCATCGCCTCCTTGAGCTCGTACGGGCCGACCTCGCCCGCCGACTCGTTGGGGATGGTACCGCCCTTCTTGCCCTTCTCCAGGTTCTTCCAGGTGCCCTCGCAGGTGCTCATCGTCGGCCAGTCCATCTTGTTCGGCGACGAGTAGGACTGGGTGGACGTGAGCCCCGCCTCCAGCCCGGCGGCGGCCACGATCGGCTTGAAGTTGGAGCCCGGCTGGAAGCCGTTGCCGCCGCCCATCGCCGCGTCCACGTTGTAGTTGACGACGGTCTGCTTCTTGTTCGGGTCGATCCCGTACGGGCGGGTCTGGGCCATCGCCAGGATCTTGCCGGTGCCCGGCTCAACCATGGTGATCGCCGCCGACACCTCATCGGTGACCTTGACCTTCGTGGTCACCGCCTTGAGCGCGGCCGCCTGCTTGACCGGGTCGAGCGTGGTGTGGATCGAGAGTCCGCCCATGTCCCACAGCTTCTTGCGCTCGGCGGCGGTCTTGCCGAAGACCGGGTCCTGCTTGATCACGTGCTTGACGTAGTCGCAGAAGAAGCCCATGCCCGCGTCGGCGGTGATGCAGCCGTTCTGCGGCGCCTGGTAGTGCAGCACGACCGGCCCGGTCTTGGCCTCCTTGGCCTGCTCGGCGGTGAGGTGCTTGTTCTCCACCATCTTGTCGATCACGACGTCGCGGCGCTTGCGCGAGGCCTCGGGGTGGGCCTTGGGGTCGAACTGGGAGGGGTTCTGCACCAGCCCGGCCAGGGTGGCCGCCTCGGCGACCGTGAGGTCCTTGGTGTTCTTGCTGAAGTAGCGCTGGGCCGCCGCCTGGATGCCGTACGCCTGCTGGCCGTAGTAGGTGATGTTCAGGTAGTTGGTGAGGATCTGGTCCTTGGTCAGCTCCTCCTCCAGCTTGATGGCGTACTTGAGCTCCTGCACCTTGCGGCCCAGGGTCTTGCGCTGCGCCTCGCGGACGGCCGCCGCGTCGTCGCCGGCCTTCTCGACGTTGACGTTCTTCACGTACTGCTGCGTCAGCGTCGAGGCGCCCTGCATGGCGGTGCCGCTCTCCGCGTTCTTGGTGATCGCCCGCAGGACGCCCTTGAGGTCGACGGCGCCGTGCTCGTAGAAGCGCGCGTCCTCGATGTCCACCTGGGCCTGGCGTATCAGCGGGCCCATCTCCTCGGCGGTGATCACCCGGCGGTCGCGCTCGTACACCTTGGCTATCTGCTGGCCCTTGGCGTCGAATATCCAGCTGGCCTGGGTCAGCGGCGGGGTCTTCAGGTCGTCGGGGATGGTGTCGAACTCCTCCACGCCGCCCTTCATCCCGAGCCCGAGCGCGCCCGCGGCCGGCAGCACGAGGCCCGCCAGCAGCACTCCGGCGAGGGTGCTGTAGCCGAGGAACCTCACGCCGTGGCCGAGCAGGCCGAGCGGGGTCTCCCGGCGCCGGGGGCGCGGCACCCAGGTGTCGAGGGGCTCCGGGGAGGGCGTGCGGCGGCTTCTCCGTGACATAGTCGGAACACTACGTCCACGAAAACCGCCTGTGGGGCCGGTGTTGGCCAAGCTGTGTCACAAATCGGCGACAGATCGGCGCTGTTGGGCGTGGCATGACGAACGGCCGGGGTTCCGGCCGGGTACGAGGGGGGTCGTTCGCCGACGTCCGACTCCGGACGGTGCGGCTGTGACCAGGCACGTTCCGGCCGGCCCGGGCGGTCCGGGCGGCGCCGTCGCCGCGTCCCCCGGTCACGTCCGGCGGCCGTGCCCGGCGGCCGTTTCCGGCCCTTTCGGGCAGCCCGGGTGTCAGCCGTCGCGCTTCTTGCGCCGCAGTCCGAACATCACGCCCGCCACCGCGAGCAGGAACAGCACCCCCAGCGTCTGGTCCCCCGCACCGGCCGAGGACGAGTCGTCCTCCGCCTTCTTCGAGGGCGGGGCCCCCGCCCCGGAGGACGACGGCGCGGACCCGTCCGGTCCCGCGGTCGGGGTCGGCGTGGGGCTCGGCAGGGGCTTGACCGAGTCGGGGAGCCGGTCGCCGTCCAGCGCCGACCGCCAGACCGGGCTGTCCTTGCCCTCGCTGCCGTACAGCAGCGCCCGGCCGTCGGCGGTGAAGGTCACCGACTCGCCCTGGCGCTGGAAGGGCGCGGAGAGCGACTCGCCGCCGCTCGGCGCACCGTCCTTCCAGCGGTAGAGCGTGGCCGAGAAGTAGCCGCGCAGCACCAGCCGGGTGCCGTCCGGCGAGAAGGCGCCGTCGGTGGTCCACGGGGCGTCGGCGATCCGGCGGAAGGTGTTGACGCCGCTCGGGGAGAGCTGCTCCGGGCCCTGGTAGAGGCCGCCGCCGCCCTGCTTCTTGCTGGCGATGTAGGCACGGCCGGTCACCGGGTGGACCATCAGGGCCTCGGCGTCGCGGGGGCCGTCCTCGTAGCGGACCTTGTAGCGGGTCACCTGCACGGTCTGGTCGTGGAGTTCCGCGGGCTCCGCGAAGGCGTAGATCCAGACCTCGGGCCACTTGCCGCCGAGGTTGTCGCCGAGGTCGCCGACGTAGAGCCGGCCGTCCGGGCCGAGCGAGATCGCCTCGACGTCGCGCGGCTCCACGCCGCGCAGGGTGACGGTGGCGACGGTGCGGCCCTGGGAGTCGACGGCGTAGACGTAGGGGCCGTCGTCGCTGTCGTTGTGGGTCCAGTAGACGCCGGGGTGCCGCTGGCTGGCCGCGAGGCCGCTGGACTCGGTGATCCGCGCATCGCCGATGGTGAACACCTGGCCGTCCCGGTCCGCGGCGCGGGCCGGCACGGCGCCGACCGCGGCGGTGGCGGCGACCACGGCGGTCGCGCAGGCCACCGCCAGGGCGGCGGGGAGCCTCGTCGTTCGCGTCCTCAGCATCGCTCGATCCTCCCACGACCGCGGCGGCGGAACCGGCCGACCCTTTTTCGTCATCTTGACGAGAAAAGGACCCAGCCAATATCGTCACCATGACGACAAGGAGCTGATCATGGCCGACATCACCAAGCGCTTCGGGCTGCGCCACCTGCGCGCCCTGCCCACCGCCCACATCCGCCACGTCCGACGCGGCCGCCTCGCCCACGACGGCACCGGCCTCGCCTTCTGGTTCCGCCCGCTCAGCGCCGTGCTCTCCGAAGTCCCGGTCGACGACCGCGAGCTGGCCATGCTCTTCCACGCCCGCACCGCCGACTTCCAGGACGTCACCGTCCAAGGCACCCTCACCTACCGGATCACCGACCCGGCCACCGCCGCCGCCCGCGTCGACTTCGGCATCGACCCCGACACCGGCACCTGGCGCTCCGCCCCGCTCGACCAGCTCGCCACCCTGCTCACCGAGACCGCCCAGCAGCACGCGCTCGGCCTGCTCGCCCGCACCCCGCTCGCCACCGCCCTCGCCGACGGCGTCACCGCCGTCCGCGAACGGATGGCCGCCGGGCTCGCCGCCGAACCGCGGCTCGCCGAGACCGGCCTCGCCGTCATCGCCGTCCGGGTGGTCGCGCTGCGCCCCGAACCGGAGGTGGAACGCGCGCTGCGCACCCCCGCCCGCGAGCTGGTCCAGCAGGAGGCCGACCGGGCCACCTTCGAACGGCGCGCCGTCGCCGTCGAGCACGAGCGCGGCATCGCCGAGAACGAGCTCGCCAACCGGATCGAACTCGCCCGGCGACAGGAGCAGCTGATCACCCAGCAGGGCGCCAACAGCCGGCTCCAGGCCGAGGACGAGGCGGTCTCCGACCGGATCCGCACCGACGCCGAGGCGCAGCGCCGCACCCGGCTGGCCGGTGCCGAGGCCGACGCCGCCCGCGCCCTCGGCGAGGCCAGGGCCGCCGCCGAGGCGGCCTGGCTGGCCGCCCACCAGCAGGCCGACCCGGCCGTGCTGCGGGCGCTCGCGCTGATGCGCCTCGCCGAGCACCTGCCGCGGATCGACAGCCTGACCCTCACCCCGGACGTGCTCACCGGCCTGCTCGCCAAGCTCGGCGCGACCACCGGCGCGACCAGCGGCGCGACCAGCGGCGCGACGGCCGGCTCGACCAGCGGCGAGGGGGCCGGGCGGTGACGCTCGCGCCCCGGGCGGTGCTGGTCCACCGCCGCACCGAGTACGAGGAACTGCTCGCCCACCACGGCACGCCCGGCCAGGCCGCGTACTTCCTGAGCAGCCGGGGCCGGTCGGTCGAGGAGATCGAGCTGCGCCACCGGCGGCAGGGCGCGGCGCTCGCCCTGGCGGCCGGCGCCGTGCCGCTCGACTGGCGGCGCACCCGGGTCGAGCGCGCCGACCTGTCGCGGTTCCTGTTCGAACCGGAGGACGTGGTGGTCGTGGTCGGCCAGGACGGCCTGGTCGCCAACGTCGCCAAGTACCTGGCCGACCAGCCGGTGATCGGTGTGGACGCGGAGCCCGGCCGCAACCCGGGCGTGCTGGTCCGGCACCGCGCCGAGGACCTGGCGCGGCTGCTGCCGGCCGCCGTCGGCCCGGGCGCCGACCGGCGCGCCGAGGAGCGGACCATGGTCGAGGCGGTCGCCGACGACACCCAGCGCCTGCTCGCGCTCAACGAGGTGTACGTCGGCCAGCCCGGCCACCAGACGGCCCGCTACCGGCTGGCCGTCGAGGACCGGCCGGGCGGGGCCGACGAGGGCGAGCCGCAGGCCTCGTCCGGCGTCCTGATCGGCACCGGGACGGGCGGCACCGGCTGGTGCCGCTCCGTCTGGCTGGAGCGCGGCGGCCCGCTCGCCCTGCCCGAGCCGGCCGCCCCCGCGCTCGCCTGGTTCGTCCGCGAGGCCTGGCCCTCCCCCGCCACCGGCACCGGCCGGGTGCACGGCCTGCTCGACGCCGGCCGGCGGCTGGTCCTGACGGTGGAGTCGGACCGGCTGGTGGCCTTCGGCGACGGCGTGGAGGGCGACGCGCTGGACCTCGCCCGGGGCCAGACCGTCCGGGTGGGCGTGGCCGCCACCCGGCTGCGGCTGCTGGGCTGACCCCGGGCCGGGCCCGTCGCGCGCGGGGGCTTCTCTCGCGTACTGGTTGTGTCCCGCACCGGTTCTGTCCCGCCCTGGTTCTGTCCCGCCCCGGGCGCCGTTCAGGAGCTCGCCGCCAGGTCGGCCGCCGCGGCGGCGGTGTCCGGGTGGCCGGGGCCGAGCACCCTGGTGCGGGCCGCCACGACGGACGCCAGGAGCGCGCCCGCCTCGGGCGACCGCCCCAGGGAGCGGAGCGCCAGCGCCAGGTGGTGACGGGTGCGCAGCGTGTCGGGGTGATCGGCCTCCAGGACGCGCTCGCGGATGTCCAGGACCGCGCGGTGCTCGGACTCCGCCTCGGCCGCCCGCCCCATCTCCCGCAGCGCGACGGCGTGGTTGTCCCTGCTGAACAGCGTGAACGCGTCGTCCGGGCCGCGGACCTCGGTCAGCAGCGCCAGGACCGCCCGGTGCTCGGCCTCCGCCTCCTCGACCCGGCCCAGGTCGCGCAGCACGTTGGCGAGGTTGTCGCGGACGATGAGGGTGTCGGGGTGGGTGGGTCCGAGCGCGTCGGTACGGGCGGCGGCCACCGCCCGGTGCTCGGCCAGCGCCTCGGACAGCCGACCGAGCCGCCGCAGGGCGCGCGCGGCGTTGTTGCGGCTGTTCAAGGCCTCCGGCCCCGGCACGGCGGCGGCCCGCCGCCAGCCCACGACGGCCGGCTCGTACCGCCCCTGGGCGTAGGCGGTGGCGGCGACCCGTTCGGCATCGGCGGGGTCGGCACCGGTCACGATCAGCCGCACCACGGACTCCGGCACGGGATCGGCCGGACCGGCGGCGCGCTGGGTGACGTCCAGCAGGTAGTCGAACACCCCCACCCGGTCCCCGGACTGCTGGAGCAGCGCGGTGGTCGCCCGGCGCGGCCGCGTCGCCCACTCCCACGCCTCGTCCGGGGGTTCCGGCCGCAGCCGGTCGCCGCCGTGCTTCTCCAGGTAGTACGTGTGCGCCGCCTCGACCAGCGCGCGGGGCATCGAGGCCGAGTGCCCCGCCCGCCGGATGTCCACCGCCGCCGCCACCAGCGCCGCGGCCCGCGGGTGCCCGGGAGCGTGCGCGCTGGTGTTCGGGCTCCACCCGTCCTGCCAGAGCCGCAGCAGTTCGGGACCGGCCGCGAGGTACTCGGCGAGACCGTACCCGCCGCCCAGGGTGAGCGCGCTCTCGATGCGGCGGTCCCAGGCCCGCAGCCGGGCCCGGTCGGTCTCGGCGGCGCTGAACAGCCGGGGCAGGTAGACCCGGTGGGCCTGGCGGATCACCTCCGCGGCCTGCTTGGGGGTACCGCGGTCGTCGTCCTCACCGGTCAGCAGGGCCTCCTCGGCCGTGCGCAGGGTGGCCAGCACGACGCGGTGGTGGCCGCCCTCCCCGAACAGCCGCCCGAGGTCCTCGCGTCTCAGCCCGCCGGCCCCCAGATAGCCTTCGAGGTCGTTCAGCCACAGGACGCAGCGGCGCTCGCGGGCGGCCAGGGCGACGATCGCCGGCAGGGCCTCGCGGTCCTTCGGCGCGAGCAGCAGGTGGTCGCCGAGCGTGGCCCGCATCGCCTCCCAGGCCGACCGGGACTTGCCGGCCGTCGAGTCCCCCACCAGCAGGACGAAGCCGCCCCGGGCCAGCGACTCGCGCAGCTCCCCGTCGGCGTCGCGGGGCACATAGGCGGGGACCCGGTCGATCGCCCCCTCCTCGGGCTGGAGGGCGAGCGCCGGATGGACGCCGAGCAGGACGGGGTCGGCCACGTCCCGGACCCGGAGCAGTGAGCCGTCCGCGCGGACCAGGGCGCCGTTCAGGACCCGGGCGCGGTCGTCGTCGGCCACCTTGAACGCCTGCCGGTACCGCTCCTGCCACAGCCCCAGCAGGGCCACCGCGCCGGCGGCCGCCGCGCTCACCGCCGCCACCGTCCACGGCCCGGTGATCCCGAGGGCGAGGACCACCGCCGGGGCCCCCGTCAGGGCGCCCAGGCACACCACGATCACCATCAGCCGCCCGTGCCGCCGCTCCCGCATGCCTCCTGTTCTGCACGGCGCGGCGCACGCCAAACCTCCCGGGGGCCGGCGGCGCCCGGGAGGTCCGGCGGATCAGCTTTCCGCGGTCCGCTCCGACGGGTGGCGGACCACGACCACCGGGCAGTGCGCGTGCTGGATCATCGCCTGGCTGGTGGAGCCCAGCAGCAGGCCCCCGAAGCCGCCGCGGCCGCGGGCGCCGACCACCAGCAGCTGCGCCTCCCGGCTCGCCTCGATCAGCGCCGGCCGGGTGTGCGCCTCGACGACCTCGGAGCGCAGCTCGACGTCCGGGTACTTCTCCCGCCAGCCGGCCAGCGCCTCGGAGAGCACCCGCTCCTCCTGGTCGGGCCAACTGGTGCTCGGGTGGGCGATGTGCAGGGCGGTCAGCGGGGCGCGCCGGGCGGAGGCCTCGGCGAAGGCGAAGCCGAGCGCCTCGGCGCCCACGCCGCTCCCGTCCACCGCCGCCAGCACGGGCCCGTCCGGGTCCGGCCGGCCGCGCACGATCAGCACCGGGCAGTCGGCGTGCGCGGCCAGGTGGACGGCCACCGAGCCGATCAGCAGGGCGCCGAACCGGCCGAGCCCCCGGCTGCCGACCACCACCAGCCCGACCTCCCGCGACCAGCGGGAGAGCACGGTCAGCGGCTCGCCGGTGACCAGCTCGGTCTCGATCTCCAGCTGCGGGTCCAGCGCCTCGGCGCGGGCCCGGGCGTCCGCCAGGATGCCCTCCGCCTGGTGCCGCAGCCCGCCCTCGGGCGGACCGTCCTGCGCGGGCCCGAGCGGGACGTGCATCAGCGGCCAGATGAACGCGTGCACGATCCGCAGCCGAGTGCCGCGCAGCCGCGCCTCGCGGACGGCGACGTCCACGGCGGCCAGGCTCGCCTCCGAGCCGTCGACGCCCACCAGCACCTGGTCACTCATCGCCGGCCTCCTGCTGCTGCTTCTCGTCCCGCTCGTAGGGGACGACGGCGACCGGGCAGGGCACGTGGTGCAGGACGGCGTGCGCGACGGCACCGATGTGCGCGCCCAGCGGCGACCGGCGGACCCGCCGCCCGATCACCACCAGCTCCGCGTTCGCGGCGCGGTCGGCCAGCACCTTGGCCGGGCGGGCGTTCACGGCCTCCTCGACCACGGTGACCCCCGGGTGCTTCTCCCGCCAGGGCTGCACCACCCGGGCCAGCTCGCCCTTGGCGTACACCAGCATCTCGCCGGTCACGTCGACACTGGCCGCGATACCCGCGTACTGGTACGTCGCCGGCAGCGTCCAGGAGTACACGGCCCGCAGCGGCAGTCCGCGCCGCTCCGCCACCTCGAAGGCGTGGGCGAGCACCGCGTCGGCGCCCTCGAACGGGTCGACGCCCACCACGACCTCGCGCGGCCCGGCCGCCGCTTCCTCCTCGTCCTCGCCCCGGCGCACCAGCACCACCGGGCAGTCCGTCCGGGCCAGCACCCGCTGGCTCACCGACCCGACCAGGAACCCGGCCACCGCGCCGAACCCGCGCGAGCCCAGCACCAGCAGCTCCGCCGGCGCCCCGTCCGGCTCCTGCGCCCCGGTCACCTCGTCGACCAGCGCCCGCACCGGCTCGGTCGGCACCTGGACGGCCTGGACCGTCAGCTCCGGCCACCGCTCCTGCACCCTCAGCTCGGCATCCCGCAGGGTGACGTCCGCCTGCCGCCGCGCCAGATCCACCGTGCCCAGCACCGCCAACGGCGTCACCACCGTCGGCCACGCGAGCACCACCTTCAACGGCAACTCCCGCCGCGCCGCCTCCTCCGCCGCCCAGTCCAGCGCGGCAAGGCTCTCGGGCGAACCATCGACACCGACGACGACGGACCTTGGCATGACGACCTCCGGCAGTTGCGAACAGGATGCGGCCGGGCGGGGTGGAAGCCCGGCCGCAACCACCACCTTTCCCGCCCCCTCCCAGTCCACCCAGAGTCCAAGGTCCCCGCCACCCGGCCGACGGTCCCGCCCCGGCCGTCCCTGCCGACTGGCAGGTGCGGGAAAATTCTCAGAAGCTATGGAACGACACCTTCCGTGGCCCCCGGCGCAGGGACTGCGGGAGGCCGGGAACTGAAATTCGGCCGGAATAGAAGCCCTCAAGGAAAGCGACCAGACCTTCAGAATAAGACCACCACCCACCCGAACGCGAGCGGAACACCACCGGCCATTCATTCGGATCGGGCGAGGCCGTCCCCCACAGGATCTGATCCCCATCGGGCGTTCCACCCCACTGCAGCAGAGCGGCCCTCTCAAGGCCCTCCGAGTTGCGGATCAGGTAGTCCGCAGGAACATCCCCTTCGGCGACATCGTCCTCCATGATTTCCCATGCGAACTTGATGTCGGAAATGAAATCCACCTCCGCCCCCGACGCCGGAGTGGAAACCAGAATAAATTCATCCACAGAAAAGGTTGCATATCGCTCGGCGAGAACTTTGTAGTCCGACGGGAAATCGATACCCAGCCCGTCGGAGAGAGCACTCCAGTCGATCCGACGCGCGCCATGGCGCGCCGACAGATCCGGAAGCTGCAATACCAGGCGGTCAATCATTTACGGTGTCCTACCACTCAGGTCCGAGGCTGCGCGCGCTCCCGCCGGTTCCGGTACTCGTGCGGGGGTATGCTCCAGGCGCCGCCGCCGAATGGATTGGACAGCGTACCGTCGAGGGCGCCGATGAGGAACTCCCCGAAGCCCATCCACATCCTCGGCTCACTCGTAGGATTCAATGGGCATGAACCCGCGTGCACAGCCCCGAGAAACGGCGGAGAAGGGCCGGATTTCCCCGCTCACAACACAGCCGTAGAGGAACTCGGAGACCTCCATTCCACAGGCGAATGAACGCCCGTCCTCCGCGAAAGCCACAATCGGCCAACGCTCCGGATCTTCTCCGCGAGTCTCCCAGAAGAGTGTGTCTCCGCGCCCCGTGACGCCCCAGATCAGCAACCCTCCAGGATTCGGGAAGACCGAGTACGGCGCATACATCGATTTGAATTCCTCGTCCAGCTCGGCCAGTTCCGACCGCTTCCTCGATTCCCCCACGATACTGCCGTGCGAGAGGTCTCCGACCGCCGCGAAAACCTCAATCGCGCCATTGAACTCACCCCACCCGAACGCCTCGGCATACTCCTTGCAGGATCCCGGCAGTACCACGCCGAGCAACGACTCGACCACAGGCCAGTCGACGTTCCCTCGCGGCCGGTCCCAGCCGATTCCGGCTCGAAGACGCTCGGTCCAGCTCAATCCTGAAACCATCTCTACGATCAACTCCCTGGCCCGGGCGGCACCCTCCCCGGCGGCCGCCGCCCCCTGCGCGAACCCACCAGGCAGTCAAGGGAACGCAAGCAGAGCATGCGCAGATATATCCGACTGTCAACAGGTCGATAAAGATCTATTGGATATGAAGTGATCCACATCACGTCACAAACGGAATCAAACGTGCACGATCAGGAACGATCCCGCCACCTCACGGCAGGGTGACGATGCGAGGGCCGTCGGGAGTGATGGCGACGGTGTGTTCGATGTGGGCAGCTCGCGTGCCGTCGGTGGTGCGGAGGGTCCAGCCGTCGGGGTCGGTGGTGTGGGTGTCGGTGCCGCCGGCGATGAGCATGGGTTCGATGGCGAGGACCAGGCCGGGCTTGAGGGGGAAGCCGCGGCCGGGGCGGCCCTCGTTGGGGAGGTGCGGGTCCTCGTGCATGCGGCGGCCGATGCCGTGGCCGCCGAAGCCTTCGAGGAGGCCGTAGCGGGCGGTGCGGGCGACGGTGCCGACGGCGTGGGCGATGTCGCCGGTGCGGTGGCCGGCCACGGCGGCCGCGATGCCCGCCTCCAGGGCGCGGCGGGTGGTGTCGATGAGGCGGAGGTCCTCGGGGCGGGGGGTGCCGACGGTGAAGCTGACGGCGGCGTCGCCTGTCCAGCCGTCGAGGACGGCGCCGCAGTCGATGCTCACCAGGTCGCCGTCGCGCAGCCGGTAGCGGGTCGGGATGCCGTGCACGACGGCGTCGTTGACGGAGGCGCAGATGACGGCCGGGAAGGGCACCGGGGCGAAGGACGGGCGGTAGCCGAGGAAAGGGGAGGTCGCGCCCGCCTCGCGCAGCACCTCGCGGGCCGCCCCGTCGAGCTCCAGCAGGCTCACGCCGACGCCGGCCGCCCGTTCCACCGCGGCCAGCGCCGTGGCGACGACCCGCCCGGACTCCCGCATCGCGGCCAGCGCCGCCTCCGACTTGAGCTCCACCACGAGGTCCTCCGACCGGTTCGATCCAATTCTTATACCGGTATTTGTATCACGGTCGGGATGGTGTCGTCGGCGGGCGGCGTGGCCTACCATCGGGGGCATGGTGAGGACTCCGCTGACCCCCGGGGAACGCGAGCGCGGCGAGCGCTTCGGTGTGCTGCTGCGCGAGGCGCGGGGCGGGCGCAGCATGGTCGAGGTGGCGGCGGCGGCCGGGGTGTCGGCCGAGACGCTGCGCAAGATCGAGACCGGGCGGGCGCCGACGCCGTCCTTCTTCACCGTCGCGGCGCTGGCGTACGCGCTGGGGCTCTCGCTGGACGAGCTGGCCACCGCCTGCGCGGCGCCGGCCGAGGACGAGGGCGAGGCGCTGTCGGCCTGAGCCCGGGACGGCGGCGGCCGGCGGCCCCCGGATCGGGAGGCCACCGGCCGACGGCCGACGGGGCGGCTCAGGCGGTGACGCCGCCGTCGAGGACGAGGTCGGCGCCGACGGTGAAGGCCGACTCCTCGGAGGCGAGGTGGAGGACCGCGGCGGCGACCTCCTCGACGGCACCGGCACGGCCGACCGGGACCTCCCCCTTCATCCGGTCCGCCTTGTCGGAGGCGCTCTCGCCGGGCCGCGAGGACATCGTGGTGTCGATCGGACCGGGGCTGACCAGGTTGATCCGCACCCCCTCGGCGATGTGGTCGCGGGCGGCGCTGCGGGTGAGGGTGGCGACGGCGGCCTTGGAGACGGCGTAGGCACCGAGGTTCCCGACCCGCAGATGGGTGCCGAGGTTCGAGGAGATGTTGACGATCGCCCCGCCGCCGTTGGCGCGCAGGTGGGCGATCTGGTGCTTCATGGCATACCAGGTGCCGGTGAGGTTGATGTCGATCAGCCGCTGCCACTCCTCGTCGGCGACGTCGGCGATCGGGCCCAGGCCGCCGAAGACCCCGGCGTTGTTGACCGCGATGTCCAGGCCCCCGAGCCGCTCGACGGTCTCGCGGACCAGGCGGGCGGCGTCGGCGGCGTCGGACACCGAGCCGGTCAGGGCGACGGCGGTGCCGCCGGACAGCTCGATCAGGGCGACGGTCTCGGCGAGGGCGCTCGCGGTGCGGCCGGCGACGGCGACACGGGCGCCCTCCCGGGCGAAGGCGAGGGCGATGGCTCGGCCGATGCCGCTGCCGCCGCCGGTGACCAGGACGGACTTGCCGGTGAAGCGGGTGGTGCTGCGGGTCATGCGTGTGCTCCTCAATGCGGGGTCTATATTGACCGTTCGGTTCAGAATGGAGACAGCAAAAGACGGACAGGCACAGAAAACGCATGGGCGGGCGAACGGTGGAGCGGGTCGGTCAGTCCAGCAGGGCGAGTGCCTGGTCGGCGGCGTCGCGCAGGCGCGCCGAGCCGTCGCCGGCCTTGCCGATCACCCGCATGCCCTGGAACAGCACCAGCAGCATCCGGGCGAGGGCCTGCGGGTCACGCCCCTCGGGCAGTTCGCCCTGGGCCTTCGCCCGGACCAGCGCGGCAGTCAGGACCGTCTCCAGGTGGAGCAGGTTGGCCTCCACCCGGCGGGCGGCGTCCCGGTCGTGCGGCGCCAGCTCCACCGCCGTGTTGGTGACGAAACAGCCGCGCCGCGGACCGTCCTCGCCGTCGGTGGCGGATTCGCCGGCGAAGCGGAGGACCAGGGCACGGACGGCCGGGAGCACCGGGCCCGGCTGCGACAGCTCGGCCAGCAGCACCGGCTGCTGCTGCTGTCCGTACCGCTCCAGCGCGCGCAGGTACAGCTCCCGCTTGCTGCCGAAGGTGGCGTAGACGCTGGCCCGGGCGATCCCGAGGTGCTCGACCAGGTCGGCCATCGAGGTGGCCTCGTAGCCCCGCCGCCAGAACAGCTCCAGGGCCGCCTGGAGCACCGCGTCCGGGTCGAATTCCTTGGTTCGCGCCATGCCTGAAAGGTAGTCGATTCCAGATCGATCGGTCAAGAAAGAGAAGCAGCGGTCGGCCCGCCCCGGGGCAGGGGCGGGCCGACCCGGCGGCTCAGCCTCCGGCGAGGTGGCGTTCCACCGAGGCGACCTTGCGGGTCAGGCCGTCGGTGACCCCGGCGCGGTCGTCGATCTTGATGACGGTACTGACCCGGCTGCTGTAGGCCTTGACCGCCTCGATCGCCTCCCGGATCACCGGCATCACCTCGTCCCACTCCCCCTCGATGCTGGTGAACATCGCGTCCGTGCGGTTGGGCAGCCCGCTCGCGCGGACCACCTTGACGGCCGCGGCGACCGCCTCCCCGACGTCCTCGCCGACCCCGAGCGGGGTGACCGAAAAGGCTGCGATCACGGCTGCGTCTCCTCCCAGTGCGGCCCGGCCGGCCACCGGGCCACCGGGATGATCGGGCCACCAGGCTAGCGAGCCGTTCAGACCACCGTCGGCAGCGGCGGGTCGACCGCCAGCGGGGCGGAGCTGCGGGCGCGGTGCTGCGCGGCCCAGGCGGCTAGGGCGACCGTGCAGGCGTGGTCGAGGTGGCGCAGCCCGGACCAGTCGAGTTCGACCGGGCGGTCCGCCGGGAGGCGTTCGAGGGTGTCCAGCAGCCGGGGCAGCCGCAGGAAGGTGGCGTTGCCGCTCAGCCTGACCCGCAGCGGCGGCTGCTCGGCGCCGGGGACGCCGGGAGCGGGGACGGCGTCGGGGACGGGGACGGAGGCGGGGACGGGCGGCGGCTCCTCCACCACGATCTGCAGGTGGGAGGTCTGCCAGGCGGACTTGGCCACGGCGAGGCCGACGCCGATCAGCACCCCCTCGAACAGGTCGGTGGTGACGACCGAGGCGGTGGTGACGGCGAGCACCGCCGCCTCGCCCCGGTGATCGCGGCAGAGCGCGGCGATCCGCCGCACCGGGATCAGCTTGGCGCCCGCGTGGACCAGGACGGCGGCCAGCGCGGTCAGCGGGACGAGGCCGAGCACGCCCGGCAGCAGGGCGGTGAAGAGCAGCAGCCAGCCGCCGTGCAGGACGCGGGAGGCCTTGGTGCGGGCGCCGGCCTGGACGTTGGTCGCGCTGCGGACGATGACGGCCGTCATCGGGAGCGCGCCGAGCAGGCCGCAGAGGGCGTTGCCGACGCCCTGGGCGGTGAGTTCGCGGTCGTAGTCGGTGCGCGGGCCGTGGTGCATCCGGTCCACGGCGGCGGCGCTGAACAGGGTTTCGGCCGAGGCGATCAGGGTGAAGGCGAGGATGGTGCCGACCCCGGCGGTGGTGGCCAGGGCACCGAGCGCGGCGCGGTCGGGCAGCTGGACGACGTCGAGCAGGCCGGCCACCTCGACCCGGGCCACCGGCAGGTCGGCGAGGGCGGTGACGGCGGCGGCCAGGCCGACGGCACCGAGCGGGCCGGGCAGCGCGCCGGCGAGGCGGGACGGCAGGTACTTCCAGGCGATCAGCACCAGCAGGGTGGCCGTGCCGAGCGCCACCGCGCTCGGATTGGCGGCTCCGGTGACGGCGTCGCGCAGCAGCGCGGGCAGGCCGGCGATCTTCTCCGGCCCGGTCCCGGGGCCACGGCGGTCGGCGAGCGCGTACAGCTGGCCGAGCACCAGGGTCAGGCCGATGCCGGCCAGCATGCCGTGCACCACGGAGGCCGACATGGCGCGGAACCAGCGCCCCAACCGCAGGGCTCCCATGGCGAGTTGAAGGAGACCGGTGAGCAGGACCAGCACACCGAGGGCGCCCGCGCCGTACTCCTGGACGGCTTCGTGGACGAGGACGGTGAGTCCGGCGGCCGGGCCGCTGACCTGGAGGCTGCTGCCGGGCAGGGCGCCGACCACCAGGCCGCCGACGATGCCGGTGACCAGGCCGAGTTCGGCGGGCACGCCGGAGGCGACGGCGACGCCGACGCAGAGCGGGAGGGCGACGAGGAAGACCACCAGGGAGGCGGGCAGGTCGTGGCGCCAGGGCACGGCGCGCAGGACGGCGGCCGGGCTGCGGTGGCACAGCACACGGCGGGGGCGGGCGCGCCCGGGCGGGGGGTTGCGGTGCGGGGCCGCGGGCGGGCGCTTGCGCGGGCGGGGCCGGCCGTTCACCGGCGCACCGCCGGTGAAGCGCTGCGGACGGCGGGCACGGGGGCGACGGCGGACGAGGGAGCGGCGGCGACGGGCGCGGAAACGACGGGCGAGGGAGCGACGGCAACAGGCGAGGGATCGGCGAGCGGGGAGGCGACGGCGGCGGACGCGGGAGCGGCGGGGCAGGCGGGCAGGGCACGGCGTCGAGGCATCGGGAGGTTCCTTCCGCGCACCCGGCACGGCGGCGCGCCGCGGGCGGCGCATCGCTGCGGGTGCGTTGCTGCGGGTGCGGTGCTGCTTGGTGGCTGCGGTGCTGCGGTGGCGGCTGGGACGCGCGCGGGACGGGTCGGCCGGCGCGGCGGACGTGCTGCACGGGATCCGACGGCCGGAGCTCCCCCACTCCCCGGACGGTCCCGAACCCCCTTGCCGTGACCCCCTGTTGAACATGGCAACCATGACGGGCCCGGCGTGCCACCGACGGTACCCAGGCGCCCGGCGCGGGCCAACCTCGCACACCGTCCCTTCGCACGAGCATCACGTGGAGGACACGTCCGGGCCGGGATCCCGGCCTCGGACGGGTACGTACGTTCGCCCGTCGAGCGCACGGACGACCCGCGCCCACCCACCGCCCTCGCGTACGCCCCGACGGCGATCCGCCCGCCCCTGCCCCGACCGCCCCCGGCGTTCCGCCCCCGGGCAGTGCGGGTACGTACCGAGGACCGCCCGCGCGCGACGTGCGCGCGCGGGCCTTCCTGCCCGGGAGGCCCCACCGTGTCCTTCGCGATGACCCGCGCCGAGTGCGAGCGCTTCCTGGCCGGCGTGCACGTCGGCGTGCTGTCCGTCGGCGGGGCGGAGCCCGGCGCGGCCCCGCTCGCCGTGCCGATCTGGTACTCCTACCGGCCCGGCGGGCTGATCACCGTACTGACCGGGCGGGCCTCCGCCAAGGCGCGCCGGATCCGGACGGCCGGCCGGTTCACGCTCTGCGCCCAGCAGGAGGAGCCGCCGTGCCGGTACGTGTCCGTGGCCGGTCCGGTGGTGGCGATCGAGGACCGGGTCGACCCGGACGAGCGCGCCGCGCTGGCCCGCCGCTACCTGCCGCCCGCCACCGCCGCCGCCTACCTGGTGGCCACCGCCGAGCAGTTGACGGCGGACATCACCGTCCGGATGCGGCCCGAGCGGTGGCTGAGCGCCGACTTCGCCGCCGTCACCGAGCGGATGGCCGTCCTGGAGCGCCCGGCCGCGGCGGAACGGCCCGGGCTGGAACACCCGCCGGCCGGGTGCGGTTGACCGGGTGGGCGTGCCCGGCGGGATACCGTACCGGCGCGGGCCCGCCCGCCGGCGCACCACCGACGACCTACGACCTGTGACCTCCTCCGAAGGGGACCCACCGTGAGCCTGTACGACATCCCGCTGCGCACGCTGTCCGGCGAGGCCGCCTCGCTCGCCGACCACAAGGGCAAGGCGCTGCTGATCGTCAACGTCGCCTCCAAGTGCGGCCTGACCCCGCAGTACGCCGGCCTGGAGCGGCTCCAGGAGCGGTACGCCGGGCGCGGCTTCACCGTGCTGGGCTTCCCCTCGAACCAGTTCGCCGGGCAGGAGCCGGGCAGCGCCGAGGAGATCCTGACCTTCTGCTCCACCACCTACGGGGTGACCTTCCCGCTGTTCGAGAAGACCGACGTGAACGGCGAGGACCGCCACCCGCTGTACGCGCGGCTGACCGAGACGGCCGACGCCGAAGGCCGGGCCGGGGACGTCTCCTGGAACTTCGAGAAGTTCCTGATCGCGCCGGACGGCACCGTGGCCGCCCGGATCCGGCCGCGCACCGAACCGGAGTCGGCCGAGGTGACCGCCGCGATCGAGGCCGTGCTGCCCAACTGAGCAGGCGCGTGACGGGGCCCGGGGCGCACACCGCGCGCCCCGGGCCCGCGCGTCCGCGGCCCCGGCCTACAGCAGCAGCCGGGTGCCCGGTGGGAGTTCGCCGTCCCGGGCGGCGTCGCGCAGATGGGCCAGCAGGGTCTCCCGCAGCGCCTCGGCCGCCCGGGTCGGCGGCACCTCGTGGCCGTGCGCGACGGCGATGGTGCGGCCCAGGCCCTGGCCGGCGAAGGGGGTGACCGCGAGGCCCGAGCGGTGGGCGACCATGCCGGGCAGCACGGCCGGCCCGAGCCCGGCCCGGACGAAGCCGAGCACCGCGTCCATCTCCCCGCCCTCGACGGCGAACTCCGGTTCGAACCCTGCCGCCCGGCAGGCCGCCAGGGTGGCCTCCCGCACGTCGTAGCCCTCGCGGAACATCACCAGCGGCCATCCGCGCAGCTCCGCCACCCGCACCCGGCGCCGGGCCGGCGGCTTCGCCGAGACCAGCACCAGCTCCTCGTGCAGCAGCCCGGTGACGGCCAGCGCCGGCGCCGCCTCCCCGCGCGGCGTGATGATCAGCGCGAGGTCCAGCTCCCCCTCCGCCAGCGAGCGCACCAGGTCCCGCGAACCGCCCTCGCGCACCACCAGCGCCACGCCCGGGTAGCGGTCCCGGAACACCCGCAGCACGTCCGGCA
Organism: Kitasatospora sp. NPDC056184; assembly: GCF_042268405.1. Classification (NCBI taxonomy): domain Bacteria; kingdom Bacillati; phylum Actinomycetota; class Actinomycetes; order Kitasatosporales; family Streptomycetaceae; genus Kitasatospora; species Kitasatospora sp. NPDC056184. The sequence goes on along the minus strand of NZ_JBHJUI010000001.1, from coordinate 621,999 downwards.
CCAGGCTGGTGCACAGGCTCGGCGGCGCGCCGAGCCGCACCCGGCCGCGGCGCAGCTGGACGGTCTCCTGGACGGCGAGGCGGGCACTCTCGGTGTCCGCGAGGATGCGCCGGGCGAGCGGCAGCAGGGCGTCCCCGGCGTCGGTCAGCGCGATGTTGCCGCGCGTGCGGTGGAACAGCTCCGCACCCAACTCCCGTTCCAGCGAACGGATCTGCTGCGACAGTGACGGCTGGGCGACGTGTGCCGCCTCGGCCGCGCGGGTGAAATGGCGGGTCTCGGCGACGGCCACGAAGTAGCGGAGTTGCTGAAGCTGCACCCGACCAGGATAGGCCGCATCGATAGGCAGTGCCTATGGTGACCAGCCGCATCATGTCTTGGACGCACCGCGGCCCGGCTCCCTACCGTTGTCGCCATGACAACCCCGACTCGGACGGCCCGGCACCCGTCCACCCTGGCGACCCTCTGGCGGTCGACCGTCGGCAAGAAGGCGGTCATGGCCGTCAGCGGGCTGGCCATGCTGCTGTACCTGGTCGCCCACATGCTCGGGAACCTCAAGGTCTTCTTCGGGCCCGACGACCTCAACGGCTACGCCGCCTGGCTGCGCACCATCGGGCAGCCGTTCCTCGGCCACGAGTGGTTCCTGTGGATCGCCCGGGTGGGCCTGCTGGCCGCCGTCCTGCTGCACGGCGTCGCCGCGTACCAGCTGAGCCGGCGCGACCTCGCCGCCCGGCCGAGCAAGTACGCGCACCAGCGGCGGCGGGCGAGCTACGCGACCCGGACCATGCGCTGGGGCGGGGTGATCCTGGCGCTGTTCATCGTCTGGCACGTCCTGGACCTCACCACGCTGACGGTGAACCCCAACGCCGAGCACGGCAGGCCGTACCAGAACATCGTGGCGTCCTTCGGGACGTGGTACTCCGGCGTGATCTACATCGTCGCGATGCTCGCCGTCGGCCTGCACGTCCGGCACGGCTTCTGGAGCGCGGCGCAGACCCTCGGCGCCAACAACGCCCGCCGGGACCGCGCGTTGAAGCTCACCGCCAACGGCCTGGCGCTGGTGCTGACCGCGGGCTTCCTGTCCGTCCCCGTGGCCGTGATGACCGGAGTGGTGAGTTGAGCGAGTACCCGGACTACACCGTCGGCGCGCCGATCGCCGACACCCGGGCCCCCGGGGGCCCGATCGAGCAGCGCTGGGACCAGCGGCGGTTCGAGGCCAAGCTGGTCAACCCGGCGAACCGGCGCAAGCACACGGTGATCGTGGTCGGCACCGGCCTGGCGGGCGGCGCGGCCGGCGCCACGCTCGCCGAACAGGGCTACCACGTCGTCCAGTTCTGCTTCCAGGACTCCCCCCGGCGGGCCCACTCGATCGCCGCCCAGGGCGGCATCAACGCCGCCAAGAACTACCGCAACGACGGCGACTCGATCCGCCGGCTGTTCTACGACACGGTCAAGGGCGGCGACTTCCGCGCCCGCGAGTCCAACGTCCACCGGCTGGCGCAGGTGTCGGTGGAGATCATCGACCAGTGCGTGGCGCAGGGCGTGCCGTTCGCCCGGGAGTACGGCGGCCTGCTGGACACCCGCTCGTTCGGCGGCGTGCAGGTCTCCCGGACGTTCTACGCCCGCGGCCAGACCGGCCAGCAGCTGCTGCTCGGCGCCTACCAGGCGCTGTCGCGGCAGATCGCCGCCGGGAACGTGGAGATGCACGCCCGCACCGAGATGCTCGACCTGCTGGTGATCGACGGCCGGGCGCGCGGCATCGTCGCCCGCGACCTGGTCACCGGCGAGATCACCAGCTACACCGCGGACGCCGTGGTGCTGGCCTCCGGCGGCTACGGCAACGTCTTCTACCTCTCCACCAACGCCAAGAACTCCAACGCCACCGCGATCTGGCGGGCGCACCGGCGCGGCGCGTACTTCGCCAACCCGTGCTTCACCCAGATCCACCCGACCTGCATCCCCCGCTCCGGCGAGCACCAGTCCAAGCTCACCCTGATGAGCGAGTCGCTGCGCAACGACGGCCGGATCTGGGTGCCCAGGGCCCAGGGCGACACCCGGCCGCCGGCCGAGATCCCCGAGGAGGAGCGGGACTACTACCTGGAGCGGATCTACCCGGCCTTCGGCAACCTGGTGCCGCGCGACATCGCCTCCCGGGCCGCCAAGAACGTCTGCGACGAGGGTCGCGGCGTCGGCCCCGGCGGGCAGGGCGTCTACCTGGACTTCGCCGATGCCATCCGCCGGCTGGGGCGGGACGCGGTGGAGGCCAAGTACGGCAACCTGTTCGAGATGTACGAGCGGATCACCGCCGAGGACCCCTACCGGGTGCCGATGCGGATCTACCCGGCGATCCACTACACGATGGGCGGGCTCTGGGTCGACTACGACCTGCAGACGACGGTGCCGGGCCTGTTCGCGATCGGCGAGGCCAACTTCTCCGACCACGGCGCCAACCGGCTCGGCGCGAGCGCGCTGATGCAGGGCCTGGCGGACGGCTACTTCGTGCTGCCGCCGGTGCTCAACGACTACCTGGCCAGGGAGGCGCTGCCCGCCGTCCCGGCCGGCCACGAGGAGGTCGCCTCGGTGGAGGCCGAGGTCGCCGACCGCCTCAACCTCATCCTCGCGGTGAACGGCGACCGCACCCCCGACTCCTTCCACCGCGAGCTCGGCGAGCTGCTCTGGGACGAGTGCGGGATGGCCCGCGACGCGGCCGGGCTGCGCCGCGCGCTGGAGCGGATCCCGAAGCTGCGGGACGAGTTCTGGCGCCGGATCAAGGTGCCCGGCACCGGCCAGGAGCTCAACCAGTCGCTGGAGAAGGCCAACCGGCTGGTCGACTACTTCGAGCTGGCCGAGCTGATGTGCCTGGACGCGCTGCACCGCGCCGAGTCCTGCGGCGGGCACTTCCGCACCGAGAGCCAGACCGCCGAGGGCGAGGCCGCCCGGCGGGACGAGGAGTTCTCCTACGCCGCCGCCTGGGAGTTCACCGCCACCGGGCAGGCGCCCGTCCTGCACCGCGAGCACCTCGACTTCGAGTACGTCCACCCCACCCAGCGGAGCTACGCGTGAACCTCACCCTTCGGATCTGGCGCCAGGCGGGCCCCGACACGCCCGGCTCGATGACCACCTACCAGGTCAGCGGGATCAGTCCGGACATGTCCTTCCTGGAGATGCTGGACACCCTCAACGAGGAGCTGATCACCCGGGGCGACACGCCCGTCGCCTTCGACCACGACTGCCGCGAGGGCATCTGCGGCGCCTGCGGCATGGTCATCAACGGCCGGGCGCACGGCCCCGAGCGGACCACCACCTGCCAGCTGCACATGCGGCACTTCCGGGACGGCGACACCATCGACGTCGAGCCGTGGCGGGCGGCGGCCTTCCCGGTGGTCAAGGACCTGGTGGTGGACCGCTCCGCCTTCGACCGGATCATCGGCGCCGGCGGCTACATCACCGCGCCGACCGGCAGCGCGCCCGAGGCGCACGCCACGCCCGTCCCCAAGGAGGCCGCCGACACCGCGTTCGAGCACGCCGAGTGCATCGGCTGCGGGGCCTGCGTGGCGGCCTGCCCGAACGGGTCGGCGATGCTCTTCACCTCCGCCAAGGTGGTCCACCTCAACGTGCTGCCGCAGGGCGCGCCGGAGCGCAGGGCCCGGGTGCGCGACATGGTGGCGGCGATGGACGACGAGGGCTTCGGCGGCTGCACCAACACCGGCGAGTGCGCGACGGCCTGCCCCAAGGGCATCCCGCTGCCGAGCATCGCGGCGATGAACCGCGAGTTCCTGCGCAGCTCGCTGGGCTGACGGCCCGGACCGCGGTGCGGCGCCCCGCCGTCGGCGGAGGGGCGCCGCACCGGGCTCCGCACCGGTCTATTCCGCGCCCGGCAGCGCGGCCAGGGCGCCGGCGAGGGCGTGCAGGTCCGCCGGGCGGACGGACGGGCCCATCGAGGCGAGCCGGTACGGGGAGATCCCGCCCAGCATCGCCCGCAGGCCCGGGTTGGCCAGCACCGGCAGCCGCCCCAGGACGGCCTCGCGCGCCGCGTCGTCCGCCAGCAGCACGCGCAGCGGGGTGTGCACCGAGAGCGGGGCGTCCGGGAACTCCTCCGGCGCCGGCAGCGGCTCGGCGGCTTCGAGCGCCTGCGGACGCTGGGCGCGGACCAGCAGGTGTTCGGCGGTGACCGGCCCCTCGGCGGGCAGGCCGAGCCGTTCGAACTGGTCGGCGGGCGCGTCGCCCTCGCGCAGCGCCTCGGTGAGCAGCGCGGCCATCCGCAGCTCCAGCTCGTCGTCGACCAGCGGGTGCTCCTGCTCCGGGTCCGTCTCCAGGTCGAACAGCAGGGTGCCGAAGGCGTACGGGTTGCCCCATGAGGTGGCCGGCATCCGCAGCACGGGCACGCCCTTGGTGAACGGCAGCGGACCGGCCAGGGTGGCGCCGGCCAGCTCCTCCGGGCTGAAGTGGCCGCGCATGTGGGTGGGCATCAGGGTGTGCTCGAACAGCGGCCGGTTGGACGGGTCCTTGCTCGCGCGCATGTAGACGTGGCGGCCGTCGGTGATGTTGACGTGCCCGCCGAAGACGCCGAACAGGCCGTGCGGCCGGACCGGGGCGTCCTGGGCGACCGTGCCGACGAGCGGGCGGCCCTGCATGTCGGGGGTGCGCGGGACGTCGAAGTACTCCAGCAGGGTCGGGCCGAGGTCGACGGTCTGGACGAGGGAGGCGCGCCGGCCGGTGGCCCGGCTGCGCGGGTCCCAGACGAACAGCGGGGTGTGGATGTTCTCGTCGTACCAGGGCTGGACGTTCTTTCCCCACCAGCCGCGCTCGCCGAGCAGCAGGCCGTGGTCGGTGCAGACGATCAGCAGGGTGTCGTCCCACAGGCCGTGCTCGTCGAAGGCGTCCAGGACGCGGCCGAGCGAGTCGTCGCACATGGTGAGCAGCGCGGCGTACTCGTTGCGGGCGTGCTCGACGGCCTCCGGGCTCTCGGTGACGCGCTTGTAGTCGGGCCAGTCGAAGTGCGGGCCGTCCCAGTCGTGCGGGTAGTGCTTCTTGTGCTCGGCGTAGGAGTAGAACGGCTCGTGCGGGTCGAAGCACTCGATCTGCAGGAACCAGCGGTCCTGCTCGCGGTTGGTGGCGATGAACTCCAGGCCGGCGTCGAAGGTGCGGGTCTGCGGGTGGTCGGCGACGTCCGCCAGGTACTGGCGGTTGACCCAGTCCTGGCGCCACATCGGGCCCGCGCGCCAGGAGAGCGTCTCGGGGATCTCCGGGTCGGCGACGTGGCCCTTCCACTTGTCGCCCTCCTGGCCGCGGAAGAACTCGTAGCTGTCGTAGCGGTTGTGGTAGGTGGCGCCGCCGTCCTCCCAGTAGTGCTGGTGGTCGGTGACCAGGTGGGTGTAGACGCCGGCCTTGCTCAGCAGGTCGGGGACGGAGTCGTCGAAGGGCTCCAGCGGACCCCAGGAGCGGTGCAGGAAGTTGTAGCGGCCGGTGTGCATCTCACGGCGGGCCGGCATGCAGGGCATGGAGCCGCCGTAGCAGTTGTCGAAGGTCGCGGCGCGGGCGGCGAGGCGGGCGAAGTTCGGCGCGACGGTCCAGTCGCAGCCGTAGGGCGGCAGGAACCGCCGGTTGAGGCTGTCGAACATGACCAGGACGGCTTTCACCGGGGCGTCTCCTCGGGGGCGGCGGTGGGGCTGGTGGTGGGGCTGGTGGTGGAGTCGGTCGTGGGGCCGGGGGTGGGGATGGTTCCGTCGGCGAGCAGGCGGCGGACGCGCTCCAGCCAGTCGAGCCAGGCGTCGACGGCGGAGGTGCCGTACTCGTGGGTGAGTTCGCGGATCATCCGGAGCCGCCGGACGTCCGTGTCCGGCGTCTCCTCGGGGAGGGACAGCGAGCGGTCCCGGGGGCGCATGACCGCCACCTGGCGGCGGCGGTAGGCGAGCTCGGTGTCGACCAGCGGGAGCAGCCGCTCCGGGGCGAGCTGGGCGGAGAAGTAGAACCGGGCCATGAAGTCCGGGTCCTGGAAGCGGCTGGTCGGTTCGTACGGCGAGCGGGCCTCGCGGACCAGCTCGGCCCGGCCGGCGTCGGTCAGCCGGTAGACCTTGGCGTCCGGCCGGCCGTCGCGCGGGTCGGTCTCGTAGACCACCCAACCCTGCTCGGCCATCCGCTTGAGCAGCCGGTAGATCTGGCTCGGGTGGGCGTTGGAGCGGACGAACTGCCCCTCCCCCGCCAGCCACTGCTTGAGGTCCCAGCCGCTGCGCGGGTGGAGGCTCAGCAGGCCCAGCAGGACGTGGTCGAACTTCACGCGTTGCCCTTCCCCGGCCGTCGCCGGTGTTCCTCGAAGGTGTTCCTCGAAGGTGTTCGCCGGAGGTGTTCCTCGAACGACCTAGGTGCATTCTCACCTAGGTGCAAAGTGCTATAGCTTGGGCCCATGAGTCAACCCCCCGCCGAGCGCGCCTGCTGCCTGCCGTCCGCCCCGGCCGGCCCCGGACCCGCCGCGCTGCCGCTCCCGCCGCCCCCGCCGCGCCCTGCGGCCGGGCGCCCGGAGCACCCCGAGGTGGCGCTGCCCGGAGGGGTGTTCGCGATGGGGGACGCCTTCGACGAGGGGTATCCGGCGGACGGCGAGACGCCCGTGCACGAGGTGGAGCTGGCGCCGTTCAGCATCGACACCGAACCGGTGACCACCGCCCGCTTCGCCGCCTTCGTGGAGGCCACCGGCCACCGCACCGACGCCGAACGGGCCGGCTCCTCCGCCGTCTTCCACCTGTTCGTCCTCGCCGACCCCGCCGACGTGCTCGGCCGCTCCCCCGCCGCACCCTGGTGGATCGAGGTGCGCGGCGCCGACTGGCGCCGCCCCTACGGCCCGCTCGGCGACGCCGAGGACCTCCGGGACCACCCCGTGGTGCACGTCAGCCACCGGGACGCGCTCGCCTACTGCCACTGGGCCGGGCGCCGGCTGCCCACCGAGGCGGAGTGGGAGTACGCCGCCCGCGGCCCGCTGGCCGGCCGACGCTACCCCTGGGGCGACGAGCTGCGCCCGGACGGCGCGCACCGCTGCCGGATCTGGCAGGGCCGCTTCCCCGACCTGCCGACCGGTGAGGACGGCTGGTTCGCGACCGCGCCGGTCGGCAGCTACCCGCCGAACGGCTTCGGACTGGCGGACGTGGCCGGGAACGTCTGGGAGTGGTGCGCCGACCGCTTCGACCCCGGCTACTACGCCCGCTCCCCGCGCTTCGACCCGCGCGGGCCCGCCGGCCCCGGCGGCGACGGGGACGGGTACCGCGCGGGCGGGGATCGCCGGGTGCTGCGGGGCGGCTCCTACCTGTGCCACGACTCCTACTGCAACCGCTACCGGGTGGCCGCGCGCACCGGCAACACCGCCGACTCCACCAGTGGCAACTGCGGCTTCCGCACGGTGGCGGACCCGGCGGCCGGCACGGCGGCGGCCTGAGCCGGGTCCGCCTCGAACGTTCGCACCCAGCGCGCGTGTTCGCCACACACGCCCCGCTTCTTCGACCGTTCGTCAGGATCGGTACTGACGCGCCGGGTTTCGCGCTACCGTGGTCCCCGCCGAGAAGGAGTGTGCATATGCCCGAGGTTCAGGCCTGCTCCGGGTGCGGCGGGTCCGGGGGGACCCAGAAGACCGAAGCCACGGTCGAACGGGACGAGGAAGGAAGCATGGTGCCCAAGATCCACGTCTACTGGTCGCCATGCGGTCGGTGCCACGGATCCGGAACGGTGATCGTCGGATGAGGCTGGTCTTCGAATGTGTCGAGTGCGGCAGCCACTACCTGCCGCCGGAGGCGATGGCGTACCCCGACGGGCCCGCCTCGCCGATCTGGTGCACGGGGTGCCAGACGGCGAAGCGCGCGGCCGGGGTCCGGGAGGATCCGCTGCTGGCGCGGATCGCGCTGGCGGCCGCCCGGGCGGCGAGCGCCAGGACGGCCGCCGAGGAGCCGCCCGCCGCCCGCACGGACGTCCGGCCCTCGCGGCCGCCGGTGTCGCGGCGGGCCCGCTCCGGGCCGGGCGTGCTGCGCGGCAAGCTGGCGTAGCCGGGGCTCAGCCGGCCGCGGTGCCGGCGGTGTCCGCGATATCGGCGGTGTCGGCGGTGTCGGCGAGGAAGCGGAGCAGGTGGTCGGCGACGGCTTCCGGGGCGTCCTCCGGGCTGTAGTGGCCGACGCCGGGAAGTTCGACCACCCGGCCGCCCGGGAAGGCCTCCCGGAACAGCGGCAGGAAGTGCCGGGCGTTCAGCGTCCGGTCGGCAGTGCCCCACAGGGCCAGTGCCGGGACGGCCGCCAGCGCGGCGCGGGCCGCCCCGTCCGGCTCCTCGAAGCGGTGCGCACCGGTGGCGAAGCCCTTCGCCCAGCCGAGAGCGCCGGCGCTCTCGGCGGCGGTCGGGAAGGGCGCGCCGTACGCGCGCAGCCAGGTGTCGGTGGCGAGGGCGGGGTTCTCGAAGCCGTTGAGCCTGAGCACGCTGAGGACGGTGACGCCGAGGGAGCCGAGCACCGGGTCCAGGGTGCCGTCGGCGTGCGCCCGGGCGATCCAGCCGAACCACGGGGAGTCCGCGGCGTTGGCGGCCAGCGCGTCGCCGAGGCCGGGCTGCCCGAACGGCGTCGGCCCGTTGACGCCGACCACCCGGGCGATCAGCTCGGGCCGGCGGGCCGCGAGGCCCATGCCGACCGGCCCGCCGAAGTCGTGCCCGACGAGGGTGATCCCGCGCAGGCCGAGGTCCAGGACGAGCGCCTCCAGGTTGTCGACGTGGTCCTGCAGCCGGTAGTCGCGACCGGCGGGCGTGGCGCTCTTGCCGAACCCCATGTGGTCGGGCACGACGACCCGGTGGGTGGGCGCGAGCCGGCGCACGACGTCGCGGAAGAGGTAGCCCCAGGTGGGCTCGCCGTGCAGGCAGAGGACGACCGGGCCGGCGCCCTCGTCGACGTAGTGCATCGGGAAGCCGGGGGCGGAGCTGAAGTGCGGGCGGTAGGGGAACGTGCCGTCGAAGGTCTCGTGGGCGGCGATCATGGCGGGCCTCTCGCGCGGGGCGGCAGCAAACCGGGTGGTGGCGAACCAGGTGGCGGCAAGCCGGGTGGTAGCAAAGTGAAACCGGGCACGCCCGAGCCTAGGGGTACCGGTTTTTATAGGCAACCGCCGAGGTCGAGGGCCCGCCGGGTCAGAACAGCGCCTCCTGGGTGTCCGGCTCGGCCGGACGGACCCGCTCGCTCAGTGTCAGCCCCGAGGACGGCCGCCCGGCCGCCGGGGCGAGCGTCCAGCCGGTCAGCAGCCGGGTGTCCAGGAGCAGCGGCGCGCCGCCGTCCGGCTGGTCGAGCAGCAGGTGCCGGCCGATCGGCGGGCGCAGCCGCCCGGCCAGCACCGCGCCGTCCGCCAGCGCCTCCACCGCCCGGTAGACGTCGGGGGCGCCGCCGGTCAGCCCGAAGACGCCGACGTGGTCGGTGACCGGGTGGTCCGCCAGCAGTTCCACATCGTGCCCGCGCAGCAGCTCGTGCACCCGGCCCCGGGCGTCGGTGAGCAGCGCGCGGCGGTGGTCCGCGTCGCCGTGCTCCCACCAGTGGTCCAGTTTCACCCGGCTCTTGAACCGCTCCCGGGCCAGTCCGGAGGCCGCGACGGTCAGTTCGGCCCGGCGGACGGCGGGAAGCGCGCCCCGGGCGGCGAACGTCCAGGCGAGCGCGCCCTGTTCGAGCAGTCGGCTGGTGCCGCGCTGCTCGGCGGTCAGCCCGACCTTGAGCAGCCCCTCGCCGAACCAGGCGAGGTAGAGCCGGTAGGTGCGGCCGTCGTCGAGGATCTGGTCCCGGGCCAGCGCCAGCCCGCGGTCCACGCTCTGGCAGGACGCGCACTGCACGGCGGCGCCGTCCGGCGCGACCACGGCGTGGTGCGGGCACGGCGTGCGCTCGTCCTGCCCCTCCAGCCAGGCGCCGATGCACCGCCGGGGCCCCCCGAGCCGCCAGCCGACCTCCACCCCCGGCACCACCTCGCGCTCGTGCACCCGCCGCCCGTGCACCGCGCTCAGCACCGCCCGCCCGTCCCGCCACCCCAACCCGGTGGACACCCACCCGCCCGCCACGCTCACCCGCCACCTCACCGCACACCGTCCGAGTCCCCGAGGCTACCGGCCTCCGCCGACAGGCCGCCGCCGACCGGCGAACCGCGGGCGGGAGCCCGCCGGGGGCCGGGCGCCGGACACCCCGGGCGGGCGGTGGCGCGGCCCGGTCCTCCCCCTCTCGTGGGGGCCGGACCGCTCGCCGGTACCCCCGTGGGGGGATCTCCGGGGCTCGGCGTTGACGGCGCGCGAACGGTGCCGGGAGTCTGGCGGCGGCCCGCGGCGCCGGCCGATCCTCCCACCGCCCGATCGACGGACCGACTCGACGGACCGACTCGACGGACCGATCGGCGTGGAGCGCGGCGGCGGGCCGCCCGGCCCCACGACTTCGAAAGGGACACCCCCGTGCGTCGTACCGCCGCCACACTCGCCACCCTCCTCCTGGCCGGGGCAGCAGCCCTGGCCCCGCACACGGCCGCCTCGGCCGACGACCTCCCGGGGCCGACCATCACCGCTCCGCTCGTCGGCGTCCGGGGCTGGTGCCTGGAGGTCCGCGACGGCAGCACCGCCGACTCCACACCGGTCCAGGCCTGGGACTGCAACGGCAGCGCCGCCCAGCGGTGGCGGCTGGGCGTCGACGGCACCCTCCAGGCCCTCGGCAAGTGCCTGGACGTCCGGCACGGCGGCACCCGGCCCGGCACCCCGGTCGGCATCCACGACTGCAACGGCACCGCCGCCCAGCAGTGGCAGTTCCTGGGCAACGCCACGTTCTACAACCCGCAGTCCGGCCGCTGCCTCAACGTGCCGCTGGGCGCGGCCGGGGTGGAGCTGAACATCTGGTACTGCTTCGGCGACGACACCCAGCGGTGGCGGTTCGCGATCTGACGGCGGACCGCGGTTCCCGGCACGGAACGGCCCCGCCACCGGAGCGAGCACTCGTCCGGTGGCGGGGCGGCAGGCGGTCCGGGCTCAGCGGGCCCCGGCGAGGGCGACGAGGGTGGCGTCGAGGTCGGGGCCCTGGCCGGGACGGGGGCGGTTGTACGGGAGGCGGGCGAGCAGGGCGCCCATCGCGCAGGTGTTGGTCGCCGCCGAGAAGACCAGGCCCGCGCCGACCGCCGCCGAGACCCAGCGGGCGCCGGGCAGCACGAGGTCGACGACCACGCCGGCCGCGACCAGGCCGCCGGCCGCGAAGCGGACCTGGCGGTCCATCGCCCACGGCGCCCGCGCCGGGGCGCCCTCGGGCCGCCGCACCTCGTGCCCGGCGGCCGCCCAGGCGCTGGTGCCCCCGACCAGGGTCGCGGCGGGGATGCCGGCCGCGGCCAGCGACGCGCAGGCCCGGCCCGAGCGGTTGCCGGAGGCGCAGACGACGAGGAGTTCGCCCCGCGCGGCGGCGGCCCGCAGGGCCGGGAGGGCGCGGTCGAGCTGGTCGAGCGGGACGTTCAGGGCGCCGGGGACGTGTCCGGCCGCGTACTCGCCCGGGGTGCGGACGTCGACGACGGTGAGGGCGGCGAGGCGCGGGTGCGCCTGGGCCGGGGTGAGTTCGGTGGGGGTGGTCATGGGGCTCCTGTCGGAAGGGGAACGGTGGTACGGGGTCAGAGCAGGGCGTCGGCGCCCATGACGGCGGCGACGCCGAGCAGCAGGACGGCGAAGACCCGCTGGAGGACGGCCCCGGAGAGGCGGGCGGCGAGCCGCTTGCCGTCCCAGGCGCCGAGCACGGCGGCGGCGGTGAACGGGGCGATCACCGCCCAGTCGAGTCCGGCCGCGCCGCCGCCGCGGGTGGCGAGCGAGGCGGAGGCGTTGACGGCGATCACCGGGAGGCTGGTGCCGACGGCGGCCTCCATCGACAGCCCGACCGCGCCGACCAGGGCCGGCACGGCCAGGAAGCCGCCGCCGACGCCGAGCAGGCCGGTCAGGGCGCCGAGCCCGGCCCCCGAGGCCGCCGCCCGGCCGGGGCGGGCGCCCACGGGTGCCGCCGCGTCGGCCGGAACCGGGCGGGGCGGGCGCAGCATCCGGACCGCGGCGAGCGCGGCGACCAGCGCGAAGGCGGCGGTGAGCACGCTCTGCGGCAGCCGGGCGGCGGCCGCGCCGGTGAGGGCGGCGGGGATCAGCCCGGCGGCGGCGAAGGCGAGGGCGGTGCGCCAGCGGATGGTGCCCGCCCGCGTGTGGGCGACGATCGCGGAGATCGAGGTGGCGAGGACGATCAGCAGGGCGGCGGTGGTGGCGGCGGCCGGGGAGAGCCCGAGCAGGTAGATCAGCGCGGGGACGGCCAGGATGCCGCCACCGCCGCCGAGCCCGCCGAGGACCAGTCCGACCACGGCGCCGGCGGCGAGCGCCAGCAGCAGGGTGGTCATCGGCCCACCCCCGGGGTTCCGGCGGTGGGCGAGGGGGCGGTGGGGAGGTGCGGGGTCGGACAGGGGGCGGGGTGGTGCATGGTGGTGCTCCTGCGGGGGTGGTGCGGGTGCCGGGAGGGGCGGTCAGGCGGTGACGACGGTGAGGCCGGCCTCGGCGGCGGAGGCGAAGGTGTCGTCGACGGCGGTGACCTCGCGTCCGGCCGCGTCCAGCAGGGAGGCGGCGATCCCGGCCCGCATGCCGCCGGCGCAGTGCACCCAGACGGGGCCGTCCGGCAGTTCGGCGCCGCGCCGGTGGAGCTGGTGCAGCGGGATGTGGTGGGTGCCGTCGAGGTGGGCGGCGGCGCGCTCGGTGGCGCGGCGGACGTCGAGGACGACCGGGGCCGGGCCGCCGTCGCGGGCGGTGGCCGCGAGTTCGGCGGCGAGGTCGGCGAAGGTGGCGCGGCGGAAGGCGCGCGGCTGCTCGCCGGGCAGCAGCCAGTCCTCGGGACCGCCGGTGGCGGCCGCGGCGGGGCGGTCGATGCCGACCCGGACGAGTTCGCGCTGGGCGGCGGCGAGCTGCTCGGTGCTCTCCGCGAGCAGCGTCACCGGCTTGCCCCAGGGGATCAGCCAGGCCAGGTAGGTCGCCACCTGCCCGTCGGCCTCGATGTTGAAGGACCCCGCGAGGTGGCCGGCCGCGAAGGCGGTGCGGGCGCGCAGGTCGACGACCCACTCGCCGGCGGCGAGGCGGCGGGCGAGTTCCGCCGGGTCGGCGGGCGCGGGCGGGGTGAGGTCGACGGGGGCCGGGCCGGCCGCGTTCAGCGGGCCCATGTGGGCGTAGTAGGCGGGGATGTCGTCGAGTCCGGCGAGCAGGTCGGCGACGAAGGTGTCGACGTCCTTGACCAGGGCCTCGTTGCGCCGCCGCTCGGCGCCGACGGTGGTGGCGGTGCCGGCCGCCTGCCCGGCGGAGCAGAAGCTGCCGAAGCCGTGGGTGGGCAGCACGGCCACGTCGTCGGCGAGGCCGTCGGCGAGCCGGTGGGCGGAGGCGTGCTGGGCGCGGGCGAGGTCCTCGGTGAGCCGGGGTTCGACCAGGTCGGGGCGGCCGACGGTGCCGATGAGCAGCGAGCCGCCGGTGAACGCGGCGACCGGGCGGCCGGCCTCGGCGAGCACGTAGGAGGTGTGGTGCGGGGTGTGGCCGGGGGTGGCGACGGCCCGGAAGGTGAGGCGGGCGGCGGGGTCGACGTCGAACTCGTCGCCGTCGTGGACGAGCACCCGCCGGTAGGAGACGGCGGCGTCGGCGGGGACGAGGTAGTGCGCGCCGGTGACCCGGGCGAGTTCGAGGCCGCCGGTGACGTAGTCGTTGTGGACGTGGGTCTCGGCGACGTAGGTGATGCGCACGCCGCGGCGGGCGGCCGCGGCGATGACCTGGTCGATGTCGCGCGGCGGGTCGACGGCGATCGCCCCGCCCGGTCCGCCGGCGAGGTAGCTGCGGTTGCCGAGGCCCTCGATCTCCAGGGTGTCGACGAAGAACACGTGCCTCTCCTTCCGTGAGCATTTTACCCCCGGGGGTATCCACCCGGCACGTTCGACTGTAGCAGAGATACCCCCAGGGGCATTTCTGGGCGAGGACCGTCCGATCGGATACCGTCCCGCGCATGATCACCACCGACCTCGCCGCCCCGCCCGGGCCCCCGGCCGACGACGACCCGACGCCCGACGACCCCACGCCCGACGACCTGGCCGCCGTCCTCCGGCTCGCCGCGGACACCCTGCGCGCCGCACCCGCCGACACCGACTGGACCCGCCGGGCCGGCGGCGTCGACTGGGACTGCTGGACCACCGTCGAGCACCTCGCGGACGACCTGCTCGCCTACGCCGCCCAGCTCGGCCCGGCCCAGCCGCCTCGCGACCGCTACGTGCCCTTCGTCTCCCGGCGGCCCTTCCCCGGCGGGCCGAACGGCTTCGTCCACGCCCGCCGCGAGGACGGCCCGCGGGGACTGCTGGAGGTCCTGGAGGCGAGCGGCGGCCTGATGATCGCGATCGCCCGGGCCAGGACCCCCGAGGTCCGCGCCTTCCACCCCTGGGGGCTCGCCGACCCGGCGGGGTTCGTCGCGATGAGCCTGGTGGAGACGCTGGTGCACGTGCACGACGTCGCCGAGGGGCTCGGACTGCCCTGGGAGCCGCCCGCCGGCGTCTGCCGCCGCACCCTCGCCCGGCTCTTCCCCGACGTCTCCCTCGACCCCGCCGGCCCCTGGCCGACCCTGCTCTGGGCCACCGGCCGCGTCGCGCTGCCCGGCCGCCCGCGCCGCACCGGGTGGCGCTGGTACGCGGACGCCCCGGAGCCGGCCGTCTCCGCTCCCCCGGCCTGACGCCCTTTCACCCCCGGCCGACGCCGCAGGTCGCGGGCGCTTTGCGCACGCCCCCGGTGCACGTTCTATTGTGGCGGGCGCGGCGGCGGCGCGGCCGGGAGGCGGGCGCCGCGGCGGACCGGTGTGGGAGCGAAGGGGTGGACGTGGCGGGGCGGCGGAACGACGGGGTGCTGGCGGTCTGGGCGGAGTCGCAGCGGCAGGAGCAGCGCCGGGAGGAGGCCCGGTGGCGCGCCCAGGCCGCCGAGCAGCGCCGGCGGGAGCGGGAGCAGCGCGAGGCGCAGAAAGCGGCGGCCCGCACGGAGCGCGAGGCGCAGAAGGCGTACCAGCAGGCCCGGGAGGCCGAGGCGGCCCGGCAGACGGCCGAACTGGACGGCCGGGTGGAGGAGTTGCGCGGCCTGCTGGCGGCCGGGGCGGGCGGCGCGGCGTTCCGGGCACAGAGCCTGCTGGCCCCGCGCCCGGTGCCGCCGTTCGAGCCGGGACGGCTCGGCGAGGCGGTGCCGATGCCGGACCAGTCCCGCTACCAGGTGCCGCCGCCGGACCCGGTGCAGGCCCGCAACCCCGGGGTGTGGCAGCAGTACGAGCAGTACGTGGCGCAGGCCCGGGCCCGGTTCGAGCAGGACTGGTACGCGGCGCAGGCCGCCGAGGCGGACCGGCAGCGCCGGCTGGCCGAGTACCACGGGCAGTACCTGGAGTGGGTGGCCCGGTTCCGCCGGGAGGACGAGCAGCGGGCCGCCCGGACCGAGGACCTGCTGCGCCGGCTGCGGTCCGGCGAGGCGGAGGCCGTGCAGGAGTACTTCACCGCCGTGCTGTACGCCTCGGCGGGCTGGCCGGAGGGCTTCCCGCACCGGCTGGTGGCGGCCTGGGAGGCGTCGAGCCGCCAGCTGGTGGTGAACTGGGAGCTGCCGGGCGCGGACGTCGTCCCGGCGACCGCCCGGGTGCGGTACGTGAAGTCGGACGACCGCGAGGCCGAGGTGGCCCGCCCGGCGACCGAGCGCAAGGCGCTGTACCGGGAGGTGCTGGCGCAGACCGCGCTGCGGGTGGTGGCCGAGCTGTACCGGGCGGACGGGGACGGCATGCTGGCCTCGGTGGTGCTGAACGGCTTCGTGCGCGGCATCGACCCGGCGACCGGCCGGGAGGCGGAGCGGTTCCTCACCACGGTGACCGTCGACCGGGGCGAGTTCGCCGGGCTGGCGCTGGACCGGGTGGCGGCCGTGGAGTGCTTCCAGGGCCTCGGCGGGGTGCTGTCGGCGCGCCCCGAGCGGCTGGACGAGGTGCGGCCCGACCGGCTGCCGGAGACGGTCGGCGGCAGTGTGGCCGGGCAGGGCGGCGAGGACGACCCGGACCTCTTCGAGATGGACCCGATCGAGTTCGAGGAGCTGATCGCCGAGCTGTTCCGGCTGCGCGGGTTCCGGGTGATGACCACGGCGCGCAGCGGCGACGCCGGGGTGGACGTGGTCGCCGAGGACCTCGATCCGGTGACCGGCGGGCGGATCGTGATCCAGGCCAAGCGCTACCGCTCGACGGTCTCCCCCACCGCCGTGCGCGACCTGGACTCGACGGTGCGCCACCACGGCGCGATCAAGGGCATCCTGGTGACCACCGCGGGCTTCGGGCCGGGCTCGTACGACTACATCCGCAACAAGCCGCTCACCCTGGTGAGCGGGCCGGAGCTGGTGGAGCTGCTGGCGGAGCAGGGCCTGCGCGGGCGGCTGGGCGAGCGGACGAACGGCGCCGGCCACGCGAACGGCGGCGACCGCCGCGCCCCGGCTGCCGCCCCGGCGGACGACGCCCCGGCGGAGCGCGCGACCACCACCCTGGCGCTCTCCTGGCGCAGCCGCACGGCCGGCGGGGACCCGGTCGAGCTGGACGTCTCGGCGTTCCTGTGCGCGAACGGCCGGGTGCTGGACGACGAGCACTTCGTGTTCTTCAACAACCCGCAGGACCCGGATGGCGCGGTGCGGCTGCACCCCACCCGCTCGGTGCCGGGCGAGCCGGTGCGCCGCGCCGAGCTCACCCTGGAGCCGGGCCGGCTGGCGCCGGGTGTGGACGAGGTGGTGGTGGCGGTGTCCACCGAGGAGGAGGAGCCGCCGGTGCTGCCGCTCGGCTATGTGCACGGCCTCGCGCTGACGGGCGTCTTCGGCCCGGACGCGGAGGGCCCCGCCGAGTGGGCGGCCGAGACCGGCGGGGTGTCGCAGAGCGCGATGGTCCTCGGCTCCTTCCAGCGGCGCGGCGGCGGCTGGCGGTTCACGCCGAGCGGGACGCCGGTGCAAGACGGGCTGGCCGGGCTCGCGGTGCGCTGGGGCGTCGCGGTCGAGTAGCCGCCGCCCTGCGGCGCCTCGGGGGCGGATGTCATACCTGAGGAGGAGAAGCACCCCCGCCGGACCGCCGGGACGGCGGGGGGAGCCCCTACCCGGGAGCGACAATCCGGACACGGAGCGGTTGCGAGAATGGAAGGGAAGACGATCTTCCGTTTTCCTTCCCCCACCTCGACCTCGCGCCCCAGGGAGCCTCCTCGTGACGATGTCCGCAACCGCCGTCCGCACCGGCCGGGCGGCCGCCCGCGCCACCGGCCTGAACAAGGTCTACGGGGAGGGCGACACCCGCGTCGTCGCCCTCGACAACGTCAGCGTCACCTTCCCGCAGGGCGAGTTCACCGCCATCATGGGCCCCTCCGGCTCCGGCAAGTCCACCCTCATGCACTGCATGGCCGGCCTCGACACCGTCACCTCCGGCTCCTCCACCATCGGCGAGACCGAGCTCGTCGGCCTCAAGGACAAGCAGCTCACCCAGCTGCGCCGCGACCACATCGGCTTCATCTTCCAGGCCTTCAACCTGCTGCCCACCCTCACGGCCCTGGAGAACATCACCCTCCCGATGGACATCGCCGGCCGCAAGGCCAACAAGCAGTGGCTCGACCGGGTCGTCGAGACCGTCGGCCTCTCCGGCCGGCTCTCCCACCGCCCCAGCCAGCTCTCCGGCGGCCAGCAGCAGCGCGTCGCCTGCGCCCGCGCCCTCGCGAGCAAGCCCGACATCGTCTTCGCCGACGAACCGACCGGCAACCTGGACTCCCGCTCCGGAGCCGAGATCCTCTCCTTCCTGCGCAACTCCGTGCGCGAACTCGGCCAGACCGTCGTCATGGTCACCCACGACCCCGTCGCCGCCTCCTACGCCGACCGCGTCGTCTTCCTCGCCGACGGCCGCATCGTCGACGAACTGGCCCAGCCGACCGCCGACGCCGTCCTGGACCGCATGCGCCGCTTCGACGCCAAGGGCCGCACCAGCTGACGCCCCGCGCCGGCCGACCGCCCCGGCCCCGAACCGGCCGCCGTCCCCACGACCCCCAGGACTGACTCCCTCCCATGTACCGCACCGCACTGCGCAACGTGCTGGCCCACAAGGCCCGGCTGCTGATGACGGCGCTCGCCGTCCTCCTCGGCACCGCCTTCGTGGCCGGCACCCTCGTCTTCACCGACACCTTCGGCAACGCCATGCGCTCCCAGAGCGCCAAGAGCTACACCGACATCGCCGTCACCGTCAGCGACGGCGCCGCCGTCAGCAAGGGGTACGACAACGGCGACCGGACCTCCGGCGGTCCCTCCCTCACCGAGGACACCCGCAAGGCGATCGCCGGGCTGCCCGGCGCCGCCGAGGCCCGCGGCGTGGTCAGCGGCTTCGCCGGCATCGCCGACCGCAAGGGCGCGCTGATCGGCAACGGCTTCTCCACCACCGGCACCAACTACGTGCCGGGCGCCGACGGCACCGACCCGCGCTACCCGCTGGTCGACGGCCGCGGCCCGCGGACCTCCGACGAGGTGGCCCTGGACGCCAAGACCGCCGAGAAGGGCGGCTACAAGGTCGGCGACACCGTGCGCGTCGCCATCAACGGGCCGGTCATGGAGCTCAAGCTCACCGGCACCGTGACCACCAACGACCCGCGGGTGCTCTCCGGCGGCTCGCTCGCCGCCTTCGACACCGCCACCGCCCAGCAGCTCTACCTGGCCCCGGGCCGGTTCGCCGAGATCGACGTCAAGGGCAAGCCCGGCGCCGACGACACCGCGCTGCTCGCCGCCGTCAAGCAGACCCTGCCCGCCTCCGACGACCTGGAGGCCCGCACCGGCCGCGAACTCGCCGACGAGCAGGACCGGATGATCGAGGCCGGCACCAAGGGCATGTCCACCGCCCTGCTGATGTTCGCCGCCATCGCGCTCTTCGTCGGTGTCTTCATCATCGCCAACACCTTCACCATGCTGGTCGCCCAGCGCACCAAGGAACTGGCCCTGCTGCGCGCCGTCGGCGCCAGCCGCAAGCAGATCACCCTCTCCGTGCTGGCCGAGGCCGTGCTGGTCGGCCTGACCGCCTCGATCGGCGGCCTGGTCGCCGGCATCGGCATCGCCGCCGGGCTGCAGTCCGTGATCGGCTCGCTGGACACCGGCATGCCCACCGGCCCGCTGGTGATCGCCCCGTCCACGGTGATCGCCTCGATCCTCGTCGGCACCGTCGTCACCGTGCTCGCCGCCTGGCTGCCCTCGCTGCGCGCCTCCCGGATCGCCCCGGTCGCCGCGATGAGCTCGGCCGAGCAGCCGGCCACCCAGAAGTCCCTGCTGGTGCGGAACGTCATCGGACTGTTCTTCGCCGCGGCCGGCGTCGCCGCCCTGCTCGGCGGCGCGGCCGCCAAGGAGGTCAACCTGGTGGCCCTCGGCGCGGGCGCGCTGATGATCGGCGTCTTCGTGCTCACCCCGCTGCTGTCCCGCCCGATGATCGCGCTGTTCGCCCCGGTGCTGCGCAAGCTGTTCGGCACGCCCGGCAAGCTGGCCCGCGAGAACGCCGTGCGCAACCCGCGCCGCACCGCCGCCACCGCCTCCGCGCTCACCATCGGCGTCACCCTGATCACCGCGCTGACCGTGGTCGGCGCCTCGGTGAACAAGGCCGTCGACGAGGCCACCGAGGTCGACCTGAAGGCCGACTACGCCGTCGCCATGGAGAACTTCTCCATGCTCTCCCCCGAGGTCTCCGGCCAGATCGCCAAGACGGCCGGGGTCACCATGATCAGCGCGGTGCGCGAGGTGCCGGTGAAGGCCGTGGCCGACGGCGACACCACCCGGCTGACCGCCGTGGACGCCACCACCTTCGACCAGCTGATCGACCTCAAGGTCACCGCCGGCGCCGCCGACTCCCTCAAGCAGGGCAAGCTGCTCGCCACCACCGGCTACGCCGAGCGCAACGGCCTGGCGGTCGGCTCGACGCTCGACATCACCTACCCCGACGGCAGCCGCGGCACCCTGACCGTCGGCGGCCTGGTCGAGCAGAACACCGAGGTCGCCGGGATCATCGCCCCCGAGCAGGTGGTCGGCTCGCACGCCGCCGCCGGCTCCGGCCTGCAGAAGGTCCTGGTCAAGGGCGCCGACGGCGCGACCCCCGAGCTCAAGCAGGCGCTGCGCGACGCCACCGGCGGCAACCCGCTGATCAGCGTCAAGGGCGAGAAGGACATCAAGGCGGAGAACAGCCAGCTGGTGACCGCCCTGCTGAACATCATGTACGGCCTGCTGGGCATGTCCGTGGTGGTCGCGGTGCTGGGCGTCATCAACACCATGGCGATGTCGGTGTTCGAGCGCCGCCGGGAGATCGGCATGCTGCGGGCGATCGGCCTGGACCGCCGCGGCATCGGCCGGATGGTCCGGCTGGAGTCGCTGATGATCGCGCTGTTCGGCGGCGTGGTCGGCGTCCTGCTCGGCATCGTCACCGCCTGGGCCGGCACCCGCACCCTGGCGGACTCGTTCAAGAACATCACCCTGGTGGTCCCGCCCGGGAAGACCGCCTTCTTCCTGGCCGCCGCCGCCGTGATCGGCCTGCTCGCCGCCCTCTGGCCGGCCCGCCGCGCGGCCCGGATGGACATCCTCGGCGCGATCAAGGGCGAGTAGCCACCAGGGCGAGCAGCCACCGCCCACCGCCCCGAACACGCGGCGCCCGCCGGGACCACTCCCGGCGGGCGCCGTGCTGTCGGGCGCTGTGGCTCAGGTCTTCTGGTCGGACGGGGCGCGCGGCCCGCCCCGGGGATCCTGCGGGTCGGCCTCACCCGGCGGCCTCCCGACGTCGTCCAGCGTGCTCTGGGCCCGGAGGTCCACGAACCTGGTCACCAGGTGCTGTGCGGCACCGAAGGCGACGCCCCAGGCGAGCACCTGGGCCCGACTGTCGAGATCGCTCAGGCCCGGGACGAACGCGCCCCTGATCAGCAGCAGGCCGATGACGGCGGTCAGCGCGCCGGTCGGGAACTTCAGCGCCGCCGCCGCGAGCGGCAGCATGAACGGCGCGCTGGTGCCCTGGATCCGGCGCAGCGAGCCGATCACCGTGAGCGCGGCGCCGGCCAGCCCCGCGACCTCGACGGTGATGATGTCCAGCCGCGAGGCGTAGTCACCGGGTATCGGTTTGGCCGGAACCCAGGGGTACTCCCCGGCCGGGCAGACCACCAGCCTGGCGCTCGACGGTCCGGGCACGTTGAAACCGGAGGCCGGCGTGGGCAACGGGCTGAAGCAGAGGCTCAGCGACTTGGGGAAGAACGCGCCGAAGACGGCCAGGGAGATCACACCGAGCAGGACGCAGGCGCTGGCGGCCCAGAGGATGTTCCGCAGGCTGCGCACCCGCGCGTACTCCGCGTCGAGCGCCGCGTACGCCGCGTCGAGGGTGTGCACCAGAAGGCTGCGGTCCGCCTCGCCGACGGGCTCGTCCTTGCTTCCGACCCGCTTCGCCAGCTCGACGGTGCGCAGGTCGTTCATGCCCAGGTGCAGCCGCGCCATGGCCAGGATGTCGACGGCACGGGCCGACAGCGACTCGGCCCGGACGAGTTCCAGGAGCAGCACGTCGGCGGAGCGGACGTTCGACCAGCCGCCCTCCAGCGCGGTGGCCCCGGACCAGAGCTTGCGCCAGCCGTGCTTCTCGGTCGCCGCCCCGGCGGCCTTCTCCAGACACCGGCGGGCGCCCTCGATCAGCTCCAGCCGCCGGCATTCGTCCCCGTCGGCTTCGCACTCCTGCCGGTCGAGCTGCGCCGAGAGATAGGCGACCCGGGCGAGGACGCGCTCGCGCCACGCGGACCTCTGTCGCCGCTGCTCCGCCGGTAACCGCTCGGACCGCTCGTCCGCCGGGGTCCCCATCTCGACCACACTCCCACGTCGAGACGTTCTCTTCCTCCACGGTAGGTCCATTCGCGCCGCGCAGACAGGGAAATCCGCCGCCGATTCGTTCGGGCACGCAGGGAGTGCGGAGGGTCAACGGGGCACCGGCGCCCCGGTGGTGACGGTGGGGCGCCGGTGCATCACCGAGAGCGAACGTTTCCTCAGCAGCCGTTGAGGATCGAGGAGAGGGCGCTCTTCTCGGTGCTGTCGACGGAGAGGCCGTAGTAGTACTTCACCTGGACCCAGGCGCGGGCGTAGGTGCAGCGGTAGGAGGCCTGCGGCAGCCAGTTGGCCGGGTCCTGGTCGCCCTTGGAGCGGTTGGAGCTCGCGGAGACGGCGACCAGCTGCGGACGGGTCAGGTCGTTGGCGAAGGCCTGGCGCTGGGCGGTGGTCCAGGCCCAGGCGCCGGAGCGCCAGGCCTCGGCGAGCGGCACCAGGTGGTCGATGTCGAAGGTCGAGGCGCTGGTGGTGGTCACGTTGTCGTAGACCGAGAACCAGCTGCCGCCGACGGACGCGCAGTTGGCGTCGGTGACGACGTTGCTGCCGTCCCGCTTGAGGACCGTCTCGCGGGTGTTGCAGGTGCCGGAGACGGTGATCCAGTGCGGGAAGAGCGCGCGGTCGTAGGTGGTGGTGTGCGACTCGGCGGCCACCGCGATCGAGGCGAGGTAGCCCCGGGCGGTGGCGGCGGAGACCGGGGTCGGCAGGGCGGCCTGCGCCGTGCCGGCGCCGGTCAGCAGGGTGGCGAGGGCGAGCAGCAGGGCGCCGAGGGCGGCGGCCACGGCGCGGCGGGGCGCGGATATGGCGGACATCGCGGACATGCGGGGGACTCCTGGGTCGAGGAGGGCAGGGGAAAGCCCCCGGGCGGGAACCGGCCCGGGCTGCCAACCAGGATGGGGGCCCGGGGGTTTACGCGGGTAGATCCAGGAGGTGAACTTTTTGACCGGCCGTCAGGTTCAGCGTCGGCCGGCGCGCCGGGAACGCCGAACGCCCCGCTCGGCGGGTGGCCGAACGGGGCGTTGCGGGGTGTCGCGCGGGTGCGCGGACGGCGCGAAGTGTTCGCTCAGGCGGCCGACTCGGCGGCGTCCGGCTTCGGGGCGACCGGCTTGGCGGTGCCGCCGCCGAACACCCCGAAGAAGAAGGCCAGGGTCGGCACCAGGTAGACCAGCCAGACCACCAGCTGGAGGACCGTCGGGTCCGGCTGGAAGTTGAACACGCCCTTGAGCAGGGTGCCGTACCAGCTGTCCTTGGGAATGGTGGAGGAGATGTCGAAGGCGAGGTCGTGCAGGCCGCCCAGCCAGCCGGCCTCCTGGAGGTCGTGCACGCCGTAGGCGAGCACGCCGGCGGCGACCACGACCAGCATCGCGCCGGTCCAGGTGAAGAACTTGGCCAGGTTGATCTTGAGCGCGCCGCGGTAGAACAGCCAGCCCAGCACCATCGAGGTCAGCAGGCCGAGCGCCGCGCCGATGATCGGGTTGTAGCCGTCCGAGGTGGCCTGCACCGCGGTCCAGATGAACAGCGCGGTCTCCAGGCCCTCCCGGCCCACCGCCAGGAAGGCGGTGACCACCAGGGCACCGGTGCCCATGGCGAGGGCGGCGTCCAGCTTGCCGTGCAGCTCGGTCTTCAGGTGCCGGGCCGTGCGGCGCATCCAGAACACCATCCAGGTGACCAGGCCGACCGCGATGACCGACAGCGTGCCGCCGAGCGCCTCCTGGGCCTCGAAGCTGAGCTGGGTCGAGCCGAACTGCAGCACGGCGCCGAAGGCCAGGCTGAGCGCCACGGCCACGCCGACGCCGGCCCAGACCGGGGGCAGCCGGTCCTTGCGGCCGGTCTTGACCAGATAGGCGATGAGGATGCAGACGACCAGGCTGGCTTCGAGTCCTTCGCGCAGGCCGATCAGGTAGTTGGCGAACACGCTGGCTCCTGGGGGGTGAAGAGGTGGTACGGGCGAGACGGGTGCGGGGTCGGACTCAGCCGAACAGGGCCTGGCCCCACCACTCGCCGGGCTTGCGGACGCCCGCGGGGCAGGCGAAGTGGGCCGAACCCACGTGCTGGATGTACTCGTTCAGCGCGTCGGAGGCCGCGAGCCGCTGCTGGAGCGGGACGAAGGCCTTGCGGCTGTCGCGCTGGTAGGCGAGGAAGAACAGGCCCGCGTCGAGCCGGCCGAGGCCGTCCGTGCCGTCGGTGAAGGAGAAGCCGCGGCGCAGGATCATCTGGCCGCCGTTGGAGTCCGGGTGGGCCAGGCGCACGTGCGCGTCCACGGGCATCGCCTTGAGGTCCGGGTCGTCGTGCTCCTTGGTCCGCCCGTACGGCGCGCCCTCGCCCTTGGTGCGGCCGAAGACGTCCTCCTGCTCCTTGAGCGGGGCGCGGTCCCAGGTCTCGATGTGCATCCGGATCCGGCGGGCGACCAGGTAGGAGCCGCCGGTCATCCACTCCGGGCCCTCGCCGGGGGCGACCCAGACGTGGTCGGCCAGCTTGGCGGTGTCGGTCCCGGCGATGTTGTGGGTGCCGTCCTTGAACCCCATCATGTTGCGCGGGGTCTGGGCGTCCGGGGTGGTGGAGGAGGTCTTGCCGAACCCCAGCTGCGACCACCGGATGTTGACGGTGCCCATGCCGATCCGGGCCAGGTTGCGGATCGCGTGCACGGCGACCTGCGGGTCGTCGGCGCAGGCCTGGACGCACAGGTCGCCGCCGCTGCGCTGCGGGTCGAGGTTGTCGCCCTTGAACCTGGGCAGGTCGATCAGGGCCTCGGGCCGCTTGGCCCCGAGGCCGAAGCGGTCCACGCCGTCCTTCTCGAACAGGCTCGGGCCGAAGCCGATGGTGAGGGTGAGCCGGGAGGCCGGCAGGCCCAGGGCCTCGCCGGTGTCGTCCGGCGGTGCCTCCGGCAGGCCGCTGGCGGCGCCGCTGCCGACCTCGCGGCCGCCGGTCATCGCGGCGGCGGCCTTGGTCCACTCCTTCAGCATCTTGACCAGCGACTCGCGGGTGGCGCTCGCGGAGACGTCGAAGGCGGCGAAGTGCAGCCGGTCCTGGACGGGGGTGGCGATGCCGGACTGGTGGTCACCGTAGAAGGCGATGTCGGCGGTGGCCGCGGCCGGGGCGGCCGGGGCGTCGTCGTCCTGGCGGGTGGCGGCGGCGACCGAGCCGACGCCGGCCGCGCCCAGGGCGACCCCGGCACCGGCCCAGCCGATCACGGCGCGGCGGCTGACCGACGTGCGGGCGGCGGCGGTGTCCGCGGTGGCGGCGGTGTCGGCCGGCGTCCCGCTCTGCTGCTGGTTCTCGGCGTCCATGGGCGGGTGGACCCTTCTCTGTGCTGGACTCGCGGATGCCGTGGCGGCCACGGGGGCCGCCACGGCGGAGGTCGGGTGCGGTGCGCGGTGGCGCGGTGCCCGGTGCGCGCGCCGAGGGCGGGCGCACCGGGCGGTGGTCGTTACTTCACGACCACCGCGGCGGCCAGCTTCGACAGCGGCTCGGCCAGCGAGTTGACGGCGTCGGACAGGCTCTTGCGCTCGGTCTCGGCGACCTTGTCGTAGGTGGTGTAGGTGCCGTCGGCCTGCTTGTACTTGGCGAGCAGGGTCTCGATGCCCGCGAACTCGGCGTCCAGCGTCTTGGCCAGCTCGGCGTCCTTCTCGGCGGCGACCGGCTTCAGCAGCTCGTAGGCCTTCTTGGCGCCCTCGACGTTGGCGACGAAGTCGGCCAGGTCGGTGTGGCTGTAGCGCTCCTCCTCGCCGGTGACCTTGCCGGTGGCGACCTCGTCCAGCAGCTCCTTGGCGCCGTTGGCCATGCTGGTCGCAGTGATCTCCGCCTCGGGGATCTTCTTCTGCCAGTCCTTCAGGTCGGCGACCAGCTGGTCGGCGAGCTTCTTCTCGGCGTCACCGATGGTGGCGTCGGCCCAGAGCGACTTCTCCAGCTTGTGCCAGCCGGTCCACTCCTGGCCCGGCTCCAGACCGTCCTCGCGGGTGTCGGTCTTCGGGTCGACGTCACCGAAGCTCTCGGCGACCGGCTCGGTGCGCTCCCAGCCGGTGCGCGACGGCGCGTAGAGGGCCTTGGCCTTCTCCAGGTCGCCGGACTTGATCGCGGCGGCGAAGGCCTCGACGGCCGGGATGGTGGCGTCGGCCTGCTCCTGGGCGTACTTCCGGTAGGCGTCGACGGCGGCGGTCAGCCGCGGGTCGGCCGGGGCGGCCGAGCCGCCGTCACCGGTGACGGTGATCTTCTGGCGGATGCCGTCGCCGACCATGCCCGGCTTGCAGGCGATCTCGTAGGAGCCGGCCTTGATCTCGGCGTTGATGGTCGTCTTGGTGCCCGGGCCGATGTTCTCGCGCTCGGTGACGATCTTGTCGCCGGCGGCGTAGACGTAGACCTCGGTGACCTTCGAGCCCTTGTTGGAGATGTCGAACGCGACGTGACCGGCCGGGAAGCTGGTCTTCGAGATCTCGCAGGCGGTGTCGGTGGCGTTCACCTTGACGGCGTCGGCCGCGGCCTTGTCGTCCTTCTTCGAGCAGCCGGCCAGTGCGGCGGTCGCCACGGCGAGGGTGAGCAGCGTGGCTGCGGTGGAACGACGGGCGGACATGCGGGCTCCAGCGGTGGGCAGGGCGAATCAGGGCAGGGCTCAGCGCGGGTGGGGGCGATGACACCGTCGGCGACCCGCCACCCACTTAGCTAAGGCATACCTTAGGGATATCGTATTTTGCCGTCTACACCGGGGTCGGTCACGAAACGGTGCAGGTGGGAGCGGGCCCCGGGCGTCCCAACGGTCGGTCCACCGACGATTTCCGGCCACCGGGGGCGCGGGAGGGCGTGGCAAAGAAGGCAAAGAAGTGGTAAAGGGGCGCGCACCGGCGGTGCGCGCCCCTTTCGAGAGCCGATCCCCGGTCAGGCCTCCGGGGTGCGCCGGGCGGCGGCCCGGGCGGTCCAGCGGCCCTCGTGCCGGGTGATCCGGATGGGGTGCCCGAAGGTGGCGCTCACCAGCTCGGTGGTCATCACCGCGTCCACCGGCCCGGCCGCGACCGTCTCCCCGCCGCGCAGCAGCAGCGCGTGCGTGGTGGACTCCGGCAGCTCCTCCAGATGGTGCGTGACCAGCACGCTGGCCAGCTCCGGGTGCTGGTGGCGCAGCAGGTCCAGGCTGTCCAGCAGCAGCTCCCGGGCGGTCAGGTCGAGCCCGGTGGCGGGCTCGTCGAGAAGCAGCAGCCGCGGACTGGGCATCAGCGCGCGGGCGATCAGCGCCCGGCCCCGCTCCCCCTGCGAGAGGGTGGTCCACGCGGACTCCGCGGAAGCCGCCATGCCGAGGGTGTCGATCAGCTGCTCGGCCCGGTCCAGCTCCTCCGGGGAGGGCTTGCGGTGCAGGTCCGGCTCGATCGTGCCGGTCATCCCGGTGAGCACCACCTCGCGCACGGTCAGCGGCGAGCGCAGCGGGTGGCGCGGGTTGACGTGGCCGAGGTGGGCGCGCAGCTCGCGGATGTCGACCCGGCCGAGCCGGCGGCCGAGCACGTCCACCTCGCCGCGGGTGGGGTGGGAGACGGCGCCGAGCAGGGCGAGCAGGGTGGACTTGCCGGCGCCGTTGGGACCGAGCAGCGCCCAGTGCTCGCCGGGGTGGATGGCGAGATCGATCCCGCGCAGCAGGTGGCGCCCGTCGCGGACGACGTCGACGGCCCGGGCGCGCAGCAGCGGCAGCGGTTCCCCGGCGGGCCCGCCGGCGGGGGGCTCGGTGGCGCGCGGGTCGGGCGTGCTCATGCGGGCGGGCCTCCTACAGGTCCGGTGCCGGGCGGGGTCACGGGCAGCGTCACGGACACGGCGCCGCACCGGACGGGCCCGGCGCCGACCGTCCGCGTGCAGAGTACAACCGTTCGCCCGGACGGCGGTCCGGGTGTCCGAGCGGTGGACACCGCCGCCGCTCCGGACCGCCGGTGCACGCCCCTTTCCCCGAGCGGGAGTTGGCGGAAGGATCGGGAGGACCGGTCGCGGAACCGGGGCGGGGCGCGGCGGCGTGGAAGCGGTGCGGAACGGGCTCGGCGCGGGTGCGGGTGCGCGCGCAGGGCCGGGTCGGGTCGCGGGCGGGCCGCGGACGGGTCGGAGGGGGCGGTGGGCATGGCGGGACCGTACGAGCCGGTCGAGGTGGGCACCGGACGGGCCGGGACGCTTCCCGGTCGGTTCGAGGAGCACGCGCGGCGAGCCCCCGGCGCGGTCGCCGTCCGGTGGGCCGGGCGGGAGCTGACCTACGGTGAGCTGGACGAGCGGGCCGACCGGCTGGCCCGCCACCTGACCGCCCTCGGCCTCGGCCCGGGCGACCGGGCCGCCGTGGCGCTCGGCCGGGGCACCGAGGTGTACGTCGCCCTGCTCGCCGTGCTGAAGGCGGGTGCCGCGTACGTGCCGGTGGAGCCGGGCGCGCCGGACGCGCTGCTGCGGCACGTGCTCGACGAGGCCTCCCCGGTCCTGGTGGTCACCGAGGAGAGCCACCGGATCCGGCTGGCCGACGCGGGTGCCAGGGCGCTGGTCTGCGTGGACTCGGCCGCCGGCCTCGACGGACCCGGTGGATCCGGTGGACCCGGTGGACCGCCCTCCGGGCCGCCGCCGGTGGCGATCGGGCCGGAGAACGCGGCGGTGGTGTTCACCACCTCCGGCACCACCGGCGCGCCCCGCTGCGCGGTGGTCGAGCACCGCAACCTGCTGGCCGTGCACCACGGCTGGCGCCGGGTCTACGGCCTCACGCCCGCCGACCGGATCCTGAGCGCCGCGAGCCTGGAGTTCGACGTCTTCACGGCCGACTGGGTGCGCGCGCTGTGCTCGGGCGCCACCCTGGTGGTCGCCCCGCGCAACCTCACCCTGGACCGCGGCGCCGACATCGCCGACCTGCCCGCGCTGGTGGCCGCCGAGCGGATCACCCTGCTGGAACTGAACGTGCGCACCGCGCGCCGCCTCGCCGAGCACCTCGCCGGGGCGGGCCCGGCCGGCGGCGAGGGAGGGCTGCCCGGGCTGCGGCTGCTCACCGTCGGCGCCGAGAAGTGGTGGCTGGACGAGCACCTGGCCATGCGGCGGCTGCTCGGCCACCGCACCCGGGTGGTGAACGTCTACGGGCTGGCCGAGGCCGCGGTGGACAGCACGTACTTCGAGGTACGGGGCGTCGACGAGGTGCCGGGCAGCGGTGCGCTGTCGGTGGTGGGCGTGCCGTTCCCCGGCGCCCGGGTCCATGTGCTCGGCCCGGACGGCCGCCCGGTCGGGGCCGGGGCGGTCGGTGAGATCGCCCTCGCCGGGCCCGGCCTCGGTCGGGGCTACCTCGGCCGGCCCGAGGAGACCGCGCGGCGGTTCGTCCGGGCGGACTTCGACCCGGACGGGCGGGTGCTGCGCACCGGCGACCTCGGCCGCCTCGCCGAGGACGGCACCCTGCACTTCGTCGCCCGGGCGGCGGGCGTGGTCGGGCCGGCCGACCCGGCGGCGTCCACCGCCGTGGTCGCCCGGGTGCGCCTCGCGGCCCGCGCCGAGGCCGAGCTGCGCGGGCACCCCGGGGTGCGGGAGGCGGCCGTCGCCGAGCTGGAGGTGGCCCGCGGCCGGCGCGAGCTGGTCGGGTACGCGGTGACCGAGCCCGGGGCGCCGGACACCGACGGCTGGTCGCTCTCGGCCTACCTGGGCGCCCGGCTGCCGAAGGGCGGGGCGCCCGCCGCCGTGGTGCCCGTGCCCGACCTGCCGCGCACCCGGGCGGGCAAGCTCGACCGGGACGCGCTGCCGCTGCCCGCCCCGGCCGACCACACGGCGCCGCGCCGGGCGGGCGGCGGCAAGGGGTACCGCGGGAAGGGCGGCGGCGGCCGGTCCGGGGACGCCGCGGGGGCGGAGCCCTTCCTCGGCTGCGGCGCGCTCTTCGTCGGGGTGTCCGTCACGTTCGCCGCCTGGCTGCTCACCCGGAAGCTCTGGCCGGGGTCGACGGACGTCTCGGCGGTGCCGGGTCCGTACGACGACTTCTTCCGCGTGCTCTACCTCTTCGAGTGGGCCTCGTTCGGGCTCGGCGTGACCTGGCTGCTCTTCGGGGCCGCGGTGACCGCCCGGTTCGGGCGGCCGACCGGGCTCTCGGTCGCCGCGCACGTCTCGGTGTTCTGGCTGCTGGCCTCGTGGTGGCCGCAGGACAACCTGTACCGGACCGCCGACCGCTCGGTCCTGTCCACCGAGGTGTGGCTGGTCTACGTGTTCAACATCGCGCTGATGGTCGCGGCGGCGGTCGTGGTGCGCTTCCTCACCTGGCAGCCGAAGCAGCTCCGCTGACCCGGGGCCGCCGTTCGGGCCGCCCTCCGGGGCCGCCGTTCGGGCCCGCCGACGGCGCTCCGGTCCGTCAGCGCAAGGCCTCGAACATCCGCCCCAGCGCGTGGTGGGCCGCCCCGAGCAGGGACTGCGCCGCGTCCAGCGCCTCGGCGGCGCGCTCGCCGCGCGCCGCCAGCGCCAGGCCCACGGCGGGCTCCGGCTCGTAGCAGGCCGTCACGATCAGCGGCAGGACGGTCACGCCGAGCCGCGCGCACCGCGGGCGCAGCCCCTCCAGGTGCCCGAACAGCGCCTCCTGGGAGAGGCGGGCGCCCAGCGGCATGGCGTCCAGGGTGCGGACCAGGTGGCCGGGGCCGCGCACCTCGTCCAGGCGGTGGCGCAGCACGAAGGCGACCGCCGGGCCGGTGAGCCGCAGATTGGCCTCGGTCGGGGCGAGCCTGCGGTCCCGGTCGGTGACGAAGTCGACGTCGTACCAGCCGCGGTGGCCGGCGGCGGCCAGCCGCTCCCCCACCGCGAGCCCGAACCGTTCCGCGGCGGCCGCGGCGCCGGGCGGCACCACGCCCGGGCCGATCGTCACCCCCTGGTAGCGGGTGCCGTCGACGGCCATCTCGCCGACCCCGACCGGGTGCACCCGCCCGTCGGCGCCGATCACCGCGTCGAAGGTGAGGTCGCGCAGCCGGTCCGAGCCGGCCGGGCCGCCGTCCACGTACTCCTCCAGCAGCAGGTCGCCGCCGGGCGGCAGCACGTCCTCGCGGACCAGGCGGCGCAGCAGGGCCCGGGCGCCGCCGGCCGCGAGGAGGTGCTGCGGGGTGATCACGGCGGTGCCGTAACCGCCCACGCCGTACGGGGACTTGAGCACGGTGGTGAGTCCCCGGGCGGCTCTGGCGGCCAGCCGCCGGGCGGCGCGGCGCGGGGTGTCGGCGTGCTCCTGCCGGGGCACCCGGACCTCGGGGTGGCCGGGGGCGAGCGCGGTGAACAGCTCGTGCGCGGCGGCCTTGGACTCGTAGCGGCGCACGGCGGCCAGTTCCGGCCCGTCGCCGAGGTCGGCGGTGCGGCCCCAGTGCAGCACGGGGCCGGGGGCGCCGGCGAGCCGTTCGGCCAGCGCGGGGCGGTCGGCGAGCGCGCGGGCCACCGTACCGCCGGGGGCGATGCCGGTGTACGACTCGACCGGGCCCCAGTCGAGTTCGCGGGCGAGCAGGTCGATCCAGGCCCGGTCGACCTCGGCGGGCAGCACCAGGGCGGCGGGGTCGGGTCCGTAGGCGACGGCCAGACCCGCGTAGTGGTGCGCCTGGCGCAGGCGGCGTGCGCGCCGGTCGGCGTCCTGCGGCCGGCGCCCGTCCTGGTCGATGAACTGCTCGTTGAAGTCGGCGACGTTGCCGATGTGCACGGCGCGCCGCCCGCCGGTCCAGGCCCCCACCCATCCGTCCATCCCGCGAGCTTAGTGGTCAGCTCCGGAAGTCCTTCGGGGGTTGATCATGCGGCGGGGCGGAACGAGGATTCTTCCTGGTGATCGGCGGTGTGCCGGTCGAGTCCGGCCAGCAGATCGTCCAGGTCGGAGGTGGTGAACCTCCACTGGAACGGCTGTGCCGTGGCGTTGTGGGCGTTGTAGCGGTCTTCGAATGCTCGGAGCCGGTCCCAGACCTGGGTCAGGTCCGTGAAGTCGTTGGGGTGGACGACCTTGCGCTGGACGATCGAGAAGAAGATCTCGATCTGATGGGTCCAGGAGGCGTGCACGGAGGTGTGGACCATGACCGCGTTCGGAAACGCCTTGGTCAGACGGTTGACGGCCTTCAAGGAGGCGGAATAGCGGTAGTGACCGGCATGTTGATGGCCCGCCGACCGTCAGGTCGGCGGGCCATCGTGATTGTTGAAGGTTTGTCGGCGCCCAGGACGGCGGCCGGTGGTCTACGCGCTTGTCACCGGGGATCGCGGGTGCTCACGCGGCGGACCGGACCTTGATCGCGTGGCCGAGGGCGGCCTGTTCTTCGTCGGGAAGGCGACGCTCGGCATGGAGCATGCGCAGGGCGGTGGTGACGCGTTCCTCGTCCTCGGGTGTGCCGAGGCTGCCCATGTACGGGGGCAGCAGCAGACTCAGGGCTTCGAGGTCCGTGCGTGCGCAGAGCGTGGTGAGGAGTTCGCCGACCGGGTCTTCGTGCTGCTGTGGTGCGGGCCGGGCGGTGGCACGCAGTCCTGCGGCGATGCGGTAGCGGAGCCATTGCTGGTGAGGGCCGGCGGGGACGTCGTCGATGTGCTCGGCGGCGGACTCGAAGTGTTCGCGGGCCTGCTCGATCTGGCCCAGGTCCCGGTGGGCCCGGGCCATGTTGCCGTGAACTGAGGCGTAGAAGCCGCGGACACGGTCGTCGCCGACTTTGTCGGCCCGGGTCAGGCACTCCTGGTTCCAGCGCAGAGTCTCCTGCGGGGTCGGCTGGTGCCGGGCGAGGTAGTGCGCGGCGATGCAGGCGTCGTAGTCGTCCTCGGCCGCTTCCCAGGCTCGAAGGAACAGGTCCCGTGCTCGGACGTCTCGTCCTTCGGTCTCGGCTTGCATACCCTGCGCGCACAACTGCACGACGGGGTTCTCGGGGTCGATCACGGTTCTCCTGAGGTGATGGGGATGCGGTGTTGAGGAAGAATCAGCTGGAGGCGTCGAGGGCGACGGGCATGATCAGCGTGGTGAAGCTGCCCTGGTCTGCGGAACGCACCACGACAGGCCGATCTACGGCGGAGATCTCCAACAGAACGTCGGGCCCGACACTGGCCTCCAGCGCGGGGCCCAGGACGGCGGGGTCGAACCCGATCCGCTGGGACAGGTCTTCATGGCAGACCGCAGGCAGGGTGGCGGCGTTGGAGTGATCGGCAAGCGAGACGACCAGCTCGTCGTCGGCGAAGCGCAGAGCGATACGAGCAGCGTCTGCGCGGCTGTTGACCGCCTCACGCAGGGCCAGGCGATCCACGATCACGCGGTACTCGGGCGGGGCCAGAGCCGAGAGCATCTCGCGGTAGGCGGGGAACAGGTCATCGACCGTCACCAGGGCACGGGACTCTGCCGTACTGCGTACGCGGGCGCCGTCAGGTCCGACCTGGATGGTGACCTCGTGGACTCGCGCCGCCCATTGCCCGAACTCGATCAGGTCAGCCGCGCGCACCAGCAGACGGCAAGGCCCTCCGTCGAGTGCCGCCGGCCTCAGGACGCGCATCGACAGGCGATAGCGATCGGTAGCCACCAGACGCACCTCGCCGTCATCGATCTCGATGAGGACGCAACCCAGCGCAGGGAATTCCACGTCGGAAGTCGCGGCCGGCACCACCTGGCGTACCGCACTGGCCAACTCCACGCCGCCGATTCGCGCTTCCGTCATGCTGGCGGCAGTCGAGAGGGAACGCAGAACCGCGGCGATGGCGGCCTCGGCCGTCTGCGTCTGGTCCCGCATCCTCTCCAAGTGCCGCTCCAGCACCTCTCGACCCTCGCGCTCGGGCCCGTCGAGCACCACGGTAACTTCAGCCAGCGGAAGTCCCGCTACCCGCAGACCGCGCAGGAGAGCGGCACGGGCCTCCTGCGCAGGACTGTAGAAGCGGTATCCCGTCGCCCCATCAACCCACGCCGGCCGCAGAACGCGGCAGTCGTCGTAGAAACGCAGGGCGCTCGGAGCGAGACCGACCCGCCGCGCGAATGCGCTGATGCTGAGTAGTTCCGTGGTGCCGTCCATGGCACCGATTGTCGACGTTCATCCAACTTGAAGGTCAACTCGCCCCTTCGCCCGGGTTCTACGCCACCACCTGGCACGGGAGCTCCCACAGCGTCAGCCCCCGAAGGACTTACGAAGCCGACCACTTGGGGCCTGGGCGGGGTCGGAGCCGGGGTCGGGGTCGGGGTCGGAACGGAGGCCGGAGCGGAGGCCGGCGTGGAGGCCGGCGTGGAGGCCGGCGTGGAGGCCGGCGTGGAGGCCGGCGTGGAGGCCGGCGTGGAGGCCGGCGTGGAGGCCTGAGCCGGGGCCGGAACGGAGGTCAGAGCCGGAGCAGGCCGGCGTCGGTGGGGCGGAGGCCGCAGGCGTCGAGGTAGAAGGCGCGCAGATGGGGTTCGAAGTCGGCGTGCAGCCAGTCGCAGCCGGCCGCGCGGGCGTTGTCGGCGGCCGCGGCAACCAGCCGGGTGCCGAGGCCGCAGCGCCCGGCGGCCGGGGCGACGGCGGTGTCGAGGAGGAAGGCGTGGACGCCGCCGTCCCAGAGGACGTTGACGAAGCCGAGCAGCGGGCCGTCCGGAGCCGGGCGGGCGCAGACCCAGCCGAGACTGTGGCGCTCCAGCCGGGCGCGCCAGGGCGTGGGGGCGCCGTCGGGAGCGTCCGCACCACCGAAGGCGGTGCGGTGCAGGGCGTCGACTTCGTGGTCGGTGAACTCGCCGCGCCAGAGGAGGTCGAGGGCCGGGAGCTGGGGGGTCGTCATGGCAGGAGCGTAAACGGACTGCTCACGATCGATCACTTTTGATCAGTACGGGACAAGATTTGGCAAAGAACTGACGCTGACTCTAGCTCTTCATGACTGATCACCGTCAATCTCTTCGCATCCCTCATCACTGCGCCACGCAGCATCCCCGACTGGAGTCAGAGTGAGCCCCTCCTCCTCTTCTCGCCGCCGCCTCACGGCCGGAGCCATAGCCGCCACCGCCGCGCTGGTCGCCGCCACCGTCACCGCCGGCACCGCCTCGGCCGCCCCCACCGGCCGGGACGCCGCGATCGCCCAGGCCCGGGCCAACGTCGCCCGCAACGCCGCGGTCTTCGGCTTCGCCGACGGCCAGGACCTGGTCGTCAAGGACGTCGTGCTCGACGCCGACGGCACCCAGCACGTCCGCTTCGACCGCACCTACCTCGGCCTGCCCGTGGTCGGCGGCGACCTGGTGGTCCACCAGGACGCCCGCGGCCGGCTCAAGGACTCCTCCCGCGCGGCCGCCCACGACGCCGCCGTCCGCACGATCGTCCCCAAGGTCCCCGCCCAGCTCACCGCCGGCCGCGCACTGGCGGCCGCCCCCGGGATCGGCGACGCCAGCAGCACCCCCGAACTCGTCGTCTGGGCCGCCGACGGCACCCCGCGCCTCGCCTGGCGCACCACCGTCCAGGGCAACGGAGACCACGGCCAGCCCGCCGGCCGCGTCATCGTCACCGACGCCACCACCGGCGAGCAGATCGAGGCCTACGACTCCGAGCACCGGGCGAGCGGCACCGGCCACTCCGAGTACACCGGTGACATCACCATCGACACCACCGCCCAGAGCGGCGGCGGCTACGCGCTGATCGACCCGCTGCGCGGCCACACCACCAAGGACGCGCACAACGTCTCCGCCGGCGCGATCAACGCGAACTCCGGCACCCTCTACACCGACGCCGACAACGTCTGGGGCGACGGGAAGAAGTTCTCCACCGACCGCGCCACCGCGGCCGTCGACGCCCACGCCAACACCGCCTGGACGTACGACTACTACAAGAACACCTTCAACCGCAGCGGCATCAAGAACGACGGCAAGGGCGCCACCGTCTTCGTGCACGTCGGCACCAAGTGGGACAACGCCCAGTGGTCCGACAGCTGCTTCTGCATGATGACCGGCGACGGCGACGGCGTCACCGACCCCGAGCAGGTCGACCTCGACACCATGGGCCACGAGATGACCCACGGCGTCACCAGCGCCACCGCCAACCTCCGCTACAGCGGCGAGTCCGGCGGCCTCAACGAGGCCACCTCCGACATCTTCGGCACCATGGTCGAGTGGTACGCCAACAACGCGGTGGACAAGGGCGACTACCTGTTCAGCGACCAGTCCACCCCGCCGTGGCTGCGCCGCTTCGACAAGCCCTCGCTGGACGGCAGCTCCGCCGACTGCTGGAGCCGCAAGGTCGGCCAGCTCGACGTGCACAACTCCTCGGGCGTCGGCAACCACTGGTTCTACCTGGCCAGCGAGGGCAGCGGGGCCAGGACCGTCAACGGCGTCGCCTACAACAGCCCGACCTGCAACGGCTCGACGGTCACCGGCATCGGCAACCAGAAGGTCGCGAAGATCTGGTACCGCGCGCTGACCGTCTACATGACGTCCACCACGGACTACAAGGGCGCGCGCGCCGCGTCCCTGAACGCCGCCAAGGACCTGTACGGCCTCAACAGCACCGAGTACAAGGCCGTCGCCGCCGCCTGGAGCGCGGTGTCGGTCGCCTGACGACCCGGGCGGCCCGCCACCCCCGGCCATGGGGGGTGGCGGGCCGCCGGCCGTCAGCCGAGGACGCGGACGGGTGCCCCGGCCAGGAACGCCGCGATGTCCTCCACCGCCTCGCCGTAGTACCGGCGGTAGTTGTCCCGCGACACGTACCCCAGGTGCGGTGTGGCCAGCAGCCGGGGCGCGCTGCGCATCGGGTGGCCGGACGGCAGCGGCTCCTGGTCGAACACGTCCACCGCCGCCCCCGCGATCCGGCCCTCCGCGAGCGCGGCCAGCAGCGCCTCCTGGTCGACGATCGCCGCCCGGGAGGTGTTGACCAGGTACGCGTCCGGCTTCATCAGCGCCAGCTCCGGCGCGCCCAGCAGGCCTCGGCTGCGCTCGCCGAGCGCCAGGTGCACGGAGACGAAGTCGCTCCCGCCCAGCAGTTCCGCCAGCGACCCGGCCCGCCGTACCCCCGCCCCGGCCGCCCGCTCGTCGGTGAGGTTCGGGCTCCACGCGACCACGTCCATCTCGAACGCGAGCCCCACCCGGGCCACCCGGGCACCGATCTTCCCGAGGCCCAGCAGCCCCAGCCGGCGCCCCGCCAGGTCGGCGCCCACCGTGCTCTGCCACGGCCCGCCGGTGCGCAGCGCCGTGCTCTCCTCCACCACTCCCCGGGCCAGCCCGAGCAGCAGCGCCCAGGTCAGCTCCACGGGCGGCGTCGAGGAACTGGCCGTCCCGCAGACCGTCACCCCGTGCGCGCGGGCCGCCGCGTGGTCGATCACCGAGTTCCGCATCCCCGAGGCGACCAGCAGCCGCAGCCTGGGCAGCCGGGCGAGGACGGCGGCCGGGAAGGGAATCCGCTCGCGCAGGGTGACGACGATGTCGAAGTCCGCGATCGCCGCGACGAGTTCGTCCTCCGAGCCGAGATGCTCGCGGAACGCCACGACCTCCACCCGGTCGGCCACCGGCGACCAGTCCGCCATCGTGGTGGCGACACCCTGGAAGTCGTCGAGTACGGCGCAGCGAAGTCTCATGCCCCGCACTCTTCCAGACCCGCCCGCGCGCCGCCCCACCGGCGTGGCGCTGCGCCGGCGCGGGCCCCGTCCGGGATCCTGGGTCCCGGGGGGCGACATCCGACCGTCCGACCGGGGAGACCCCTGATGGCCACGCTCGTCCTGACCACCTTCCTGACCCTCGACGGCGTGATGCAGGCCCCCGGCGGGCCGGACGAGGACCGCGAGGACGGCTTCGCCCACGGCGGCTGGCTGTACCCGTTCGCCGACGAGGAGCTCGGCGCGCTGATGAACGGCGTGCTCGGCCGCGCCGGCGCCTTCCTGCTCGGCCGCCGCACCTACGACATCTTCGCGGGCTACTGGCCGAAGGTGACCGACCCCGCGCACCCGATCGCCGCCCCGCTCAACGCGCTGCCCAAGTACGTCGCCTCCACCACCCTGCGCGACCCGGCCTGGTACAACACCGCCGTGCTCACCGGCGCCGCTCCCGGCGGCCTGCCCGCCGAGGTGGCCGCGCTCAAGGACCGGCTGGGCGACACCGAGATCCAGATCCACGGCAGCGGCGCCCTCGCCCGTGCCCTGATGCCGCACGGCGTCATCGACGAGTACCACCTGGTCACCGCCCCCGTCCGGCTGGGCACCGGCCACCGCCTCTTCCCGGAGGCGGGCCCGCCCACCGCCTTCCGCCTCGCGGGCACCCGCACCACCCC
This sequence comes from Kitasatospora sp. NPDC056184, assembly GCF_042268405.1. NCBI lineage: Bacteria > Bacillati > Actinomycetota > Actinomycetes > Kitasatosporales > Streptomycetaceae > Kitasatospora > Kitasatospora sp. NPDC056184. Next base: position 583,986 of record NZ_JBHJUI010000001.1, on the reverse strand, counting down.
GTCCGGCGTCACCGCCCACACCTACCACCCGACGGGCTCGGCGAGCTTCGGCACGCTGTAGGGCGGCGCGGGTCAGGGCTTGTCGGTGTCCTTGCGCCAGCACCGCCGGCCGGTGACGGCGGGCAGTCCGGGTGAGGGGTCGGCCGGCATGGTCAGCAGCCGCCGGTCACCGCCGCCCGTGATCTCCAGGCGTCATGGCCTCGTACGACCAGGATGTTTCCGCCGTTCCGCCGTTCCCGCTGCCTCCGCTGCCTCCGCTGCCCCCGGGAGCGGAGGCCGGGGGCGGCCCAGGCGGTGGCCCCGGGCGGTGCTCTCGACCCACGCCGGGCCCAGCTTCGCGCGCAGGTGGGCGAGGTGCACGCGGAGCTTGCGCTCGGAGAGCCAGTGGTGGTTCCGGACCCGGACGCCGAGCTCCCCGGCGTCGCGGAAGTCCTCGCCCTGTTCGATGAGCCCGAGCCGGAGTCGGCAGTCGACGTAGGTCAGTTCGACGACGCGTCCGTCGGCCACGGCCTGCCGGGCGTGGAAGTCGACCGTGCGCCGCCCGTCGGGTGTTCGGCCGGTCGTCGCGCGTTCCATCGCCACTCCGTTGCGGCCGTCGTTCCCGGCTGTCGTCCCCGACTGTCGTCCCAGGTTGCCGTTCGCGGCGGTCGTTCCCGGTGGTGAACGGTACCACCGGCCCGGCCCCGCACGAGGACCGGGCCGGCGAGGCGCCCGTACGGTGTGCGGCTACTGGCGGGCGGCGAGCCAACCGGCCAGCTCGGCAGGGCGGTTGGTGATGACACCGTCGACACCGGCGGCGTCCAGCGCCTTCCAGCGGGCAGCGGTGTCGACGGTCCAGACGTTGACGGCGACACCGGCCGCGTGCAGGGCCGCGATCACACCGGGGCGGGCCGCGAGGGCGGCGTCGGCGGGGTTGTAGGCGGACAGGCCGAGGTCGCGGGCGACCGCCACCGGGTCGGCGTCGAGGTCGCCGCGCAGCAGGGCGAGCGGCAGGTCGGGGGCGAGTTCGCGGGTGTGGCGCAGGGCGTCGACCTCGAAGCTCTGGACCAGGACCCGGCCGGTCATGCCGTGGTCGCGGATGTCCTTGACGATCCGGGCGACCTCGTCGCGGGTGTGCGGGCCCTTGATCTCCAGCAGCAGGCTGCCGCCGCGGGCGCGCAGGTCGTCCAGTTGGGCGGCGAGGCTCGGCACCCGTGCCCCGGCCGCGGCCGGGGCGAACCAGGAGCCGGCGTCCAGGCCGTCCAGTTGGGCGGACGTCAGGTCGCGGATCCGACCGGTGCCGTTGGTGGTGCGGTTCACCGTGTCGTCGTGCAGGACGTACGGCACGCCGTCCCGGCTGGGCTGGACGTCGTTCTCGATCCAGTCGGCGCCGGCCCGGCGGGCGACCTCGTCGGAGAGGAGGGTGTTCTCGGGTGCGGCGGAGGAGGCGCCGCGGTGGGCGAACACGGTGAGCGGCGCGCCCGGCCGGCGGACGAAGGCCCCCGGGGCGAGCGCGGTGACCTTGAGGTCGTCGAAGGACACCTGCGAGCCGTTGACGAGCAGGGCCTGGCCGCCGTCGGCGCTGCGGGCGGTCTGGGTGGTGCGCATGACCTCCCGGCCGTCGAACAGCCAGCGGGCGGTGGTGCCGTGCACCTCGACGGCGATCCGGACGTCGCGGCCGGTGCCCGCGGCGGAGGGGGCGGTGGCGGTGTTGGTGACGTTCCAGGTGTCGGCGGTGGTGCGCTGGGCGAACTCCAGGCCGTTGGCGGCGGTGGTGCCGGAGCGCATGGTGGCGATCGACCACGGGGTGGCGCCGCTCGTGGGGACGTCCAGGCCGAGTGCCGTCCAGCGGGCGGCGTCGACGACCGTCTCGAAACGGGCGGTCACCTCGATGCGGAAGTCGGTGAGGTGGCGGCCGAAGGTGATGCGGGTCTGCTGGTTCCAGTCGGTGGAGGCGCCGACGAGGCGGCCGTTCTCCACCTTCCAGCTGCCCTCGACGGCGGTCCAGCCGGCGGGGAGGCCGGGGCCGCTGAAGCCCTCGTCGACGACGACCTCGCCGGGGGCGGGGGTCGCGGGAGCGGCGGGGGTCGCGGGGGCCGCTTCCGCAACTGCCGGGCGGGCGGCGGAGGCCGCGTGCTGGGCGGTCAGCACGACGGTGGTGACGCCGAGTGCGGACGCGAGCAGCGCGGCGATCAGGCCGGTGCGACCGGTGCGGTCGTACTGCGCGGAAGGGGTCGACGGGTGACTCTTTGTCATGCGCGGAACCGTATGCGATCAAGGCCCGGCCGCGAAACCGGCGAACCGTCAACCCTGTGCAGCAGAAAGCCCGTCGACAAAAATATGCAGACCGGTCTACAGTTTTCCGCATGGGAGTCAAAGGCGAAGAGACCCGCGCCCGGCTGATCGCCGGCACCCGGAGCCTGATCGAGGCACACGGCTACTTCGGCACGGGCCTCAACCAGGTGGTGGCGGAGAGCGGCGCACCCCGCGGATCGCTGTACTTCCACTTCCCCGAGGGCAAGGACCAGTTGGTCGCCGCCGCGCTCACCCAGGCCGGCCAGGAGGTCGAGGACCGGCTCGCCGAACTCGCCCGCGGCGGCGCCGACACGGCAGCCGTGCTCACCGCCCTGGCCCAGGCCTTCGCCGACCGCCTCACGCAGTCCGGCTTCACCAAGGGCTGCCCGATCGCTACCGTCGCCCTGGAGGTCGCGGGCGGCAACGAGAGCCTGCGCCTGGTCTGCGCGGAGGTGTACGCGGGCTGGCAGCGCGTGCTCGCGCAGCGGCTGGCGGCCGAGGGCTTCGGGCCCGCCGAGGCGGACGTCGCCGCCGGGCAGGCGCTCGCCCTGCTGGAGGGCGCCGTTCTGCTCGCCCAGGTGCGCCGCTCCGTGGAACCGCTGCTCGACGCGTCCCACGCCGTACGCCACCTGATCACCGCGCAGGCCGACCGGGCACCGCAGCCCGCCCGCTGACTCCAGGGCCGCGATGGGCCGGGCCGGTGGCGCGCCCGAAAAATATGCAGACCGGTCTACTGATTCATGGGCCGCCTGCCCACCGCTCCCCCACTCTCTCCTCGCGCCAAAATATGCAGACCGGTCTACTGATTGACCGTCCGACCGGTCCGCAGCCCTCCCACTCCAGTCCCCATGCCGAAAAAATATGCAGACCGGTCTACAGAATCGGAGCTCCCAACCATGAGCACTGCACAGCCCCCGCCAACCTCCCTCGTCCTCGGCGCCACCGGATTCCTGGGCCGCTGGCTGGTCCTGGAACTCCTCGGCCGCGGCGAGCCGACGGCCGCCACCGTCCGCCCCGGCGCCGGGCGATCCGACGAGCTCCGCCGCTGGCTACGCGCACACGGCGTCGACGACCACCCGCTCACCACCGTCGCCGCCGACCTCACCCGCCCCGGACTCGGGCTCACCCCCGAGGACGACGCCCGCCTCGCCGAGGTCCGCGACATCCACAACCTCGCCGCCCGCTACAGCTTCGGCCTCGACCGGGCAGCGGCCCACACCGCCAACGTCGACGGCGCGCTCACCGCCCTGCACTGGGCCGCCGAACGACCGCGGCTGCGCCGGCTGGTCCACGTCTCCGGGTACCGGGTCGGCCGGGACACCGCGCCCCGTCACCCGCTGCCGCCCGCCGAGGCCGACGCCCTCTACGCCCGGCTCGGCGCGTACGAGGCGTCCAAGCAGCTCGGCGACGCCGCCGTCCGGGTGACGGCCGACCGGCTCGGCGTACCGCTGACGACGGTCAACCCGAGCAGCGTCATCGGCCACTCGGCCACCGGCGAGGCCGGCCAGTACCTCGGCCTGGCCGGGCTGGTCCGCCAACTCTGGTCCGGCCGCCTTCCGTTGCTGCCGGGAACGGCCCGCACCTTCGTCCCGGTGGTCGCGATCGACCACCTGACCCGGTTCCTCGCCGCCGTCCCGGAGCACGACCGCGGACCGGCCCACGCCCACACCGTGCTCGACCCGGCCACCCCGCCCCTCCCCGAGCTGGTCGCCCTGCTCGCCGACCACCTGGGCGTGCCCGCACCCCGGGGACGGGTACCGGTCGGCCTCGTCCGACGGCTGCCCCGCGCACTCACCGGCGCCGACCCGGAGACCCTCACCTTCCTCTCCGAGGACCGCTACGACACGGCGTCCGCCGACCGCCTGGCCCGCGCCGCCGGCCTCCACCACCCGCCCGTGGACGAGCTGTTGCGCCGGTGGGCCACACGACTCGTCGCCGACGGCTTCGGCGAGGCCGCCCCCTCCCTCCCGACGACGGGCACGTTCGCCGACATCGCCGGGATCCGCACCTACCTCGACGGCGAGCGCCGGCACCCCGGCCACGTCCTGCTCCGCGGTCCGGGCACGGACACGGGCACGGACGCGGACGCGGACACCGCCGCCTGGCGGGACGTCACGACCAGCCTCCCCGCTCCCGCCCTCGCCGCGGACCTCCCCGGGACCGGCCGCACCGCCGGCACCCCCGCCCAGGACGAGACGTGGCTCGCCGCTCTCCTCGCCCCGGTCGGCACCCGCCCCGTCCTGGTCACCCACCGGACCACCGCCGCACCGGCCGTGCGGTACGCGACCGCCCACCCCGACCGCGTGGCCGGTCTCCTCCTCGTCACCGCACCACCCGCCGCCCCGGCCTCCACCCCACCGGGCCACCGCCCCGGCGCCGCCCGCCACACCAGGAGCCGCTTGCGCGCGGCCCAAGCTCCCGCGGCTCAGGAGGAGTTGGACCGGCTCATGGCATCCTGCCCGGTCCCCATCGAGCTCATCGGCCCCGCCGGTGGCACGGAGTAGCCGCACGATCAACAAGAAGTCGTCGACAACGGCCCGGCTACGACAGCGCCCGGGGCGTCGCGCTCGTCGGCGATTCGCCTGACGAGACCGACTCACCGACTTACCAATCACGTTGGCGGTAGGCGCCGTCGGCCTTCCTGGCCGGCGGCGCCGACAGCCCGTACCTGCGCGACGACTGGCCGACAATCACGGTCCGGGGCGTCATCGTCCCCTCGGCCTGGCCGCACCAGGACCGGGGTCCGACGACGGCACTGCGGCTCCGCAACCCACCGACCTGCGCGTCTCGACGGCACGGCCCGGCTCTTCAGCGCCTTCGAGTGAACTCGCACCCACGGCTGAGCTTGTCGTTCAACGCCCGATGCCCGGCGGGTTCGCGAGTGAGACCCGAACCTCGTCCAGCCAGCGTTGGCAGAACTCAGGTGTGATCGGTTCGAAGAGTTCCGGCGTGGAGGCCTCGAAGAGGAACTGTGTCACGAGGTCTTCGTGACCGTCCTCGATGTCCACGCCGTCGCTGAGGTGAACAGCGTGGGCCCAGGTGGTGAGCTCGCCGAGTGGCACGAGGCCGCCCGCGGCTTTGGCAAGCGCGGCCTCGACAGCGGCGCGGTCCACGATGGCGCAGGGCGACGACGGATCTGCGCGGTTTGCGGCTTTCACGAGGTCGTCGAGCTCACCGCACCAGCGGACGAGTTCTTCGAATACTGAGTTTGCGTTGGCATTCACGCTGCTCATGGTGCCCGACCGGAGCGGCAGCGCGGGCTCCGCCCGCCATCACGCCGACCGGCGGCAACCGCCACGACGTCACCCGGCTCCTGCCGGTCACCGCCTGTCGGGGAATGCCGCACGGCTCCGGTCGTCCGGGTCTGCGTGTCACCGATCGCCAATGGCTCGGGCGCGATCTTGGCGGTCGCCCTTCCGGTGATCTGTCGCGGCACCGGGGTGCGGTCCCACAGCTACGGGCCGACGAACTGCTGCGGGGCCTGCAAGAGGGTCAGCCGCCACGCCGACTCCGTGGGCGGCGCGGGCCCGGCTGGTGCACGATGGCTGAGTCGTGGTCGTGCCCAGGGCGGCCACCGTCGCCGGGAGGGTTCGGTGTCCGTGTCCCGCTCACACTCTGTCGCCCGCGCCGTGACGGTCGCCGCGTCGGCGGCCGCCGCGGTCGCGCTCGGCGCGACCACGGCCCTCGCGCACGTCGAGGTCGCGTCGGACGACGCCCGGGCCCTGGCCACGAACGTGACGGTCACCTTCACCGGTGAGGCGGAGTCGGGCACCGCGGGATTCGCGAAGGTGCAGGTCGTCCTGCCGGAGGGGATCACCCCGGGCGACGTGGCCCTCGCCGACGCCCCGGCCGGCTGGAGTTTCACCGCTGCCGCGGACGGCTACACGGTCGGCGGCCCCGCGCTGGCGGTGGGCCAGGACGTCGTGCACAGGATCACCATCAGGCAGTTGCCCAACACCGGCGAGGTGGTCTTCAAGACGCTGGAGACCTACGGTGACGGCCACGTCGACCGCTGGATCGAACTACCGCAGAACGGCGTCGAGCCGGAACATCCCGCGCCCGTCCTGAAGCTCGCGCCGGCGTCACCGGGTGCCACCGCGCTCCCGACGGGCTCCACGGCCGAAGGCACCGCCGCACCGAGCGTGACGCCCGCCTCCGCCGGTGAGGACGGCGGCTCGTCGCCCGCGCTCCCCGTCGCCGTCGGCGTTGTCGTCGTGCTCGCCGCTGCCGCCGGTGGCTGGTGGTGGCGGCGCGGACGGGGCCGGGGTTCCGCGGGCTGACCAGTCTCCCGGTTCTCCCCGAGCGTCGCACGGCGGCCCGGCCTACCGTGGAGAGGGAGCCCGTGGAACGGGGGTTCCCGTGCATGAACCCGTGATCGCCACCGCCCTGCTGATCGCCCTGGCCGTCTGCTGCACGGTTCACTGCGTCCTCGTCGTCGTGGGACGCGGCTGCCCGGACCGCCGGCTGGAGCCGGCCGAGATCGTCATGGCACTCGCGATGGCCGGGATGATGGCACCGGCGTTCGACCCGCTGTCCCCCGCCCTGTGGGCGGCCCTGCTCACCGCGTCGGTGCTCCGGCCGACACTCCTCCTGGTGAGCCGGCTGTGCCGCCGGCCCCGCTCGGCGTTCGCGGGCACCTGGAGGCACTACCCCCACCACCTCCTCAGCGCGGCCGCGATGGCCGCGCTGGTGCTGTGCACGGCACCGGCGCACCAGCACGCCGGTGGCGGTGCCGCCCACGCGGGTGTCGGTTCCGCCGTGCCGGCGTGGGCGCTGCTCGCCCTGGCCGCGTACTTCCTGGGCTACGCCGTCCGCGGCGCCGGCTCGTTGCTCCCGCGCCCGGCCGCCGACGGGGCCCGACCCACCGGCGCGGGCGGACCTGCCGCCCTGACCTCGTCCGGGCTGGTCGCCGCGCGACGCACGGTGATGGCGATGGGCATGTTCTACATGCTGCTCGCCATGAGCTGACGGCGGTTCGGCCGAACCGGCGGGCCCGGTCCAACCGTTCGGCGGCGTCGACCGCTCGTCAGTTGTGACGCACCGCAGTCGTGGTCACTCCCGGTCGCCACGGCGGCGAGGACGGAACGTGACCGCCGGCGGGACCCGGCCGGGCTCCCCGCGCGCCCCGCGAGACCCGGGCCTACCTTGGAGAACGGGGGTACGGCCACCGGAACGGGGGTTCCCGTGCAAGACCCCGTGATCGCCACTGCCCTGCGAACCGCACCGACCGGTCGACGCAAGGCCGGATTGGCCCGGCCCGCACGGAGCGGCCCGGCGGCGGGCCGTCCGTCGACCGGGTCAGGCGTCGTCGCGCCGCACCGCGAGGAAGCTCGCGGTCTGCCCGGCGGGCGCGCCGCCGTGGGGCTCGGCCCGCAGCACCGTCCCGGCGAGGACCATCCGCTGGTCGATCCCGGTCTCCCAGTGGCGCAGGACGCTGCCGTCGTATTCGTAGTGGAAGTCCGCGATGGGCGGCCGGCCCCGGCCGCTCAGGGTGAACGAGACCCGGGACGAGGCCGACGCCCTTCCGGTCATCTCCATGACGATCGCCGGCTCCTCCCCCGGATCCGAGAGGATCAGCTCGCCGCCGACCGTGCCGTCCTGTTCGGCCACCAGCCTCAGCTCCGCCTGGGCGAACCGGAGCCTGTTGAAGTCGTCGACGGGGTCCGGCAGCTCCAGAAAGCTCCGGTACGTGTACGTGCCGGTCAACTCCATGACGTTCATTTCGTCCCTCCTGGACACGGTGAGGCGGATCGGGCATCTCGCTCCAGGGTCCTGCCGCCGCCCCGCTCCGCCAGCCCCGCGCGTCCGGACAGCACACGCGGTTCACCCTCCCGAACGTCTGCAGGCGACATCCACGTGCGGCGGTCGTCGCCGCCGGAACGAATCCGGGGCGCCCGACGAAGGCGTCCCGCCCGAACCCAGGAGTGACATGTCGAACGGTACGTTCGTGCGACGAGACGCGAGCAAGATGACCGAGTGGGATCCGGTCCTGTACTGGTACGCCCGGGCCGTGGGGCTGATGCAGCAGCGGCCCGAGTTCGACCCGACCAGTTGGGTCTTCCAGGGCTGCATCCACGGTGTCCCGCCGACCGTGACGGAGACGAACGAGGCCTTCAGCCAGTGTCCGCACGGCGGCTGGTTCTTCCTGCCGTGGCACCGGGGCTACCTCTGGTACTTCGAGCGGATCATCCGGGCCACCATCAAGCAGATCGCCGCCCAGGAGAACATCACCCCCGACCCCTCCACGAACTGGGCGCTGCCGTACTGGGACTACGCGCTGGACGCGCCCACCACGACCCCGGCCACGACGTTCACCTCGCGTGCGCTTCCGGCGGCCTTCCGCAGCCCGAAGATGCCCGACCGCCCGGGCGGCACCAACCTCACGGTCGACAACCCGCTCTTCCTCCGGGACGACCTCGCCCCGGTGGGCGAGGACGAGTTCTGGCAGACCCCGCACCGTGCCCTGGGGAAGAATTCCGCCAAGGAGATCACCCAGTACAAGGACATCAATCCCTTCACGGCGATGAGCGAGACGATCTTCTCCGCCACGAAGAGCCGGTCGAACGTCCAGCCGACCTTCGGCAGCGAGATCAGCTTCACCGTCATGCCCCACTTCCAGAGCGGCTTCGGCGAGTTGGAGAACGTCCCGCACAACCAGGTGCACGGCGCCGTGGGCGGCTGGATGGGACGGGTGGAGGGCTCCGCCCGTGACCCGATCTTCTGGCTGCACCACGCCAACATCGACCGCCTCTGGTCGGGCTGGCTGGACAAGGAGAACAAGAACCCGAACCACACCTCCTGGCTGGACCACGAGTTCGTCTTCTTCGACGAGGACGGAGGGCGGAAGCAGACCTCCGCCAGAGCGGTCCTGCACGACGCGCAGAACTACCGGTACGAGTCGCTGACCGACGGAACCGGCACCCGTCCGCTCCTCGTCCCGCCCGCCACGGCCCCGCGCGCGGGCGAGCGGGTCCTGGCGGCCTCCGCCGCCAACCCGCGCCAGCCGCTCGACGTCCGGGCCCCGACGACGGTGTCCCTGGAGCCGAGCGGTGTCCAGGGAGCCCTGCGCTCGCTCGCCGCCTCCGACGAGCCGCAGACCAACCTCATCCTCACCGTGCACAACGTGCACACCACCCTGCCGCCCGGGACGCCGTTCCACGTCTTCCTCAACGGCCCCGAGGGCGACCTCGACCCGGACGGTCCCTACTTCGTCGGCTGGATCTCCTTCTTCGGGATGGCCGGGGCCGACGGCCACGACGCGAGCTACGACGTCACCGAGCAGGTCCAGCGGCTGACCGAGCAGGGCCTGCTGCCGGACGGCCCACTCACCGTCTCGATCGTGCCGTCGATCCCGCAGCCGGCGACGGCCGGCGCCAAGCCCGGCTTCGACAGCGTCAGCCTCACCAGCATCTAACGCGCCCGGCCGGCGATCAGCCGGGCCGGCGGCTGCTGCGGATCTGCCGCGGCGGCCGCCGGCCCGGTCGTTCCGCGGGACGGCGCGGGACAGCGGACGGCACTCGCCCGACGCCGACACCACGGCGCCCCGGCCATGGATTTGACGTCACGTCAGAGCTGACCGACGATCGCTGCCATGAAGACCGACCAGGAACCCCCGCACCTCCCCGCCACCCGGCCGGTCGCGCTGGTCACCGGGGTCGGGCGGACGGTCGGGATCGGCGCCGGGATCGCGGAGCGGCTCGCCGGGGCGGGCTGGGACGTGGGCTTCACCTACTGGACTCCCTATGACCGCCGGATGAGCTGGGGCGCCGAGGCGGGCGCCGCCGGGGCCGTCGCGCGGGTGCTGGCCGACCGGGGGGCGGCGAGTGCGGGGGTGGAGGCGGACCTCGCCGAACCGGAGGCCCCGGGGCGGGTGTTCGACGAGGTGGAGCGCCGGCTCGGGGGTGTGACGGCGCTGGTGCTGTGCCACTGCGAGTCGGTGGACTCCGGTCTCCTCGACACCACGGTGGAGAGCTTCGACCGCCACTTCGCGGTCAACGCGCGGGCGAGCTGGCTGCTGATCCGGGAGTTCGGGCGCCGGTTCGCCGGGCCGGCCGGCAGCGGTCGGATCGTCGCGCTCACCAGCGATCACACGGCGGGCAACCTGCCGTACGGCGCGAGCAAGGGGGCGCTCGACCGGATCACCCTCGCCGCCGCGCAGGAGCTCGCCCGGCTGGGGGTGACGGCCAATGTGGTCAACCCGGGCCCGGTGGACACGGGCTGGATGACGGACGGGCTGCGCGCGGAGGTGCTCGGCCGGACGCCGCTCGGGCGGCTCGGCACGCCGGAGGACACCGCGAACCTGGTCGCCTTCCTCTGTTCCCCGCAGGGTCAGTGGGTCAACGGGCAGCTGCTGCTGAGCAACGGCGGCTTCAGCGGCTGAGCGCGAGGACCAGGACGGTCCAGTGGACGCCCGAGCGGCCGTGCAGGTCGGGGCGTTCGGTGTGCAGCACGGGGTGCAGGCCGCGGCTGCGGGCGAGCGAGAGGGTCTCGTCGGCCGGGACGTCGTACATCCGGCGGCCCGGCGGGACGGGGCCGTGGCGCAGGGTGAGGAAGAGGTGGCCGCCGGGGGCGAGAAGACCGGTGAGGGCGTCCATCGCCGGCGGGCGCTGGTCGGGTGCCAGGTGCATCCAGACGGCGGTCAGCAGGACGGCGTCGAAGCGCGCGCCCGCCGCGCCGAGGCCGGGCAGGTCGGGCAGGGCGTCGTCCGTCCAGCGGACGCCGCTGCCGGCGTGCAGGTGCTCGCCGATCCGGCGCAGCTCGGGGGTGGGTTCGGCGGCGACCACGCGGTGGCCGAGGGCGGCGAGCGCGGCGGCGTCGCGTCCGCTGCCGGCGCCGATGTCGAGGACGTCGGCGGGCCCGGGCGGGAACAGCTGCAGGGCCTCGCGGTGGACCTCGGCGAAGGTGACGGCCTCGTACTGCGCCGCCAGTCGTCCGGCCGCCTCGCCGTAGCCGGCGGTGCCCGCCGGGCGGTCCGCGCGCGGCTCCCCCATGCCCGCTCCCCCTTCGCCGTCCCGGCGGCCGGTGGGCGGCCGTCAAGGGATCGCGTCAACCTTACCCGGACGGGTGTCACGCTTGCGGTCAGGCCTCGCCCGGGTGCCAGGCGGGCCACTCCCAGGGGCGGTCGTCCCACCGGACGCGGACCGGGTCGTGCGGGTCGAGGTCCGGGAACAGCTGGTGGACCCGCGGTTCGAACTCCTCCGGGCCGAGCGGCTCCCAGCCGTGGCCCTCGAAGTGGACCAGCCGGTAGCGGCTGTCGGTGCGGAACTCGGCGACCTCGACCTGGGGCTGCGCCGAGCCGGACGGGCTGTTGGTTTCCATGCCCCCAGGATGTGGCGGACCTCCCGGGAGCGCACCCGGGGTACGGCAGGCAGCGTACGGCCGGGGGGCGTGAGCGGGGCCGGTCGCGCCCCGGGGCCCTCGTCCGGGTCATGTCCCGGCGTCGGCGCGCTCGTTGAGTACGGCGAGCGGGGCCCTGCGGCGGCGCCGTACCGGCCCCGTTCCCGCACGACCGGGTGGCGGCGACGGGCGAGCCGCCGGGGAGCCGGAGCAGGCGATGGCAGGAGGACCAGGACATGAGCGGGCAAGCGGCAGGCGGCGGGTCACCGGCGAGCGGCGGTCCGCCGCCGCGTGGACCGGTGGTGGGCGGACCGGTGACGGGCGGGTCGGCCCGGGCGGGCGGGGGTCGGCCGACGGGCGCGGGGCCGGGACCGCTTTCCGGCGCGGGCCCCGGCGCGGGCCCGGGACCGGGCTCCGGTACGGGTGTCCGGAAGCCGTCCGGCACCGTGCAGTGGCAGTGGCCCGCGCAGGCGTGGCAGCCTCCGCCGGTGCCGGCGCCGCCCGCGGCGCCCGGTGAGCCACCGGCCTGGGAGGCGATGGCGGCGGCCGCCGAGGCGGGCCGGCGGCGTCGGCGCCGGATGTGGGTGGCGGGCTCGGCGGGGATCGTCGCCGGGCTGGCGGCCGTGCTGGCGATGTGCGGGCCCGGCCCGGGCGAGGAGTCGTCCGGGGTGGTGGCCTTCCCGGGGCCGTCCACCGCCCCGCCGCTCCCGCCGTCCCCGGCCGCCTCACCGGCGGCCGACCGGCTGCCGGTACCGGCTCCGTCGCCGCTGCCGCCGCCGACGACGAGCGGCGAGGGCCCGCGGCCCGCCGCCCCGGCGGATGCGGCGGATGCGGCGGGCGCGCCTCAGCCGGAAGCCGCTCCCCGGACCGACGGCGGGGACCGCTCCGTGTCGCCCCGGCCGAAGGCGAGCCGTTCACCGCGCCCGGCGCCCACCCGGACGGCGGGCGCCCCGACCGGCAGCGCCGCCCCGGCGTCCGCTCCGGCGCCCGGCGGCGTGCACGCGCCCTCCTCGACCGCGGGTGCGCCTGCGGCAGGGGCGGCACCGGGAGCGGAGGCGGGCACGATCTGCGACCAGGCCGAGCGGTTCGGCCGGTGGGCGGCCGGCTCCGAGCAGGCCCGGCTCTGCCGCAGCATCTACCACTGAGCATCTGCCACTGAACGGGTGGATCCCGTCCGTCGGGGCCCGTCGACCGGGCGCGGCCGTGGAAGGCGGCCGGCGGCCGCGACCGGCGGAAGGCACCGGCTCGGCCGGTCCGGCCCGCGCCCCCGCACGGAACCGCGTGATCGCCGGCTGGAACAATCACGGCCATGTTCGAGCACGAAACACCGCAGACCGCTCCCGCACCGCTCGTCGTCGTGGCCGCCGCCGTGGTCGAGGACGGCCGGCTCCTGGTCGTCAGCAAGACCGCGGCGCCGGACGTCTTCTACCTCCCCGGCGGCAAACCGGACGCCGGGGAGGAACCGCTCGCGGCACTGACCCGCGAGCTGGCCGAGGAACTGGGCGCGGCGCCCGTCGGACCGCGCCACCTCGTCGACATCGAGGCGGTCGCGGCGCTGGAGGGCGTGCCGATGCGGATGGCGGTGTACCGGGCCGGACTGGACCGCGCGCCCGCCCCGGCCGCCGAACTCGCCGACCTGCGCTGGACGGACGGCCTCGACCCGGCGCTGCGGCTGGCTCCGGCCGTCCGCGACCACCTGGTGCCCCTGCTGCGCGAGCGCGGACTGCTGCCGGAGCCGGCCCGGGGCTGATCGACGGAACGGCCCCGGCGGCCGCCCGCCCACCGCACGGGTGGACGGACGGCCGCCGGGGCGGGCGCGGCGTGCGTCCGCGGAGCAGCGCGTCCGCGGAGCAGCGCGTCGGCAGAGCAGCGGCTCGGCAGAGCGGCAGGCCCGCGGGCCGGCGGCTCAGCGCGGCGACGGTCCGGGTCCCGCGCCCGGCCCCAGCAGGGCGTGGTCGAGGCGCGGGGCGAGCACCCGGGCCAGGGTGTCGGTGATGTGGCCGGTGTCGCGGTAGAGGATGACGCTCTCCAGGACAGCCGGGCAGGACGGGCCGGTGCCGGGGCAGAGCAGCGGACCGAGGTCCAGGACCCGCACGCCGTACCGGTCGGCGAGGCCGCCGTCGATCAGCGGGTCGCGCTCGAAGGCGGTGTCGCGCGGGAAGAAGCAGGCGTCCGAGCGCCCGTCGGAGCCGGCCAGGCAGGTCGGGATGTCCTTGCCGGGCATCGGCGTGTCGCCGAGGTAGGCGAGCGGGGCGCCGAGCGCGGAGAGGCGGTCGAGGGTGCGGGTCCAGCCCTCGGTGCGCTCGTCCTGGCCGCCGTACCGGTTGAGGCCGGCCATCAGGACCAGCCGCGGCCTGGGACCGGCGGTCAGCCGGGTGAGGGTGTTCTCCCGCCAGCGGTCGCACTCGTCGAAGGTGCGGCCGAGCACGCTGTTGCGCACCGTCAGGGTGGCCAGCGGGCAGCCGGGCTTGACCAGCACCTCCAGCGCCCACTGCCGCTGGTCGGCCATCGCGAGGGCGGCGGAGATCCACTGCCCGGCGTGCGAGTCGCCGATCAGGACGATGCGGTCGGGGCTGGACTCGGTGCCGAACAGGCAGCGCGGGCTGGCGTCGGCGCCGAGCGGGATCTCGCAGCCCTTGCCGGGCGGGAAGTCCTCCCGGGCCCGGGCGAGCGAGGGGGTGAGCGCGAGCACCCGGCTGCCGGGGCCGAACAGGGCGGGGCCGTCGACGGCGCCCGCCGGAGCGACGGAGGCGCTCTCGGGATCGCCGAGCGCGCGGACGGTGCCGCCGCCGAGGGTGAGTCCGGCGATCAACGGGATGACCAGGGCGCTGGCGCCGACCGCGAGGCCGCGGCGCGGGGCCGGGCTGCTGCCGTACCGCAGCGGCTGCTCGACCAGGCGCATGGTGAGCCAGGCGGGCACAGCGCTCGCGGCCGTGAGCGCGACCAGGGTGGTCCAGGGCAGCGCACCCCAGCGGGCCTGGGCGATGGTCAGCACCGGCCAGTGCCACAGGTACCAGGCGTAGGAGAGGTGTCCGGCCGCGCGCAGCGGACGGGTGGCGAGCAGCCGGCCGGCGTCGGCGGCGCCCAGCGGGCGGTGGGCCGGCCCGGCCAGCAGCAGGGCGGCGGTGCCGAGCACGGGCAGCAGGGCGGCGGCGCCGGGGAACGGCGTGTTGCGGTCGTACCGGAGGACGGCGACCACGAGCGCGGCGGCGCCGGCCCAGCCGAGGACGCGCAGCGCCGGGCCGCCGAGGCGGGCCGCCCGGCCGCCCCTGGCCAGCCGGGCGGTCAGGGCGGGGGCGGCGAGGGCGGCGCAGCCGCCGGCGGCGAACTCCCACAGACGGCTCGCGGTGGAGAAGTAGCCGAGCGGCGCGGAGCCGGCCGTCCAGCGGATGCAGAGCAGCAGCGAGACCCCGCCGACGGCGAGGGTCGAGGCCGTGATCGCGGCGGTGCGGCGGCGGCCGGCCAGCAGGCGGGCGAGGCCGATCAGGAGGACGCCCCAGAGCAGGTAGAACTGGTTCTCCACGCCGAGGGACCAGAAGTGCTGGAGCGGGCTGGGGTCGCGTTCGGCGGCCAGGTAGTCGGTCTGCTGGCCGACGAACCGCCAGTTGGCGACCTGTCCGGCGGCGGCGATGAGGTCGCGGGCGAGGTCGGTGCCGCGCAGCGGGTCGAGCAGGGCGCCGCCGGCGAGCGCGGTGGCGACCAGGACGACGGCGGCCGCGGGCAGGATGCGGCGGGCCCGGCGGGCGGCGAAGTCCCACAGGCCGATCGGGCGGGCGAGCAGGAGGCCGGTGATCAGGAAGCCGGAGATGACGAAGAAGACGTCGACGCCGACGTAGCCGCCGGTGAAGGCGGGGACGGCCGCGTGGAAGGCGAGCACGGAGAGCACCGCGACGCCGCGCAGGCCCTCGATGTCGGGGCGGAATCCGGTCCGGCTCCGCGGTTCGGCGGCCGGTTCGGCGGTCCGCTCCACGGCACGTTCGGTGCTCCGTTCAACGGAGGCGGAGGCGGAGGCGCGCTCGGCCGGTACGGGGGCGCGCCCGGGCCGGGCGGCCGCCACCGGGGCGGTCGAGGACGGCGAGGAGGAGAGGATGTCGGTCGGAACGATGGCGCGCGAGGGATCGGCGCCGGGTGGTACGGCCGTGGACACGGCGGAGCTCCTTGCAGGGCTGGCAGCGGTGGTCGGGGCCGGCGGGCCGATGGGGCGGCCGGCCGGCTGTCCGCGCCGGTGGGGCGACGCGCAAGGAAGGGGAGGAAAGAGCTGTGCGAATACGGTTCGTGACGAATCGTCAGAACATCAGCGGGTCGGCCCAGCCGGACGCCAGCAGGCCGCAGAGCAGCAGCACGGCGGTGACGGCGACGGCCTCGGCGCGCCCGAACCGCAGGTCGGCGGGACCGTCGCCGGCCCGGGCGCCGGGCCGGGCGAGGTCCGTGACGGCGGCGGCGCCGTCGCCGCCCCGCAGCAGCGGCCGGAGGGCGCCGATCAGCGGCACCACGGTGTAGGTGGTCAGCGCGAGCAGCCCGGCGAGCGCCCAGAAGGGCTGCCAGCCGTACAGGGCGACGGCGCGGACGAGGCCGATCACCCCGGCGACGACGACCAGGCCGAGCCAGCCGACGCCGATCCTGGCGACGGTGCGGGCCAGGGTGCTGCCGCCGGAGACGGCGCCGGTGGGCACCCAGTCGGCGCTGCGCCGGCGCAGGGCGTGCGCGATGGCGACCACGTGGCAGAGCCCGCCCAGGAGTTGGACCCGGGTGACCTCGAAGCGCCAGTGGGTGCGGGACATCGCGGGGAGCAGCACGAGCGCGACCCAGATGGGCGGCAGGAAGGGCAGGACCTGCCAGGGGGCGATCTCGTCGGGGCGGAAGAACAGCATGATCAGCGCCGGCAGCGGGACGGCGAAGACGTTCACCGCGCTGGTGAGGTAGCCGAGGATGCCGTTCCAGAAGCAGAGCCGGGCCGAGCGGGAGAGCGGGCCGCGCCGGAAGCCGGGGTCTCCGACCAGGGCGAGCGAGCCGAGGCACCAGCGGTACTGCTGGCTGATGAAGGCGGGCAGGCCGGTGGGCGACATGCCCTTGGCGAGCAGGGCGGGCACGTACCGGGTGGTCCACCCGGCGCGGGCGAGCGAGAGGCCGGTGTAGAGGTCCTCGCTGTGGTCGATCTCGGCGAAGCCTCCGACGCGTTCGAGGGAGGCGCGCCGGTAGAGCGCGTTGGTGCCGCAGCAGACGGTGCCGTCCTGGGCGTCGCGGGAGGGCTGGATCCAGCGGTAGAAGATCTCCTGGGTGGCGCCCGCCGCGCGTTCGAGCCAGGACATCCCGGCGTCGGTGTCGAAGCACTGCGGGCTCTGCACGATGCCGACGTTCGGGTCGTCGAGGTACGGCACGAGGTGCTGCAGGAAGTCCGGGCGCGGGCAGAAGTCGGCGTCGAGGACGGCGATGATGTCGCCACTGCCCTCGGCGAGGCCGTGGTTGAGGTTGCCGGCCTTCTTGAAGCGGCCCCGGTCGGGGCGGCTGCGGTACTGGAAGCCGTAGGACTCGGCGAGTTCGCGCACCTCGGGGCGGGCGGCGTCGTCGAGGACGAGGACGGTGAGCGCGCCGGGCCAGTGGACGGCGGCGGTGTGCCGGTAGGCGTTGTCCAGGACGTCGAGCGGCTCGCCGGCGGTGGGCAGCAGGAGGTCGACGCCCGGGTGGCGGGCGGGGCGCCAGGCCCGGACCAGCAGGTCGTGCGAGTCGCGGGTGAAGCGGCGCGAGCGCTGGCCGTCGGCCACCGAGAGCAGCCAGGTGACGGCGTTGAGCACGGTCAGGGCGAGGAAGGGCCAGAGCAGCGGACGGCTGAGCGCGAAGAGGCCGAGCGTCGCGGTGGCTCCGGCGTAGGAGAGGGTGGCGCAGAGCAGCACCCAGCGGCGCTGCGGGCCGAAGTACCAGTAGAGCTCCTGGTCGTCGGGCGGGCTCGGCAGTCGGGAGGGTGCGCCGCCGGGCCGGCCGCCGGGTATTCGGCGGGGGTGGCGGGGCTCCCGGTCGGGTGCGGACATGGCGGTGCCATGGAGTGCGGGCATGCGGAAATGACCCCCCTGAACTGGGTCGGAACGTGGCCTTTCTCCGGTCACCCTCTCATGGTGGTCTGGACCAAACGGCCATCGGGCCCGATGATCACGCATCGCCCCAGGTCAGGGAGTTGACGCCGCGTCAGTTTCGTACACAATCTGACACGGCGTCACCGCTACCGGACGGTAAGCGCCTTGATCAGCTTCTCGAAGCGGAGGTCGGGGCGGAGCGGGATGCCGAAGCGCTCGTCGCCGTACGGGAATGGCGTGTGGTCGCCGGTGCGGTGGAAGCCGCGGCGCTCGTACCAGGCGATCAGCTCGGCGCGCTGCTCGATCACGGTCATCTCCATCTCCACCGCGCCCCACTCCTCGGCCGCGTACCGCTCGGCCCGCGCGAGCACGGCCTTCCCGAGGCCGCCGCCCTGGCGGCCGGGGCGCACCGAGAACATGCCGAAGTAGGCGCGCTCACCCCGGCGTTCCAGCTGGCAGCAGGCGAGCAGCTCGCCGTCCAGTTCGGCGATCAGCACCACGCCGTCCGGGTGGGTGACGGCCGCGGTGACGCCCTCGGTGTCGGTGCGCTGGCCCTCCAGCAGATGGGCCTCGGTGGTCCAGCCGACCCGGCTGGCGTCGCCCCGGTAGGCGGACTCGACCAGCGCGAGCAGGGCGGGCACGTCGGCGGTGGTCGCGGTGCGGAAGCCGAGCCGGTCGGTGTCGACGGCCTCGGCGGCCGCTCGGGTGCTGCTCTCGGGCACGGGGGCCTCTTCTCGGGCGGGCCCGGACGGTGGCCGGGCGGGGCGGCGGCCGCTGCGGCCGATCCCTGGCATCGTGCCACAGCCGCCCGGGCCTCCGACCTGCCCGGACGCCCGCCCGACGCGGTCCGGACGGACCGGCCGGCGGAGGTCCGTCCGGGCAACGGTCGGGGCAGCCGTCCGGGGGCCCGTCCAGCAGCCGGACGGCCCCCCGGGAGCCGCTCCGCCTCCGGCAGGATGGCCGGGACGACCCCGCCCTCCCACCCGGCCCACTCATCACGGAGGCCCCATGACGACCGTCGAGATCCCCGGCTCCAAGTCGGTGACCGCGCGGGCGCTGTTCCTCGCCGCCGCCGCCGACGGCACCACCACCCTGCTGCGGCCGCTGCGCTCCGACGACACCGAGGGCTTCGCCGAGGGCCTGCGCGCGCTCGGCTACACGCTCACCCAGGAGGCGGACCGGTGGACGGTCGAGGGCCGCCCGCAGGGCCCGGCCCGCGACGCCGAGGTCTACTGCCGCGACGGCGCGACCACCGCCCGCTTCCTGCCCGTGCTCGCCGCGGCCGGCCGCGGCACCTTCCGCTTCGACGCCTCCGCCCAGATGCGCCGGCGCCCGCTCGGCCCGCTGACCGGGGCGCTGCGCGCCCTCGGCGTCGAGCTGCGGCACGAGGAGGCCGAGGGCCACCACCCGCTGCGGATCACCGCCGACGGGGTCCGCGGCGGTGAGCTGAGCCTGGACGCGGGCCTGTCCTCGCAGTACCTCACCGCGCTGCTGCTGCTCGGCCCGCTCACCGAAAAGGGCCTGCGGATCACCGTCACCGATCTGGTCTCGGCGCCGTACGTGGAGATCACCACCGCCATGATGCGGGCCTTCGGCGCCACCGTGACGCGCACCGGCCGGATCTACGAGGTCGCGCCCGGCGGCTACCGCGCCACCGCCTACCCGGTCGAGCCGGACGCCTCGACGGCGAGCTACTTCCTCGCGGCCGCCGCGCTCACCGGCCGGGAGCTGACCGTCCCCGGGCTCGGCAAGGACGCGCTCCAGGGGGACCTGCGGTTCGCCGACGTCCTGGCCCGGATGGGTGCGCGGGTGGAGATCGGCACCGACCGGGTCACCGTCGAGGGCCCCCGGGGCGGCCGGCTGTCGGGCCTGACCGTCGACATGCGCGACATCTCCGACACCATGCCGACGCTCGCCGCGATCGCCCCGTTCGCCGACGGACCGGTGCGGATCGAGAACGTCGCCAACACCCGGATCAAGGAGTGCGACCGCCTGGACGCCTGCGCCGGGAACCTCCGCCGGCTCGGCATCGACGTCGCCACCGGCCACGACTGGATCGAGATCCGGCCGGGCACCCCGCGCGGCACCGGACTCGCCTCGCACGGCGACCACCGGATGGTGATGGCGTTCTCCGTCACCGCGCTGCGCACCCCCGGCATCACCTTCGACGACCCCGGCTGCGTGCGGAAGACCTTCCCCGGCTTCCACGAGGTGTTCGGGCGGCTGCGCGAGGAGTGGGCGACGACCGGCTGACCGCGACGGAAGGACCCGGCGGTCCGGCCGCGGTGGGCCGGGCGCTCCCGCAGCGGTCCCCGCCCCGGCCGGCGCTCCGGGCGGGCCGCGGGCTGCTACGTGGTTCTGGTCAGACAGGGGCCAATTCGGGACAGAGCCCGAGGACAGCAGGGTTCGGACAACAGGGGCTGCCTACTGTCGATGGGGCTGCCGGCATTCCCCAGCGGGACATGTGACCGTCGCGGGACCTCAGTGGCGCCCGGCAACAGCCCGAGTCGAACGCGCGTCTTCTGCCCGCATCCCGTGAAAGCCAAGGTAGGGAGTCCGTACCCGTGCCCTCTGTGCTGCACTATGAGATCGTCACGGATCCGACACCGCTTCAAGTCTCGCGTCCCGGCTCGCCGTCCGTAGGGGCGGTGTACGTGGTCGTCTCCAACACGAGCCTGTCCGAGGTGAAGATCGACCACATTGATGTGCTGATTCCGGTCGGCACCGGGAGCGGTGACCTGACGGACAACGTGTCGGCGATCAAGGCGAGTGTCACCGGGACCTACGAAAAGCCGTCGGGTGCGGAGCCGGGCTTCGTTTGGCACAGTGGGGGCCGCTTCCGATTCACCTTCGCCTCGGAGAAGCGGGTGAAGCTGCCCGGACAGGAGTCCTTCGTCCTGAAACTGGAGAACATCCCGATTTCCGACCGGCCAGGGCTGGTTGTCATCGGGATGAACGAGAAGGCGGCCAACGGCGGCACCTCCATCAATCGCTACCCCTTCGTCACCAACCTCGCGTTGGTGAAGCAGACGCCACTGGTCCCGCAGAACTTCCGTGCGGAGATCGCCTTGGTGGACGCCGGCGATGACGTGGTCCTGCGCTGGGACGGTCCGGACAGCCTCAGGTACTGGATCCGCTATCCGGACGGGACTCTGGAGCCCGTCGACCCGCCGGCGCGTCCCGCTCCCGTACCGTTCGGGCCGCACCAGCACACTCCCGCCCTCGCCCTGAAACGGGGCACCACCTACACCCTCGTGGCCGGGACGACCGACAGTGGCGGAGAGGTTCAGGAGGGGTACTTCCTCACCACCACCGTTCATGCGGGCATCCCCGAGTTCGAGAGCGGCGCGCGCGCCCCGTGGGTCGAAGGAACGGAGGAGCAGGGCCGGGTCACGTTCACCGCGGGCGGCGTGAGGGTCGACAACGACAACGGCACCCCGGGGACGGTCCTGGCCGGGACCGCCGACGTCCATGAGGTGAGGACCGAGAAGGTCAGGGGGAAGGGCGCGAACGCCGGCTGGATCGAGCTCCCCGACGCCGGCATCACCGTCCATCATGGCCCCGGGCCGGAACTCGGTGCCGTCGTCGCCAAGCGCATCGACGCCGAGGGCGTCAACACCACATGGGTCGGCGACCGCACCACGGGCAAGGGCTGGATCGAGTTCCCGTCGGCGGGCATCGGCGTCCGCAAGGACGGCGGCCAGGAATGGGGCACCGTCGCCGCCGACAAGGCGGACCTGAACAGTGTGACCGCGCAGTGGGCCGAGGGCCCCAGCGGTACGAAGAGCCGCCTCGCCTTCACCGACACGGGCGTGAAGATCACCGACCCTGACGGCCACCGCGGCACCATCGTGGCGGGCGAGACCAACGTCCGCAGCGTCGTCACCCCCTGGGTCTCGGGGCCCCAGCCCGGCGCGGGATGGATCGCCTTCCGGGTGGAAGGGGTGGACGTGATGCGGGACAGCGAGGTGTCCTTCGGTACCATCCGAGCCGCCTCGTTCGAGGAGAAGGACGGCGGGACCGGACGGCCCCTGCACCGGAGGCTCCCCCCGTACGCGTGGCCCCCGAAGTCGGACAAGCAGAAGCCCTCCACCTCCGGCGACCTGCGTGAGGATCCCGAGTAGGCGCCTTGAGCCGTACTACCCACTCCACCACCCCGCGTGACCACAGGCCCCCTCCCCTTGGAGACCGGGCCCTCGCCAACGGCTGATCCCGGCACCCGGGGAACCCGTCCACCGGGCCCGGGCGGGTGCAGAACCGCTTCCGCACCCGCCCGGGCCCGGTGGTGCTCAGCGCGCGGGCACCGGGAGGACCAGCTCCCAGGTGTCCACCGCGAAGTCCGCCGCCATCCCGTGCGCCTCGTAGAGGCCGAGCGCCCCGGTGGCGTTGGCGGTGTCGACGCCGAGGGCGACCCGCTCGCGGCCCAGGGCGGCGTAGTGGCCGAAGAAGTGGCGCAGCAGGTAGCCGCCGAGGCCGCGTCCCCGGGCGGCGGGCAGGACGCCCAGGCGGTCCGCCCACCCCCGGCCGGCGCGGTCGTCGCGGGTGCGGAGCACGGCCACGTCGCCGACGCCGTCCAGGGCGGCGATCCAGGTCAGCGACCAGTCGAGGCGGTCGCCGTCGAGGTCCTCCCACCACTGCTCGAAGGTGCGCGGCCGGAAGTCGAAGTCCCCCGCGAAGGTCTCCTGTTGGAGCCGGTGGGCGGCCCGGCGGTCCTCCTCCCGGCGGCAGTCCCGCAGGGTGACGCCCGGCGGCGGCGCGGGGACGGGGTCGGCCCGCGGGTCGACCGGGCGCGCCATCACGTGGTAGCGGCGCACCCGCTCCCAGCCGCGCCCGCGGATCGCCCCGGTGTCGAGCGTGGGCCGGGTGTTCAGCAGCAGGTGGAGGACGGCCCGGGAGGCGCCGTTGGCCGCCGCCCGCTCCACCGCCCGGCGCTCCATCAGCGCGAACAGGTGCAGCGCGCCGGCCTGGTACTCCGGCAGTACGTACTGGTCGAGGTCGATCCGCTCGCCGCCGGAGCGGTCCCGGACGAGGCCGTAGCCGACCAGCTCGTCCCCGTCGGCGAGCAGCCAGGAGTCGCGGCGCAGGTCGGTGTCCGGATGCTCCAGATCCGCCCGGACCTCGGACAGTTCGGTCTCCGCCCGGCCGATCTCCAGCAGGTCCACCCGGTTGAGCAGGTCGCGGACGGCCGGGGCGTCGTCCGGCACGGCGGGCCGCACGG
Source organism: Kitasatospora sp. NPDC056184 (assembly GCF_042268405.1). Classification (NCBI taxonomy): domain Bacteria; kingdom Bacillati; phylum Actinomycetota; class Actinomycetes; order Kitasatosporales; family Streptomycetaceae; genus Kitasatospora; species Kitasatospora sp. NPDC056184. Next base: position 561,090 of record NZ_JBHJUI010000001.1, on the reverse strand, counting down.
TGAGGCCGGCGGGCGGGAGGTGTGTCGTGGTCATCCTGGTCGTTCTCCTGGTCGGGGCCCGGGGTGCGGCCGGCGGGTGCCGGAGAGCCGTCCGGACAGCCTGCCCGACCCGGCGTGCAGTACGCGTGCAGCGCCGCGTACGCTGCACCGCTCGGGGCGGCGCGACGGTGCGACGGCGGGGCGGTACGAGGGAAGGGGCGGCGGATGACCGGTCGGGGATGGCGGTTCGGCGTGCTGGGGCCGCTCGCGGTGCACCGCGACGGGCGGGCGCTGCCGCTGGGCGGGGCGCGGCAGCGCACCGTGCTCGCCACGCTGCTGCTGGCGCAGGGGCGGCCGGTCCCGGTGGCGAGCCTGGTCGAGAGCGTCTGGGACGGCCGCGAGCCCGCCAGCGCGGTCAACACGCTGCAGAGCTACGTCTCGCGGCTGCGCACCGTCCTCGGCGACGCCTCGGCGGGCGCCGACCCGTCGGCGCCGCGGCTGCTCGGCACCGCCGGCGGCTACCGCCTGGACCTCGATCCGACCGGGGAGCGGGCCTGCGGGCAGGAGGAGGTCCTCGACGTCCGCCGCTTCGAGCGGCTGGCCGCCGAGGGCCGGGCACGGCTGGCCGACGGCGACCCGCACGGCGCCCGCGCGCGGCTCGTCGAGGCGCTCGGCCTGTGGCGCGGGCCGGCGCTCGCCGACCTGCCGGCGGTGCCGCGGCTCCAGGCCGAGGCGGTCCGTCTGGAGGACCTCAGGCTGGCCGCCGTGGAAACGGCGGCCGAGGCCGAACTCGCCTGCGGACGGCCGGCGGAGGCCGTCGACCGGCTGTGGCGCACGGCCGCCGAGCACCCACTGCGCGAAGGCCCGCAGGCCCTGCTGATGAGCGCGCTGTACCGCACCGGGCGGCAGGCGGAGGCGCTGGCGCTCTACGACCGGACCAGGCGCCGGCTGGTCGGCGAACTCGGCGTCGAGCCGGGCGCCGGCCTCACCGCCGTCCACCGGGCCGTCCTCCGCCAGGAACCGCCCCGGCCGGACCTCTCCACCGCCCCTGCCGCCACCGCCGCCGCGCGACCGTTCGTCCCGCACCGCTTCGAGGTGCCCGAGCGGTTGGCGGGCCCGGGCTTCCTGCTGCGCCCGATCACGATCCGCGACCTCGCGCAGGACCACGCCCTGGTGACCGCCTCCCAGGTGCAGCTCCGGCAGCAGTTCGGCCAGGCCTGGAACTGGCCCCCGCCGGACCTCACCGAGGAGCAGGACCTCGTCCAGCTCGCCTGGCACCAGCACGAGTTCACCCGGCGGACGTCCTTCGCCCTGGCGGTGGTGTCACCGGCCGACGAGCGCCTGCTCGGCTGCGTCCACCTCGACCCCCCGGGCGACCCCCGGCACGACGCCGACCTGTTCTTCTGGACCGGCGACGGCCCCGGCTCCGCCCTCGACCGCGAGCTCTCCACCGCCCTCGACCACTGGCTCCCCGCCCGCTGGCCCTGGCACCGCGTCGCCCGCCCCGGCCGCACCGACCCCTGGCCGCCCGCCCCCGGGTGAGGGGCGGCGGCCGTCGGCAGCGGTAGGATCGTCAGTGGACGCCGTCCTGCAACCGAAGCCCCCACACGTACCACAGGGGTGGTGATGCCGGGATGTCGCGAACCATTTCCGGGGACGACCTGGCCGGCCGCTTACTCGCACCGCCGCCGGGCCGTCGGCGCCACGCTCTCAGCGGCCTCCGGGTGACGGGGCCCTTGGACCTCGCCCAGGCGAAGGTCCGGTATCCGGTCACCCTTACCGGCTGCACCTTCGAGCGGATCGTGCTGACGGAGGCCAGCTTCCCGCAGCTCCACCTGGTCGACTGCAAGGTCGGCGAACCCGATCACTGGACGGGTGAGCTGGAGGCAAGCCATCTCGGCATCACGGACGGGGACCTGCGGTTGACCGGGTTCCACGGCGTGGTCGACGTCGGCGGGGCCCACATCCGGGACGACCTCCACCTCGAAGGAGCGCAGCTGGCGACCAAGCCGGGAGACACCTACTCGCTCAAAGCGACGAACATGCGGCTCGGCGGCAATCTCTGCTGCAGCACGAGCGAGGAGGCCTCCCACGACTCCGGCTCGCGCCAGGCCCGGTTCAGGGCGCGCGGAACGCTCCTGCTGGAGGACGCGCGCATCGACGGCTCGGTCTACCTCATCAATGCGGCGCTCGGCCGCGCCCGGAAGGAGCCGGAGTACGCCGTCTCCGCGGACGGCCTGACCGTGGGCGGCTCGCTCCACGCGTCCGGGCTGAAGGCCCACGGCCAGATCAGGCTGGTCGACGCCACCATCGGCGGCCCGTGCAACTTCCGCGGCGCCAGGGTCCACCGCAGCGACGCCAGAGCCCGACGGTACGAGGGCGCCGTCCTGCTGGACCGCGCGGGCATCGACGGCAGTCTGTACTGCGACGGCGGATTCGTCTGCCGGGGCACGTTCCACGCGAAGGGCATGCGGGTGAGCGCCTCCGCGTGGTTCAACGGCGCCACGATCACCGCGAGCGCCAAGGCCGACGGAGCCGCGGTGCAACTCGACCGGGCGGTGGTCGGCGCGGTGCTTTCGTTGGAGCGGAGCAGCGCGAGGCACCGGGCGGACCGCTATGCGAGGCGCTACCGCCAGAGGGCCGCCCCGGAGGAACCCGTCGACGAGAGGCTGAGGTTCTGGACCGACGGCGCGGTAACGCTGACCGGCGCGCAGGTTGGTCTGGACGTCCGTCTCGATGTCACCGGTGTCGCGGGCACCGAGACCGAGCTCGTCGAGTCCGGGGAGGACAAGCGCGCGACGGTGATCGCCGACCTGACCCGATTGCGGACCACGATCCTGCGCCTCTCCGCCGAACGGGGCCCGGCCCGGCGTGCCCGGGACGGCGGGCTGATCGATCTCAGCCAGGCGGAACTCGTCGTGCTCTGGGACCAGGACGCGGTCTGGCAGGCTGCCGACCCGAACACGGGGGCGCCCGGCGGCCTGCACTACGTCCTCAAGGGCCTGCGGTACGAAGCCGTGCACGCCAACGACGTCCCGTTCGATCCCCGGCTGCGATGGCTGGCCGCCAGCGCCTGCTACGCGCGCTCGGGCAGCCGGCCCGATCGGGAGATCGCGGGCTACACCGTGGGCGCGCCGGCGCCGCAGCCGTACGACCAGTTCGCCGCGGCCTATGCCGCCGCGGGCAAGGACGAGGATTACCGGAGCATCCTCAAGAAGAAGAACAAGGAGGTCGAAAGGCACCGTCGTGCCGTTCCGCGCGACCTTTCGCTCTCCCGGCGGCTGAGGGCCAAGAACGCGACGGTCTCGGCCCTCACCTCCGTCTGGAACTTCCTCCAGAACTTCTTCATCGGCTACGGCTACCGGCCGCTGCGCGCCTTGCTCTCCCTGCTGGCCTTCTGGGCCATCGGTGTCGTCACATTCTTCGCCGTCCCGCCCGACCCGTACGCCCGGCAGACCGTGATCACCGACAAGGCGGCGGAGCTCCCCCGGATGAACTGGGTCGAGCACCTCACCTATCCCGCCGATCTGCTGATCCCCCTGGTCGGGTTCGGGGAGAAGGACCGCTGGCACCCCTCGGACAGCTGGACCGCCTTCCTGGCCTCGTCCCTCGTCGTCGCCGGGTGGTTCCTCGGGGCGACCGTGCTGGTGAGCGTCACGCGCGTGGTGCGGCGCCAGTGAGCGGTCGGCCGGGGGACGACGCTCCGTGGTCGGCGCCGGTCAGCGCCTCCAGCAGCAGGCGCCAGGCCGCGTCGTACGCGCCCGGGCCGGTGCCCTCCGGGGGGCCGAAGGAGACGTGCGGGGCGCCGTGCAGCACGGCCAGCAGCAGTTGGGCGACCAGCTCGGGCGGCCGGGGCGCCATGCCGCCCTCGCCCTGGGCCCGGCGGATCAGGGCGACCAGGCCGCGCTGCACGTCCTCGAAGATGTCCGGCGCCTCGGCCGGGGACGGCCGGACGGGCTGCGGCCACGCCGGGTCCGGGATGTCGGTGGCCAGCCGGAGCGCCGCCCGCAGGCGGACGTCCTCCTGCAGCCGGTGTGCGAGGTCCAGCACCAGCTCCTCCAGGACGACGGCGGCCTCCGCGCCCGGGACGTCGCGGGCCAGCCGCATCTCCTCCCAGACCGTGCGCGACTGCGACATCAGCGCACCGGCGAGCGCGCGTTTGGACGGGAAGTGCCCGTACAGCGCGCCCTTGGTCATCCCGGTCCGCCGCGCCACCGCGTTGAGGGTGGCCCGGCTGTAGCCCTGGGTGGAAAACTCCTCGGCCGCGGCGTCCAGCACCAGCTCCCTGGTGCGCCGCGCCCGCTCCTGCTTCAACATGTGCCCTCCCTGGGGGAAGAACATAAGAACATACCTTTCTGAACGAATGTTCTCAGCGGGCGGCCCCGTGTCGTCAGGTTCCCCGCACATCCGGCGGAATCCGATCGGTGACCGTCCGTCAGCCGACCCGCCCGCCGCCCTCCGCCGCGAGCACCGCCTGCGCGTAGCCGCGCGCCGCGGCGTCGGCGTCCAGGGTGCGGTGCACGGCCACCGCCGTCGCGTCCCGCCAGGCGCGCTGCAGGACCGAGGCCGGGTCCTGTGCGCCGGCCCCGGCCGCGAGGAACAGCGTGTCCACCGCCTCCCGGCAGAGCGCGGCGGCCGTCGTGGCGTCGCGGCGGTTCTCGGCCACCGCCAGGGGGGTGACCTCGCCGCGGTCGGCCCGGTCGGCGGCGGCGGTCAGCAGCAGTTCGGCCATCCGGATCCGGGCGGACGCCCCGGCCAGCACGGTGTGCGCGGCCGGGTGCGGAGCGGCCGCGCACCGGGCCCCGGCGGTCCACTCGCGCAGCGCCGCACGGGCGATGCCGAGCAGCGGGGCCGCGAAGACCAGCGCGGCGACCATCGGGTAGGGCACGGTGTGGCAGCGGGCGGCGCCCTCCTGCGGGGCGAGCAGCGTCTCCAGGACGAGCGTGCGCCGGCCGGGCACGTGGACCGCCTTGGCGGCCACCGAGGTGCTGCCGCTGGCGCGCAGGCCGGCGGAGTGCCAGGTGTCCAGGACCGTCAGCTCGGCCCGGGGCACGGCGAGGACGCGGTGCTCCCGGGCGGTGTCGCTGCCCGTCCAGGCCGCCAGCAGGATCCACTCGGCGTGGTCCGCGCCGCTGGCAAGCCGCCACTCGCCGTCCAACTGCCAGCCGTCGCCGCAGCGTTCGGCCCGGCCCTGGGGCGGGACGACTGACGCTGCGATCCGCGCGTCCGGTCCCTCGCCCCACAGGTCGCGCTGTCCCTCGGGCGGGAGGTAGGCGGCCAGCCGCCCGTGCGAGGCGTACAGCGCGGCGCACCAGGCCGCGCCCGCGCAGGATTCGGCGAGTTCCGCCACGGCGGTCACGAGGGCGCCGAACTCCCCGGCGGTGCCGCCCCAGCGGCTCGGCACGAAGTGGCGGGGGAAGTGCGCGCGCCGGATCCCGGCGGCGACCTCCTCGGTGAGCCGGCGGTCGGCCTCCGCCCGCGCGGCGTCCCGCCGGGCGAGGTCGGCGAGTTGGGCGAGGGCGGGGCCGGTGAGGCCGCCGCCGCTCACCTCGTCGCGGTGGTTCAGCATGCCGCCTCCGGGAAGCGCAGGCGGGCCTCGGCGATCGGGCGGCCGTCCTGGACGGCGCGCACCCGTACGGTGCCGTCCGGATCGGGGACGGAGGCGGGGGCGGGGGCGGGGGCGGGGACGGAGGCGGGGGCGGTGCCGCGGCTGGAGGCGGGGTCGGGGCCGGGGTCGGCGAGCACGGCGATCGGGGAGCCCCGCTCCCCGAAGGCGAGGAACTCGGCTTCGAGGGTGCGGAGTTCCGTGTCCGTCGCGCCGCCCCCGAGCGTGCCGGCGGCGGCCTGGCGGAGGGCCTCCAGCAGCACCATGCCCGGCACGTGGTCCACGGCGTGGTCGAAGAGGACCGGGTGGTCCTCGAACGGCCGCAGCCACCACCGGTCGGCCCGCTCCGGATCGGCCGCAAGCAGCACGTCCCGCGCGCACGCCCGCCCCGTCCGGACGGCGTCCGGCGGCGGCACGGCGGCCGGCGCCCGCTCCCGGGCGGCGGCGCCCTCGGCGGACCGCCGCCGGAGGACCGCGTAGCGCTCGGGCGCCAGCACCTCCCAGCGCAGCCGCACGCGCCCCACCGGCCGGTGCCCGGCCCAGGCGACGCCGTCCAGGGCGAACCGTTCACGACCGGGCGAGGGCCGCCGGGGAGCGACGGCCCGGCAGTCCAGGTCCAGCCCGACGTCCAGCCCCTCCGGGCCGATCGGCGGCAGCGGCCGGTCGAGTTCGACGGCGAGGCCGTGGAGGACGAAGGGGTGCCCGTAGGTGCTGCCGTGGAAGCGGTGGGCCAGGTGGATCGCGGTCTGGCGGACCGTCTCGGCCAGCAGCACCGGGTCGGCGGCCGGCCCGTCCCGGTGGCCGAGGTGGTGGTCGCGCTCCCAGAACGCCGCGACGGCGAAGCGCTCCTCGCCCAGCCGCGCCGAGTCGGTCAGCAGGACCTCGGCGTCCGCCGCCTTGTGCACCGCCTCGCGCGGTAGGTGCCGGTCGAAGCGAAGGCCCCGCCACCCCGCGCGGAGCGGCAGCCGCTGCCTCGCGGACACGACCGAAGACAGAACATTCATGCAATCTCCCTCCCCCACGGTCGCGGAGGCCGCGGTGAGCCCGCTACATTGCGGTGCCCCGACCGGTGCGACAGCTCAGGAACATACCTTCTGGAAGGTTTGCCGTCGAGGTGGGGATTCCCGCCATCATGTCCAAATCGCCCCGACCGAAGCCTAGTTGACCCTAAGCCGACCCCATCCCTCAGGAGCCGACCATGCCCGAACCCGACCAGGCGACCCCGTTCCGGGTGCGACCCATCACCACCCGGCGCGGCCCCGATCCGAAGCAGGACCGGTCGGCCCGCACCAAGCTGCTGGTGCTCACCGCGGCCGCCGAGCTGTTCGCGGCCCACGGTTTCCGCCACACCTCGGTCAAGGACGTGGCGGAGCGGGTGGAGATGACCAAGGGCGCGGTCTACTTCCACTTCCCGACCAAGGAGGCCCTGGCGGTGGCCGTGGTCGAACAGCACTACGCGCGCTGGCCGGCGCTGCTGGCGGCGGTCACCGCCGAGGGGCACGGGCCGCTGGAGACGGCGGTCCGCCTGCTGGAGGGAGCGGCGACCGCCTTCCGGGACGACATCGTCGTCCAGGCGGGCGCCCGGCTGCAGATCGAACGGCCGCAGATCGACGCCGAGTTGCCGACGCCCTACGTGGACTGGACCCGGTTGCTGGCCACCCTGCTGCTGCGCGCCGAGGCGGCGGGCGAGCTGCGCGCCGGGGTCTCCCCGCAGGCGGCGGCAAGGTCGCTGGTGGCCGCGTTCTTCGGCACCCAGCACATCTCGGACGTCCTGCACGAGCGGGCGGACATCGCCGAACGCTGGGCGGAGACGGCCGAGTTGCTGTTCCTGGCGATCCGTGCCGCCCCCACGCCGTGACCACCGCTCCCCCTGCCCCGGCCACGCAGGGCAAGGCAGCGGGGCGGGCCCGCCCCGTCCGCCCGGACCGCTACCGCTCGGTCGCGCGCGCCCGCGGCACGGCGGGCGCCACCGCGGCACCCTCGCGGACGGGTCCGGCCCCCCGGGTGGTGACCCAGGCCGTGGCGGCGGCCGCCAGCGCGAGCGCGGTCGCGGCGAGCGGGAACCAGCGCCCGCCGAGCAGGGCGATCGCCGCACTGCCGACGGCGCCGCCCGCGGCCATGCCCAGGTAGAGGGCGCTGCTGTTGAGCGAGATCAGCAGCTGGGCGTTGCCCGGGTCCAGCGAGGCGAGCCGGTGCGGCAGCGCCACCGAGACCGCCCATCCGGCCAGCGGGGTGACCACGGCGTAGGCGAGCGCGCCGGGCATCGAGCGCCCCGCCCAGGGCAGGGCCAGGAACGCGGCCGCCGCCACCGTGCTGCCGACCAGCAGCACCCGCCGGACGCCGACCCGGTCCACCAGCCGCCCGCCCAGCCAGCTGCCCGCCACCGAGGCGAGGCCCGAGGCCAGCAGGATCAGGCTCAGCCGGTCGGCCCGCCCTCCGGTGGCCGGGGCGACCGCGGTGGCCAGGTAGATGTAGACGGACTGGAAGGCGAGGAAGAACACCAGCGTGGTGGAGGCGGCGCCGAGCACCCGCCGGTCGCGCAGCGGCGCCAGCCGGTCCCGCAGGCCGGGCGCGGCGGCGGGCACCGGCAGCTCGCGCAGCAGCAGCGCCAGACCGGCAAGGGCGGCCGCGCTCAACGCGGTGACCAGCCACATGGTCAGCCGCCAGTCGGTGCGCCCGACCCAGGTGCCGAGCGGCACGCCGAGCGCGGTGGCGACCGTCATGCCGCCGAGCACCGTGGCCAGCGCCCGGCCGCGCCGCTCGGGGGCGACCAGGGTGGTGGCGACCGCGTTGGCGGTCGGGGTGTAGAGCGCGGCGCCGGCGGCGGCCAGCACCCGGGTGGCCAGCAGCGTCCCGTACGAGGGCGCGAGCGCGCTGAGCGCGTTGGCGGCGCCGAAGACGGTGAGCGCGACGAGCAGCAGCCGCCGGCGCGGCCAGCGGGCGGTGAGGGCGGCGAGCGGCGGGGCGAGCAGGGCGTAGCCGAGGGCGAAGACGGTCACCAGCTGGCCGGCGGCGGTGACCGAGACCCCGAGGTCGTCGGCGACCGGGCCGAGGATGCCGGCGGTGACCATGGTGTCAGTGCCGACGGCGAAGGTGCCGAGGGCGAGCAGGAGCAGGCGGACGGGCACGGCGATCCCCCAGGAGCGGACGTGGTCGGACGCGGCGCCGCCGGGGACGCCGCACTGCCGGGCGCCGGATTGTTGGACGCCAGGGCAACAGTTTGATGCTCGCCAAACAGTACGGATTGGTGGATGATTGTCAAACCGTCCCGTTTGCGCACCCCGCCCCGCGCCCGACCCCGAGGAGGCCGCCGGCCATGTCCACCGACGAGCGGCTGCCCCAGCCCTCCCCCGCCGAGATCGACCTGGTCACCGTGCTGCACGCGCTCGGCGACCCGGTCCGGCTGCGCCTGCTGACCAGCTACGCGGACGGCGCCGAGCACTCCTGCGACCCGCGCCACCTCGGCCTGGAACACCTCCACAAGTCGACCGTCTCGCACCACATGCGGGTGCTCCGCGAGGCCGGCGTCACCACCACCCGGGTCGCCGGGCGCAACCGCTACGTCTCCCTTCGCCGCACCGACCTCGACGCGCGCTTCCCCGGCCTGCTGGACGCCCTGCTCACCGCCTCCCGGGCCCCGGCGCCCTGACCGGCACGGCCCCGCGGAGCCGCCCCTGCCCCGCGGACCGCCCGTCCGGCCGCACCGGACCGGCGCCGCACCGGGCCGCTCGGTAGCGTGGCCGGGACGGCAAGGGCGCGCCGGCACAGCGAGGGCGCGGATCAGCGGAAGGCCGGGCGGGTGCGATGGTCCAGGACCTCGGCGGCGAACTCGATCTCGACGGGATGCGGCGGGTCTACGGCACCCCCGGCCACCGGCTCTTCTACCTGCTGGTCTGCCGCCGGGCCCGGCACTGGGGCTGGACCGAGCCCGGCCAGTCCAAGTGGCGCTGCTGGCGGGCGCAGCGCCGGCTGGAGGACGTGCTCGGCCGCAAGCTCGCGCTGCCGCCCGGCTCCCGGGTGCTGGACGCCGGCTGCGGCTCGGGCGTCGTCGCCCGCCGGCTCGCCGCCCGCCGCGGACTGCGGGTCACCGGCGTCGACCTGCTGGACTTCCACGTCCGCGAGGCGCGCCGGCTGAGCGCCCGGGCCGCCCTGGAGGACCGCACCACCTTCGCCTGGGGCGACTTCCACGAACTGGAGTACGCGGACGGCTCGTTCGACGGCGTCTACTCGATGGAGACGCTCTGCCACGCCCACGACCCGGCCCGCGCGCTGGCCGAGTTCCACCGGCTGCTGCGCCCGGGCGGGCGGCTGGTGCTGCTCGGCCCGGTCGCCGTCCCGCGCGCGGAGATGCCCGACCGCCAGCGGGAGCTGCTGGAGCCGTTCATGGACGCGATGGCGCTGCCCGGCGCCCGGCAGTACACCACCCGCACGCTCGGCGCCCTGGTCACCGGCGCCGGGTTCCGGCTGGAGGAGGAGCTCGACGCCACCGCGCACTACCTGCCGACCACCGAGGCGCTGTACGCCTACTTCCGGCTGCCGTACGCGGCGCTGCGGCGGTTCGGGGCGACCGAGCGGTGGCTGGGGCTGCGGTCCACGGTGGAGATGTACGAGCTGCGCCGGCACGTCGCCTGGATGGTGCACACCGCCGTCAAGGACGGCTGACCGGTCCCGCGATCAGCGCACCGCGCCCAGCATCCTGAGCACCAACTCGCCGTAGCGGCGTCCGAGTTCCTCCGGCGTCTCGCTGCTGCGGCCGGTGTACCAGCGGGACACGTCGATCCCCAGCGAGGTGACCGCCCGGGCGGCCGTGCGCACCTCGGCGACCTCGAAGGCCCCGGCCGCCCGGCCCGCCTCGATCAGCGCGGTGACCTCGCGCTCGATGTCCAGCCGCAGCTCCGCGACCACCGCGTGGGCGTCCTGCGGGAGCGCGTGCAGCTCGTAGTTGACCACCCGGCCGACCGTCCGCGCCCGGGCGTGCCAGGCGGTGAACTCCTCGACCAGGCGCCGCATCCGCTCCACCGGGTCGCCCTCGCCGGCCGCCGCCGCGCGGACCAGCGCGAGCGTCGCGGCGTGCCCGGCCCGGCTGATCTCGGCGAGCAGGGCCGCCTTGGACGGGTAGTGGATGTACAGCGCCGCCGGGCTCATCCCGGCGCCGGTGGCGATGTCGCGGGTGGTGGTCGCGTGGAAGCCGCGCTCGGCGAAGGACTCCACGGCGGCCTGGAGCAGCCGGTACGCCGCCTCCGGGCGGGCGTCGGCGCCGCCGGGCAGGGCGGGCCAGAGGTCGGCGATGGGCGTGCTGGTCATGGCGCCATCCTCGCAGATCGGCCGGCCGGGCAGCCGGACGGGCGTTCGACCCGCGGGGCCGTCGCGGGCTGTTGACAGGGTCCCGCACCGCCACCATGCTGAGCAAGCGCTCAGTCAGTGCGCGGCCGGCACCACCGTCAGCGGCTCGGCCCGCCGCGCTCCACCCCGAAAGGACCCCGTGGTGAACTCCTTCAAGGGCCGGGTGGCCGTCGTCACCGGATCGAGCCGGGGCATCGGCCTCGGCATCGCGCGCGAGCTGGTCGCCCGGGGGGCCAGGGTCTGCCTGACCGCGCGCACCCCGGAGCCGCTCGCCGAGGCGGTCCGCGACCTCGGCGGCCCGGAGGTCGCCATCGGGATCGCCGGGCGCACCGACGACCCCGCCCACCAGGAGGAGGCCGTCGGCCGGACCCTGGAGGCCTTCGGCCGGCTCGACCACCTGGTCAACAACACCGGGATCAACCCGGTCCACGGCCCGGTGCTGACCGTCGACGAGGCCGCCGCGGCCAAGATCCTCGCCGTCAACGTGCTCGCCCCGCTGGCCTGGACCCGCCGCGCGCACGCCGCGTGGATGGGCGAGCACGGCGGCTCGGTGGTCAACGTCGCCTCGGTGGCCGGGATCCGCGCCTCGCCCGGGATCGGCATGTACGGGGTCTCCAAGGCCGCGCTGATCCGGCTCACCGCCGAACTCGCCGCCGAGCTGGGCGGCCAGGGCATCCGGGTCAACGCCGTCGCCCCCGCCGTGGTGAAGACGAAGTTCGCCGCGGCCCTGTACGAGGGCCGCGAGGAGCGGGTCGCCGCCGCGTACCCGCTGGGCCGGCTCGGCGTGCCCGAGGACGTCGCGGGCGCCGTCGCCTTCCTGCTCTCCCCCGACGCCGCGTGGATCACCGGGCAGACCGTGGTGCTGGACGGCGGCGTGACCCTCGCCGGCGGCCTGTGACCGGCGACGGGCGGCGGCTCACCAGGCCGCGTCGGCGCCGGCCGCGATGACGTCCAGGGCCGGGAGCGGGGCGCGGCCGAGCAGGGCCGCGAGGTCGCCGGGCCTGCCGGGGCCGGCCAGGAAGCCGTGGGCGATCGCCGCGCAGGTGCCCACCAGCATCGGGACCTGGAAGGCCTCGGCGCCCGAGGCCGCGGCCGCCGCCCGGGCCTCGGCGAGGGTGCCCGGCCGGTATTCGACGGGGCGGCCGGTGCCGCGGCCGAGCGCGGCGGCGATCTCGGCGCCGCCCACGGCCCGCTCGCCGACCAGCTCGTAGACCCGGCCCGCGTGCCCGTCCGGCGCCAGGGCCACCGTCGCCGCGACCTCCGCGAGGTCCGCCCGGGCCACCGCCGCCAGCCGGCCGTCGCCCAGCGGAGCGGTGATCACACCGTCGGCGCCGGGCCGGGCCAGGAAGCCCAGGAGTTCGGCGTAGAGGCCGTTGCGCAGGATCGTCCAGCGCAGGGTGGCCGACTCGCGCAGCCGCCGCTCGGTCCAGCGGTGGGCCGCCGCGTAGGCGAGGTGGTCGCCGTCGCCGGAGAGGCTGGTGTAGACGACGTGCTCGACGCCGGCGCGTTCGGCCGCCTCGATCGCGGCCCGGTGCCGGGCCACCACCACGTCGTCCTCGCCGTAGCCGGCCGAGATCAGCAGCAGCGTCCGCACGCCGGCGAAGGCCGCGTCCAGCGTCTGCGGCCGGTCGAAGTCCACCGTCCGCACCGGGACGCCGGTCCGCGGCGCCCGCTCCGGCGTGCGGCTGCCCGCCAGCACGCCCTCCGGGCCGCCGGGCCGTCCGGCCAGCCGCTCCAGCACCAGCGATCCGAGACCGCCGTTGACACCCGTGACGAGAAGCATCGTTCCTCCGAGAATTCGGTAGCGGGCCCGCGCCCTGCTCGGCGGCCCGACGACCATCCTCGGTACCCTGGCCGTTCGGCGTAAGGAGGCACTTCGATGTCAGTGGGGCACACCGCGGTAACCACCCCGACCGGCACCGACCGACCGGTGGTCTGGTGCGAGGACGGCGTGGACTGCGGGATCCGCGACCTGCTGAACCGGCTCGGCGACCGGTGGACGGTCCTGGTGGTCGTCGAACTCGCCCAGGGCGTACGGCGCTTCCGCGAGCTGCAGCGCGCCGTGCCGGGGATCTCGCAGCGGATGCTGACCCTGACGGTGCGCCGTCTGGAGCGCGACGGCCTGGTCTCCCGCACCGTCCACCCGACCGTCCCGCCGCAGGTGGAGTACGAGCTGACACCGCTCGGGCACAGCCTGACCCACCTGGTGCGGGCGATGGCCGACTGGTCCTACGACCACCACGACGCCATCGCCGGCGCGCGACAGGCCTGGGACGCGGCCAACCCGGACTCCGAACTGGTCCGCTGACGGTCCGTCACCTCTCGAAGCGGACCTCCGGGAAGCGCGGCGAGGGACCGTCCAGCAGGTGGTCGTCGTGGCCGCGCAGCCAGCGGTCGAGGAAGGAGCCGACGTAGGCGCGGGTGGCGAGCACCGCCCGGGCCGGCCGGACGTCGCCGAGGTCGCCGCGGACGGCCTCCTCCGGCACCGCGCCCTGGCGGGCGAGCTGGGGCAGCAGCCACTGCGCGTCGGTGTAGGAGCCGTGCCGGGAGCGGAGCAGGGTGACGTCCGCCTTCCAGCCTCGGGTGTGGTGCCAGAAGGCGGCCCAGCCGGGCTGGTCGGCGTAGGGGCCGGAATCCGCGTTCTCGGTGCCCATCAGCAGGAACGGGCGGTCCAGGCCGTCCTCGGCGACGCCGCTCAGGTGCACCCCGGTGCCGTCCGGGCCCGGGAAGTGCAGCTGGCCGTCCAGGTTGACGCCGGCCTTGATCCGGGGGTCGTCGTGCATCGCCTGGGCGGCGGTGAAGCCGCCGGCGGAGTGGCCGACCATGCCGATCCGCCCGAGGTCCAGCGAGCCGGCCAGGGCCGCCGGGAGCCGGCCGTCGGTGCGCAGCGCGGCCAGCTCGTCCAGGACGAAGCGGGTGTCGGCGACCCGGACGGCCATCGCCTCGCGGAGCAGCGCCCCGATGTCCAGGCCGGGCCGGGCCGCCAGCGCGGGGAACACCGAGGTGGCGAGTCGGCCGTCCGGGAAGGCCACCTCGGAGGCCTCGTAGGGGTGGTCGACGGTGACCACGACGTAGCCGCGCGAGGCGAGGTCCTCGACCAGGCCGGTCCCCCAGGTCCGGGGGTCGCCGAGCCCGGCCGACCAGAGGACCACCGGGCGCGGGCCGGCGCCGAGCAGCGGCGGGGCGTCCGGGCGGGCGTGGGTGCGCACCCAGGTCCAGTCGGTGCGGTCGGGCGCCGCGCCGTAGGTGAAGACGGCGGCGCCGTCCGGGCCGCCGAAGTGCCGGCCGGCGCTCGGCACCATGTAGGGCGCGCGCTCGCCGCCGGACGCCGGGCGGGTGGCCGGGTACCAGAGGCTGATCATCAGTTCGCGGGCCCGCCCCGGCTTCCAGGGGTCCTCGCGGCCGGGGTCGACGAGGCGCAGCGCGGTGGTGCCGACCGGGTACGGACCGGTGGGCCGCGGCAGGGCGGCACCGGCCCGGTGCACGGTGGCGGCCGGGGCGGCGGAGGCGGGCGCGGCCGCCGCCCCGGCGGCGCCCAGCACGGTGCCGGCCGCCAGCGCGACGGCGACGCCCCTGCGCAGTCCCCGCAGGCTCCGCGGGCTCCCTGCGTCCTGTCCCCGGCCCCGTTCGCGCATGGCCCCCAACTCCCCGTCTCCCGCGTGGCGGCCCGCCGCCCGTCGCGGCCGGCCCGTACGGCGACGGTACGGACCGGGCCGGTGCGCGGGCGTCATACCGCGGTGCCAACCCGCCGGGTGCTACCCGGGTATGACCCGGCCGGGGGCGTCGCACTCCGGGAGCAGTCCCGGCCCCGGTTCAGCGGTAGCGGCGCAGCTCCCGCCGGGCCAGCGAGCGCTTGTGGACCTCGTCCGGCCCGTCCGCCAGTCGGATCGTCCGATTGAACGCCCACAGCGCGGCGAGCGGGGTGTCCTGGCTGACACCGGCCGCTCCGTGCGCCTGGACCGCCTTGTCCAGGATCCACTCGACGGTGCGCGGGGTGGCGATCTTGATGGCCTGGATCTCGGTGTGCGCGCCCCGGTTGCCGACGGTGTCCATCAGCCAGGCGGTCTTGAGCACCAGCAGCCGCAGCTGCTCGATGCGGACCCGGGACTCGGCGATCCAGTCCTGGATCACGCCCTGCTCGGCGAGCGGGGCACCGAAGGCGGTCCGCCCCAGGACGCGCCGGCAGGTCAGCTCCAGCGCGCGCTCGGCGATGCCGATCAGCCGCATGCAGTGGTGGATCCGGCCCGGGCCGAGCCGGGCCTGGGCGATGGCGAAGCCGGAGCCCTCCTCGCCGATCAGGTTCGCGGCCGGGACGCGGACGTCCTCGAAGGTGATCTCGGCGTGGCCGCCGTGGTCGGCGTCGTCGTAGCCGAACACGGTCATCCCGCGCCGCACGGTCACCCCGGGGGTGTCGCGCGGCACCAGGACCATGCTCTGCTGCCGGTGCCTCTCCGCGTCCGGGTCGGTCTTGCCCATCACGACCAGGATCCGGCAGTCCGGGTTCATCGCGCCGCTGATGTACCACTTGTGGCCGTTGACCACGTACTCGTCGCCGTCGCGCTCGATCCGGGTGGCGATGTTGGCGGCGTCGGAGGAGGCGACGTCGGGCTCGGTCATCGCGAAGGCGGAGCGGATCCGGGCGTCCAGCAGCGGCTCCAGCCAGCGCTCGCGCTGCTCGGCGCTGCCGAACTCGGCCAGCAGCTCCATGTTCCCGGTGTCGGGGGCGGCGCAGTTGAGGGCGGGCGGGGCGAGGTGCGGGCTGCGGCCGGTGATCTCGGCGAGCGGCGCGTACTGGAGGTTGGTCAGCCCGGCGCCGTGCTCCCCGGGCAGGAACAGGTTCCACAGCCCCTGCTTGCGCGCCTCCGCCCGCAGGTCGGCGATCACCGCCGGCACCTCCCAGGCGGGCCGCCGCGGGTCGGCGAGCTGGGCGGCCAGCACCGGCTCGGCGGGGTGGACCTGCCGCTCCATGAACTCCGTGAGCCGCTCGCGCAGTTCCAGGGTGCGCCGGTCGTAGGCGAAGTCCATCGGTCAGTGTCCCTTCAGGATGGTGAGGCCGTGCTCGACGAGGACGGGCGCCATGGTGCCCGCGCGTTCGAAACCGGCCCCGAGGGTGCGCCCCTGCCGGTACCGGACGTGGATGCCCTCGGCGACGACGGCGAGCTTGTAGCAGGCGAAGGCCACGTACCAGTCGAGCGCGGCGGCGTCCCGCCCGGTCGACCCGGCGTAGCGGGCGACCAGTTCGGCGCTGCTCGGGAAGCCGGGGGCCTTCGCGGCGGAGGGGATCAGGCCGCCGCCGACGCCGGCCAGTTCGGTGTACATCACCAGCAGCCCGACGTCGGTGAGCGGGTCGCCGAGTGTGGACATCTCCCAGTCCAGGACGGCGGCGACGGCGTCCCGCCCGTCCCGCTCGGCGATGAGCACGTTGTCGAGCCGGTAGTCGCCGTGCACCAGGGCCGGTGCCGGGGAGGCCGGGCGGGCGGCGGTGAGCAGCGCGTGCAGCCGGTCGACGCCGGGCAGCTCGCGGCTCCGCGAGGCGTCCAACTGGGCTGACCAGCGGCGCAGTTGCCGGTCCAGATAGCCCTCGGGCCGGCCGAAGTCGGCGAGGCCGACGGCGGCCGGGTCGATCCGGTGCAGGGCGGCGAGGGTGTCCACCAGGGCCTCGCCGATGCCGCGCACCCGCCGCTCGCCGAGTGCGGCGAGCGGGGCGGTGTCCCGGTGCACGGTGCCGGGCACGTACGCCATCAGGTACCAGGGGGCGCCGAGCACCTCCGTCCCGGGGTCGAGGTGGACGGTGGCGGGCACCGGCACCCCGGTGTCGCGCAGGGCGGTCATCACCCGGTACTCGCGGCCCATGTCGTGCGCGGTGGCGAGCACGTGCCCGAGCGGGGGCCGGCGCAGCACCCAGGCGGTGGCGCCGTCGGTGAGCCGGTAGCTGAGGTTGGAGCGGCCGCCCTCGATCAGCTCGGCGCGCAGCGGTCCGGCGACCGTGCCGGGCAGCTCGCGGTCGAGGTGGGCGCGCAGCCGTCCCAGGTCCGGCCCGGGCGGGGCGGCGGGGGGCTCCGGCGGGGTCTCGGGCACGAGGCACTCTCCATTCACGGGTCGGCGGCCCATTCGCGGGTCGGCGGCGCCGTCGCTGACTAAGCGCTTGCTCAGCATTCAGCCGACGGCGCCGCCCTGTCAATCCCCGCCGTCGACCGCCGCCGGCGCTCCGGGCCCCGCTCCCGTTCCCGCCGATCCCCGCCGACCGCCCCACCGGGCCCCGGCGGACCGCCACAATGAGCGCCATGAGGTTGATCCACACCGTCCTCGGCGTGCTGCTCCTGCTGCTCGTCATCGCCAGCATCCTGCGCACGCTCGTCGTCCCGCGCGGCCTGTACTCCTCCCTGGTGCACGGCCTGTGGCGGTTCCTGCGGGCGGCGCTGCGGCTCGCCGCAGCGCCGTTCGGCACCTACCGCGCGCAGGACCGGGCACAGACCTGGCTGGCCCCGCTGATGCTCACCGGCATGCTGGCGGTCTGGCTCGGCGGCATGCTCCTCGCCTACACGCTGATACTGCACGGCACCTCCGAGCTGGACTGGGCGATCTCCATCCGCGAGGCGGGCTCCAGCCTCTTCACCCTCGGCTTCGCCAGCGGCGAGCGGCTGCACCTCTCGCTGATCGACTTCCTCGCCGCCGCCAGCGGCCCGCTGGTGATCGCCCTGCAGATCGCCTACCTGCCGACCCTCTACGCCGCCTACAACCGGCGCGAACTGGAGGTGACGCTCCTCCAGTCCCGGGCCGGGGAGCCGGCCTGGGGCCCCGAACTCCTCGCCCGGCAGTCGCTGGTGGACACCGAGACCGCCCTCCCCCAGCTCTACCGGGACTGGGAGCGGCTCGCCGCCGACATCGGCGAGAGCCACTCCAACTACCCGGTGCTGATCTCCTTCCGCTCCCCGCGGCCCAACCGCAGCTGGGTGGTCGGGCTGATCGCCGTGATGGACGCCGCCGCCGTCCACCTCGCCGTCTGCCCGCGCACCGCCCCGCCCGAGGCCCGGCTGGTGCTGCGCGCCGGGTTCACCGCGCTGCGCGACATCGGCCGCTCGCTGCGGGTCGACTTCGAACCCGACCCGGCACCGGACGCGCCGATCCGGCTCGGCTACACCGAGTTCGACGCCGCCGTGGCCATGCTCGCCGCGGCCGGCTTCCCGCACGAGCGGCCCGCCACCGAGGCCTGGCCGCACTTCCACGGCTGGCGGGTCAACTACGAGTCGCTGGCCTACGAACTGGCCCGCCGCAGCGACGCCGTCCCCGCGCTGTGGACCGGCCCGCGGGACTTCCGGGCCCCGTCCATCCCCCCGGCGCGCCCCGCCGACCGCCGGCCCCCGGTCGAGCACGGGCCGTGAGCGCGGTGAGGACACGACCGCGGCCACCGGCGATCAGGGGTGATCACCGGTGGCCGCGCGGCGGGGCGAGGAGGTCACCCGGCCTTGCGCTGGGTGAAGCGCAGCATGTTGCCGGCCGGGTCCCGGAAGGCGCAGTCGCGCACGCCGTACGGCTGGTCGATCGGCTCCTGGAGCACCTCGCCGCCGGCGGCGCGGATCCGCTCGAAGGTCGCGTCGCAGTCCTCGGTGGCGAAGATGACCGCCCGCAGCAGGCCCTTCGCCAGCAGCTCCGCCATCGCCTGCCGGTCGGCCGGCGAGGCGTTCGGGTCCGCCAGCGGCGGCTCCAGCACGATGTCCACGTCGGGCTGCGACGGGGCGCCGACGGTGACCCAGCGCATGTTCTCGAAGCCGACGTCGTTGCGCACCTCCAGGCCGAGGACGTCGCGGTAGAAGGCGAGCGCCTTGTCGTGGTCGTCGACGGCGATGAAGCACTGTGAAAGCTTGATGTCCATGGGACTCACGCTACGGGTGGGACGGGGGATCCCGCTTCTCCGTTCCTGACCGGTCGGGTGTAGAGCTTGGCGTAGCACGCCGGGATCGCGGCGCCGTCCTCGTGGCCGCGCGCCCGGTAGGCGCTCGGGCTCTCCCCGACCAGCTCGGTGAACCGCGAGCTGAACGACCCCAGCGACGTACAGCCCACCGCGAAGCACACCTCGGTGACCGACAGGTCCCCGCGCCGCAGCAGCGCCTTGGCCCGCTCGATCCGCCGGGTCATGAGGTAGCTGTACGGCGTCTCGGCGAACGCCGCCCGGAAGCTGCGCGAGAAGTGCCCCGGGGACATCAGCGCCACCCGCGCCAGCGCCGGCACGTCCAGCGGTTGCGCGTAGTCGCGGTCCATCGCGTCACGGGCCCGACGCAGCCGGGCGAGGTCCTCCAGGTTCACCCTTCCAGCCTGGCACAGGGCGGTGACAGCGGTCCTCACCAGCTCCCCTATGCTCGGCGCCATGCCCACCGAACACTCCTTCGACTGCGCCTGCTGCAACGGGCGGCACGACGGCCCGCCGCGCTCCTACGGCGCGCCGGCCCCGGTGAACTGGAAGCCGCGCTACGCCCGGCGCAGGGACAGCGAGCTGACCACCGACCAGTGCGTGATCAAGGGCCGGGAGTTCTACGTCCACGGCCTGATCGAGATCCCGGTGCTGGACGGCGGCGACCCCTTCTCCTGGGGCGTCTGGGTGTCGCTGAGCGAGCCGAACTTCGCCCGGGCGCACGACCTGTGGGAGGACCCGGCGCGGGAGCAGGAGCCCCCGTACTTCGGCTGGCTGATGACCGCGCTGCCGGTCTACCCGGAGCCCACCCTGCTGCTCAAGACCCACGTCCGCACCCGGGCGGTCGGCCTGCGCCCGCTGATCGAGCTGGAGCCCACCGACCACCCGCTCGCCGTCGAGCAG
The DNA here is from genome assembly GCF_042268405.1 of Kitasatospora sp. NPDC056184. Lineage (NCBI taxonomy): Bacteria > Bacillati > Actinomycetota > Actinomycetes > Kitasatosporales > Streptomycetaceae > Kitasatospora > Kitasatospora sp. NPDC056184. Next base: position 541,351 of record NZ_JBHJUI010000001.1, on the reverse strand, counting down.
CGCGAGGGCATCACCGGCGACCGGGTCCGCGAGTTCGCCGACCTGCTGCTCGGCGGCTGACGGCGGACGGGCCCGCCCGTCCCGGCGGTCCCAGCGGTCGCGACGGTCCCAGCGGTCCCGGCGGTCAGACCTCGACGGTGGCGCCGGTGGCCAGCGAGCGTTCGGCGGCGGCCAGGATCTCGACGGTGCGCAGGCCGAACGCGGCCGAGCAGGGGTGCGGCTCACCGGTGCGCGCGGAGGCCATCAGGGCGTCCAGCGCCCGGTGGAAGGCCGCGGCCGGGCCCTCCCCGCGCGCGGGAAGCTGCACGGTGCCGGACTCGCCGCGCAGCTCCATGCCGGTCCCGCCGCCGGCGACCGGGGCGGTCAGGCTCAGCGCGAGGGTGCTGGAGGCACCGCCGGCGTGGCGCAGCACCAGGTGGACGGTGTCCAGCGGGCCGGCCACGGCGGTGACGGCGGTGGCGTCGCCGAGGACGGGCAGCAGCACCGAGAGCGCGTGCGGGCCGACGTCCCAGAGCGCGCCCTTCTCCCGGCGCCACGGCGAGGCCGCGTACGGGCTGGCGGAGTCGGGGGCGAACACCGAGCCCAGCCAGTCGGAGCGGCCGGTGAACCAGCCGCCGACGGCCGCCTGCTCCTCGATCCACGGCAGCTGGTCGCCACCGAAGCGGACGGTGAAGAAGACCACCGAGGCGACGCGGTGCGCCTCGGCCGCCTCGACCACCCGGCGGGCGTCGGGGACGGTGAACGCCACCGGCTTGTCGAGCAGCAGGTGGCAGCCGGCCTCGGCGGCGCGCACCGCGAGGTCGGCCTGCACGGTCGGGGGCAGCGCGATGGTGACGGCGTCGACCTCGGCGAGCAGCCGGTCGAGGTCGGCGCCGCCGGGGACGCCGTACCGCCCGCCGAGCGCCTCGGCCGCCTCGGGGCGGCGGCCCCAGACGCCCGCGAACTCGACGCCGGGGTGCTCCGCCAGAACGGGCGCGTGCACCCGCTCCGCCCAGGTGCCGGTGCCCAGGAGTCCGATCCGCATGCTGTTCCCACTTCTCCGTCGTGTTCGGGCGTCGGTCCACGCGAACGCCGCTGCCGGGAGGATGTCCGGGCAGCGGCGGGCGTGACGGTCCGGGTGGACCGAGGTGGCCCGGGCCGGGTGGACCGAAGGCGGCCCGGGCCGGGTCGGGGCGGTCAGTCCGCGGCGGGCGCGGTGACCGTCGGGGAGGCGGCGGCCTCGCTCTGCGCCGCCGCGTCCTCGGCCTCCTGGGCCGCGGCCGCCTTGGCCGCCCGGCGCTTCATCAGCCACGCCGAGAGGGCGCCGCCGGCCGCGGCGACCAGCAGGCCGATCCAGGAGAACTTCGACAGCCACTGCTCGGCGACCTTGCCGACCTGGTAGACCAGCAGGGTGGTGCCGCCGGCCCAGACGATGCCGCCGAGGACGTTGGCGATCAGGAACTTCCAGTACGGCATCTTCAGCGCGCCGGCGAGCGGCCCGGCGAAGATGCGCAGCAGGGCGATGAAGCGGCCGAAGAAGACCGCCCACATGCCCCACTTCTGGAAGGAGCGCTCGGCGGTGGCCAGGTGGCTGGGGCCGAAGTGTTTGGGGAACCTCCGTCCGAGCTTCTCGAAGAGCGGCTTGCCGCCCTTGCGGCCGATCGAGTAGCCGATCGAGTCACCGATGATCGCGCCGAGGATCGCGCAGACCGCCACCCAGACCGGGCTGACCACACCGCGGGCGGACAGCAGGGCGGCGGAGACCAGGGCGATCTCCCCGGGGAGCGGGATACCCAGCGACTCCAGTCCGATGATCAGCGCGACCAGGGCGTACACCGCGCCCGGTGGTACGCCTTCGATCCAGGCGTCGATGTGCAGCAAGGCCAGTACCTCCGTGGCAGAACGGGACCCGCCGCGGCCCCGGCCGGGACCCGATCCGGTCCCCGCGGTCCGCACGCCGTCCCGACGTCGTCCGAATGGCGGCACCAGGCCGCTCCCCGAAGGTGCAGCCTAACGTGCCGGGCGGCCTGTCCCCCCGGCCGATCACCCCTGCTTACGACGTACGGCGCCGTCCCGCGGTTCCGGGAACCGCCCCTCGGTCCGCTTCCGACGGGCCGGCCGTCCGGTCGCCCGCGAACCGTGCGGCCCCCGGCGGCCGTATGGACTGATCAACGACATATGCAGCCGTGTGATACAAGAGTGGCCGCCGTGGACCGCACCGCGGACCGGTGTGCCGGCAGGCACCCGGGACCGGAGGAGCAAGGCGCGGACCGGGCCCACAGGGAGGAAGAAGGACCGATGCAACAGTTGACAGCGCCCGCCGAGCCGGAGGAGCGGGGCGGCGACTCCGCCACCGCCCCGGCACCCGGGCGCACCGAGCGGGCGGCCCGCCGCTTCGAGGAGCTCCGGGGGCGCCGGTGGTTCTGGCCGGCCGCCCTCGTGGCCGGCTACGTCGCGGAGGTGCTCTTCCGGCTCGTGCTGGCCCGCGGCCTGACCTTCCCGTCGGTCCACCCGGACGAGGAGTCCTACCTGGTCCTGGCGCGCGTCCTGGCTGGCCGGGGGTCCACCGAGATGCCGGTCGGCGTGGTCATCCCCGGCGGGTACGCCCTGCTGATCTCCCCCGCGCTGTGGATCGCCGACGACCCGGCGACCGCCTACAAGCTGGTCATGGGGATCAACGCCCTGGTCAGCGCGCTGGTCCTGCCGCTCGCCTTCGTCGCGCTGCGCCGCCTGGGGCTGGACCGCCCGCTGGCCTACCTGTTCGGCGCGGCGACCGCGCTGCTGCCGCCGGTGGTCTTCTACGCCCACCACGCCATGACGGACGCGCTCCTGCCGGCGCTGATCCTGGCCTGGCTGCTCTGCCTGCACGGCTGGCTGCTCGACGGCCCGCTGCGCCGCCGCGTCTGGTACGCCGTCGGCGCGGGCGCCTCCGCCGGGTACGCGATGGCCACCCACGACCGGGGCGGGGTGGTGGTGGCCCTCACCGCCGCCGTGTTCCTCGGGGTCCTGGTGTTCCGGCTCGCCCCGTGGCGCAGCACCGTGGCCGGTCTGGGCGCGCTCGCCGTGGCAGTGGCCGGCGCGGAGGCGCTGGCGGCGTGGCTGCACGCGCAGTTCACCGTCGAGAACAGCGACACCGGCGGGTACCTGTGGCGGGGCCTCACCGATCCGGAGGCCGCCCAGCGGACCCTGACCAGGACGGTCGGCCAGATCTGGACCTTCATCGTCTCCACCTGGGGCATCGGCGGCCTGGCCGTCGTCGTCTGCCTGGTGGCCGTCTTCCGGAGCCGGTTCGCCCGCGCGGACCGGATCGCCGGCGGGACGATGGTGGCCCTGCTGGTCGGCACCGCCCTGGCCGCCGCCGCGGCGCTGCCCGACGACGGCCGCGTCGACGACTGGGTCTACGCCCGCTACACCTCGTACCTCGTGCCGGCGGCCTTCGTGACGGGCGTCGCCGTGCTCCACCGGTGCAGCCGGCGCGCCCTCGCGAAGGTGGCGGTGGCGGCGGCCGTGCTGACGGTGGTCCTCGCCGAGGCGGTCATCCTCTCCGCGGGCGGCAAGCTGCACAGCGACCGCTTCGTGATCTGGGGGGCACCGGACATCTCGTTCCTGGCCGCCGAGTGGAACAAGCTCGCCATGGGCCGGACGACCGCGGCCGCGCTGATCGTGCTCACCGCCCTGGTGCTGATGCTGATCGCCGGCGGCCGGCGGGTGCTCTGGGCGACCGGCGCCACCCTCATCGCGTTCGCCGCGTTCGCGACCGCCACGATCACCGACCAGGTCACCCAGCCGCACCACAAGCAGCGGGTGTCGACGGCGAGCGGCTTCACCCGCGCCGCCGGGTTGAAGCCGCACGACAGCGTGGTGTTCACCTGGGACGTCGACTGGCCGTTCCGCAGCACCCAGGCGTTCCAGGTCTACCTGGGCCGGGTCTGGTACCGCGACCCGCGCTGGCAGCCCCTCCCCGCCGAGGCGACGGCGCTGGTCACCCCGGTGCCCGCCGAGGGCCGGCCGGAGGACTACTGGCCCGGCCACCCGGCCGAGTGGTACGTCGAGCGGACGGACCCCGCGAAGAAGTGGGTGCTCTGGCGCAAGCGCTGAGCCGCCGCACGTCCCGGCGGAACGCCGACGCCCCCGGAGTCCCCGACTCCGGGGGCGTCGGCGTCTCCGGATCGGGGGGCCGGCGTTTCGCGGATCGGGGGGCGGTCCCGGATGCGGCGGCGGTCCCGGATCGGGGGGCGCCGGCGTGCGCGGCTACGCCCGCCCGGCGTGCGCGCGCTCCGCGAAGCGCAGCGCGATCACCGCCGGGCGGCCCTTGACCCGGGCCGCGACCGGCAGCAGGGCGCGGACGATCCCCCGCCCGCCCTCGGGGTAGACCTCGCGCACGTCGACGACCCCCGGGTGGGCGGTGGCCAGCTTGGCGCGCTCGTCCGCGTCCATCCCGAAGGGCATCGGCGGCGCCTGGTAGTGGCGGTCGCGCAGCTTGCCGCGCACCGCCCGGGCGCTGAACCAGCGCGGGACCGTGTCGAACACGAACGACGCCCCGGGGAAGCGCTCGGCGCACGCCGCGAGCAGCGCCCGCACCTCGGCCGGGCGCAGGTACATCAGCAGGCCCTGGGCGCTGATCAGCACGCCCTGGGCGGCGGCCGCCGGGTCGACCGCGTCCATCCAGGCCGGATCGGTGGCCGAGACGGCCAGGACGCGGTGCCGCTCGTCGGGCGGCAGCAGGCGCTCGCGCAGCGCGGCGGTCTCGGGCAGGTCGACGGCGAGCCAGCGGGCGCGGCCGTTGTCGACCCGCCAGGCCTGGGTCTCCAGGCCCTCGCCGAGGCCGACGACCGTCCCGCGCGGGTGGCGGGCGAGGAAGTCGGCCACCTCGCGGTCGAAGCAGCGCGCCCGCAGGCCCTGGAGCTGGGAGACCAGGGGGTTGCTGCCGAACCGCTCCGCGAAGGGGAAGTCGATCCGCTCGACCAGGTCGAGGGCCTTGGGATCGGGCAGCACGGTGTCCGGCCGGCGGGCCTCCACGGCCCGGTGCCAGAGCGTCCACAGCGCCGTCTCGGGCACCGCCGCCAGCTCCGGCCGCTCCACGCTGCTCATCTCTCGCTCGCTCCCTCGGACGTGGCGGGCGTGCCCGCGCGGACCCGCCGATTCTGACACCGGGGAGCGCGCGGACGGCGGTGCGCGCGGTGTCGGCGCGCCGGGCGCTCGGCGGCCCCTCGGCCGGCGCTCGACGCACCGGCCGCTCAGCCGACGCTGAACGCGCCCTCCGGGGGCGGCGGGGAGTCGGTGGCGGTGGCGTCGGTGACCGGCGCCGTGCGGGCGGTGAAGGCGGTGAGGTCGGCGCCCTCGGTGAGCCGGGCCGGGAAGATGTCCCCGGCCAGCCGGCGGGCGAGGTCCGCGACCGGCAGCGGCCCGGCCGAGCCGACCAGCAGCACGTTGCCGTACCGCCGCCCGCGCAGCACCGACGGCTCGGCGATCAGGCAGGTCTGCGGGAAGACGGCGCGCAGCGTCGCCGCCTGGGCGCGGGCGAAGGCGAGCGGCGGACCGTCGGCGAGGTTCGCCGCGTAGCAGCCGCCGGGGCGCAGCGCGGCCGCCGCCAGCCGCAGGAACTCCACCGAGGTGAGGTGCCCGGGGGTGCGCGAGCCGTGGAAGACGTCCGCGACGATCAGGTCCAGCGAGCCGGGCGCGGCCTGCGCGGTCGCGGCGAGGGCGGCCCGGGCGTCGCCGACCTCGGCGGTGATGTCGACGCCGGGTCCCCGCCACGGGAGGTGCTGCTCGACCAGGGCGAGCAGCGGGCCGTCCACCTCCGCCACGCGCTGGCGCGAGCCGGGGCGGGTGGCGGCCAGGTAGCGGGGCACGGTCAGCGCGCCGCCGCCCAGGTGGAGGGCGTCCAGCGGGCGGCCTGGCTCGGCGAGGGCGTCGACGAGGTGGCCGAGGCGCTGGGTGTACTCGAACTCCAGGTGGGTCGGGTCGCCGAGGTCGACGTAGGACTGCGGGGTGTCGTCGAGGGTCAGCAGCCAGCCGCCGTCCTGGTCGACGTCGGGCAGCAGCTTCGCCTGCCCGAGGTCGGTGCGCCGCGCCACCGGCACGGGCTCCCCGGCCGGGGGCCCCGGTACGGCGGGCCGATCCGGCGGCGGGGCGGGCGCGCCCGGTGGGGCGGGTGCGCCGGGCGGGGTGGGCGGGTCGGGCATCTCGGGCATGTCCGCAGCATAGGCGCCCGGCCCGAGTCGCCGTCACGCCCGAGGCTACCGGCCGGTATCGTCGGGGTTCCCGAGATTCCGACATCCCGACATTCCGAGCAGAGAGTGGGTGCCCGTCGCCATGGAGTTCCGCGAAGACATCCTCGGTGCCCCCTACGAGGCGGCCGAGCTGCCGCTGCGGCCGGACGAGGAGGGCGAGGTCTCGGCGACCCTGGTCCGCCGGCTGGTCCCCGGCTCGGAGCGGGCCGTCCTGTACATCCACGGCTACAACGACTACTGGTTCCAGACCCACCTCGCCGACCACTACGTCGCCGCCGGGTTCTCCTTCTACGCGCTCGACCTGCGCAAGTACGGCCGCTCGCTGCGCCCGCACCACTCGCCGAACTTCGTGCGCGACCTCGCCGCGTACGACGAGGAGCTGGACGAGGCGGTGCGGATCATCCGGCGGCAGGACGGCCACGCCCACCTGCTGGTCAACGGCCACTCCACCGGCGGGCTGATCGCCGCCCTGTGGGCCGGGCGGCGCGCCGGGCGGGGCCTGGTCGACGGGCTGTTCCTCAACAGTCCGTTCCTCTCGATGCCGGCCGCCCCCGCCGTCCGCACCCTCGGCGCCCCGGCGCTGGACGCGATCGGCCGCCTCGCACCCACCCGGGTGCTGCCCTCCGCGCTCAACCCGCACTACGTGCACAGCCTGCACCGCGACTTCCGCGGCGAGTGGGACTTCGACCTCACGCTCAAGCCGGCGGAGGGCGTGCCGCTGTTCGCCGGCTGGCTCGCGGCCGTCCAGCGCGGCCACCGGGAGCTGCGGCGCGGGCTCGGGATCGACGCGCCGGTGCTGCTGATGGCCTCCACCGCCTCCATCTCCACCACCCGCTGGCACGCGGCCCTGCACCACGCGGACGCCGTCCTGCGCGCCGACGACATCGCGGCCGCCGGCCCCCACCTGGGCCGCCACGTGACGATCGTCCGGATCAAGGGCGGCATGCACGACCTGGTGCTGTCCGGCGAGACCGCCCGCACCCAGGTGTTCGCCGAGCTCGACCGCTGGCTCGGCGCGTACTTCCCGCTCGCCGTGCACTGAGCCCTCGTCCGGGCCGCGCACCGGTCCGTGCACGGAGCTGTCCGCGCTCCCTCGGGGAGCGGGGCGCGCCGCCCCCGGCCCCCGCCCCGCTCCCCGTGCGCCTGCTGTGCGCCCGCGAGTCTGTGGAAGGCTACCCGGGCCCCTGTCACTTCCCTTGCCGAACAGGCGAGTTGAGGAGCCAGCATGCCGCATGAACACGGCCCGCACGACGACCGGCACCCCGGCCACAGCGATCCCTCCCTCTACCGCACGCCCGCCGAGGCGATCGCCGCTCCGCCGGAGAAGCTCGCCTACGTGGCGGGCTTCGACCGGTCGGCGCAGCGGCCGGACGCGCTGATCACCGTCGACACCGACCCGGCGTCGGCGAGCTACGGGCGCGTGCTCAACGTCACCGACATGCCCGGGGTGGGCGACGAGCTGCACCACTTCGGCTGGAACGCGTGCTCCAGCGCCCTCGCGCACGCCGGCCACCACGGCGCCGAGCGGCGCTACCTGCTGCTGCCGGGCCTGCGCTCCTCGCAGTTGCACGTCCTGGACACCCGGCCGGACCCGGTCCGCCCGAGACTGGTGAAGACGGTGACGGCGGAGGAGCTGGCGGCGAGAGCCGGGTACTCGCGCCCGCACACCCTGCACTGCGGGCCGGACGGCGTCTTCCTGTCCTGCCTGGGCGCGGCGGCCGGCGGCGACGGCCCCGGCGGGGTCGCCCTGCTCGACCACACCACCTTCGACGTGCTGCGCCCCTGGGAGACCGAGCGCGGCCCGCAGAACTTCTCCTACGACGTGTGGTGGCACCTGGGCACCAACGTGGGCGTCACCAGCGAGTGGGGCACGCCCTGGATGGTCGAGGACGGCGTGGTGCCGGAGCTGCTGCTCGGCCGCAAGTACGGGCACGCCCTGCACTTCTGGGAACTGGACTCGGGGCGGCACCTGCAGCGGATCGACCTGGGCGACCAGTACCAGATGGTGCTGGAGCTGCGCCCGGCCCACGACCCGCAGGCCGAGTGGGGGTTCGCCGGGGTGGTCACCAACGTGGAGGACCTCTCGGCCTCGGTCTGGCTCTGGTACCGGGACGGTGAGGCGTTCACCGCGCGCAAGGTGATCGAGATCCCGGCCGAGCCGGCCAAGGCGGAGGACCTGCCGCCCGTCCTCCAGCCGTTCGGCGCCGTACCGCCGCTGGTCACCGACATCAACCTGTCGGTCGACGACCGCTGGCTGTACGTCTCCGCCTGGGGCACCGGCGAGCTGTTGCAGTACGACGTCGCGGACCCGTTCCACCCCCGCCTCACCGCCTCGGTGCGGCTCGGCGGGGTGACGGCCCGGACACCCCACCCGGCCGAGCCGGACCGCCCGCTGAGCGGTGCGCCGCAGATGGTCGAGATCAGCCGGGACGGACGGCGGCTCTACCTCACCAACTCGCTGTACGGGGCGTGGGACGACCAGTTCTACCCGGACGGCATCGAGCCGTGGATCGTCAAGCTGGACGCCGACCCGGAGCGGGGCGGGCTCACCGTGGACCCGCGGTTCTTCCCGCACGGCGAGGAGTTCCGCGGGCTGCGGGTGCACCAGACGCACCTGGCGGGCGGGGACGCCTCCTCGGACTCCTACTGCTACCGCTAGCGGAGCGGCGGCGCCGGCGGCGTCAGCGGCGTCGGGTCGGGTTCGGTCCGGATCGATCCGGCTCGGTCGTTGCCGGCTCGGTCGTTTCCGGCTCGGTCCTTCCGGCCGGTTTCAGAGGCGGCCGAGCACCGGGTCGTGGTGGATCCGGGTGGCCGGCAGGCCGGAGGCGGTCAGCCGGGTGCGGACCTCGTCGACCAGGCCCGCCGGGCCGCTGACGCAGGCCAGGTGCTGGGACCAGTCGCCGGCCCGGCTGACCGCCTCGGCCAGTCGGCCGCCCGGGCCCGCGGGGCCGTCGGCGGCGTCGTCCGCGACCGGGACCAGCTCCAGCCAGGGCTTGCGGCCGCCGAGTTCGGTGAGGGCCGGCCAGTCGTAGAGGTCGGCCCGGGCCCGCGCCCCGACGAACAGGTGGACCCGGCGCCCGCGCGGACGGTGCTCCACCAGCTCCTCGACGATCGCCTTCATCGGGGCGAGCCCGGTGCCTCCGGCCACCAGCAGGAGGTCCCGGGTGTCGTCCTCCGGCATCAGCGTGCCGCGCGGCGGGCCGAGCCGCAGCCGGTCGCCGACGGCGGTGTGCTCCACCAGCGCCTCGCTCACCCCGCCCGGCCCGGTGCGGCGGACGTGGAACTCCAGCTCGTTGTCGGAGCGCGGCGCGCAGCCCATCGAGTACTGCCGCCAGGTGTGCGGCAGCAGCGGGTGCTCGACGGTCCCGTACTGGCCGGCCCGGTACGGGTACGGCTCACCGGTGCGCACCCGGAGCACGGCGAGGTCGGCCCGGCGGCGCTCGTAGCCGACCACCGTGGCGTGCCAGTACGGGGGTTCGGTGAGCGCCGACTCCGCGCCCGCCACCATCGACCGGACGGCGAAGCGCAGCATCCGCGTCCAGGCCGCCTCCAGCTCGGCGGTCCAGTGCGCGCCCGACCGGAGCCGGATCGCCTCGCAGAGCGCCTCCTCGAAGGCCTCGTAGTGGACCGGGCGGACGCCCAGCTTACGGTGGTCGCGGCCGAGCTGGGTGAGCGTGGCGGAGAGCCGGTCCGGCTGGTGCAGGTGCTCGATCAGGTAGTCGAACATCCGCTCCAGGTGGACCTGCTGGAACTCCATGGACTCCGGGAACAGCGCGCGCAGGAAGGGGCGGCGGCGGAACATGAACGTGTAGAGGTGGTCGATGAGGTCCGCGAACGGGGTGACCAGACCGAGGCCGCCGAGGATCACCCGCTGATCGGCCGCGCCGTCGTGGTCCCGGTGGTAGACCTCCTGCGCGCCGTACGCCCCGCGACCGCCGTACCCGCCGGCCGCGGGGCCGGCGCCGGAACGGGGGCCGCCGCCGGGCGCGCCGTCCGGGCCGGCGGGCGCTGCGGCGAAGGACGGCGCCGGCGCCAGGATCTGCCGGCGTAGGCGCATGGCGTGGTGGCGCGCGATCAACCGGTCGTACTCGGTGGTGCTGCTGAGGGTGTCCATGTCCATGAACCGCAGCCTAATCACCTGTCAGACACCGCCCCGACCGCGGTTGTTCACCGTTCGGACGGCTTCCGGCCCGGTTTCGGGCAGGGGGTGGCCCGACCGGGGCCAGGCCCAGTAAACGGCCCCGCGCGGGGGCCCGGACAGGGCCGGTGGTCCCTGGTGCACCGGGACCACCGGACCGGGTCGCGCCCCGGGAAGAGGACTACCGACCTGTCGACGAACCGGGTCCGGCTTCCGTCGCGGCCGCCGGGTCCGGGGCCTGGGCGGGTGACGCTCCCGGTGCCGCCGCCGGCTCGGCCGCCGTCCAGCTGGCCAGCAGCCGCAGCGACTCGGCCGAGGGGGAACCGGGATCGGCGTGGTAGGCGACCAGCACCTGGTCCGCGTCCCCGGCCGGGCGGAACGTCTCGTAGCTGAGGGTCAGCCGGCCGACCACCGGGTGGTGCAGCTCCTTGACCCCGTGCCCCTTGTCCCGGATGTCGTGCGCGGCCCACAGCCGCCGGAAGTCCTCGCTCTTGACGCACAGCTCGCCGATCAGCGAGGCGAGCCGGGGGTCGTCCGGGTCGCGGCCGGCCTCGACCCGGAGCATCCCCACCAGGTCGGTCGCCTTGGCCTCCCAGTCGAGGTAGAGCTCGCGGGCGGGCCGGGGGAGGAAGACCTGCCACGCCAGGTTCCGCTGGTCCGGCGGCAGCGCGGCGACGTCGCCGATCAGGGCGTTGCCGAGGCGGTTCCAGGCGATCACGTCGAGCCGCCGCCCGAGGACGTACGCCGGGACGCCCTCCATCGCGTCCAGCAGCTGCTGCAGTTCGGGGCGCACCCGCTGCGCCCGCGCCGCGCGGGCCCGCCCCGGGCCGCGGCGGGCCGGCTTGGCGATCCGGCACAGGTGGTCGTGCTCGGCGGGGTCCAGGCGCAGGGCGCGGGCGATCGCGTCCAGGACGGCCGCCGAGACGTTCTCGCCGTGCCCCTGCTCCAGCCGCACGTAGTACGCCGTGCTCACACCGGCCAGTTGCGCCAGCTCCTCGCGGCGCAGCCCGGGGACGCGCCGCCGGCCCCCGTAGTCGGGCAGCCCGACGTCCGCGGGCCGCAGCCGGGCCCGACGGGACCGCAGGAAGTCGCTGAGCTCGGTGCGCTGGTCCATGCACAGCAGTATGGGCCCGCCCCCCGGGGCGCGGGGGCGGGCAGGGTGATACTGGCGGTGGTAGGACCAGGGAACGTACGACGGCCGATGGCCTGGCTGGCCCCGTTCGGCGCGCCGAGCCTTGAGGCATGACGAACACGACGAGTGTGAAGAGCGCGGCGGGTGCGACGAGTGGGACGAGTGGCACGAGTGCGACGGGCACCGGCGCCACCGCTTCGCTGTCGGACGCCCCGCTGCCGGACGCCGGGGCCGGCCGGATCGCGGTCTACGCCGCCCCGGCCCCCAAGGCGCCGCTGGAGCGGAGCACCGTGCCGCGCCGGGCGCTCGGCGCCCACGACATCCTCATCGACATCCGCTTCGCGGGCATCTGTCACTCGGACATCCACCAGGTCGACGAGGACTGGGGCCCGGGCATCTTCCCGATGGTCCCGGGCCACGAGATAGCCGGGGTGGTCGCGGCGGTCGGCGACGGGGTCTCCCGCTGGTCGGTCGGCGACCGCGTCGGCGTCGGCTGCTTCGTCGACTCCTGCCGGGAGTGCGACAACTGCCGCGCCGGGCTGCAGCAGTACTGCACGGGCGAGGGCGGCTCCGTCCTCACCTACAACGCCCGCGGGCGGGACGGCGCGCCGACCTACGGCGGGTACGCCAAGCAGCTGGTGGTCGACGAGCAGTACGCCCTGCGCATCCCCGACGCCCTGGCGCTGGACGTCGCCGCGCCGCTGCTCTGCGCGGGCATCACGCTGTACTCCCCGCTCAACCACTGGGGCGCCGGTCCGGGCCGGAAGGTCGCGGTGATCGGCCTCGGCGGACTGGGCCACCTCGGGGTGAGGATCGCCCGCGCCAAGGGGGCCGAGGTCACCGTGCTCAGCCAGTCGCTGCGCAAGCGCGAGGACGGGCTCCGGCTCGGCGCCCACGACTACCGGGCCACCTCGGACCCGGCGACGTTCACGGAACTGGCGGGCCGCTTCGACCTCGTCCTCAACACGGTCTCGGCGGACCTGGACCTGAGCGCCTACCTGGGGCTGCTGCGGACCGACGGCACGCTGGTCCAGCTCGGCGCGCCGGAGAAGCCGGTCGCGGTCGGCGCGCACGCGCTGCTCACCGGGCGCCGGTCGATCGCCGGCTCGATGATCGGCGGTCTGCCGGAGACCCAGGAAATGCTGGACTTCTGCGCCGAGCACGGGATCGGCGCGGAGATCGAGCTGATCCGGGCCGATCAGATCAACGAGGCGTACGGGCGCGTCCTGCGGAGCGATGTGCGCTACCGGTTCGTCATCGACGCGGCGACGATCTGACGGTCCGGGCGGCACGCGTACGACGCCCCGTCCCCGGTGCTCTCCCTTCGCCGGGGGCGGGGCGCCGGTCCCTGGCCTGCCGCCACCTGGACCTGCCGCCACCGGGACCACGGGCGGGCCGGGCGGCGAGCCGGCGGGTCGGCCGGCGGGTCGGCGGGTGTGTCGGCAGGCGGGTCGGCCGGTCACGGCCGCGCCGGACGCGGGGTCTGCGTCGGACGCCGGCCGCGACCGCCTCAGACGCCGGCCGTGCCGGCGGCCTTCCGGCGGCCCTGGCCCCGGCGCAGCAGGCGGCGGCGCGGGGGCTGGTCGGGCATCCAGCCGAAGGTGAGGCAGCTGCCGACCAGGCCGAACAGCATGCCGATCAGGAAGCCGCCCAGGTTGGAGGTGAGCCAACTGGCCAGCGACGCCAGCACGGCGACGATCGAGTAGAACAGGCGCTGCGCCGGGTTGAACAGGACCAGCAGGCCGCAGACCACCATCACGGTCGGGACGAGGTAGCCGGACAGCCCCTGGAGCCCGATGTGCAGGACGACGGGCAGCGGGGCGCGCAGGGTGAAGAGGATCTCCACGCCGCCGAAGAGGACCAGGACGCCGCCCCAGAACGGCCGCCGGCCCCGCCAACCGCGCCAGGACGGGCGGGTCCGGGTCGTGGGTGCCGCCGTGGCCGCGGGTGCAGCGGCGGCTGCGGCGGCTGTGGCTGCTGCGGCGGCGGCCGGGGTCTCCGGTCCGGGCTCGGGCACCGGCGCGGCGGCGGGTGCGGGCCCGGGCGTCGGGCCGTGATCGGGCGTCGGGTCGTGCTCGGCCACCGTCAGCAGCCCTCGGAGCTGAAGCTCAGGTGCAGGTTGGGCAGTTTGAAGAGGGCGGCGGTGCTGGCGTAGTTGTGCTGCCGCAGGTTGCGGATCTTGACGGTGTCGGCCTGCTGACCGAAGACGCCGGGCAGCCCCTTGACGCCGGCCTTGGTGTAGGTGCTCGCGTCGCCGCCGATCTCGATGTTCGTGAACTCGGCGTCGCCGGTGAGCACGTCGGAGTCGGTGGTGAGGTTGGTGGCGGTCACCGGTGTCCCGGCGTCACCGGCCTTGATCAGCAGGTTGATGCCGCCGAGTTCGACGCTCTGGCAGAGCTTGGTGAGCGAGGCCTCCTTGATCGCGGAGACCGCGACCAGCACCTGCCCGCCGGTGTCCCCGGCGTTGGGGCTGTCGTCGATCATATGGTCCAGGCTGCCGAACTGCTCGAATCCGACGCCGTCCAGGCTTTCGGCGGTGACGGTGAAGGGCATGCCGGAGATCGAGAACTGGGCCGCGAGCACGCCCTGCGCGGTCAGTGTCATCAGCACCGCGCCGGCGACGACGGCGGGCACGGCCATCAGCGCGGTGCGCTTCAGCCGGACCCGGCCCTTGTGCTGCGCGGGCGTCTCGGTACCGGCGGTGCTCTCGGCGGTGTGGGCGGCGTCCTCGGACGTGGCCATGTGTGCTCCCTCGGGTGGTGGGGACGGGCAGTCACTGGCACGTTGTCCTGGCGCGGACAGCGTTCTGCGGCACGGCCGGGAGGGACCGCCCCTCGGCAGCGGGGCGGGCCGGTCGGGCCGCAGCGGGTAACTGGGAAGCTACTGCCCGGTATTGAGCGGGTCAATACGGGTGCACGAAGGATCATCGTCCGCTTCTCCCGGTCGGCGGTCGGCGCGGTGCCCGATCCCGGCCGCCGGCCCGACAGTCCTCCCGGCGGCCGGACGGCCCTACGGGAGCGGGTCCAGGCCGAGGCGCCGCGCCGCCTCGGCCGGACCGAGGAAGGGAGCCAGGCAGAAGAGGCTCAAGGTCGGGAGGAGATCGGGGAGTTCGGCGGTTCGGTCGGCTCCGACGCAGCGCTGCAGGGTGCAGTAGACGCCGCCGACCACCGCGTCCACCATCGCCTCCGCCGTCACCCCGGCCGGGAGTTCGGGCACCTCGGCGAAGAACGCGCGGAACCGGGTGAGGAGGTGGTCGCGCTCGCGGCGCCCGGCCGGGCCGACCGCGTCCAGCTCGATGACCGCCATGGTCGCGAAGGCCGGTACCCCGGCCAGCAGTCCGAGCATCGCCCGCAGCGACTCGCGGATCCCGGCGCACCAGTCCGGCGCCGCCGCGAACGCCGCCGCCATCCGCCGGATCACCACGCCGGTGCCGTAGCGGTGGGCGGCCAGGAAGGCGTCCTCCTTGCCGGTGAACAGCTCGTAGAACACCGGCCTGGTCACCCCGGCGGCGCGGCAGATGTCGCTGACCGTGGCGCGCTGGTAGCCGTGCTGCGCCACGGTGAGCACCAGCCCGTCGAGCAGGCGCTCGCGCTGGGTGGCGGCGACCACCCCCGGCGGGAGCCGGCTCGGGCCTCGCTTGATCGAGCGGGCGGGGTCTCGACCGGTGCGCGCACCGGGCAGCAGGGCGGTCTCGGCGTTTCGGCGGGTTTCCGGTTTCATCGCCAACTCCTGTGCTTCTTCTTGACATTGACGCGACGTCCGGTTTACAACACTGGCGGGTTTCCAATACGCGGCGGACGCCGCCGGAAGCCCGCACGCGTTCCGACTGCTCAGTATGGCGAACGCATGCCCGGCGGTGGCAGCCGCCGACGTGCACCCTGCACCGCACGTACCCTCTTGCCCCACCTCCGCTCCACCACCGTTCCACCCCGCCGTACTCAGCCGTACTCGACCGCGGCCGGCCCCGTGTGGCCGTGAGCGGTCGACCCGGGCCGCGCCGTACCCGCCGCACAGCGTCGTGCCGCCGGTACCGCCGCCCGTACGGGCGGGCCCGTGGCGCCGGGCCCGCCGAGTCGCCGTCCGCGGCGCCCCACCCCGTACCACCCCCGTCGCGGTCACACCGCGGCCGACGCCGCCGCGCGCACCCCCGCACCCGGCCGCACGGGGCTCCCCCACCCGAATCGCCCGGAGAGGCACACCCTCATGCGCATCCGCCGTACCCTCGGAACCGCAGCCCTCGCCGCCGCCGCGATGCTGGCCGCCGGCACCGTCGCCCCCGCCCAGGCCGCCGACGCCACCGCCCCGGCCGCCGGCACCATCGATGTGCTCACCCACACCGCGCCCGGCTCGCTCGGCGGCCCGAACGTCTCGGTCGGCGACGTGCTCGCGGCCAACCTGGTGAGCGGCACCACCGCCAACTTCTACTCCAGCGCCACCGGAACGACCGGCATCAAGTGCACCACCTCCGCGTTCTCCGCGACGGTCATCACCAACCCGGCCGCGCCCGGGACCGCCACGGAGTCGCTCAACACCCAGACCTTCGGCTCCTGCACCGCGAACGTGATCGGCGTGACCGGTGTGCAGAGCATCACCGTCAACAACCTCGCCTACGTCAACTCGGTGAGCGACGCCGCCGGCAACCCGGTCTCGCTCGACCCGGGCACGGCCGGCCCGGTGCAGACGACGGTGGTGCTGAAGACCGTCCTCGGCACCATCACCTGCGTCTACCGCGCCCCCGCCGGCCTCGCCGGCACCACCAACAACGTCGGCCAGACCATCGGATTCAACGCCCAGGCCCTGCCGAAGTTCTCCGGCCCGAGCACCTGCTTCCCGGTCGGCTACTTCACCGCCACCTACGGCCCGGTCCGGGACGTCTCGGTGGCCGGGAACCCGGTCGTCTTCGTCAACTGACGCCCCCGCGGCGCCGGTGACCCGCCCGGTCGGCGGCCCTCGGGCGCCGACCGGGCTCCCGCCGTGCCGGCCGTGCCCCGTCGTGTCCCGTCGTGTCCGGCCCGTGTGTTCCTGACCGGTCAGGAACACACGGGCCGGGACAGCGAAGTGACCCACGGGTAGGGTGCTGCCCACAGGCACCGGACGACGGGGATGTGGGGCACGCATGGGCGGCGAGGGCACGCAGTTCTTCGAGTCGGTGGCCGACACGGCCGCCCGGCTGGCCGAGGCGGACTACCTCGCCTCCACCGAGGTGGCCACCGCCGTCTTCCTCGCCGACCGGCTCGGAAAGCCGCTGCTCGTCGAGGGACCGGCCGGCGTCGGCAAGACCGAACTGGCCAAGGCCGTCGCCGCGATCGGCCGCGCCCGGCTGGTCCGGCTCCAGTGCTACGAGGGCATCGACGAGGCCCGCGCCCTCTACGAGTGGAACCACGCCAAGCAGCTGCTGCGGATCACCGCCGGGCGCGACGAGGGCTGGGACCAGGCCCGCACCGACATCTTCAGCGAGGAGTTCCTGCTCACCAGGCCGCTGCTGACCGCCATCCGCGGCGACGAGCCGACCGTGCTGCTCATCGACGAGATGGACAAGGCCGACGTCGAGGTCGAGGCGCTGCTGCTCGAAGTGCTCAGCGACTTCCAGGTCACCGTGCCCGAGTTGGGCACCATCACGGCCGGCCGCCGCCCGTTCGTCCTGCTCACCTCCAATGCCACCCGGGAGCTCTCCGAGGCGCTGCGCCGGCGCTGCCTCTTCCTCCACCTCGGCTACCCGGAGGCCGAGCTGGAGCGCCGGATCGTCCGGCTGCGCGTCCCCGGCCTGGACGAGGCGCTGGCCGAGTCGCTGGTCCGGGTGGTCGGCGCGCTGCGGGCGATGGAACTGCGCAAGGCCCCCTCGGTGGCCGAGACCGTCGACTGGGCCCGCACCCTGCTCGCCCTCGGCGCCGACACCCTCGACGAGCCGGTCGTGCGCGCCACCCTCGGAGTGATCCTCAAGCACCAGGACGACGTGCTGAAGGCCGCACAGAAGCTCACCCTCGCATGACCGTCCCGCCCCGGCCCGGCGACGGCGCCGCGACGGCCGCCGGTGGCCCGCCCGCCGACCTCGCCGCCCGGCTGACCGGCTTCGTGCGCGCACTGCGCACCCACGGCCTGCGGATCGGCCCCTCCGAGACGGTCGACGCCGCGGCCGTCCTGGAGGTGCTCGGCCTCGCCGACCGCGCGCAGGTCAGGGCCGGGCTCGCCGCCGCCCTGCTGCGCTCCGACGGGCAGCGCGGGGTCTTCGACGCCGCGTTCGACCTGTTCTTCCCGCTCGGCGTCGGCGATCCGGAGGCCGTGCGCCGGGCCGCGGTCCCGTCCGAGCCCGAGCCCGCGGCCGGGTCCGCCGCAGCGGATCCGGCCCTGGACCCGGCGGCGGACCCGGCGGTGTCGGACCCGGCCGCGCTGCGGGAGGACCTCCGGGCGCGGCTCGCGGCCGCGCTGCGGGAGGACCTCCGGGCGCGGCTCGCGGCCGCGCTCGCCGCCGACGACCGGGCCGCCCAGGCCGGCCTCGCGGGCGAGGCGGTGGCCGCGTTCGGCCGGTACGGCACCGCGGGCGGCTCCGGCCGGCCCGGCAGCGACGGCTGGTCGGCCTACCAGACCCTCGGCCGACTCGCCCCGGAGACCCTGCTGGCCCGGGTGCTGGCCGCGCTGCGCGCGGGCGCCGACGGCCGGAACGGCCACGGCCACGGTCCCGGTCCCGGCCCCGGTGCCGACCTGGCGGACCACCTCCTTCCCGACGAGATCCGCCGCCGCATCCAGGGCTTCCGTGCCATGGTCGCCACGGAGGCCCGCCGGCGGGCGGCCGAGCTGCGCGGCACCGAGCACGTCGCCGAACGGGCCGTCGCGCCCAGCATCGACCGGATCGACTTCCTCGCGGCCGGCCGCGACCAGCTCGCCGAACTCCGCCGCACCGTGCACCCGTTGGCCCGGAAGCTGGCCACCCGGCTGGCCGCCCGCCGGCGCCGGGCGGCACGCGGGCACATCGACCTGCGCCGCACCCTGCGCCGCTCGCTGTCCACCGGCAGTGTCCCGCTCCGCCCGGCCCACCGGCTGCGCCGCCCGGCCCGGCCGGAGCTGGTCCTGCTCTGCGACGTGTCCGGCTCGGTGGCGGGCTTCTCCGACTTCACCCTGCTGCTGGTCCAGGCGATGCGCGACCAGTTCAGCAGGATCCGGGTGTTCGCCTTCGTCAACCGCACCGCCGAGGTGACCGACCTGCTCACCCGCGGCGGGGGCGACCCGGCCGCCCTGGCCCGACGGATCCTCACCGAGGCCAAGGTGACGGGCTACCACGGCAACAGCGACTACGGCTCGGCACTCGGCGAGTTCGTCGACCGCCACCTGGACGCCGTGGGCCCGCGGACCAGCGTGCTGATCCTCGGCGACGCCCGGAACAACTACCGGGATCCCCGTCTGCCCGCCCTCCACCGCATCGCCGCCCGCGCCCACCGGGTGTACTGGCTCAACCCGGAGCAGCCCGGCCTCTGGGGCACCGGCGACTCGGCCGCCCCCGCCTACGCCCAGGTGGTCGAGATGCACTGCTGCCGCAACGCCCGCCGGCTGGGCGAGTTCATCGCCCGGCTCCTCCCGGTCTGAGCGCCGACTTGCCGACCGAAGCCGTCACCACAGGAGCCGCCATGGAATCGGACGATGTTCCCGACTGGTTCTGGGACGTCCTGGAGGCGACGCGACCGCGTCTGTCCGCTCTTGAGTTGTGGTTGGAGTCCCGGCCCAGGGAAGTCCTCGAAGCCTTCGCGCTCGCGTACGAGGCCGCGGCGGACTCGCTCGCCGACTTCTCGGAAGGCGTGCGTGTGGAGGGGGACGCCTGGTCCGAGGACGACACCGAGGATCTGTGTTTCTGGGTGGTCGGGCAGGGCCGCGGGCTCTGGGGCTCGGTGCTCTCGGGGGAACGGTCGCTGGAAGAGGCGGCGCGGCTGTATCTGGGCCGGGCGCCGCTGCCTCCGGACCATGTCGTGCCGTGGGACGCGGAGGTCGCGAACCCGGCGCACCGGGGCTACCAGTCCCCCGGAAGCATCGTCCACGGCGTCTACCGCTCACGTTTTGCCGAAGACCTCCATGAACGTCTTGAGGGTCTCTGAGGAGGCCGCCCGGACCGGGCGGGCGGACCGGGCAGGAGCCCAAAGGGACCGGCCCCGCCCACCCCGCCCGCCCGGTGGGCCTCAGCCGTCCAGGTGCCGGAGGAAGTCCAGCAGGGCGTCGGTGACCTCCGCCGGGCTCTCCTGCTGGGTCCAGTGACCGATGCCCGGCAGGGTGATCCGCCGGTGGAGCTTGGGCGTCAGGTGCTCCAGCAGCAGCCGCATCGCGTCCTCCGGGATCACGGCCGCGACCATGTCCTGGTCGCCGGCCACATAGAGGGCGGGGACCTCCACGGGCCGGCCGACGAGCCCGGCGAGCAGTTCGTTGTTCCGGTCGATGTTGCGGTACCAGTTGAGGCCACCGGTGAACGCCCGCTCACCGTGCTCGGCGTAGTCGGCGACGAAGGCCTCGATGTCCGCCTCCGACAGCCAGTCGGGCAGCTTCTCCGGGTCGACGACGCCGTCCAGCAGGCTCTGGCCCTCGCCGACCACCCAGGCCTGCGGCCCCGCCCCGCGCGGGCGGTCGCCGGAGCCGCTGTAGAACATCCGGCGGAACGTCGCATGCGGGTCCCGGGCGAGTTCGGCGTCGGCGACGCCGGGACGCTGGAAGTAGATCTGGTAGAAGCCGTCGCCGAACCGCTCCCTGGCCTGCGCCAGCGGCGGCAGGCCGAGGGTCGGCAGCGGCGGGACGCTGAGCCCCGCCACCCCGCGCACCAGGTCGGGGCGGAGGGTCGCGGTGGTCCAGGCGACCGGGGCGCCCCAGTCGTGGCCGACCAGCACCGCGCGCTCCTCGCCGAGCGCCCGGATCAAGCCGGTGACATCGCCGACCAGGTGGAGCAGGGTGTAGGCGTCGACCGACTCGGGCTGCTCGCTGCGGGCGTAGCCGCGCTGGTCGACGGCGACCACCCGGTAACCGGCCTCGGCGAGCGGGGCGAACTGGTGCCGCCAGGAGTACCAGCTCTCCGGGAAGCCGTGCAGCAGCAGGACCAGCGGCCCCTCCCCCTGCTCGGCGACGTGCAGCCGAACCCCGTTCACCTCGACGTGACGGTGCGCGATCTGTCCGTACGCCTGCTTGGTCATGCGGCCCTCCTCATCGACGACTCGTCAACCGGTCCAACGGACAGCGTCCGACCGTTCGTCCCTTCCCTGCCCACCGGGGCGCCCCGGGAAGCACGGCTACCGTCCCGTCACTTCGCTCCCCTCCCTCCGCTCCGGTGCCGTCCTTCCGCCCGTCACGGCTTCAGCCGGTAGGCGTGCAGGATCGTCTGCTCGACCGACGAACCGTCCGCGTCCTGGGCGGTGACCCGCAGCGAGACGTCCGCGTCCCCCTGCGCGGGCGGGTCGACGGTGATTCGCCGGGAGTTCTGGCCCGCTCCGCCCACGGCGGCGTTCTGCCAGGTCGTACCGCCGTCGAAGGAGACCTCGGCGGTGAGCCGCGCAGTGGCGGGCGCGGGGGCGCCGCTCTGGCGCTCGACCTTGGCGGTGACCGTGTGCCGGTCGCGCGGTGCCCGGCTCTCGGCGTCCACCGGGGCGCTCAGCCGGACGACGCCGACCGGCAGGGGCGCGGTGCGCACCGCGCCACCGGGACCGGCCGCGACGGCGCCCGAGCGGAAGGTCCACACCGCCTCGACGGTGCTGGAGAGCGCCCACGGTTCGGCGCGGGTCGCCTTGGCCGTCAGGCGGTAGGAGCCCTCGGCCGGCGGGACGGCGAAGGTCGCCGTCGGGGTGTCGGCGGCGCCGATCCGCCGGCCGTCGCGGGCCAGTTCGAGGTGGACGGTGTCGTCCATCCGCAACGGGAGCGGCGAGCCGTAGTGCCCCGGGGCGGAGTCGCTGAACAACTGCGGGAAGACCGTCAGGAAGTGGTCGCTGCTCCGGGCCATCGTGGCGGCGCCGTCCTTGCCGGAAGCGAGGCCCGGACCGGTGACCGCACCGTTCCACCGCTCGACACAGGACGCGCCGGCGGCGCAGGGCACCACGCCGCTCTGGGTGACGGCCGGCGGGAAGAGTTCCCCGCCGGGGCCCGCCTCCTGGCCGAAGTACGTCTCGCGCTGCTGCCCCCGGGTGGTGAAGTACTCGGTGCGGGCGGCGGGAAGCGGGAAGGTCGGCTCGCCGTAGGTCAGCCCGCCGACGCCGTCGGCCTCGGCGTAGCTGCTCATCACACCGCTGGTGCCGGCGGACTGGGCGGCGTAGAGGGTGGAGACGGCGACGAGCTCGTCCCGGCCGACCCGGAAGGCCGGGTCGGGCAGGGCACCCTCGGTGTGCAGGAACAGGTCGTAGCGGTCGGGCAGCCGGCCGTCCTTGCGGTCCGGTCCGCGCTGGAGGCTCTGCACGGCGAAGTCCACCGTGCCGGCGGCCGGCCGGCCGCCCGGGATCACATAGAGGTTGCCGGGGGTGCCGAGGGTAAGCGCCTCGCCGGTGCACGGGGCGCCCTGCGCACTCCGGTAGCAGAAGCCGGCCGACAGGGAGAACGGCACGGCATCCCGGTCCGGCACGGCGACGGTGATCTGCCGGCCCTGGCGGGCGTCGACGGAGAGCCGGGTGTCACCGCGCAACTCCAGCTCCGGCTGGAGCAGCAGGGTGGCGCTGGGGCGGCCGCCGTTCCGGCCGGGGGTGACGAGCTTGCCCGCGAGGTTGTAGCGGCCCTCCGGGACGCGGACGGTGGCGGTGCCGTCGGTGAACCGCAGCGCGTACGCCGCGCGGGTGTCGAGGTCGACGAGGTGGAGCTGGGAGAAACCGGTCTGCCAGTCACCCGGGCCGAGCGCCGCTCCTTCGCGGTCCACGGCCTGGACGGTGATCTCGTGTTGCACGGCCTCCCGGCTCAGGGCGAAGGCCGTGGTGACGGAGGGCGCCGCCGGGGACGTGCCGGGGCCGCCGATGCCCGCGGTGACCCGCCCGCTGAGGGTGGCGCCCGGTGCGACCGCGGCCGGGTCGGCGGTCACCGTGGCCTGGCCGCTGCCGCCCGCCGGGAGCGTCAGCCGGGCCGGAGACACGGTGAGCGCGCCGGCCGGCCCCGGGGCCCCGTCGGTGCCGGTGACCGCGGTGGTCAGGTCGAGGGTGACCGGCTCCGAGCCGGTGTTCCGGTAGGTGACGGTGCGGGTCACCGCGGGGCCGGTCCGCTGGTCGGTGAAGCGGATCCCGGTGGACTCGGCGGTGGCGAGGACGGTCTGCACGGTGGCGCGGGCGACGTCCAGCCGGCCGGCCCCCTGCTGGTAGCTGCTCTGCTCGGCGGCGGGCCGGGCCGAGGAGGTGAGGGCCGCCTTGAGCTGCGGTCCCGTCCAGTCCGGGTGCTGCTGCAGCAGCAGGGCGGCGGCGCCGGCGACGTGCGGGGCGGCCATCGAGGTGCCGGAGATGGCGGTGTACTGGTCGCCGACCGGGCTCTGCCCGGTGGTGCCGGCGGCCCGGGCGGCGACGATGTCGCCGCCCGGCGCGGTGAGGTCAGGCTTGACGGCGTGGTCACCGGTGCGCGGTCCCTGGCTGGAGAGCCGGGAGAGCCGGTCCGTCCGGTCGACCGAGCCGACGGTGAGCGCGGCGTCGGCCGAGCCCGGGGTGCCGACCGTCCCGGCGCGGCCGCTGTTGCCCGCGGCGGCGACGAACAGGGTGCCGTAGCGGTCGGCGAGCGTGTTGACGGCCTGGGCCATCGGGTCGGTGCCGTCGGTGGGCGGGCCGGTGAGGCTGATGTTCACGATCGGCGCCCGGGCGGCCGCCCACTCCAGGCCCTGGAGGACCCAGGACTCCTGACCGTTGCCCTCGTCGTCGAGGACCTTGCCGACCAGCAGCTCGGCGTCGGGGGCGACCCCCTTGAAGCGGCCCTCGGAGGCGGCGCCGTCACCGCCGACGATCGAGGCGACGTGGGTGCCGTGCCCGTCGGCGTCCTTCACCCCGGCGGCCCCGCCGGTGAAGTCGGAGCTCTCGCCGATCGAGCCGGCCAGGTCGGGGTGGCCGGAGTCGATCCCGGTGTCCAGCACCGCGACCTTGACCCCCCGTCCGGTGAGGCCCGAGCGCCAGGCTTCGGGCGCGCCGATCTGCGCGGTGGAACGGTCCAGGGCGGCGCCGACCTTGCCGTCCAGCCAGATCTTCGCGACGCCCGGGGCGAGCCCGGCCGCCGGCTCGGCGAGGCCCGCGGTGGACGCGGCGGCGGCCGGACCGAGCTGCTGCCAGAGCTCCCCGGTGTGCTGCTTGTCGGCGCGCAGCGCGGCACCGTGCACGCTCTCCAGCTCGCGGACGGCGGTGACGCCCGGCGGCGGAGCGGCGGCGGCGAGGCCGGGGGCCGGGCCTGCCCCCGGCTCGCGGCCGACGATCAGCGGCAGTTCCCGGCTGCGGCCGTCGTCGTAGCCCTGGGCGATCAGCCCGGCGATGTCGAAGAGCCGCGGGTCGAGCCGCCCCGCGCGCAGCGGCTGCTCGGCGTCCTGCGGGACCAGGTTGACGCTGCCGGGGGCGCCCGGCGCCCGGCTGAAGGCCAGCTCGGCCCGGCCGGGGCCGGGCTGGACCCCGACCAACGCCACCGTGCCGTCGGCACCGACCCGGGCGGTGGCCCGGTCACCGGTGATCAGGGTCACCTGGACCGACCTCCCCGGTCCGGCCGCCGCGCCCGGTGTACCGGCGGCCGGCGCCGCGGCCGGCCGCGCCCAGGCGGCCGGTGTCGCCACCGCCCCCACGAGTACCGCTCCCAGCAGAACGGCCGTCAGCCGCCCCGTCCTCGATGTCCTGCGCATGCGCACCCGTCCCCTCCGGCGGGGCCCGGGTCGGACCCGGTCCCCGCGTGATCGGTCTGTCGTGGGGATCGACGGAACGGATGCCGACGGAGGATGTCATGAGTCGTCAGGAAAAATCCCTCGGAAAAAATCGTCGAGCCGTGTCATCTCCGCGGCCTGCCCGTTCCGTCGATGTGTACAGAAACGAACGGAGGCCTCCCATGCGCACCTCTGACCTGGACGAGTTCCGCACCTTCGCCGAGGAGCGGCTGGAGGACATGCGGCGTACCGCCTACTGGATCTGCGGCGACTGGCACCACGCCGAGGACATCACCCAGATCGCGCTGACCAAGCTCTACGCGAACTGGGACCGCCGACACCGGATCGACAACCTGGAGGCGTACTCCCAGACCGTGGTGACCCGCGCCAGCATCGACCACTGCAGACGACGGTGGCGCAGGGAGCGGCCGACCGAGCAGCTGCCCGACTCCGCCGGACCGGTGACGGACCCGTCGCTCAGCCTGCAGGTCAGGACGGCGCTCAACGCCCTGCCGACGCGTCAGCGCGCGGTCGTCGTCCTGAGGTTCTGGGTCGACATGGACATCCCGACGACGGCGCGGGCGCTCAACTGCAGCGTCGGCACCGTCAAGAGCCACACCGCCAGGGCCCTCGCCAAGCTGCGCGAGCTGCTGGGCGAGACCGATCCGTTCGAGCAGCTCACCACCGCGCCCGCTCCCGCGACGCGCACTCGATGAGCACCCCCCTGAAGGACATCCGACGAACCCCGTGAAGGACACCCCGTGAGACACCACGACACCCATGACGACCAGGACGACATCCGCCTCCTCCTCGCGGCCGGGCTCGGCGCCGAACCGCCGCTGCGGGCCGGGACGGTCGAGGCGGCGATGGCCGCCGGCCGCCGCCGCAACGGGGCGCGGCGGCTGGCCCGGACCGGGGCCGGCGCGGGCGTCACCGCCACCCTCGCCACCGTGGTGGTCTGCCTCGCCTCGGCAACTCCCACCTCCGCGCCCGTCGCCGCGCCGACGGCCACCGTCGCCGATCCCCTGACCGGCCCGGTGGCGCTGGTCGGCGAGGCCGGCGAGGCCCCGCAGGCGCTGCGGCCCGATTCCTTCGGGCCGGGCGCCGACCGGCCGAGCGGCTGGACCAGCGAGCGGCTCGGGGCGACGCTCGCCGGACTGCTGCCGCCCGGTGCCTCCGAGGTCCAGGCCGGGGACATCGCCGGGCGCACCTTCCGGGTCGCCTGGAGCGGCGCGGGCGGCCCGGTGAGGTTCATCGGCGGCGCCGAGCGGACGGCGGACGCCCCGAAGGTCCCGCTCTGCGCCACGGTGGCCTTCCCGAAGATCACCCCGCTTCCCGGCCGCCCCAGCCCCGAGGAGGTGTCGCCGACCAACCGGTGCGAGGTCGTCGACCTGCCCGACGGCGGCCGGGCCGAGGCGGTGACGCTCACCTTCCCGCAGGGTGGGCGCACCTCGCAGTACGTCCGCGTCCTGCGGGCCGACGGCCGGACGGTCACCCTCCAGCAGTTCCCGGAGCGTCCGGAGGGCTCGTTGGCCACGACCGCGCTGCTCACGATCGCCAATGATCCGGCCTGGCGGTTCTGAGCACGGGCCGTCTCCCGCCGGTCGGCAGCCGGTCGACCGACGGGAGGCCGTGAGGATCGCGGGGTGCAGATCGGGGGACGGGGTGTGGGCCCCGACCCGTCCCCCGACCCGGGCTGCGGCCCAGCACGTCGGCCCAGCACGTCGGCCCGGTGCGTCAGGTCAGCGCGTCGGGTCGGGGTGAGCCGGTCTGGGTCAGTGGGCCTCGGTCTGGGCCCGCACCTGGGCCAGCTTTTCCTGGGCGTCCGCCAGGTCCTCCGCCGTGGGCGCGTCGTCCTGGGTGAAGCGGTGCCGCCAGTAGCCGCTGAACTCGATCGACGCCTTCGGCAGGCCGCGCTCCTCGACCAAGTGACGACGGAGCGTCCGCACCGCGGACGCCTCGCCGGCCAGCCAGGCGAACGGCGTGCCGCTCGGCAGGTCGGCGGCGGCGACGGCCTCGACCAGCCGTCGGCCGGGCGCGGCACCGTCACGGTGCAGCCAGCGCACGGCCGCTCCGGCCGGGCCGGGCAGCGGCTGCTCCTCGGCGCGGTCCGCGACCTCTGCGAACACCACCGTCCGGGTGCCCTCGGGCAGCGCGGCCAGCAGGGTGCCGATCGCGGGCAGCGCCGACTCGTCGCCCGCCAGCAGGACCCAGTCCGCCGCCTCGGCGGCGGACGTGATCGATAGAGGGGAGGCGTACAGCGCGGAGGGTCCGACCATGCCCAGACGGTCCCCGGGCCGGGCCCGTTCGGCCCAGGCGCTCGCAGGTCCGGTGTCACCGTGCAGCACGAAATCGATCTCCACCTCCTCGGTCCCGGGCCGGCGCTGCCGAATGGTGAAGCTGCGCATCCACGGCCGCTCCGGCTCCGGGATGGCCAGGTACGCCTGGTACCAGCCCATGGCGTCCTCGCTCGGCGCGGGCAGGACGGGCGCGGCCTGGCCGGGGCGGGGGAAGCAGAGTTTGACCTGCTGGTCCGGTGAGGTGCCGACGCTCGTGTCGAGCTCATCGGCCCGGAAGGTGATCCGGGCCGTCCGAGGCGTGATCCGCGCGACCTCGATGACCTGGACGTAGGTGACGGGAAGGCTCATGGCTCAACCTCCGGTTTCGATCCCCCGTTGATACCTTATGCCATAAAGAGTTCCTCGGACCGAGGTTACCTTATGCGATAAGGAGTTCTCTCGTGACCGTCTTCGCCGGACAGGGCGACGCCCGCCGCTCCATGGCGCTGCTCTGGCGCGCGCCCGCGGCCCCGCCTTCCGGACGCAGCGGGCCCAAGCCCGGGTTGAGCGTGGACGCGATCGTCCTCGCCGGAATCGCCGTCGCCGACGCCGACGGGATGGCCGCGCTCTCCATGCGCGCGGTCGGCGAACGCCTCGGCCGCACCGCCATGGCCCTCTACACCTACGTCCCGGGCAAGGCCGAGCTGCTCGACCTCATGCACGACCGGGTGCTCGCCGAGCTTCCCGCCGCCTCCGACCCGGTCCGGGACTGGCGGCCGGCGGTCACCGCCTGGGCCGAGGACGCCCTGTCCTGCTACCTCCGCCACCCCTGGGTCCTCCAGATCTCCCAGGCCCGCCCGATCCTCGGACCCGCCGAGCTGGGCGCGATGGAGACCCTGCTGCGGATCCTCCAGGGGGCGCGCCTCGACCCCCGGCAGCTGCGGGGCGCGGTCGCGGCGCTGTGGCAGTTCGTGCGGGGTTCCGCGCAGACCGCGGCGGAGGCCCGGGCCGCCGCGGCCGCCACCGGCGTGCCGGACGAGGAGTGGTGGCACGCCCGGGCCGCCCAGCTCGCCGATCTGGCCCCCGACTTCGCCGAACGCTTCCCCCTGCTCACCGCCCTCGAACGGTCCGACGCCGCCGAGGCCGGCCCCGGGAACCCCGCCCCCGACCGTACCCGGGAGGCCTTCCGCACCGGGCTGGCCGTCCTGCTGGACGGCATCGCCGCGACGGCCGCCCGGCACGACCCGTCCGCCGCTCCCGGCGGCGGGCCCGGGGGCGATCCCGAGGGCGGTCCCGGGGATGGCGACTGACGGACCGACCTCAGTCGCCGTCGCCCAGGCGGTCCAGCAGGGCGGCGCCGAGCGCGAGCAGAACGCCCAGTCCGATCATCGCGAAGTAGCCCACCGTCTGGTGGTCGGCGGGAACGAGGAAGCGGACGAAACCGAAGACGTGCAGACCCCAGAGGTGATCGGCGAGCAGGCCGCTGATCCCGCCGACGATCAGGACGAAGCTCACAAAGCCGAGGAAGTTCTTCATGGTCACGACGTTAGGCAGCCGAGTCCGGGGCGGGATCCGACTTTCGGCGCGACCGGGCGCCACCAAAGTCGCGCGTACGGAGCACCGGCACGGCGGCGAGCGCCGGGGCGGCGGCCAGGGCGAAGCAGAGCGGCAGCGGCAGGTGGCCGACCAGCAGGCCCACGGTCGCGCCGCCGGCCGCGGACCCGGCGTTGACGGCGGTGTTCACCCAGGCACCGGCGCGCGTGCGGGCGTCGGAGGCCACCGCCTCGTCCGCCACCAGGTAGGCGGTGGTGAGGGCGGGTGAGACGAAGAGCCCGGCGAGCGCGACGGCCGCGCCGAGCAGGAGGAGGTTCGGCGCGAATCCGGCGGCGGTCAGTGCCACCCCGAGGCCGGCCGTGAACAGCGGCAGCCGGACGGCGTTCGGCAGCGGGCGGTCCAGCGCACCGAGGCCGAGACCGCCGACCGCGCTGCCGACCGAGAGCGCGGCCAGCACCCAGCCGACCGCCTCCGGCCGGCCCTGCCGCTCGGCGAAGGCGACCACCATGAGGTCGAGCGCACCCAGCGCCAGCCCGGTCACGGCCGCCGCGAGCACCGCGCGCCGCAGCGCCCGCCCGCCGCCGAGCCGCCCGGCGCGCCGCCCTCGCCTGCCACCGGCCGCACCCGGGGCCGCGCCGTCCGCACCGTCCGCCCGCCCCGCCCGGCCGTCAGCCCGTCCGCCGTCCTGGGCGTCCACCGCCGCGAGCGGCGAGGCGACCAGCAACAGCGCGCCGGTGAGCAGCAGGGCAGCGCCCGCGACGACGGCACCGGAGGGGCCGACCAGCGGCAGCAGCACGCCGACCAGCAGCGGCCCGCTGACGAAGAGCAGTTCCTCGGCGACACCGTCGAGGCTGTAGGCGCGACGGAGCAGGTCGGGGTCGGGAAGGAGCCGGCGCCAGAGCATGCGCATCACCGGGCCGAGCGGCGGGGTGCAGGCACCCGCAGCGACGACCAGCGCCGCGAGGGCCACCGGCGGCATGCCGGGCCGCGCGGTGGCGGCGGCCACGGCGAGCAGCAGCGCGCTGTACAGCGCGGCCATCGGCGGCAGCGCCCGTCGGGGGCCGTGACGGTCGATCAGCGCGGCCCGGGCCGGGGAGAGGAGGACGCTGGCGAGGCCGAACAGGGCCATCGCCGTGCCCGCGGCGGAGTAGGAGCCGGTGGAGTCGCGGACGGCGAGCAGCAGCGCGAGCGGGACCACCCCGTAGGACAGGCGGCCGAGCAGGGCTGCGGAGAAGGTGCGGCCGGCGTGCGGGGCGCCGAGCACGGCTCGGTATCCGGGGCGCGTGGCGGAGGCGTGCGAAGGCACGGAGGCGGAGGAGGGCATGGGAACGTTCCTCGGTGAAGACCGGCGGCGGGCGGGCAACGCCCAGCGGCGCCGGAGATGTGCGGGGACACCGGAGGACCGCGCCGACGGCGGTGGCCGGGGCGATCGCGACGGGGTCGGCTACGCACAGGGAACGAACATGGTCCGCACCGTACCAGCCCGGCCCGCACCGGCCCGGCCGAGGGGCGGGGCCCGGACGGAGCAGCGGGCAGGGCGGGGCGGCGGGCGCCCGGGTACGTTCGCCGTGTGCAGCAGAGGTCACCCCACGTCAGCAGGCGCCCCCGGGCCGGACGACCGGCGGCGGCCGGCGCCGCCGCCGCGCTGGTCCTCGCGGCCGGTTCGCCCGCCGCGTTGGCGGGCCCGCTGCCGGGCACCGCCACGGCAGCCTCCCCTGCCACCCCGACCGCCACCACCTCCCCGCCCGCCACCCCGGCCCCCGCCGCCACCGCCGTCCCGGTCGCGACCGCCGCCCCGGTCGCACCCGGCACGGCGCAGGACTCGGCCCTGGTGATCGGCGGCGAGCGGCTGGGCCGGCCCGCCGTCCAGGTGACGCCCCGCGCCGGAGCGCCGGAGCTGCCCGCCGGACTGACCGGTCGCTCCTGGCTGGTCGCCGACGCCGCGACCGGCGCGGTGCTGGCGGCGCGCGACGCGCACCTGCCGCTGCCGCCCGCCAGCACGCTCAAGATGCTGTTCGCCGACACCGTGATGCCCAAGTTCGACCGTTCCCTGGAGCACCGGGTGACCCCGGCCGAGCTGGCCGGGGTGGGTGCGGGCAGCAGCCTGGTCGGCATCAAGGAGAACCTGTCCTACCGGGTCGAGGACCTCTGGCGCGGGGTCTTCCTCGCCTCCGGGAACGACGCCGTGCACGTGCTGTCCCACATGAACGGCGGGCTGGCCCGCACCGTCGCACAGATGCAGGAGCGGGCGCGCGCCCTCCAGGCCCGGGACACCCGGGTGGTCTCCCCGGACGGCTACGACCAGGACGGCCAGGTCTCCTCGGCCTACGACCTCACGCTGTTCGCCCGGGCCGGGCTGCGCAACCCCGACTTCCGCGGCTACTGCGCGACCCGCACCGCGCGCTTCCCCGGCGGGCTCGACCTGACGACCGGGCAGCGCACCGCCTTCGACATCGCCAACACCGACCGCCTGCTCGGCAGGTACCCCGGCCTGATCGGGGTGAAGAACGGCTACACCACCAACGCGGGCGCCACCTTCACCGGCGCGGCCGAGCGCGGCGGCCGGACGCTGCTGGTGACGGTGATGCACCCGGAGCAGCAGTCCAAGGTCTACGACGAGGCGGCGGCACTGCTGGACTGGGGCTTCGCGGCGGCCGACAAGGTGGAACCGGTCGGCACCCTGGTGGACGAGGAGCAGCCGACCGGCCCCTCCGACCCGTCGGCGCCGGCCACCCCGGCGACCGAGGCACCGGCCGCCGGGGTACTGCCGCGGGCCGTCCGGCAGGCCGACCACGCGCTGGGCCCGGCCGGGTGGACGGCGGCCGCCCTGTGCGGGGCGCTCGCGCTCTGGGCGGCGGCCCGGATCCGGGTCCGCCGGCGCCCGCACGCGCCGACCGCCGAGACCATCGCGACCGCCCCGCCGCCGGCGCTGCTCGGCGCCCCCGCCATCCCCCCGCGCCCGACGTACGCCCCGCGCATTCCCGCCGCCCCGTACGTCGCCCCCGCCCCGCACGTCGCCGACCTCCCGTACACCGCCCCCGCCCCCGCCCCGCATACCCCCACGCCGTACGCCCCCGCCCCGCGCGGCGCCACCGCCGTGGGCGGGTCGACCGCCGTGGGCGGCCGGCGCCGACGTCGGCTCGCCCGCCGGGTCCGGGGCCTGGCCCGCTCCGCCCGCTGCCGGCAGCCGTCATGACGCTCCCGGTAGGCGCCCTAGAATGCCCGGCATGAGCGCCGCCACCCCCCACCCCGACCCGCACCGGCAGAAGCGGCTCGAACGCCTCGTCAGCCTCTCCTCCGGAAG
Source organism: Kitasatospora sp. NPDC056184 (assembly GCF_042268405.1). NCBI lineage: Bacteria > Bacillati > Actinomycetota > Actinomycetes > Kitasatosporales > Streptomycetaceae > Kitasatospora > Kitasatospora sp. NPDC056184. The sequence continues at coordinate 509,924 of NZ_JBHJUI010000001.1, read as the reverse complement.
CTATCTGCTGGTCACCACCTTCAAGAAGGACGGCACCGCCGTGCCGACCCCGGTCTGGGTGGTGCGCGACGGCGAGGCGCTCGGCGTCTGGACCGTCGCCGACTCCTGGAAGGTCAAGCGGATCCGCAACCGCCCGGACGTCCTGGTCGGCCCCTGCGACGTGCGCGGCAACCCGACCGGCGAGTCCTTCCCTGCCACCGCCGAGATCCTCGGCCCGGAGCGCACCGCCGCCTACCGGACGCTGCTGCGGCAGAAGTACGGACTGGTCGGCGTCCTCACCCTGCTCGGCAGCCGGCTGCGGCGCGGCGAGCGCGGCACCGTCGGCATCCGGCTCACCCTCACCGAGGGCTGACGGGCCACCACCCCCGGACCCCGCACCGCCCAGCCCTGCACCGCCCAGCCCTGCACCGCCCGGCCCGACACCACCCGGCCCCTCCCCGTCCGACCCCGCAGCACCGGTCACATCCGCCCCCCTGAGCCACGGGCGCCTCATCCGGTACATGTCAGCAAAACGTTCTCCCGTTGTACGCCTGGCCGTCCGCCAGAGCGTGCGGTATGGCAACGGTGGCGCTGCTACAACACACAGCGCCCCACCATCAACCGTTCACGCATCAGGAGGACGCCCCATGCGGCGAACCGATCGAGTCCGGCTCCGTGCGCTGGCGGTGGCATCGGCCGCCGCCGTCGTGGGAGCGCTGATAGCCCTGCCGGCCGGCACCGCGCACGCGGTGTCGCCGGACATCGTCATCAGCCAGGTGTACGGCGGCGGCGGCAACTCCGGCGCCCCGTACGCCAATGACTTCATCGAGCTGTACAACCGCGGCACCGCGCCGGTCACGGTCACCGGCTGGACCGTCCAGTACGCCTCGGCGGCCGGCTCGTCGTGGGCGAAGACCACGCTGTCGGGCACCATCGCCCCCGGCAAGTACTACCTGGTCCAGGAGGCGGCCGGCGCCGGCACGGGCGCCGCCCTGCCGACCCCGGACGCCACCGGCACGATCGCCCTGGGCGCCAACGCCGGCAAGGTCGCGCTGGTCACCAACTCCACCGCGCTGACCTGCTCCACCGGCTGCGCCACCCAGCCCGGGGTGAAGGACTTCGTCGGCTACGGCACGACCGCGAGCTCGGCCGAGGGCTCGCCGACCGGCAACCTCGCCAACACCACCGCCGCACTGCGGGCCGGTGGCGGCGCCACCGACACCGACAACAACGCGGCCGACTTCGCCGTCACCGCGCCCACCCCGCGCAACTCCTCCTCCGGCGGCGGGACCGGCGGCACCCGCATCCGCACCATCCAGGGCGCGGCCCGCACCTCCCCGCTGGCCGGCCAGGCGGTCAGCGCCGTCCCCGGTGTGGTCACGGCGGTCGGCCCGAGCGGCTACTGGTTCCAGGACCCGCAGCCCGACGCCGACCCGGCCACCAGCGAGGCGGTCTACGTCTACACCGCGGGCGCGCCGGGCGTGGCCGTCGGCGACTCGGTCACCGTCAGCGGAACGGTGAGCGAGTTCCGGCCGGGCGGCACCGGCGGCACCACCAACCTCACCATCACCGAGCTCACCGCGCCCACCACCAGCGTCCTCGCCCACAACGTCGCGCTGCCCGCGGCCACCGTGGTCGGCGCGGGCGGCCGGGTCCCGCCGGCCGCGGTGATCTCCAGCGTCACCACGGGCGACGTCGAGACGGCCGGAAACTTCCAGCCGGCCACCGACGGCCTGGACTTCTGGGAGTCGCTGGAGGGCATGCGGGTCCAGCTGAACAACGCGGCCGTGGTCGGCCCGACCACCTCCTTCCGCGAGATCCCGGTCGTCCCGCAGGGCTCGACCACCCGCACCACCCGCGGCGGCATCCTGCTGCAGGCCGCCGACGGCAACCCCGAGCGGGTCCTGCTGGACGACGTGCTCGCCCCGACGCCGACCGCCAACGTGGGCGACACCCTCTCCGGTGCCACCGTCGGCGTCCTCGACTACTCCTTCGGCAACTTCAAGCTGCTGGTGACCGCGACCCCGACCGTCGCCTCCGGCGGCCTCACCGCCGAGACCACCGCCGCCCCGACGGCCGGCCAGCTCGCCGCCGCGACCTTCAACGTCGAGAACCTCGCCCCGAGCGACCCGCAGAGCAAGTTCGACGGCCTCGCCGCGGCCGTCGTCAACAACCTCCGCTCGCCCGACCTGGTCGCCCTGGAGGAGATCCAGGACAACTCCGGCGCGACCGACAACGGGGTGGTCGCGGCCGACCAGACCGTGGCCAAGCTGGTCGCCGCGATCACCGCGGCCGGCGGCCCGGCCTACTCCTACCGCCAGATCGACCCGGTCAACGACCAGGACGGCGGCCAGCCCGGCGGCAACATCCGCCAGGTCTTCCTCTACCGCACCGACCGCGGCCTGAGCTTCACCGACCGCCCCGGCGCCGGCTCCACCACCGCCGACTCGGTCGTCAACAACGCCGGCACGCCCGCCCTGGCCTACTCCCCCGGCCGGATCGACCCGGCCAACTCGGCCTTCAACGCCAGCCGCAAGCCGCTCGCCGGCGAGTTCCGCTGGAACGGCCGCCCGGTCTTCGTGATCGCCAACCACTTCAACTCCAAGGGCGGCGACCAGCCCCTCTTCGGCCGCTACCAGCAGCCGACCCGCCCCTCCGAGACCCAGCGGCACGCCCAGGCCACGGTGGTGAAGAACTTCACCGACCAGATCCTCGCCGTCGACCCGAACGCCGCCGTCATCGTCCTCGGCGACCTCAACGACTTCGAGTTCTCCCAGACCGCCGACCTGCTCACCGCCGGCGGCTCCCTGGTCGACCTCCCCCGCACCCTCCCCCTCGCCGAGCGCTACACCTACGTCTACGAGGGCAACTCCCAGGTGCTGGACCACATCCTCATCTCCCCCTCCCTCGCCGCGAAGGCGTACAGCTACGACATCGTCCACCTCAACAGCGAGTTCGCCACCCAGCTGAGCGACCACGACCCGCAGGTCGTCCGCATCCCGCTGCCGTAGCGCCCCACGCCCCGCACCCACCCGGCTCCCGCTGCCCCGGCGTCACCTCCCCGACGCCGGGGCAGCGTCGTACCCCGCGCCCGGGCAGAACCGATTGGCTGCATACAATCTCCTCGCAATCCCGTCATATCAACCGGTCACCACACATCGCGGTTGCGCCCACGCCGATGGCGCGACCCGCTCCTCTGGGGGACATTCGTGCAGGAAATGGTCAAGGGCGCCAACGTCGGACTCGCGGCGCTGGGCGAGAGCACCGACGCCGTCACGGTGATCCTGGGATGGAGCAGTCCCGGGGGCGACGGGGACGCGGACGTCTCGGTCCTGCTCCTGACCGGTGAGGGCAAGGTCCGCGACAACGCCGACTTCTTCTTCTACAACAACCCCACCGCCGAGGACGGCAGCGTCCACCTGCTCGGCCAGAGCCCGACCGAGGTCGGCACCGAGGACCGCATCCAGCTCGACCTCACCGCCGTCCCGGCCGACATCGAGCGCCTGGTGGTCGCCGCGAGCCGCCATCAGCGCGCACCCTTCGGCCAGTTGGAGGACCTCCGGCTCGAACTGGCCGGCCCCGGCGGCGAGCGGCTGCTCGGTTTCTCCATCACCGACGCCGACTCCGAGAGCGCCTTCGTCTTCGGCGAGATCTACCGCCGCAACGAGGAGTGGAAGTTCCGCGCGATCGGCCAGGGCTACGCCACCGGACTCGCCGGGCTGGCCACGGACTTCGGCATCGAGATCGAGGACGACGAGAACGACGACGCCGAGAACGAGTACGCCGAGGGCGACCACGTCGACGGCGAAGGCGACGAGTCCGCCGCGACTGCCACCGCCGGCGAGGCCCCCGGCCAGGCCGAGCCGAAGGCCGACCCGGCAGCCGGTGCAACGGCCGGCGCGATGACCAAGCCGCCGGTGCCCGCCCCGGTCCCGGCCCCCGCGCCGCAAGCCGCGGCCACGCCCGCCGCGGCGCCGGACGCCGCCGCCGTCCCGGACCAGGAACCCGCGGCACCGACCGCGCCCAAGCGCCTGCGCACGGCCAGGAAGAAGGTCACCCTCCCCAAGGCCGCCAAGCCCTCGCTCGCCGAGAACGACAGCTGGCACACCGCTCGGCTCTTCCCGGCCACCACGCTGAAGAGCGACCGCGAGCGCGAGGTCCGGGCCACCTCCGTCCTGCTCTCCGTGATGGCCCAGGTGCCGGAGTTCGGCCGCCGCCTCACCGCGGCCTTCGGCGCCCCCGCCGGCCGCACCGAGACCTTCACCGAGGTCTCGCTCCCGCACGGGGACTCGCCGAAGCGGCCCGACGGCGTCATCCGCGTCGAGCGCGCCGGACGGCTCTGGACGGCGCTCGTCGAGAGCAAGACCAACGGCAACCCGCTGAAGGCCGAGCAGGTCCAGGACTACATGGACATCGCCGCCCGGCGCGGCTACGAGGCCGTCATCACCCTGTCCAACGACGTGGCCCTGGAGGGGAGTCCGCTCGTCCAGGTCAAGGTCGACGGCCGGCGCAAGCACAAGGTGCTGCTCGGCCACCTCTCCTGGGCCGAGGTCGCCTACCAGGCGAAGATGCTGATCCGCCACGAGGGCGTCGGCAACCCCGCGCACGCCTGGCTGCTCCAGGAACTGCTGCACTACCTGCAGCACGAGAACTCGGGCTGCCACGGCTTCCAGAACATGGGCCCGGCCTGGGTCCCGGTCCGCAAGGCCATCGACGAGGAGACGCTCACCGCCGGGGACGAGCGCGCCACCCAGGTGGTGGAGAGCTGGGAGCGGCTGATCCGCCAGGTCTGCTTCCAGCTCGGCGGCGAACTCGGCGTCAAGGTGCTGCCGGTCCAGCGGGCCCGGCGCGGCGAGGACGCCGGGACGCGGCGGGCCGCGCTGGCCGACCGGCTCTGCGCGGACGGCCGGCTGAACGCGGAGATCCGGGTCGAGGACGCCGCCGGCACCATCGCCATCGCGGCCGACCTGCGGGTCGGCAAACTGCGGACCTCCACCGAGATCCCGGCCCCCGAGCAGGGCTACCCGCTGAGCTGGGTCAAGCGGCTGGTCCGGCAGCTCGGCGAGGCCCCGGCCGATCTGCACGTCGAGACGCTCACCGACGGCGCCGCGGCCGGTCCCCGGGGCACCCTGGAGAAGCTCCGGCCCGAGCCGGGCGACCTGCTGCCGAAGGACTCCTCGAAGATCACCGGCTTCCGGCTCTCGCTGTCCAAGAGCACGGGGAGCACGCGGGGGAACGCCGAGAGCGGGTTCATCCGGAGCGTGGACGCCGCCGTCGAGCGGTTCCACTCGGGCGTCCTGGTCCACCTCGACCAGCGGACGGGCCGTCGGGCGGCGCCGTGACCCGGTAGGCGGAAGGCCGTGACGGGCCGGGGTGCGCGCGGGAGACCGGGCGCGCCCCGGCCCGTCGCGCGTCCGGACGGGGCACAACGGGACGGGGCAGAACAGGACGGGGCACGACGGGGACGGAGCGCAACGGGGACGGGGCGCAACGGGGGCGGGGCAACGGGCGGAGCAACGGGGTGGGGGTATGTGATTCGGGTCATTCGGGGTGTTCGGGAACTCCGCGGGTCGATGGGACGACTGGTGGGGGGTGAGTGGGATGACGCCGGGTGGCCGGCCGTTGAGTGTGCTGGCGGGGTTCGCCCTGCTGCTGGTGGTGGTGTTCGTCGTGGCCTTCGCCGTGGGGCGCGGGGCCGGGCCGGTGACGCCAGGGCTGACGCCCGGCGGCGGGGGCGGCGCCAAGCCCGGGATGGGGCACGACATGGGGGCGGGCCGGTGACGTCCTTGACGGAGAGTCCGGGGAGCGCGGGCAGCGGGGACGCCGGGGCGCTCGTGAGCACCGACCTGGCGGTCGGCGGGATGACCTGCGCGGCCTGTGTGAGCCGGGTCGAGAAGCGGCTGGCTCGGATCGAGGGCGTGAGCGCCGGGGTGAACCTGGCCACCGGGCGGGCGCGGGTGCTGCACCCGGCCGGGGTCGGTGTCGAGGAGCTGGTCGCGGCGGTCGAACGGGCCGGGTACACGGCCGAGCCGGCGCCCGAGGGGGTGCCGTCCGCCGGTCCGGTGGCGGAGGACGCCGCGGACCGCACGCGGCTGCTGGTCACGGCCCTGCTGGCCGTGCCCGTGGTGGTGCTGTCGATGGTGCCCTCGCTGCAGTTCGCGGCCTGGCAGTGGGTCTGCTTCGGACTGGCGCTGCCGGTGGTGAGCTGGGGCTCGGCCGGGTTCCACCGCCGGGCCTGGCAGGGCCTGCGGCACGCCGCGGCGACCATGGACACCCTGGTGAGCCTCGGCGTGCTCGCGTCGTTCGGCTGGTCCGCGTACGCGCTGCTGTTCGGCGGGGCGGGCGAGATCGGCATGCGGATGCCGTTCTCGCTGACCGCGGACGGCGGCGGCACCGCGCACGTCTACCTGGAGGCGGCCGTCGGGGTGCCGCTGTTCGTGCTGGCCGGGCGGCTGCTGGAGGGGCGGGTCCGGCAGCGCAGCGGTTCGGCGCTGCGGGCGCTCGCCGAACTCGGCGCGAAGGAGGTCTGCGTCCGCGATCCGCGCGACGGTGAGGAGCGCCTGCTGCCGATCGAGCGGCTGCTGCCGGGGCAGGAGTTCGTGGTCCGGCCGGGCGAGCGGGTGGCCACCGACGGGGTGGTGGTCGAGGGCGGTTCGGCGCTGGACCTGAGCCTGCTGACCGGCGAGTCGGTGCCGGTGGAGGTCGGCCCGGGCGACCAGGTCGCGGGCGCCACGGTGAACGTCGGCGGGGCGCTGGTGGTGCGGGCGACGGCGGTCGGCGCGGACACCCAACTGGCCCGGATCACGGCGCTGGTGGCGGACGCCCAGGCGGGCAAGGCGCGGGCGCAGCGGCTCGCGGACACGGTCGCCGGGGTGTTCGTGCCCTGCGTGCTGACGGTGGCGGTGTGCGTGCTGGGCTTCTGGCTGGGCGCCGGCGCCGACCCGCAGGCGGCGGTGACGGCGGCGGTCGCCGTGCTGGTGGTGGCGTGCCCGTGCGCGCTGGGCCTGGCCACGCCGACCGCGCTGCTGGCGGCGACCGGGCGCGGCGCCGAGCTGGGCGTGCTGGTGCGCGGCCCCGAGGTGTTGGAGAGCCTGCGCCGGGTCGACACCGTGGTGCTGGACAAGACGGGCACGCTGACCACCGGTCGGATGGAGCTCGCCGCGGTGGCCGTGGCCGCCGGCGCGGGGGTGGACGAGGAGCGGGTGCTGCGGCTCGCGGGAGCCGTCGAGCACCGTTCGGAGCACCCGATCGGGCGGGCCGTCGTGGGGGCGGCCCGGGCCCGGTGCGGCTCCGAGCCCCTTCCGGCGGTGGCCGACTTCACGGCCACCGCCGGAGTCGGGGTGTCCGGCGAGGTCGAGGGCCGCCGGGTGCGGGTGGTCCGCCCGGACGACGCCGGCGGGCCGCTGCCGGAGGAGCTGGAGCGGGCGCTGGCGGACGCCGCGGAAGCGGGCCGCACACCGGTGGTGGTCGAGCTGGACGGGCGGCCGGCGGCCGTCCTGGCGGTCGGCGACACGCTGCGCTCGGGCAGTTGGCGCGCGCTGCACCGGCTGCGCGGCATGGGTCTGGAGCCGGTGCTGTTGACCGGGGACGGACCGGGCGCGGCCCGGTCGGTCGCGGCGGAGCTGGGCATCGAGGCGGTGCACTCCTCGGCCTCGCCGGAGCGCAAGGCCGAGGTGGTCGCGGAGCTGAAGGCCGCCGGGCGGACCGTCGCGGTGGTCGGGGACGGGGTCAACGACGCCGTCGCGCTGGCCTCGGCGGACCTCGGGGTGGCGCTGGCCTCGGGCAGTGACGCGGCGATCGGCGCGGCCGGGCTGACGCTGGTGCGCGGGGAGATCGAGGCGGTGGTGGACGCGGTCCGGCTGGCCCGGCGCACCCTGGCCACGATCCGGGTCAACCTGCTCTGGGCGTTCGGCTACAACGTGGTGCTGATCCCGCTGGCGGCGGTGGGGCTGCTGAACCCGATGCTGGCGGCGGTGGCGATGTCGCTGAGCTCGCTGCTGGTGGTGGGCAACAGCCTGCGGCTGCGGACGTGGCGCCCCGGGCGCGGCGGCGCGGACGGGCGCGGGAACGGGCACGGGGACGGCGGTCGCGGCGGCGGTCCCGGCGCCCGCGATGCCACCGGCGGCGCGGCGCGACGGCCGGCCCGGGCGCGGCGTTCGGCGGGTGCGGCGTGGTGAGCGGGCCGACGGCGGGGCGGCCGGTGGGACGGGCACAGGAACGGATGGCGGGACGGATGTCGGGACGGACCGCGGAGCGGCTGCGGGTGGCTGGGCCGCCGGTGGCGGCGGCCGCGGTGGCGCTCGCTCTGCTCTCCGGGTGGACGGCGATCGGCGGGGCCGGGACGGCGCGCCCGGTCGAGGTGGAACCGGGCTGGCTGCTGCTGCCCGCGGCGGGCGGGGTTCCGGCCACGGCCGCCTTCTTCACCGTGCGCAACCCGGGCGACATACCGGACGAGCTCACCGCCGCGAGCTGGGAGTTCGGCGGCAAGGTGACGCTGAAGCGGCACCTGCACCAGGGCGCCTCGGGCCGGTGGGAGGCGGCCCCCGCGCTGCCGGTGCCGGAGCGCGGCGAGCTGGTGATGTCCCCGGAGGACGCCGATCTGATGATCACCAATCCGCCCCCGCTGAAGGTCGGACAGTGGGTGGAGTTCACCCTCAGCTTCCGCAACAGCCCGCAGCTGCGGGTCAAGGCGGAGGTACGGCCTCCCGGCGGGCGGCGGGGAGGCGGCTGAGCCTCTCCGCCGAGGGGGGCCGGGCTGCTGTCGGTGCGGTCCGGTAGTTTGTGCCCGTCCCGAGGAGGGCGCCGGCAAATGGGGTGCCCGAACCGATCCGCCTGTGCTTGTCTGTGCCACGTCGTCACGCGTCACGTCGTCACGTCGTGCCGGACGCACTCGCGCACCCGCCGTCACACCCAGGAGCACCGCCATCAACACCGTGATACGCCGGTCCGCCCGCACCACCCTGGTCGCGGCAGCCTGCAGCGCCGTTCTCGCCACCGGGCTCGCCGCCTGCGGCACCGTGCAGCAGCTCAGCGCCGCCGACAAGGTGTCGACGGCCTTCGACAAGCTCGGCCGGGGCAAGTCCTTCAGCGCCAAGCTGTCGGTCGAGGCCACCGCCGACCAGATCGAGGCGTTCGGGGCGGCCACCGGCGAGAAGATCGACAAGGAGAGCGCGGCCGCGCTGTCCGCCGTGAGCCTGTCCGTCGCGGTCAGCGCGGACAAGCCGCTGAAGGACGTCAAGCCGTCCAAGGGCGCCGACGGCACCGCGGCGGCCGACGCCTCGCTCTCCACCTCGGTCGCGCTCACCGGCAAGGGCGACGCGTCGCTCTTCGAGCTGCGCCAGATCGGCAACCGGGCCTACGCGCGGGCGGACCTCCCCAGCTTCGCGCGCCTGGTCGGCGAGGACCCCTCCGCGGTCAAGGAACTGACCAAGGACCTGCCCGCCACCCTGAAGGGCGCGCTGGAGGGCACCTGGGTCTCCTTCGACACGAAGGAGCTCAAGGGGGCCGGCGGGGCGAGCGGCACGGGCGCCAACGGGGCCTCCCCCACCCCGACCCTCGACCCCAAGCTCTCCGACGGCCTGGCCGCGTCGCTGAAGGACATCCTCAGCCACGACCTGTCCTTCGAGGACAAGGGGAAGCAGGACGGCAAGGAGCGGATCACCGTCACCGCCCCGGCCCGCAAGCTCGCGGACGACCTGCTGAAGGCCTTCGAGCCGCTCACCAAGGAGATCCCGGACCTCGGCAAGCTGCCGAAGACCGCCCCGAAGGACGTGCCGGACCGCAACCTGGCCCTGGACCTCTTCCTCGACGGCGGCGCGCTGTCGGCCGTGACCTTCGACCTCGCCCAGCTGGCCGAGAAGGCCGGCCCCGGCACCCCGCTGCCGCTGAGGATCGCGTTCGGCAAGGACGCCCCGGCGGTCCAGGCCCCCGCCGGCGCCGCCACCGTCACGTCGGAGGACCTCGGCAGCCTGCTCGGCGGGTTCCTCGGCGGCGGCCCGCTGGGCACCGACGGACCCGGCGCCGACGGCCCGGACGCGGCTGCCGCGCCGCTCACCGACGCCCAGGTGAAGGAACTGACCGCCGGTGGCGCCATGAGCGAGGAGCAGGTGCGCCTCTACAACAAGCTGGGCATGAGCTACCAGGACATCAAGGACCTCGCGAGCATGGGTTCCTGACCGCGCGCCGCACCCGCGCAGCACGACGACGTCCGCCCCGCCGCCGCCCGTTCGGGTGGCGGCGGGGCGGACGTCGTGTGCGGTGAACCCGCCGGGCCGCGCGTCCGTCCTCCCCGTCGAGGGCGCGGGGAGAGCGACCGGTCCTCCCTGCGCGGCCACCTGACCCGCGGCGCCGGCGCGCAGCGCGGACGGCACTGGACCGCTTCGGCCCGGATCTCCCGGGTCCGCCCCCTCGGGTCCCGGCGGCCCCGGGAGAGCGCGTCCGCCGGGCGGGCGCGCTCCCGGGTCGTCGCTACGCCGGGGCCGGACCGCCGGACACCGGCGGGTCGAGGACGTCCGCCAGCGGCCGGCGCGGCGTGGCGGCCCCGGGCGGGCCGTAGCCCACCCGCAGCACCAGCTGGACGTGGCCGGGCCCCTCGGCGGGGTCGCGCAGCCGCCAGCGCAGATCCGGCCACTCGACCGCCTGGTGCAGCACCGTCAGCCGCAGCCCGTGCACGGTGGCCAGCAGCCAGACCCGCTCCAGCGCCTGCCCGGTGCGCAGCCAGTCCGCGGGGCCGTCCCCGGCGGTGGCGAGCGTGCACAGCTGGGGCAGCGCCTCGAAGCGCTGGGACGGCTGCAGCGGCCCCTCGTGGTGCGGCGGGCGTCCGGCGAACTCGCGCATCGGGACCCGGGCGTCGTGGTCCTGCGGGCCGAGCACGGCGTACGGCAGGCCGTCGGCGGGGGCCTCGCCGGTGTCCGGCCGCAGCCAGGAACGGGTCTCGGCCTGCCGGGCGGGGTCGTGGGCGATCCGGTCCTCGGCCTCGGCGGTGACCTCCAGCACCCGGCGCACCCCGCCCTCCTCCAGCACGGCGAGGGCCACGCCCTCCTCCCGGGCGGCCGCGATCAGCTCCGCGGCGACCGCCTCGGGGACGTCCCGGTTGGTGAACGGCTGACGGCTGGAGTGGCGCTCGGCGATCGCCGGGTAGAGGTCCCGTCCGAACGGCCCGGCCGCCGGGGAGTCCTCGCCGGCGGTGGGCCCGGCGAGGTCGAGGACGGCCAGCAGCCGCGGCTCGGCCGGGTCCGGGAGCAGCCGGACGGCGGCCCGCCGGCCCAGCCGGGCGGCCGCGACCCGGAGGTTGAGCAGGGCGGCGCCCGCCGCGATGTGCAGCGCGGCGCCGTTGGCGTCCGCGAGCGGGACGGAGCGGTCCGGATCGGCGAGCACCTCGATCCCTCCCCCGTCCGGGGTGGGGCGGAACCGCCAGGGCTGGCTGTTGTGCAGCGAGGGCGCCGCGCCGCCCGCGGCGGCGAGCAGTCGCAGGTCGGCCGGAGTGAGGGCTGACTGGGTCATGGTGATCCTCTCCTTGCCTCGACGCTCCGGAGCCGGTCGCCACGGTCGGCGCGGACGCGAGTCCCGGTACTCCCGAGGGTGCGCCGGGCGGGTCACCGGCGACAGGGTCCAACGGCCCGGATGCCGTCCGGGCGGTGCACGGCCGGTCCCGCCCCGAACGGGCCGGCCGTGCGTCCAGGGGTCGCGCCCAGGGGGTCAGTCGTGCGGGACGACCGCCACCGGCGCCTGGGCGTGGTGCAGCACGGCGTGGGCGATGCGGCCCAGCCGGGGGCCGAGGTCGTACGGGCGGCGCCGGCGGCCGACCACGACCAGGGCCGCGCTCGCGGAGTCCTCGACCAGGGTGCGGGCGGCGCCGAGGCGGACCTGCTCGACGACCTCGATGGCGGGGTGGCGTTCGCGGTGCGCGGCCAGGGCTGCGGCCAGGGACTTCTCCTCCGCCGCCTGGAGCTGGGCCATCTCGGTGCCGGACGGCAGGAAGCCGACCACCGCGAAGGAGGGCGGCAGGTCCCAGCCGTGGACGGCGCGGATCCGGGCGCCGCGCACGGCGGCCTCGTGGAAGGCGAAGTCGAGGACCGCGTCGTCGGGCGCGGTGGCGTCCACGCCGACCAGCACCTCGGCCGGCGCGGCCTCCTGCGAGGGCTCTCCGGCCGCCTCCGCAGCCGGCTCGGCGCCCGACTCGGCGGCCTCTCCCGTCGGCCGGACGACCACCACGGGCACGGTGGCGCGCCCGGCGACCGCCATGCTCACCGAGCCGACCAGCAGCCCGGTGAAGCCGCCCAGGCCGCGCGAGCCGAGCACCAGCAGGCCGGCGTCCTCGGCGGCGGCGACCAGGCCGTCCACGGCGGCGTCCAGCACCACGTCGGTGTGGACCGTCAGGCCGGGGTACCGGGCCTGGACCTCCTCGGCCGCCCCGGTCAGCATCCGCTGGGCGGCGACCGGCAGGTCCTCGGGGCCGGCGAAGGAGGCGCGGCCGTCGGTGAGCCAGGGCCAGGCGTGCAGCAGCCGCAGCGGGGCCCCGCGCCGCAGCGCCTCCTCGGCGGCCCAGTGGGCGGCGGCGGTGCTCTCGGGCGATCCGTCGACTCCGGCCAGGACTGCGGGCGTCATGGGGGTTCCTTCCGCTGCGGCCCACCGCGCGGGGCGGGCCTTCGGGTGGCTTCCGGTCGGGGCGGCCGGGGTGCGCTGACGCACCGTCGGCCTCTGTCACCACCCTGGTCCCGGGCCGGGCGGCCCACCAGAGGCCGCAGGGCCCTTGGACCAGGGCCGTAGGTCCCACGACCCGGCCGCCGGACGGCGCGGGCGGCGCGGGCGGCGTGAAACCGGCGCGCGAGTGGCCGATCGCACTCCGTCCGGCGCGTTCATGACCGACCCCGGCGTTCCGCGCACATGCCCACGGCACTAACGTGAATCCGACAATCCGAACCGGTCGCCGACCGGTCACGGACCGGACCAGCAGCACGGGAACACGAGGAGGACGCCGGTGGGCGGCGCGGAGAACACGCGGGCGGGCACCGGCGGAGACCAGCGCGAACGGGCGGACGGCGCCCCGCCGCCCGGCTGCCCCGCCCACGCCGGAACCGCCCGGACCGGAGCCGCCCCGACCACCGCGGCTGCCCAGGCTCCGGCGGCAGCCGCCCCGGCGATACCCGCCGACGCCCGCGCCGGGGCCGGGGCCGGGGCCGTGAACGCCGCCGTGCCCGCGCCCGCGCCCGCCGCCGTCGGCGGCCCGCGGATACCGCAGCTGCGCCTGGACGAGCTGCTGGAGGAGCTCCAGTGGCGGATCGACGCGGCGCGCGGCACCCGGGACCGGGTGCACAGCCTGCTGGAGGCGGTGCTCGCGGTCGGCCGCGAGCTGGACCTCTCCCAGGCACTGCACCGCATCGTCGAGGCCGCCGCCGACCTGGTCGACGCCCGCTACGCCGCGCTCGGCGTGATCGGCGCGGACGGCTACACGCTCTCCCAGTTCCTGACGGTCGGACTCAGCCAGGAGGAGATCGACGCGATCGGCCCGCCGCCGACCGGCCAGGGCATCCTCGGCGAGCTGATCCGCGACCCGCAGCCGCTGCGCTGCCCGATGCTCTCCGAGCACCCGGCCTCGGTGGGCTTCCCGCCGAACCACCCGCCGATGCACACCTTCCTCGGGGTGCCGGTGCGGGTGCGGGGCGAGGTGTTCGGCAACCTCTACCTGACCGACAAGCGCGGCGGCCTGGACTTCGACGCGGACGACGAGGCGGTCATCTCGACGCTGGCGGTGGCCGCCGGGGTCGCGATCGACAACGCCCGGCTGTACGAGGAGGCGCAGCGCCAGCAGCGGTGGCTGCAGGCGAGCGCCGAGATCACCCGCAGCCTGCTGTCGGGGGCGCCCCGGCTGGAGGTCGTGGAGCTGATCGCGCGCCGGGCCCGGGAGATCGCGGGCGCCGAGCTGGCCGATGTGTCGGTGGCGCTGGCCGATCCGGGCCAGCGGGCCGCCGAGCTGACCGTGGAGGTGGCGCTGGGCGGCCGACCGGAGGCCCGGCTCGGGGTGACGGTGCCTGTGGACGGCACGCTGTCCGGCGCCGCGTACGCCTCGGGCTCCCTCGCGAGCAGTGACGAGCTGGAGGGCGACGAGCGGTTCCCGGCCGGGCCGCCCGGGCGGTTCACCGGGCTGGGACCGGCCGTGGCGGTGCCGCTCGGCACCGGCGAGGGCTTCGGACGCGGTGTGCTGCTGCTGGCCCGGGAGAGCGGGCGCCCGCCCTTCACCGCCGAGGAGACCGGCCCGCTGCTGGGCTTCGCCGACCAGGCCGCGCTCGCCCTGGAGCTGGCCGAGCGGCGGCGGGACGCCGAGCAGCTGACCCTCCTGGAGGACCGCGACCGGATCGCCCGGGACCTGCACGACCTGGCGATCCAGCGGCTGTTCGCGACCGGGATGACGCTGCAGAGCGCGGGCCGGCTGATCGAGAGCCAGAGCGCGGCCGACCGCGTGAGCCGGGCGGTCGCGGACCTGGACGAGACCATCAAGATCATCCGCTCGACCATCTTCGGCCTGCGCGCCCACAGCGAGCCGGACCGCGGGCTGCGCGCCCGCGCCACCCGGGTCGTCGGCGAGGCGCAGGCCACCCTCGGCTTCGCGCCGCGGCTCAGCATGGAGGGCCTGCTGGACACCGACGTGCCGCAGGAGCTGGCCGAGCACGTGATGGCTGTGCTCGGCGAGGCGCTCAGCAACGCCGCCCGGCACGCCCGGGCGAGCCGCGTCGAGGTGGCACTGCGCGCGGTCGGCGGGACGGTGACGCTCACCGTGACCGACGACGGCGTGGGCGTGCCCGCCGGGGGGCGCCGCAGCGGCCTGCGCAACCTCTCCGAGCGCGCCGACCGGACGGGCGGCACCTTCGAGCTGCTCCCGGCCGAGGGCGGCGGCACCCGCCTGGTCTGGCAGGCACCGCTGAACCTGTGAGCCACGGGGCCCGACAGGGACCCGCCGCAGCGAGCCGCCCCGGAGGCGGCAGCGAAACGCCGCCCGGCGGATCACCGGGCGGCGTTTCGACGTCCGGGCCGAGGGCGCCGCCGGCGACGCCCGGCCTCAGGACGGATCGGGCATCAGGTCGCGGCCGACGACCAGCTCGGGGGCGATGCGGATCTCCACCCGGGCGCCGGCGGCCGAGGACGGGGACACCGACGGGGACGGGGACGGGGTGGCGGACGGCTCGCGGAGCTCGGCCCGGCCGAGGACGGTGACGCACCAGCCGGTGCCGTCGGTGCCGTCCACCTCGTCGGCCTCGAACGCGATCACCGCGCCGTCGACGGCCCGGGCGAGTTCGGAGTCGGCCGCCGTGGAGAGCAGGACGCCACCGAGCGCGTCCAGCCGGAAGCGGACCGGGAGGACGGCCGGCAGGGCGCCCACGGTGTAGACCACGCGGCCCACCCCGGTTCGGCCCAACAGCTCCAGCGCCCGCGTCTCGTCGAGTTCCCGCGTGCGGCGGGGGTGCGGCCGGACCCGTGGCTCGACCTGCACGGGCGCGGCTTCAGGATCGGCGTTCATAGCAGCGATCGTCGCCCCCGGGGCCCGATCCGGGCGAGGGCCGATGGTCCCGCCGAGAGTCCCGCCCGGCCTACGGCGAACGTCCCGGGGGCGAAGGGGGCCAGCCGGAGGGCGAACGGCCCGAGGGCGAGCGGCCGACCGGTGGGCGACCGCCCGGACGGCGAACGGCCCCGGTCACCGCAGGCGGGCGGGCGACCGGGGCCGGGTCGGGGGGCGGCGGCGTCAGCCGCGGCCGAGCACGCGCGGGTGGTGCGCCGACCGGTCTGCGGCGGCCGACTGGCGCAGCTCGGTGGCGATCAGCGCCGCCTGCACCCGCCGCTCGACGCCGAGCTTGGCCAGCAGCCGGGAGACGTGGTTCTTGACCGTCTTCTCGGCGAGGAAGAGCCGTTCACCGATCTGCCGGTTGGTCAGCCCCTCGCCGATCAGCGCGAGCACCTCCTGCTCGCGCGCGGTCAGCTCCGGGCCGCCACTGGACGGCTGGGCGGGCTCGGCCTCGCTGCGCAGGCGGTTGAGCAGCCGGGTCGCGGCGCCGGGGTCGAGCATCGAGCGGCCGGAGGCGACGGTCCGGACGGCGGCGACCAGGTCGGTGCCGCTGATCTGCTTGAGCACGTAGCCGGCGGCGCCCGCCATGACGGCGTCGAGCAGCGCCTCCTCGTCGTCGAAGGAGGTGAGCATCAGGCAGGCCAGGTCGGGCATCCGGGAGCGCAGTTCGCGGCAGACGGCCACGCCGTCGCCGTCGCCCAGGCGCACGTCCAGAACGGCGACGTCCGGGCGCAGCGCGGGGATCCGGACCAGCGCCTGCTCGGCGGTGCCGGCCTCGCCGACCACCTCCAGATCGGGCTCGCCGTCCAGCAGGTCGTGCACGCCGCGGCGCACCACCTCGTGGTCGTCCAGCAGGAACACCCTGACCGGTGCCGGAGTCTCGGTCCCGGTCGTCTCGCTCGCCATGTCGCGGCTCCACCCTCTTCTCGCCCGGCACACCACACACCGGGTCCATCGCATCATGCCGCACCGTCCGGGCCCAGCCCAGGGTCGAACGGCCCCATTCCGGCCACGCTCGCACCCCGGAAGCAGATCCGGGCGCGGATCCGCGCCCGGATCCGGGCGCGCGGGCGGCGCTACTTCTCCGTGAGGGAGGAGAGCACCCGCTCGACCGCGCCGAAGGCGACCGCGCTGTCCAGCGGGTTGGAGTAGGTGCGCGACCAGGTGATCAGCCCGCCCCGGACCCGCGCGAAGACGACCATGTCGAGGGTGAAGCGCTTGCCGGTGGCCAGGACCTCGCCGTGCAGGCGGTACTCGGCGACGGCCAGCTCGGGGTCGGTGGTGCCGTGCACGCTCACCCGGTCCACGGCGTCGAAGCGCTGCATCGCCGCACCCCGGCGCAGGTGCTCGACGAAGGCCTCCCGACCGGGCCGCTGCGGGGGAACGCCCGGCAGCAGGTAGGGCAGTTCGAAGACGGCGTCGGTGGTGACCAGGTCGGCCACCGCCTCGTCGGGGCCCTTGCCCATGAGCTGGACGAACTGCCGGAGCACCTCGCTCGGGGCGGCGGTGGCGGTCATCGAACACTCCTCTCGACGGTCCGGGGCGAAACCCCGGTCACCTGATCGATCTCCGGATGATTGATATCCGCACCGGACACGCCCCAGCAAGGGCATGAAGAAAGAAAGATGACGATCAGTCAGAATCCTTCAAGTGCAGTCAAGGGTGGTCAGGCGCGGTGCCGGCGGGCGTTGCCGAGACCGATGAGCAGGAAGGCGGTGGAGACGGCGACCGCGCTGCCCGCGGCGGCGGCCAGGCGCGGGGCGAGCGGCCCGCCGGAGAGCAGGATGGAGACGGCGCCGAGCGAGGCGATCGCCAGGCCGACGAGCAGCCAGCCGAGCAGGGCCCGCGGCGAGGGGTGGACCGGCAGGGGCGCGGGGCTCGGGTCGATCAGGGCCCAGCGCACGGCCTCCTCGCGCTGTTCGAGCCGGCTCTGGAGGTGGGCGCGGACCCGCAGCAGGACGCCGGCGACCAGGCCCGCGAGGGCGATCTGGGCGGCGGGCTCCCAGTCGGGCACGGCCAGCAGCAGACCGCCGGCCAGGGCCAGGCCGGCCCACCAGGTCACGCAGGCGGCCGCGGCCGTGCGGGCCGAGCGGGGGCGGTCCTCGCCGGCCTGGAGGTCGGCGATGGCGGGCAGGTACCAGACGCAGCCGGACGCGGTGATCGCGGCGGTGCCGATGGCCAGGACGATGTGGGACATGGGGCCGTGCACTCCTCAAGCCTCGGGCGGTTCGGAGGGGCCGCTCCCGCCCGCCCGGGGGCGACGCGCGGGCGGGAGCGGCGTTCTGGGGGCTGGGGCCGTCAACGGCCGTCAGCCATCGGTGGTCGGCCGTCAGCGGTCGGCGGTCAGAGGTCGCCGGTCGACCGTCAGCGGTCGGCCGTCAGCCGCCGTCGTCCGGACGGCCGGTCGCCGCGCCGCCGTCGAGCGCGCGGGAGCCGCGCCCGCCGGGCACGTCGTACGCGGCGGGGACGACCCCGACCAGGTGCTTGGCCCGCTCGCCGTGGTGGTCCAGGTAGTCGCGGGCGGCGATCTCCGGGTGGTGCAGGTCGAAGGCCGGGGATTCGGAGCGGATCCGCGGCAGCTTGGTGAAGTTGTGGCGCGGCGGCGGGCAGGAGGTGGCCCACTCCAGGGAGCGGCCCCAGCCCCACGGGTCGTCGGAGGTGACCTTCTCGCCGTACTTGGCGGTCTTCCAGACGTTGTAGAGGAACGGCAGGATCGACAGGCCGAGCAGGAAGGAGCCGATGGTGGACACCGTGTTGAGCGTGGTGAAGCCGTCGGAGGCCAGGTAGTCGGCGTAGCGGCGGGGCATGCCCTCGGCGCCGAGCCAGTGCTGGACCAGGAAGGTGCTGTGGAAGCCGATGGTGAGCGTCCAGAAGGTGATCCGGCCGAGCCGCTCGTCGAGCATCCTGCCGGTCATCTTGGGCCACCAGAAGTGGAAGCCGGCGAACATCGCGTACACCACGGTGCCGAACAGGGTGTAGTGGAAGTGCGCGACGACGAAGTAGGAGTCGGAGACGTGGAAGTCGATCGGCGGGGCCGCGAGCAGCACGCCGGTCAGGCCGCCGAACAGGAAGGTGACCAGGAAGCCGACGGTCCACAGCATCGGCGTCTCGAAGCTCAGTGAGCCCTTCCACATGGTGCCGACCCAGTTGAAGAACTTCACGCCGGTGGGCACCGCGATGAGGAAGGTCATGAAGGAGAAGAACGGCAGCAGGACTTGCCCGGTGACGTACATGTGGTGGGCCCACACCGTCACGGACAGGCCGGCGATCGCGATGGTGGCCGCGATCAGGCCGGAGTAGCCGAACATCGGCTTGCGGCTGAAGACCGGGATGACCTCGGAGACGATGCCGAAGAACGGCAGCGCCAGGATGTACACCTCGGGATGGCCGAAGAACCAGAACAGGTGTTGCCAGAGCATGGCCCCGCCGGAGGCCGGGTCGAACACGTGCGAGCCGAACTTGCGGTCGCACTCCAGGGCCAGCAGCGCGGCGGCCAGCACCGGGAAGACCAGCAGCACCAGGACCGAGGTGAGCAGGACGTTCCAGCAGAAGATGGACATCCGGAACATCGTCAGGCCGGGGGCCCGCATGCAGATGATCGTGGTGATGAAGTTGACGGCGCCGAGGATGGAGCCGAAGCCGGACAGCGTCACACCCATGATCCACATGTCGGCGCCGACGCCGGGCGAGTGGATCGCGTCGGACAGCGGCGCGTAGAGGAACCAGCCGAAGTCGGCGGCGCCCTGCGGGGTGGCGAAGCCGGCGGCCGCGATCAGCGAGCCGAACATGAACAGCCAGTAGGCCAGCATGTTCAGGCGCGGGAAGGCGACGTCGGGGGCGCCGATCTGCAGCGGCATGATCCAGTTGGCGAAACCGGTGAACAGCGGCATGGCGAAGAGCAGCAGCATCACCGAGCCGTGCATGGTGAACGCCTGGTTGAACTGCTCGTTGGAGAGGATCTGCGTCCCCGGCCGGGCGAGTTCGGCGCGCATGACCAGGGCGAGGATGCCGCCGATCAGGAAGAAACCGAACGACGACACCAGGTACATGGTGCCGATCGTCTTGTGGTCGGTGGTCGTCAGCAGCCGGACCACGGACGAGCCGGGTCGCTTGACCCGTGCCTGTCCCGGTCGGGCGGCGGACGGCGGCGGCGCGCTGTCGCCCCGTGCCTCGATGGCGCTCAAGGACGCACTCCTTCGAAAACTTCTGCGGATGGATAGCGATCCATGATCGGAACGCACCACCCGTGCGCCCTAGGGCCGTTGGACCCAGCGGGCCCGGGCCGGTGGGCCTCGGATCCGGGCCCCCGGCCGGGACCACTGTCCGCCCGGGCGTCGCCCAGCCGCCCGGCGGGTCCCCGGGGGGCGAGGGAAGACGAAATACCGGCGCGGCCGGGAGAGTTGACGTTCTCCCGGCCGCGCCGGCGGGGCGCGGAACCGTTCTTCCGCGCCGGGGTCCCGGTGGACCGGACACCCCGCCCGGGAGGGGGGCGTCCGGGACCGGGACCCGGGTCGGGGCCCGCGTCGGGGCGGATCGCGGGCCCCTGGTCAGGAGGCGGCGGCCGTGCCCGCGATGAGCCGGTAGCCGGCCACCAGGTCGGGCTGGATGGCCACCGTGTGGTCCATCGAGGCGTTCACCCAGGGGCTCAACAGGGCGCGGTAGCGCGCCAGTCGGGCGGGGTCGGTGACCGGCCGGGCGAAGCCGGTGACCACCACGCTCCAGCCGAGCCGGGTCACCGGGTCGATCGCGTCCGCCTCGTAGGCGACCACCACCCCGGCGTCCTCGCTGCCCAGCGTGGCCGCGGTCAGCGCGGCGCCGTCGTGGGTGCGGATCACGATGGCGTCGTCGACGAACAGGTGGTTGACGGGCCTGATCGCGGGCAGCGCCCGGACCGTGAACACGATCCGGCCGAACGGCGCGCTGCCCAGCAGCCGCAGCGCCTCTCCGCGCTCCAGCGGCACCAGCTCGCGCGGCGGCGCCTCGGCGGGCGGCCGCCGGCCCGCCGGTGCCCCGGGGCGGCGGGGCGCCGGCACCGCGCCGCCGGAACGGCGCCGGGCGCGCAGCCGGCGGCGGAAGGTGTCGTCGCTCACGAGGCGGCCGCGATCAGGCCGAGGCCGCCGTCGAAGCGCCGGTAGAGCACCCGGCCGCGTCCGGAGCCGGGGTGGGCGAAGAACAGGTAGGGAAGGTCGGCGGCGGTCAGCCGCTCGACGGCCCGGTCCTCCGTCAACTCCGGGGCGCCGCACGGGCTGAGGGTCAGCGGCACGGCCGGGCTGGTGGGCGGTCCGGCCGGCACCGTGCGGGCCAGCCGGTAGCCGGTCGGGCCGACCCGGTAGACCACCGCGTCGGTCTCGGTCGCCGGGTCGGTGAACAGGTGGATGTCGTAGTCCATCGCGTCCATCGTGCGGGCCGCGGCGTCCGGCGAGCACCAGACCAGCTGGGCCTGCTTGCGCCGCACGACGGACTGCGGCCGGGCGGGGTACGGGAGTCCGACCCGCGCGACGGCGGCCTCCGCGGCCGCCGGCGCCCCGGAGTCGACCACCGGCAGCAGCGCCCGGGTACGGACCCGGCGCGGCCACGGCCGGGGCGTCCAGCCCGAGGCGGCGGCGGTCATCCGGGCGCGCAGTCCGTCGGCGAGCCGGTCCAGCGCCTCGCCGAGGTCGGCCGCGGCCTCCTGGACGCGGATCCGCCGGCCGTCCACCTCGGCGTTGACCTGGGTCAGCACGCCGGCCCGGTCCACCCCGCCCGCGGACGGCGCGGCGCCGATCGTCCCGACCCGCACCCGCAGCGACTCCACCAGGGCGTCCGCCCCTCCCACCACGGCGGCGATCCGGGCCCTCGCATCGGCCGCGAAGCCCCGCGAAATCCCCTCGCACACCCGCACCGTGACCAACTCGCCCACCTCAGGCCTCTTCCCGTTCCGCCACACTCTGGTCCTGCCGCGCCGACCCGCCCCCGGCGGCCCCGCACTGCGACGCGGCGATCACCATCCCTCCCCGGCACCCCGCTCACAAGGGCCGAACGGCCCCATCGGCCCGCGCCCACCGGCCCCGGCACCCCCGCCGCACCCCCGCCGCACCCCGGCCGCGCAGCGGCCGTTCACCCGTGGCATCATCGGCCCATGTCGGCCCCTGACGACCAGTCCGCGTACTGGAACTCCACCGGAACCACCAAGACCTTCGGCCATCCCCTGCACCGCGCCTGGACGGCGGGCCTCGACCGGGGCGCCGCCCTGCTCGACTACGGGTGCGGCTACGGCCGGCTGGCCGGCGAGCTCACCGCGCTCGGCTTCACCGACGTCGAGGGCGTGGACCCGGCGCCCGAACTGGTCGCCCGCGCCCGCGCCGAGCAGCCCGCCGCCCGCTTCACCGTGCTGGCCGACCCTCCGCGGATCGAGCGGCCGGACGGCGGCTACGACGCGGCCTTCCTGTTCGCCGTGCTCACCTGCGTCCCGGACGACGCGGCGCAGCGGGCGCTGGTCGCCGAACTGCACCGGGTGCTGCGCCCCGGCGGCCTGCTCCAGGTCAGCGACTACCTGCTCCAGCCGGACGAGCGCAACCAGGAGCGCTACCGGCGGTTCGAGGCGCCCCACGGCCGCTTCGGGGTCTTCACGACGAGCGACGGCGCGGTCTGCCGCCACCACACCCGGGCGTGGCTGGACGGGCTGTTCACCGCGTTCGAGCCGGTCGACGAGCGCGAGCTCGCGGTGCTCACGATGAACGGCCGCCCCGCGGTGGCCACCCAGCTGCTGCTCGCCCGCAGGTAGGACCCGGAGTGGGCCCGCCCCCGCCGATGGGCGGGGGCGCGGCGGATCGTGCGGGCCGACCGTCACAAAGATGGGGGCCCGTCCCCCATGCCCCGACGGCCGCACCGGCGACAGGATCAGCAACGAGGGCAGCGCCTTCGACGGCAGCGCGGCCCTCTCCCGGCATCGGAGGTGCGGTGGTGGCAGAGGTGGACGCCGTGCGCAGCACGCGCCTCGACGGGGGCGCAGGACCGGTTCAGGGCCCGGTCGCTGCGGCAGTCCGCTCGACCACACCGTTCCCGCACACTCCGATGCCCGGCGACTTCCCCGCACCGACGACCGCACCGACGGCCGCACCGACGACGGCCGCACCGGAGACAGGATCAGCAACGAGGGCCGCAGAACCGAGCACAGCACCGACCGCACCACCCGCGGGACCGGCCCGCCCCGGACCGTCCGGGCCGCCGGAACCGCACCGGCTCCACCCCGCCCCCGCCCAGGCTCCCCGCTCCCACCCCGGCCGTCTCCGGTCCCCCCGTGCCGGCGGCCCCCCGTGGTGGGAGCGGGGCTTGACACCGGGCCGGCCGGTCCCGGCCGCCCGCCCGGACTGGGCCGCCTTCACCGAGGCCGCGGTGGCCGCCGCGCCGGTGCGCCCGATGGTGCCTCGCGCCGCCTACCCGGGCCTGAGCGGCTTCGCGCTCGTCCTGCAGCCCTTCGCCGACCGGGCGCAGGTGCGGCTGCTGACCTCGCTCTCCCCCGCCGTGCGCGCCGCCGACCAGCTGGGCCGGATCGACCTGGCCGCCCTGCGCGCCGAGTTCACCGCCCGGCTGACCGAGCGGCTGGCCCGGATCGCCGCGCGCGCCCTCGTCCTGGAGCTCCACACCGCCCGCGGCGCCGGCCGGCTGGCCGGCGGCACCCCGCAGGAGCGGTTCCGCTCGTTCCTCGCGCTGACCGCCCGCCGCGAGGGCCTGGCCGCGCTGCTGCGCGACTACCCCGTGCTGGCCCGGCTGCTGGCCCGCGCCTGCCTGGACGCCGCCGACGCCCACGCCGAGCTGCTCGACCGGTTCACCGCCGACCGGCCGCTGCTGGTCGCCGGACTGCTGCGCGGCCGCGACCCGGGCGCGCTGGTCGCCGTCACCGCCGACGCGGGCGACCGCCACCGGCGCGGCCGGGCCGTCGCCGTCCTGCACTTCGCCAACGGCGCCGCCGTCGTCCACCGGCCCCGGCCGCCCGCCGCGCACCGGCACTTCAACACGCTGCTCGGCTGGTACGGCGGGCGGCCCGGGGTGCCCCGGCTGCGCGCGCTGGGCGTGATCGACCGCGGCTCCCACGGCTGGGTCGAGTACGCCGAGGCCCGCCCCTGCCTGACCCGCTACGACGTCGAGCGCTTCTACCGCCGCCTGGGCGCGCTGCTCGCCCTGCTGCACGTCCTGGACAGCACCGACCTGCACTTCGAGAACCTGGTCGCCTGCGGGGACCAGCCGGTGCTGGTGGACGTCGAGACGCTGTTCCACCCGGCGGTCCCCGGTTCCGCCGCCGGGTTCGCCGGGGACCCGGCGGCCCGCGCGCTCGCCGGGTCCGTCCACCGGGTCGGCCTGCTGCCGCAGCTGTTGATCGGCGACGACGGCGCCGTGGACGTCTCCGGCATCGGCGGCGGCTGCACCGGGCGGCGGCTGTCCCCGGTCGACGGCGTGGACTGGGCGGCCGCCGGCACCGACGAGATGCGCCTGGTGCGCCGCCCCCGACCGTTCGGCGAGGCGCACAACCGGCCCCGGCTGGGCGGCGCGCCCGTCGAACCCGCCGAGCACACCGAAGCGCTGGTGGCCGGCTTCCGCGCCGGGTACACCGCGCTCGCCGAGGGCCGGGACGAACTCACCGGCCCGCGCGGGCTGCTGCGCTGCTTCGCGGACGCCGAGGTGCGGGTGGTGCCGCGGGCCACCCGGGTCTACGCCCGGCTGCTCGACGAGTCCACCCACCCGGACGTGCTGCGCGAGGCGGGCGCCCGGCAGGCCGTGCTCGACCTCCTGCGCACGGACGCGGTCGACGATCCGGGGCACCCCGGGCTGGCCGGCCACGAGGTCGCCGACCTGTGGGCCGGCGACGTCCCGCTCTTCACCACCCGGCCCGGCTCGCGCGACCTGTGGACGTCCGACGGGCGCCGGCTGCCCGGTGAACTGGCCGAGGCGGGGCTGGCCCGGGCCGAGGTCAAGCTCGCCGCGCTCGGCGCCGTCGACCGCAAGGACCAGGAGTGGATCGTCCGCGCGGCCATGGCGGGCGCCGCCGGCACCCCCGCCCACCGGCCCGGCCGCCCGGGCCCCGAGAACGTCTGGGCCACCGCCCCCGAACCGGAACGGCTGCTGGCCGCCGCCCGGGGCCTGGGCGACCAGCTCGTCGCCGCCGCCTACCAGGGCCGCTCCCGCACCAACTGGCTCGGGCTCGAACTGCTCGCCGACCGCTACTGGCGGGTGCGGCCGCTCGGCGCGGACCTGGCCGGCGGCTACACCGGCACGGCGCTGTTCCTCGCCCAGCTCGCCGCGCTCACCGGGACCGACCGCTACGCCGAGGTCGCCCGCCGGGCGCTGGTGCCCGTCCCCGGGCTGCTGGACTCGCTCGCCGCCCACCCCGACCACCCGGCCGCCGTCGGCTCCGGCGGGTACGCCGGCCTCGGCGGCATCGCCTACGCGCTGACCGAACTCGCCCGGCTGCTCGACGATCCGCCGGTCGCCGCGTGGATCGGCCCGGCGGTGGCGCTGACGGCGGCCGCCGCCGAGCGGGAGGACGACCCCGGAGTGCACAGCGGCACCGCGGGCGGGCTCGCCGCGCTGCTCGCCGTGCACGCGGCGGGCGCCGACGGCGCCGCCGCGCACGGACCGGACGGACGGGCCACGGCCGCCGCCGCGCTGATCGCCGCCGGCCGCTGCGCCGAGCGGCTCGCCGCCCATCCCGCCACCGCGGCCACCGGGTTCGCGCACGGCTCGGCCGGCGTCGGCTGGGCCCTGCTGCGCTACGCCGAGGCCGTCGGCGAACCCCCCGAGGGCCCGCACCACCGGGCCGGCCTGGCCGCCCTGCACGCCGCCACCGCCGTCCGCTCCCGCGAGGGCTCCTGGTGCCGGGGCCGCCCCGGCATCGCGCTCGCCGTCGTGGACAGCCCGCTCGCGCTCGCCGACCGGCAGCTCGCCGACTGGGCCCAGCGCGCCGTCCGGAACACCGCCCGCGCCGCGCCGCTCGGCGACCACAGCCTCTGCCACGGCGAGTCGGGCGTCCTGGAGCTGCTCGGCCGGCACGGTCCGGCCGCCGGCCGCACCCCGTGGGTCCGCCGGGCCGGGGCGCTGCTGGCCGCCGTCGACCAGGACGGCGCGCGCTCGGGCACCCCCGACCACGTCCCTCATCCCGGGCTGCTCACCGGGCTGGCCGGGATCGGCCACGGGCTGCTCCGCCTCGGCTTCCCCGACCAGGTGCCGCCCGCGCTGCTGCTGCGCCCCCGGCTCCCGGCGGCCGCCCGCCCTTCGCCGGCCGCCCCGGCCGCCTTCCGCGCGGGCGCCGGGCCGCGCGCCGCCGCCGGGCCGCGCAGCCCGGCCGCGCTCGGCTGACCGCCCGGGCGCCTCCGCCCGCCCCACGCGCCCCACCGCACGACCCTCCACGCCCCCACGCTCACCGGCGCGGCCCGTACCATCCGCCCCCGCGGCCCCGACCGTCCCGACCGAACCGGAGCCACCCCGTGCGGCGTCCTCCCCACCGGACGTCCGTACGTCCGAACCGTCCACCACGACCACGACCACGAACGGAGTTCCGCACCATGTCCGACCACGACGAACGACTCACCCCGCCGCAGGCCGCCGCCCGCCCCGGAGAGACGGCCGAGCACCCGGCCGGCGAGATCCGGCTGCGCCCGGGCAGCGGCCTCGGCCTGCGCTCCCGCCTGCTCGCCGGAACCGGCGGCGCGATCCCGCCGATCATCGAGTTCCCGACCATGACCACGCCCTTCTGAGAACGGCCCGCGCCACCGCACCACCACCGGCCCTGAGCGGCCGGAACGTCCGCCGCCGAGGAACGGGCAGCCCCTCGGCGGCGGACCGGACGGGCCCGCCGCACGGCGCCGCGCTCCGCATGTGGTCGTACCGTAACCACCCGGCGGCGACGCCGTGTCCGCTCCGTGTCCGACCCACCACTCTTCAGAACCGACACCCTGTCAAGTAGCCTGCGGCCATGCGGACCACGTCGTCGATCACCGTCGGCCGCGCCACCGAGCTGGCCATGCTCGGCGGCGCGCTGGCCACCGCCCGGCAGCAGGGCGGCGGGGCGGTCTTCCTGCTCGGCGAGGCCGGCATCGGCAAGTCCCGGCTGGCCGGCGAATGCGCCTACCAGGCCTACGGGCTGGGCCTTCCGGTGCTGCGCGGGCGGGGCAGCTCGACCGGCACCGTGACGCCGTTCCGGCCGCTGATCGAGGCGCTCTCCTCCCGGTTCCGGGCCGCCGGCCCGCCCACCGACCCCGAACTCTCCCCCTACCGCCCGGCGCTGGCCCGGCTGGTCCCCGAGTGGCGGGACAACCCGGCGGCGACCGGCCCGGGCGCCTACCCGGAGACGGTGGTCGAACTGGCCGAGGCGCTGCTGCGGCTGCTCGCGGTGCTCGGCCGCGGCCAGGGCTGCGTCCTGCTCCTGGAGGACCTGCACGACACCGACGCGGAGACCGTCGCCGTCCTGGAGTACCTGGTCGACAACCTGGCCGGGCTGCCGGTGCTGCTGCTCGCCACCCTGCGCGCCGAACCGGGCCCCGCCCTGGACCTGGTGCGCGCCGCCGAGCGCCGCCGGGCCGCCACCGTCACCGAGTTGCGGCCGCTGCCGCCCGCCGAGGTGGCCGTGCTGGCCGCCGCGATCCTGGAGGGCGAGGCCGCCGACCTGCCGACCGCGCTGGTCGAGCACCTCACCGAGCGCGGCGACGGCTGCCCCTACCTGGTCGAGGAGTTGCTCGCCGACCTGCTGGACTCCGGCGCGCTGCGCCGGGCCGAGGACGGCCGCTGGGCACTCGCCGACGGCTCGCGCCCCGGGGTGCCCAGCACCATCGTCCACAGCTGGGGCCGCCGGATCGACCAACTCGACCCCCAGGTGCGGGATCTGCTGGTGACCGCGGCCACCCTGGGCAGCCGCTTCTCGGTCACCACCGTGCAGCTGATCACCGGGTACGACGACCGCACCCTGTTCAGCCATCTGCGCTCGGCCTCCGAGGCCAATGTGATCGTGCCGGACGGCGCCGCCCCGGACCGCTACGCCTTCCGGCACGCGCTCACGGCCGACGCGGTGACGGCCGCCCTGGCCCCCGCCGAACGGGCCGCGCTGGCCCGCCGGGCGGCCCGGGCCATCCTCCGGGCCGATCCAGAACTCGCGGAGGAGCGCCGCCAGTTGGTTGCCTCGCTGCTGCTGGCCAGCGGCGACCGGGCGGGCGCGGCGGTGCACTTCGCGGAGGCCGGCCGGCGGGTGCTGGAGGCGGGCGCGGCCGGATCCGCGGTGGTCCTGCTGGAGCGCGCGCACGAGCTCGCGGGGGACGCCGAGCGGGCCGGCATCACCGAGCGGCTGCTGCCCGCGCTGGCCGAGTCCGGGCAGCTGGACCGGGCCTTCGACCTGGTCCGCACCCTGCCGCCGGTCGCGCCCGCGCCGCCCACCGGCACCGTCCCGGCCGTCGAACGCCGGATCGAGCTGCACACCCGGCTCGCCTGGGCGGCCGTGATGGCCGAGCGGGGCGCCGACGCGGTCGCCCAGGTGGCCGCCGTGCGGGCGCTCACCGCGGGACGGCCCCGCCCCGAGCAGGACGCCGCGCTGGCCGTCGTCGAGGGCCACCTCGCGCTGCTGCCGGACCACGCGCCGGCGGACCACGCGCCACCGGGCCCGGACGGCGCTCAGGACGGCGCGTTCCCGGAGCGCCTCCAGGACACCGCCGCCCGGCTCGCCGAGGCCGAGCACCGCGCCCGCCGCGCCGCCAAGGTGGCCGAGCGCGCCGGCCTGCCGGTGGTCGCCTGCCAGGCCTGGCAGTTGCTCGCCCTGCTCGCTCGCGAACGCGGCTTCGACGCCGCCGACGCCTGCCTGGAGCGGATGCTGGCCGTCGCCGAGGCGCACGCCCTGCCGGTCTGGCGGGTCGAGGCGATGCTGCGGCTGGGCGCCAACGCCTTCATGCGCACCGGCGACGGCACCCGCCTGGAGCGCGCCCGGGAGGCCGCCGCCGGGCTCGGCGCGATCGTGCTGACCCAGACCCTCGACGGCCTGCTCGCGATGAACGCCGTCATGCGCGGCGAGTGGCACACCGCCCGCACCACCGTCGACCGTTGCCTGGACGCCACCGCCCGCCTGCACAACCTCGCCGCCCACCGCTACCTGCTGCTCTCCTCCGCCACCCTCGCCGCCCACCTCGGCCGCTCCCGGGAGATGGAGCGCGAACTCGCCCGGTTCCGCCAGGCCGGCGGCGAGGAGTCCTTCCTGACGCCGCTGCGCTACGGGCTCTGCCGGGCGGTCGGCGCGCTGCTCACCGAGGACCGCGCCGGCGCCCGGGCCGAACTGGACGCCGGGCTGGCCTGGGAGGAGGAGCACCCCAGCGTGTTCTACCTGGCCGGCCGGCACGGCCTGCACCCGCTGCTGGAGGTGGTCGAGGGCCGCTGGGGCCGCGCCGAGCTGGACCGGGCCGCCGCCGTGCCGGCCGCCGAACTGGCCTGGAACCGCCAGTTCCTGCGCTTCGCGGACGCGGTGGTGCTGGGCCGCGAGGGCCGCCCGGAGCAGGCCGTCCGCGCGCTCACCGAGGCCCGGCCGGCCGCCGAGGACTTCCCGCTCGCCCACCACCTGGCGCTGCGGCTCGCCGCGGAGGCCGCGCTCACCGACGGCTGGGGCGAGCCGGTGGCCTGGCTGCGCACCGCCGAGGAGTACTTCCACCAGCTGGAGGTCCAGCCGGTGGCCGCCGCCTGCCGCACCCTGCTGCGGCGGGCGGGCGCGAGCGTGGCCCAGCACCGCGGCGGCCGCGACGCCGTGCCGGCTGGACTGCGCACCTGCGGGGTGACGGTCCGCGAGTACGAGGTGCTCGTCCTGCTCGCCGACCGCCCGGGCAACCAGGAGCTGGCCCGCAAGCTCTCCATCTCCCCGCGCACGGTGGAGAAGCACCTGGCCAACCTGCTCGCCAAGACCGGCCGCCGCGACCGCGCCGCGCTCTGCGCCCTGGCGGCCGAACTCTGCGCAGCGCCCTGAGCACCCCTGAGCACCCCTGATCGTCCTTGGGCGTCCTTGAGCGTCCTTGGGCGCACGGCGGTCAGGGCCGACCGGCCCTCCCCGCCGGCGCCACCGGCACCGGTGCCGCCACGGTCGCGTCCGGCCCGACCGGCCCGACCAGCCCGACCGGCTCGGGCAGACGACGGGCGAGGGCCCAGGCCAGCGCGCACAGGACGGCCAGCGGCGCGAGCGCGGTCCGCAGGCCGGTGTGGTCGGCGAGCAGTCCGACGGCCGGACCGGCCAGGCCGCCGACACTGACCGCGAGTCCGAGGGTGACCCCGCTCGCGGTGCCGATCCGGTTCGGCAGGTAGTCCTGGCCGAGCGTCACCTGGAGCGAGAACGGCACGTACAGGGCCAGCGAGACCAGCGCGGCGAAGCCGTACAGGGCGACCGGACCGGGCACCAGCAGCAGTCCGGCGACGGCCGGGACCGCGGCCGCGTACGACAGCCGGACCGTCCGCACCCGGCCCCAGCGCGCGGCGCACCAGCCGCCGAGCACCGTGCCGACCGCACCGCCCGCGAACAGCGTGAAGAGCGCCGCCGTCCCCACCGCCGGGTCGGTGCGGCCGAGCCGCTGCTGGGCGTACAGGGCCACGAAGGAGCTCAGCCCGACGAACACCACCGAGCGGCAGCCGATCACCGCCGAGAGCCACCGGAAGGCCGCCCAGTCGTCGCGCCGCCCGCCGCCCGCGCCGTCGGCGGCGGTCCCGGCCGCGGTGCGGGCGGCCAGCGCGCGGACCACCGGTGCGGTGAACAGGGCCGCGGCGAGCGCGGGCAGGGCCAGCCAGGGGGTCGCGCCGAGCCCGCCGACCGCCAGCACCGGTCCGACCAGCAGCGGGGCGAGGGCGAAGCCGATGTTGCCGCCGAGCGAGAACCAGCCCATCCGGGTGTGGCTGTCGCCGCTCGCGGCGCGCGCCAGCCGCGCGGACTCGGGGTGGTAGGCGGCGACCCCGACGCCGGAGAGCGCGACCGCCGCGCAGACCAGCGCGTACGGGCCGAACAGCCCGGCCAGCCCGACGCCGGTCCCGGCGGCGGCGGTGGCGGCCGGGATCAGCCAGGGCATCGCCCAGCGGTCGGTGAGCGCGCCGAACAGCGGCTGCACGATCGAGGAGAGCAGGGTCGCGGCCAGCACGACCCCGGCGGCGGAGCCGTAGTCGAGGCCGCGCTCGGCGACGAGGAAGGGGACGAGGGCGGGCACGACGCCCTGGTAGAGGTCGACGGCGGCGTGGCCGGCCGCCAGCACCGCGATCGGGGCGGCGCCGGGGGCGGGACGGGATCGGAGAGTGGTCACGCAGCGATCCTCGGCCCGCCGGGCCGTGGCGGACTTCCGATAAAGTGCCGGACGATGCCGAATTCCCGCCAATCCCGCCCGCCGTCGGATCTGACGGTCACCCGCCCGCTGCCCGCCGGTTCGACCGTCTCCGAGCACCGCCACGAGTCGCACCAGATCGTCTACGCGGGCCGGGGCGTGCTGGCGGTGACCACCGCCGCCGGCACCTGGGTCGCCCCGGCGACCAGGGCGCTGTGGATCCCCGCCGGCACCGGCCACCGGCACCGCGCCTACGGGCCCACCGTGCTCCACACGGTCGGCCTCCCGCTGGGTCACAATCCGCTGGGCCTGACCCGCCCGGCGGTGCTGGCGGTGGGCCCGCTGCTGCGCGAGCTGCTGATCGCCTACAGCGGTCCGGGCACCGAGGGCACGCCCGAGGGGCGGCGGATGCTGGCCGTCCTGCTGGACCAGCTGCGCCGCGCCCCCGAGCGGCCGCTGCACCTGCCGGTGCCGCGCGACCCCCGGCTCGCGGCGGTCGCCGCCCTGCTCGACGCCGATCCGGCCGACGGCCGCACCCTCGGCGAGCTCGGCCGGGCGGCCGGCGCCGGCGAGCGCACGCTCAGCCGGCTCTGCCGCGAGGAGCTGGGCATGACCTTCCCGCAGTGGCGCACCCAGCTGCGCCTGCACCACGCCCTGCGCCTGCTGGCCGAGGACGTCCCGGTCACCGCGGTGGCCCACCGCTGCGGCTGGGCCTCGGCCAGCGCGTTCATCGACGTCTTCCGCCGCACCTTCGGCCACACCCCGGCGGCCCACCACCGGCGGTGACGGGCCCTACGGCCGCAAGCGGACGATCTCGCCGATCTCCAGCGCCGCGTGGACCGCGCCGTCCGGGCCGACGGTGATGCCGTGCGGCTCGGCGCCCTCGACCGGGAGCGGGTGCGCGGCGTAGTCGCCGTCGGGGGTGAGGGAGCCGATCCGGCCGGCCGCCCACTCGGTGAACCAGATCCGGCCGTCCGGGCCGGCGGCGACGGCGTGCGGGCGGGCGCCGCGATCGGGCAGCGGGTACTCCGTCACCTCGCCGTCCGGGGTGATCCGGCCGACCTGGCCGGCCCCGATCTCGACGAACCAGAGCGCGTCGCCGCCGCGGGTGATGCCGACCGGCGCGGCGCCCTCGGTGGGCAGCGGGTGCAGGGCGACCTCGCCGTCGACAGTGATCCGGCCGACCGCGTGGGCCTGGTTGAGGGTGAACCAGAGGGCGCCGTCCGGCCCGGCCGCGATCATCGACGGGTAGCCGCCGGAGACCGGCAGCGGGTACCCGGTCACCTCGCCGTCCACCGTGATCCGTCCGATCCGGTCGGCGTTCAGCTCGGTGAACCAGAGCGCGCCGTCGGGGCCCGCCGCGATCCCGTACGGCCCGGACCCGTCGGGCAGGGCGTAGGAGGTGGCCGTGCCGTCGACGGTGATCCGGCCGATCCGGTGGTCGCGCATCCAGGTGAACCAGAGCGCGCCGTCGGGGCCCGCCGCGATCACCGAGGGCCCGCAGCCGGGCGCGTCCAGCCCGTACCGGGTGACGGTCCCGTCGGCCGCCAGCCGCCCGATCTCCCCGGCGTGCACCAGGGTGAACCAGAGGGCGCCGTCAGGCCCGACGGTGATCCCGTACGGCCCGGCCGCCGCATCCGCCACCGCGATCCGCTCCATCGTCGTCCTCCGCTCCGCCCCGCTCCGCACCAGCGGCACTCTCCCCCACCGGTCCCGCGACGGCAACCGGTTTTCGGGCCGAGGAATTGTCAGTGCGGTCGTCTAACGTCCCCGGCATGGGTGTGTATCTGGTGAGTGTCGAGGCCGACGAATGGCTCGACGACGAGGTGCTCGGGCCGGTCGGGCGGGCGATCGACGCCGCGTTGGCGGGGCGCGGGCTGCCGCCGTTCGCCTGCCCGCCGGTGACGGCGTTCCGGGCGGGCTCGGGGCTGCACTTCGAGGAGAAGCTGTACCGCCCGATCTCCGGCTTCGAGCGGTTCTGCGACGCGTTGGCCGACGGGACGGTGGAGGCGCTGCTCGGCTGGGACGTGCTGCTGCCCGTCGAGCTGGACGCGCCGCTGGTGCTGCCGGTGGAGTGCGCCTACAACGACGTGACGGCGGTCGGCGACGTGCACCGGACGCTGGCCGCCGCCCGGCGCGTGGCGGAGCTGCTCGCGCTGCCGCCCGGGATACCCGTGCACTGCGACAACCTGGAGATCGGCCTCTGGTTCGACCGGCACGCGGCCGCCGCGGCGGCCGCCTCACCGGGCCGGTGGACGGAGGACCTGGACGTCGCCTTCTACGCCGCGCTCTTCCTGCGCGCCGCCGAGTACACGCTGCGGCGCGGCCGCCCGCTCGCCTACTCCTGAGCCGCGTCGGCGAGGGCCGCGGGCCCGCCGCCGTTCCGGTCGGCGCGGCGCCGTCGGCCGGGGTCGCCGCGCAGCACGGAGACCACCCCGAGCCCGGCGGCGCAGACCGGGACGGCCAGCAGCGCGCCGATGATGCCGGCGATCCCGGAGCCGGCCACCACGGCGACCATGATGGTGGCCGGGTGGAGTTCCACCGTCCGGCTCTGGATCAGCGGCTGGAGGACGTTGCCCTCGATGACCTGGACGGCGACCACCACGCCGAGCGCCCACAGCGCCGTGCCCAGGCCGCCGTCGGCGAGGGCGACCAGCACGGCGACGGTACCGGAGAGGAAGGCGCCGACGAACGGGATGTAGGCGCCCATGAAGACCAGCGCGCCGAGGCCGGGCGCGCCGGGGACGCTGAGGACGAGCAGGCCGACGGTGATGAAGAAGGCGTCGATGAGGGCGATCAGGGTGGTGCCGCGCATGAAGCCGGCCATCGCCTCGAAGGCCCGCTCGCCGCAGGCCACCACCATGTCGGCGCTACGGCGGGGCAGGTAGGAGTGGACGACCTCGCCGGTGCGGTGGCCGTCGCGCAGGAAGAAGAAGACCAGGGCGAGCGCGAGCACGCTGCCGGTGGCGATCTGGGTGGCGAGGCCGAGGCCGGAGAGCACGCTGTCGGTGAGGGTCGTCACCAGCGTGTTGGTCTCGCCCTGGGCGTTGTCCAGCACGTGCCGCAGCTTCTCGCCGAAGGGCCCGAGCCATTCGGCGAGCCGGTCGCCGGCCTCCTGGAGGGCGAAGGCGATCTGCGGGGCGCTGTGCACCAGGGAGTTGACCAGCAGGGCGATCACCGTGCTGACGGCGGCCACCAGCACGGCGCAGGTGAGCCCGGCGGCGACCGAGCGGCTGACCCCGCGTCGGACCATCCACGGCATCACGGGCTGGAGCAGTGAGGTGCCGAGCAGGGCCAGGATCACCGGGACGGTGGCGGCCCGCAGTTCGACGAGCGCGAAGACGATCAGCGAGGCGACGGTGATGAGCAGTACGAGCGCCGCCGACCAGGCGGCCGCGGCCCGGACCGGCGCCGGCAGCATGAGGTAGGGGCGTCGGTGGTCGGCGGGTCGCCGTTCGGGTGGAGTCTCCCCCGGCATCCGTTCCTCCGTCCGGTCGATCGGTCCAGGTCTGCCCTATCTCAGCAGATGGTGTGATCATATGCCCGGCTTGTTGGCTTTCGGGCGCGCCCGCCCCGGCGGCCACGGGCACGACCGGCGCGGGCGCACCCGCCCCTCACTCGTGGAACTGGAACAGCCAGGCCTGCTGCCCGTCCCGCTCCAGCGGCCGCAGCGCGGTGCGCTGCGGGAAGATGTCCAGCACGCTCAGGTCCAGCGCCAGTTCCTGGCCGTCGACCGGACCCCCCGGGAGGACCACATGGAAGGAGAACGGCTCGGCGGCCTGGTACAGGGCCCATTCGAACGGCTCGGCGGTGCCCCTGACCTGCTGGTCCACCTCCGGCGGACCGTCCAGTCCGACGTAGGAGCCGTGCCGGAGGTTCCTGATGACGACGTTTCCGTTGTCGCAGCCGGTCACCTCCCACTCCTGCTCGCCGGGCTCGCCGGTCGGGGTCAGCACCACCACGAACTCCTTGGCGGTCTGGAGGGTGAGCAGTTGCTCCTCGGGCTTGGCGATCGCGTAGACGCCATTGTTCACAGGGGCCACGGCCGACTCCACTTCGATGCGGAACGCTGGTGAACGGGGGCGGCCGCCGCAGCCGGCGCCGCCCTCCGCAAGGGTGGGTCGATTCAAGCCAGCCGCGGCGGTACGGGCGCAGAGCACCGCCGTGGGACCACCCCAACGAGTCACGGCGCCCCGCACGTCCGTCCGGCCGTCGAACGCGCTCCTACCCGGCCTCCTCGAAGCGGACCTCGCCACCGCCGCCCGCGAAGGCGAGCACCCGTTCGGCCTCGGCCCGCGCCGCGTCCCGGTCGGCCCGGGCGAGCGGCGCGAACGGGCGGACCGTCACCGACCGCGCCCCGGCACCCTCCTCGGCCAGCTGCCAGCTCCCGGCGACCAGACCGTCCACCAGCAGGGACCCGAGCACGATGCCGTTCTGGGTCATCACCCGCGGCCGGTACGCCTCGGGCAGCACCCGGGTGCGGTCGGCGTGCGAGAGCAGCAGGTTGTCGAACGGCGCGACCAGCCGGACCGGAGCCGGGGTGTCCGGGTCGGGCCGGGGCGCGTCGGGCAGGTCGTACAGCAGCCGGCCCCGCTCGTCGCGGAAGGTGACCAGGCCCGGGGCGAGCCGTTTCAGCACCGGGGCGAGCCGGCTGAGGCCGCACCACTTCTGCAGGTCGGCGGCGGTGGCCGGGCCGAAGGCGGCGAGGTAGCGCAGCGCGAGGCCGTCGGGCGGGGGCGCCGGGTCGAGCGGCCGGCCGAGCCAGGCCTCGGCGGTGGTGTGCGCGGCGGGACCGCCGCGCCCCCACAGGCCGCGCGGCGGGACCTGCACCAGCGGCAGCAGGCAGCGCGCGGCCTGGGCGAGGGCGGCCGGGTCGCGGTCGGGGCGGGTGGCGGCCAGTTCGGCGCCCAGCCGCTGGAAGGTGCGCGGCTCCGCCTCGACCAGGGCGCGGGCCTCGGCGGCGAGCGCGTCGAGGTCGAGGCCGGCCAGCCGCTTGCCGTA
Source organism: Kitasatospora sp. NPDC056184 (assembly GCF_042268405.1). Taxonomy (NCBI): domain Bacteria; kingdom Bacillati; phylum Actinomycetota; class Actinomycetes; order Kitasatosporales; family Streptomycetaceae; genus Kitasatospora; species Kitasatospora sp. NPDC056184. Next base: position 474,095 of record NZ_JBHJUI010000001.1, on the reverse strand, counting down.
GGTGGTGCGCAGCTGCTGGTCCAGCAGCGGCTGCAGCAGGGGCCGCAGGGCCAGGCAGTCCTCGGCGGTGACGAGGTGGATGGTGCCGCGCTGGAGGGCGATCCGCACCGCCCGCCGGGTCTCGATCAGCTCGGTGAGCGCCTCGGGGGTGAAGTCGCCGAGGCGGGCGAGCAGCCCGAGGTAGGGCGGCTGCGGGGCGGCCTGCGCCTGGAGGCCGCCGAGGTGCCCGATCATCGCGGCCGGGGTGGCGGCGGTGCGCTCCAGCAGGTGCTGACGGGCCAGCAGCGCGCGGCCGAGCGCCCGCGGACCCAGCACCCCGCCGTCCTCCCCCCGCGTGCCCTCGGTCACCGGCGGCCGTCCAGGACCGCGCGCAGCAGGGCGATCCGGTTGCTGGTGATCGAGTCGACGCCCGCCTCGCTCAGCTTGCGCATGGTGCGGCGCAGGTCGGCGGTCCAGGTGGAGACGGCCAGCCCGGCCTGGTGGGCGGCGGCGGTGAACCCGGGGGTGGCCAGGCCGAACGGCGGGTTGATGTACTGCGGGCGCAGGTCGTCGAGCAGGGCGCGCACGGGCAGCCGGGGCTGCTTCCAGGTGAGCGCGATCTCGGCCTCGGGGGCGAGCGCCCGGACGGCCAGCATCGCGGTGGCGGGGCCGCAGAAGCCGACCCGCCGCTCGGCGCCGAGTCCGGTGACGACCTCCCAGGTGGCGGCGGCCGGGCCCGCGTCGTCGAGGTCGATGAGGAGCTTGGCGCCGGGAGCGGCGGCGGCGGTGGCCTTGAGCGCCTCGGCGAGGGTCGGGACGCGGTGGTGGCCGTCGTCGAAGGCGTCGAGCTGCTCGGCGGTGAGCCGGGCGAGCGGGCGCGGGTCGCCCCAGAGGCGTTCCAGGGTGGCGTCGTGCAGCAGGACCGGGACCCGGTCGCGGGTCAGCCGGACGTCCACCTCGACGGCGTCGGCGCCGGCGGCGAACGCGGACTCCACGGAGGGCAGGGTGTTCTCGCGGTGGCGGTAGGGGTCGCCGCGGTGGGCGACGGCGAGGACGGGGCGGCGGGCGGCGGAGGCGGTCATCGGTCCGTTCATCGGTCCGTTCTTCGGTCCGTTCATCGGGTCGGAGCGGCGGTCTTCGCGGGGCCGTGGTCAGCGGAGCCGGCCGGCCAGCCACGGGGTCAGGGTGTACAGGGTGACGGCCTCACGGTAGCTCGACTCGCCCGGCACGGTGACGATCATGGTGCAGGAGGGCGGGAAGACCCGCTGCTTGAGGTGGACCAGGCCGGTCCACACCGCGTTCAGGAAGGCCGGGACGCTGTCGCGCAGCACGTCGAAGGCGATGGTGTCGACGGTGACCACGGCCTCGTCGTGGACGAAGAGACGGACGGTCACCTCGGGCGGTCCGGCGATCTCGATCAGCGCCTCGTGCGGTATCGCGGCCAGTTCGTCGGTGCCGGGGGCGTCGCTGCCGACCAGGCCGGCGAAGGTCTGGTCACGGCCGATGTCGTGGCTGGTGCGCACGGAGCGGCCGTGCCGGGCGGCCATCGCCTCGACGGCGAGGACAGCGCTCTGGGTGGACGGCAGCGGGTCGTGGGGCATCGGCGGTCCTCTCGTCGGCGCTCGGCTCTGGCAGCGTTCAGCGCCGTTCGATCATCACATTGGTGGACTTGATGACGGCCGTGGCGGGTGCCCCGGGCACCAGCTCCAGCTCCTCCGCCGACTCCCGGCTGATCAGCGAGACCACCCGGAACGGCCCGGCCTGGATCTCCACCTGGGCGGCGACGTCACCGAGCACCACGTCGGTGACGATGCCCGGGAAGCGGTTGCGGGCCGAGGAGGGGCGGCCCTCGGCGGCGGCGGTCTCGGGGCGGGCCAGCTCGCGCGCGAAGCCGGCCAGCTCGGCGCCGGCGATGATCCGGTGGCCGTGCTCGTCGCGCTCGGCGGCGATCCGGCCGGCGTCCACCCAGCGCCGCATGGTGTCGGCGCTCACGCCGAGCAGCGCCGCGGCCTCGCCGATGCGGTACGGGTTGGCCGGTGCCCCGGGCTGGCCCATGGTTGCGACTCCTGACGGTGGTGCGATCGGTCGGCCGGGGAGGGACGGCCGTGGTTCGCCCCCGCCCGGTCCCGGCCCCGCGGCCCATCCTGCCGTACCGCCCCGCCGGGGGCGCACACGCCCTTACGGTTCGCCGAAGAGGTCACGGCGGACGGCGTCCCCGGCGGTGAGCACGGCGCCGCTGAGCACCGCCCCGCCGCCCGCCTCGCCGGCGCGGACCTCGGTGCGCAGCGGGGAGAGGTCGGCCAGCCGCCGTTCGACCCTGGCGGCGAGTTCGGCTCCGCCGGCCCGGCCGATCTCGCCGCCGAGCACGACGCAGCCGGGGTCGAGGACCACGCAGACCGCCGAGACGCCGACGGCGACCCGCTCGGCGAGCGCGTCCAGGAACGGTCCGCCGGGCTGCCCCTCGCCGAGCGCGTCGAGGGCGGCGCGGACGGCGGCCTCGGCGGCGGGGGCGTCGTCGGCCGGGCCGGCGGGCAGCCCGTGGTCGCGGGCCAGCGCGCAGACGGCGGCGCTGCCGGCCAGGTCGTGGAAGCCGCCCTCGCAGCTGGTCCCGGAGGGCAGGGCGGTGGTGCCGGGGACGGGCAGGAAGCAGATCTCGCCGGTGCCGCCGCGGGCGCCGCGGCGCAGCTTGCCGTCCAGCACGACGGCGGCGCCGACGCTGTGGCCGAGCCAGACGAGCACGAAGTCGTCCCGGCCGCGGGCCGCGCCGATCCGGTACTCGGCGCGCCCGGCGAGGTTGACCTCGTTCTCCAGGATCACGTCGGTGCCGGGCAGGTCGTCCAGGGCGACGAGCAGTTCGGCGTGCCAGGAGGGCAGGTCGCCGGTGGACTGGAGCCGGCCGGTGGCGGGGTCGACCAGGCCGGGGGCGCCGACGGCGACGGTGTGCAGGTGCTCGACGCCGGCCCGGCGGGCGGTGTCGAGCAGGGTGCGGACGATCCGGCCGGCGGCAGCGCGGTGGGCGGCGGGGTCGCTGCCGGGCTCGGCGACCGCGAGTTCGGCGGCGCCCAGGGTCTGTCCGGCCAGGTCGGCGACGACCAGGGTGACGCCGCCCGAGCGGACGTCGACGGCGCCGAGGTGGGCACGGGAGGCGACCAGGGCGTACAGCCTGGCGTTGGGGCCGCGCCGCTGTTCGCCGCGTTCGCCGACGACGGCGACCAGGCCGGTCCGCCGGAGCCGGTCGAGCAGGTCGGCGACCGTGGGCCGGGAGAGGCCGGTGAGGTCGCGCAGCTCGGTCGCGGTGAGTGGTCCCTGGTCGAGCAACAGGTTGAGCGCCAACCGGTCGTTGATCGCCCGGGCAGTGCTCGGCGTGGCCGTTCGCGCGGTGGTCATGGCCGGACATCCTTCCAGAGTGTTTCTATTAGGGTCCCTTCCTGATAATTTATCGAACCGTCGCCGCACTGCCACGCCGACGGACACCGCCGCACCCACCACACCACCCCAGGGCACCGCCGCGCCGCGCGCGGCCGGGAGGGAAGAGCCTGATGACCACCAGCCTGACCCCAGCAGAACCACCCTTCGGCGGCGCGAGCGACGCACGCCGCGCACGCGTCGCCGTCGCCCTCGTCTTCGCCGTGCACGGCGCCGTCGGCGGCACCTTCGTCAGCCGGATCCCGTGGATCCAGCACCACCTCGGCCTCTCCCCCGGCCAGCTCGGCCTGGCCCTGGTGATGCCGGCCATCGGTTCGTCCCTCGCGATGCCCCTGGCCGGCCGGGTCGTCCACCGCTTCGGCGGGCGCGCCGCGGTCGCCGGGCTGCTGTCGCTCTGCTGCCTGGGCCTGTCGCTGCCCGTGCTCGCCCCCTCGCTGCCGGTGCTCTGCCTGGTCCTGCTGGCCTACGGCGCGACCGCGGGCATGTCGGACGTGGCGATGAACGCGCAGGGCGTGGAGATCGAGCAGCGGCTCGGCCGCTCCATCATGTCGAGCCTGCACGGGATGTGGAGCGCGGGCGGGCTGGTGGCGGCCGGCGTCGCCATCCTTGCCGCCCACCAGGACTTCGACCCCCGGGTGCAGATCGGCGTCACCGCCTTCGTGCTGCTGGCGCTCACCCAGCTGGTCTGCCGCACGCTGCCGGACCTGCGCGCGCCCGAGGAGGCCGAGGCGCCGCCGCGGTTCGCGCTGCCGCCGCGCAGTTCGCTGGTGATCGGGCTGGTCGGCTTCTGCGCCGTGTTCGCCGAGGGCGCCTCGATGGACTGGAGCGGCGTCTACCTGCGCGACGTCACCGGCGCCTCGCCCACCGTGGCGGCGGCCGCCTACACCGCGTTCTCGCTCACCATGGCGGTCAGCCGGCTGGCCGGCGACGCGGTGATCCGCGGCCTGGGCGCCGTCCGGGCCGCCCGGCTGAGCGGCGCGATCGCCACCGCCGGCGGCGTGCTGGTGGTCGCCGCCGACCGCCCCGCGCTCGCCATCCCCGGGTTCGCGCTGATCGGCGTCGGCGTCGCCGTGGTGGTCCCGCTGGCCTTCGCCGCGGCCGGCCGGATCGGCAGCAACCCCAGCCAGGCCATCGCCGGCGTCGCCACCGTCACCTACACCTCGGGGCTGATCGCCCCCGCGATCGTCGGCGGCCTCGCCCAGGCCACCTCGCTCACCGCCTCCTTCGGCGTGGTCACCGCGCTGGCGGCGGCCCTGATGCTGAGCGCGGGCGCGCTGCGCCGCGCCGAGGAGCACGCGACGGAAAGCGTGACCACTCCGGAATCGAAAAAGTCTTTCGAAAAAAATACGTCTGCGATATGATCATGAATTCCTTGGGGAATTCTCGCTAGCATCTCGGACCGCCGGGCCCGCACACCGCGTGCCCGGCGGTTCCGCGACCGCGAAGGATTTCCCATGTGCTACGAGGCCGACGCCGCCCCGCCGCTCCTCACTCCCGCCACCCACGCCGTCGCCGAGGCCGCCGCACTCACCCTGACCTCGGCGGACGGCACCGCGGTCGGCGCCTTCCTGGCCCGCCCCGAGCACCCCGCCGGACCGGGCGTGCTCGTCCTGCCGGACAACAAGGGCCTTTCCGGTTTCTACCGGCAGACCGCCGTCCGACTCGCCGAACAGGGATTCCCGGCACTCGCCGTCGACTATTACGGGCGCACCGCCGGCGCCGACCCCGAGCGCCGCGCACCGGAATTCGGCGAGCTCCCGAACCTGCTGCCGCACCTGCTCGCGCTCACCCCCGGGGGCCTCGACGCCGACCTCGCCGCGGGCACCGGCCACCTGCGCGCGCTCGGCGCCGCCGAGGTCGTCGCGCTCGGCTTCTGCTTCGGCGGCCGCCAGGCCTTCCGCGCCGCCGCGCCGCGCTTCGGCCTGGCGGGCGCGGTCGGCTTCTACGGCTACCCCGACACCCTCAACGGCGCCCCGGGACCGACCCAGCTCGCCGCCGAGCTGACCGCGCCGATCCTCGCGTTCTGGGGCGGCGCCGACGAGCACATCCCGCCCACCGCGGTCGCCGCCTTCGACGCCGCGCTGACCGAAGCCGGCTGTGCGCACGAGTTCATGACTTTTCCTCAGGCTCCGCACAACTATTTCGAACTCGCGGCGGTCCAACACCTCGACGCCGCACGGGCGTCATGGCACCGACTCCTCGACTTCCTGTCCGAGCGCACCACCCGCCGCACCTCAGGAGGACACCCGTGACCGACCCCGCCCCCACCCACAGACGCCGCACCCGCGCCGCCCTGCTCGCCCTCACCGCCGCCCTCGCCACCGCACTCCCGATCGCCGGAACCGGCACGGCCCACGCGGAGCACTCCCACCCGACGTACCCCCTCGTCGCGTTCGTCAACGCCGCCACCGGCAAATGCCTGGAGGTCGCGGACGTGCGGAAGGACGACGGCGCGCCGGTCCGCCAGTGGACCTGCACCAGCGGCAACAACCAGAAGTGGACCGTCTACGGCAGCTCGCTCATCAACCTCTGGAGCGGCAAGTGCCTGGACATCCCCGGATTCAGCACCGTCTGGGGCACCCGGCCGATCCAGTGGACCTGCACTTCGCAGCAGGACAACCAGCGCTGGCTCGTTCCGGACGTGAGCGCGCCCTTGCCCGGCTACCTGTCGAGCCTCGGTCTGGTCCTGGACGTGGCGGGCTTCGACCCCGCCGACGGCGCCACCGTCGCCACCTGGGGAGCCAACGGGGGCGCCAACCAGCTCTGGTACGCCGTCCCGCGCTGACCGGACCGAACCGGCGACCGCGCCACCAATCGGTAGTGGATCGGGCTCCAGCCCTCTGTCACCCTCTGATCCGGCGGCCCGCCCGGCGGGCCGCCACCCGCTCCCGTCACCACGTCACCCCGAGGAACCACCATGTCCTTCCGCACCACCTCCTCCGCCGCCGTCCTCGCGCTGGCCGCCGGGCTGGCCCTCGCCGGCCCGGCGTCCGCCGCGCCGGCGCCGTACACCGCGCCGTTCACCGTCTCCAACCTCAACTCCGGCAAGTGCCTGGAGGTCGCCGACTGGGGCACCGGCAACGGCGCCGCCGTGCGCCAGTGGAGCTGTCACGGCGGCGACAACCAGAAGTGGTACTGGACCGCCGCCCACGAGCTGGTCAACGTCCACAGCGGCAAGTGCCTGGACAACCCCGGGTACAGCACCGTCCCCGGCACCCGGCCGGTGATCTGGGACTGCAACGCCGGCACCAACCAGAAGTGGACCGAGGTCCTGGCGCACTCCGGGAGCCGCTACTACCTCAACGAGGTCAGCAAGCTCGCCCTGGACGTCGCGGGCGGCTCCAAGGACGACGGCGCGCCCGTCATCCAGTGGCCCATGGGCCCCTCCGGCGCCTCCTACAACCAGATCTGGTTCCCGTCGGACTTCACCGACGGCCCGCGCTGAGCACCGCCCCGCCTTCCGCGCACACCCCACGCAGGAGGAAACCATGACCACGCCCCGGCGCGCCCTCGCCGCCCGTCTCGGCACCGCCGCCGTCCTCGCCGCGGCCCTCGCCCCGGCACTGCCGGCCGCTCCGGCCGCAGCCGCCGACAGGCTGCTCACCAGCGTCAACAACGCCGCCACGAGCAAGTGCCTGGAGGTCGCCGACTGGCGCACCGACAACGGCGCCCCGGTCCGCCAGTGGACCTGCACCGGCGGCGACAACCAGAAGTGGATCCGGACCGACGCCCACGAGTACGTGAACGTGCACAGCGGCAAGTGCCTGGACATCCCCGGGTACAGCGCCGCGCCCGGCACCCGGGCCGTCCAGTGGAGCTGCAACCGCGGGCTCAACCAGGCCTGGACCGAGACCGTCGTCCACCACAGCGGCATCCACACCCTCACCAACCAGCACAGCCTGCTCGTACTCGACCTCTTCGGCTTCCTCCGCGACGACGGCGCCCCGGTCGGCCAGTGGGAGCCCAACGGCGGCCTCAACCAGGTCTGGTTCTAGGCCCCGCGCCCCCCGGGGGGGCCGCCCCCGGGCCGGGCCCCCCCGGGGGGCCGGGTAGGCGGGGCGCGTGGCCGCCGCCCGGTCACCCCCGCCGCCCTCCGACCTGGCCGCCCCGGAGCCCGCACCGCAGCCCGCACCGCAGGCCGCGCCGCCGGACGGGGCCGGGGGCGCGGCGCGCCCGCAGGTGCCGCGGTCGGCGTGGCTGCGGCTCGCGCTGCTGCTGGTGATCCTGGCGGCGGCGGCCGGTTCGCTGCTGCTGTGGAGCCCGACCACGCTGCTCGACGGCGGCCTGTCGGCCGGGACCCCGTGGCACATCCGGGTGCCGCTGTTCGTCGCGGTGTACGCGGTGGCCACGACGGCGTTCTTCCCCCGGCCGGCCCTCAACGCGGCGGCCGGGCTGCTGCTGGGCGTGCGGGAGGGCACGGTGCTGGCCGTCCTCGGCACCGCGATCGGCGCCGCGCTCGCGTTCTGGCTGTGCCGCCGGCTCGGCCGGGAGGCGCTGCGCCCGTACCTGCGGGGGCGGCTGCTGCTCGCGCTCGACCGGCGCTTCAGCGAGCAGGGGTTCCGCAGCGTGTTCCTGCTGCGGCTGCTGCCCGGGCTGCCGTTCCAGGCCGGCAACGTCGGCGCGGCCTTCTCCGGCGTGCGGTTCCTGCCCTTCGTCGTCGCGACCGCGCTGGGCGCGGCCCCGCTGACCGCCGTCTACGTCACGGCGGCGGCCACCGCGCGCGAGCCGGGGTCCGCGGGCTTCCTGCTCTCGGCCGGGGCGATCGTGCTGCTCGGCCTGGTGAGCCTGGTCTCGGCGGTGCGGGGGGTGCTGCGGCGCCGGCGCGCGGCCATGGGCTGAGCGCCGGGCGCCCGAGCCGACGCGCCGGGCGCGCAACACCTGGACCCGCTCGGCCGAGCGGGTCCGTTGTCGGTGCCGCGTGAAATCGTTCCCGCATTGTTGACAGAAGGTCAATTGCGCGGTGACCGCGACCGATATCTTCTACGCGCGCAACCGTACGCCGTTCCGCCGCGTCGCTTCTGATGCCCGGGTCCGCCCGGGCCGTCGGCGCGGCGCGACTCGTACGGGGGGCGCGAGCGGGCACGAGACCGGTGATCAGTGCGATACTCGGACAGTTCCGACGAGTGGATGACGTGTCAAAAGGGCACGCGCACCGGGGGACCTGTACGGAACAGAGGCAGGGAGGCGCGGCATGGGAGCACTTCGCGACGAGCACCACAACGGGTGGCTGATGCCCTCCGGGAGCTACCCGGCCGCGGTGTACGAGGACGAGTGGGTCGAGCAGGAGACGGTACCGTCCTCCCCGGCCCCGACGAGGATCGTCTCCCTGCGGCCGACCGGCTTCGAGGCGGCGCGCACGGTGGGCGAGCACATCCGGGCGAGCACCCCGGTGGTCATGGACCTCACCGAGATGGAGGAGGCCGAGGCCAAGCGGATGGTGGACTTCGCCTCCGGGCTGATCTTCGGCACCCGCGGCGGCATCGAGCGGATCGCCCGCCGGGTGTTCCTGCTCACCCCGGCGGACGTCGAGGTGATGGTGATCGACCGCCCGCTGGACGAGACCGGCTTCTACAACCAGAGCTGACCGGCCACGACCGGCCGGTAGGAGAACCGGGGACGGCACCCGCCGTCCCCGGTTCTTTGCTGTCCGGAACCGGTACGGGCACGCCTCGAACGAGACGCCGGAATTAATTCTGAGACATGGACGTCTCATGCGATGTACCCTCGTTCCATGGCCACCGACCGTGACTCCGTGCTCGAAGCCGCCGTCGGCGTGCTCTCCCGCCGCCCGACCGCCCACCTCGACGAGATCGCCCGCGCCGCGGGCATCAGCCGCGCCACCCTGCACCGGCTCTTCCCGGGCCGGGACGCGCTGATCCGCGAGGTCGGCATGCTCGCGCTGCAGCGCCTGGCCGCCGCGCTCGACACCGCCGCCGTCGAGGACGGGGACGCGCACGCCGCGCTGCGCCGGCTGATCGACGAGATCGTCCCGGACGCCATGCTCTGCGCCTACCTGACCGGCGAGAGCCAGCTCTACGACGACGAGGCGGTCAACGACCTCTGGGAGGCCCAGATCGCCCGCCTGCACGCGCTCTTCCTGCGCGGGCAGCAGCAGGGGGTCTTCCGCATCGAGCTCTCCGCGGCCTGGCTCAGCGAGGCGTTCTTCGACCTGCTCGCCGGGATCGGCTGGGCCGTCCAGGACGGCCGGCTGGCCTCGCGCGACGCCACCTTCTCGCTCGCCGAGCTGTTCCTCGGCGGCGCCCTGCGGACGCCCCGCCCGCACTGACCCTCCCCCACCCGCGCACCCCGGACCGGAAACCGGACACCGATACCCATGAGCAGCACCGTCCACCTCCAGCCCCGCCAGCGCTGGACCGGCCTCGCCGTCCTCGTCCTGGCCGTCACCCTGGTCGCCGTCGACGCGACCGTCCTCTCCCTGGCCATCCCCTCGATCAGCGAGACCCTGCGCCCCAGCGGCACCCAGCTGCTCTGGATCGGCGACGCCTACTCCTTCGTGCTGGCCGGCCTGCTGGTCTCGATGGGCTCGCTCAGCGACCGGATCGGCCGCAAGCGGCTGCTGCTGGCCGGGGCCACCGCGTTCGGCGCCGCCTCGCTGCTCGCCGCCTACGCGCCCAGCGCCGGCTGGCTGATCCTGGCCCGCGTGCTGCTCGGCGTGGCCGGGGCGACCATCATGCCGTCCACCCTCTCGCTGATCCGCACGCTCTTCCCGGACGACCGCGAGCGGGCCACCGCGATCGGCATCTGGGGCGCCGCCGCGTCCGCCGGCGCCGCACTCGGTCCGGTGGTCGGCGGGGTGCTGCTGGAGCACTTCTGGTGGGGCTCGGTGTTCCTGCTGAACATCCCGGTGCTCCTGCTGCTGCTGGTCTTCGGCGCCTGGCTGCTGCCGGAGTCCCGGGACCCGAAGCCGGGCCGCTGGGACGTGCTGAGCGTGCTGCTGTCGCTCGCCGGTGTGATCGGCGTGGTCTACGCGATCAAGGAGGCCGCGGCGAACGGCGCCGACCGCTGGGACGTGCCGGTGGCGGGCCTGCTCGGGGCGCTGGCGCTGGTCGTCTTCGTCCGCCGCCAGCTGCGGCTGGAGACCCCGCTGCTGGACGTCCGGCTCTTCGGCGACCGGCGCTTCACCGCCGCCGTCCTGGCCTCGCTGATCGCGCTGATCGGGCTCTCCGGCATCGTCTTCGTGACGTCCCAGTACCTGCAGCTGGTCCGCGGCTTCCCGCCGCTGAAGGCGGGGCTGGCCGAGCTGCCGGCCTTCGCCGGCGCGATGGCCGGCGGTCTGCTGACCGCCCGGCTGGTGCGCCGCACCGGCGCCCGCACCGCGCTCACCCTCGGTCTGCTGACGATGGGCGCCGGTCTCGGCCTGCTCGGCTGGATCCAGCAGGACACCACGTACCTGCTGCTGGCCGCCGCCTTCCTTCTGGTCGGCACGGCCGAGGGCGTGGTCTACACGCTCGGCGCGGACCTGGTGCTGAGCGCCGCGCCGGGCGACCGGGCCGGCGCCGCCTCGGCGGTCTCCGAGACGGCCTACGAGCTGGGCACCGCGCTCGGCATCGCCCTGGTCGGCTCGCTGGTCGGCGCCATGTACGCGAACCGGCTGGTGGTCCCGGCCGGGACGGACCCGGCGGCGGCCGCGCAGGCCGGCGAGTCGCTGGGCGGCGCGGTGGAGGCGGCGCACGGACTGCCGGACACCCTGGCCGGACCGCTGCTGGCGAGCGCCAAGGAGGCGTTCGTGCACGGCGTGAACGTGGCCGGGATGATGGCGGGCGCGCTGCTGCTGGGCGCGGCGGTGCTGGCCTGGCGGCTGCTGCGGGGCCTCCCCCGCGGTGCGGCGGCGGAGTCCGCGAAGGAGCGGGAGCAGAACCGGGAGCAGGAGCGGACGTCCGAGAAGGCCCACGCCTGAGGACGCGCACGTCGGAGAAGGTAAGCGCCCGGGACCGCGGTTCCCCGCACCCCCGCACCCGGGGGGCGGGGAACCGTCGTGCCCGGCGGATCCCGGGCGGGTCAGCCGGTGCCGAAGGGCAGTTCCAGCTCCGCCCAGACCACCTTGCCGTCCCGGGTCAGCCGGCTGCCCCAGCGCTGGGCGAGTTCGCTGACCAGGAACATCCCCCGGCCGCCCTCGTCCTGCTCCGCGAAGGGGCGCAGCTGGGGCGTCTGGCCGCCGGCGTCGGCGACCTCGACGGTGAGCACCCGGTCGCGGAAGAGCCGGAGCCGGCGCGGGGCGTCGGCGTGCAGCAGGGCGTTCGTGACCAGCTCGCTGACCAGCAGCTCGGCGTAGTCGGAGAGCGCGCCCAGGCCCCAGCCGTCGAGCGTGGCGCGGGTGAAGCGGCGGGCCTTGCCGGGCAGGCGGCCGCCGCCGGTGAGCGGGAGGGTGGCGACCCGGTCGGCGGGCAGCGGCAGCACCCGGGCCATGATCATGGCGATGTCGTCGTCGCTGCCGCCGCTGACCAGCGCGCCGAGCACGGCGTCGCAGTTCTCCTCCAGGGTCCGGCCGGGGCCGGACAGGGTGCGGGCGAGCAGGTCGATGCCGTCGTCGAGGTCCTGGCCGCGCCGTTCGACCAGCCCGTCGGTGTAGAGGGTGACCATGCCGCCCTCGGGGAGGGCGAACTCGATCGACTCGAAGGCCACCCCGCCGACGCCGAGCGGCACGCCCGGCGGCATCTCGACCCGGCGGGGCGTGCCGTCCGGGGCGACCCAGACGGGCGGCAGGTGCCCGGCCGAGGCGACCTGCAGGGTGCGCTCCAGCGGGTCGTAGACGGCGCAGATACAGGTGGCGAACTGGCCCTCGCCGATGCCGGAGGCGGTCTCGTCGAGCCGGGTGAGCACCTGCTCGGGCGGCATGTCGAGGGTGGCCAGGGTGCGGGCGACGGTGCGCAGCTGGCCCATGGTGGCGGCGGCCCGGATGCCGTGGCCCATGACGTCTCCGACCACCAGCGCGACCCGGCCGCAGGAGAGCGGCACGACGTCGAACCAGTCGCCGCCGACCTCGCTGGTGACGCTGGAGGGCAGGTAGCGGTAGGCGATCTCCAGGCCGAGGGTGCGGTGGATCTCCTGCGGCAGCAGGCTGCGCTGGAGGGTGAGCGCGGTCTCGCGCTCGCGCCGGTAGAGACGGGCGTTGTCGATGGCCAGGGCGGTGCGGGCGACGAGTTCCTCGGCGAGCGCGACGTCGGCGGCGGTGAAGGACTCCGGGTTGCGCATCCGGATGAACTCGGCTCCGCCGAGGACCATGCCCCGGGCGGTGACCGGCAGCATCAGGTACGAGTGGATGCCGGCGGCGAGGCCGGGGGCGACCCGGTCGGGGCTGGCGACGAGGCCGCGCAGCACCTCCGCGTCGACGTGGGCGCGCAGCAGCGGGCGCCCGCTGCGCAGGCACTGGGTGTAGCTGCGCTCGGGGGCGTACTCGGAGACCTCGCCGACGACGTCGACGGCGTGCACGAGCCCGGTGTCGTAGGACTCGCCGACCGCGACGGCGCGCAGCTGGACGCCGCGGTCCTCCGGGATGGGGGTGGGTTCGGCACCGCGGAGCACGGTTTCCAGCAGGTCGACGGTGGCGAAGTCGGCGAACCGCGGGACGACGGCCTCGATGAGTTCCTCGGCGGTGCGCTGGAGGTCGAGGGTGGTGCCGATCCGGGCGGTGGCCTCGGCGATGGTGGCCAGGCGCTCCTGGGCGCGGGCGGCGCGGGCCTCCGCCTGGAAGCGCTCGGTGACGTCGATGATCGAGGAGCAGACGCCGAAGACCCGGCCGGTGGAGTCCTCCAGCCGGAAGTAGGAGGCGGACCAGGCGCGGTCGCGGCGCGGGTCGCCGGGGACCCTGCCGTGCGAGCGGGCGTCGACCACCGGGCGCCCGGTGGCCAGCACCTGCTTCATGATCTGTTCTATCTCGGTGCTGTTGATGCCGGGAAGGATGCTGCTGATCCGCCGTCCGAGGTGGTCGGCGACGGGGAGGCCGTTCATCCGGGCCAGCGACTCGTTGAGCCGGACGTACCGCAGCTCGGTGTCGTAGACGGCCATCCCGATCGGGGACTGGCCGAAGATGCCGTCGAGGACGGCGAGGTCGGCCTCCACCCGCTGCAGGGCGGCGATGTCGGAGGCGGTGGCGAGCAGCAGCAGGGTACCGCCCGGCCCGGCGATCGGGTAGGTGCGCAACTCCAGCTCGACGGTGCGGCCGTCGCGGTGGCGGACCGGGAAGACCCCGGACCAGCCCTTGCCGCCGAGGATGCGCTCGAAGAGTTCGAGGACCTCGGGGCGGTCGCTGTCGTCGGTGAGCAGCTGGGCGGCGTGGCTGCCGACGGCCTCCTCGGCGGTCCAGCCGAGCAGGGCCTCGGCGTCCTCACTCCAGTGCAGGATCAGCCCGTCGTCCTGGAGCAGGGCGGTGGCGAGCGGGACGAGGCGATGGCCGTCCAGGCGTGCGGGGCTGGCGCCGGCTCCGGGGCCGGTGGCATTGGTGGCGTCCCACTCGTCTCTCCGCATGATCAGGCTGCATCCCGGTTCGGCTCGTGCCCGGCCGGGCGGGCCTCGCGGGTCCGTGCGGCCGGGGTTCTCCTCCAGACTGCACGGACATCGTCCGCCCGGCGACCCCTTGGTGAGGGGCGCCGGTCGTCCAGGTGTACGGGCGTCATGGGCCTACCGGCCGCAGCGTACTCTCCAGAAGGCTCGCCCACTGCCGGATCACCCCGGATCGTCGGGTGCTGTCGTCGGTGAGCAGGTTGGCGAGGCCGAGTCCGCGGGCCATGTCGAGGGTCGCCTGCACGGTTTCGCGCACGCCGGGCCGGGTCTCGTCGGCGCCGAGGAACTCGACGGCGGCGCGGTGGGCCTCGCGGCCGACGCGGCCCTCCAGGCCGATGATCCGCTCGCGCAGCGGTTCCTCGGTGGCGGCGGCGACCCACAGGTGGAGGGCGGCGCGGAACAGCGGGCCGGTGTGGAGGCGGACGATCATGTCCACGACGGCCTCGGTGCGGGCCGGGCCGGCCCCCGGCAGCGCGTCCGCGTGGGCGCGGACGGCGGCGAGCCGCTCGGCGGTGACGTGTTCGACGGCCGCGGTGAAGAGGTCCTCGCGGGTGGGGAAGTGGTGCTGGGCGGCGCCCCGGGAGACGCCGGCCCGCTCGGCCACGACGGCGACCGTGGAGCCGTTCCAGCCGAGTTCGGCCAGGCAGTCGACCGCCGCCGCGAGCAGCCTGGCCCGGGTCGCGCGGCTGCGGTCCTGCTGGGGGGTGCGGGCGGCCGGGTGGGTGGTCATCTGCGGCGGCGCTTCCTGTCCGTGCGGGGCTGGCGGCTGGTCGATCCTCGCAGACGGCCGGGCGGACGGTGGCGGGGACCGGTGCGGCCGGTGGGACGGCCGCACCCGTGGACGCCGGTGGGCCGGTTCAGCGGGCGGCGGCGGCCTCGCGCTCGCGCAGCTCGCGGCGGAGGATCTTGCCGGCCGGGGACTTCGGCACGGCGTCCAGGAACTCCACCGCGCGCACCTTCTTGTACGGCGCGACCTGGCCGGCCACGAAGGCGGCGACCTCCTGCTCGGTCAGCACGCTGCCGGGGGCGCGGACCACGAAGGCCTTGGGGCACTCGGTGCCCTCGGCGTCGCACACGCCGATCACCGCGGCGTCGGCGATCTGCGGGTGGCTGAGCAGCAGCGCCTCCAGTTCGGCGGGGGCGACCTGGTAGCCCTTGTACTTGATCAGCTCCTTGACCCGGTCGACGATGTGCAGGTAGCCGCGCTCGTCGACGAAGCCGATGTCGCCGGTGTGCAGCCAGCCCTCGGCGTCGACGATGGCGGCGGTGTCGGAGGGGCGGCCGAAGTAGCCCTTCATCACCTGCGGGCCGCGGATCAGCAGCTCGCCGCGCTCCCCGGGGCCGAGGTCGGCGCCGGTGCCGTCGAGGGCGGTGACCCGCAGCTCGGTGGAGGGGACCATCCGGCCGACCGAGCCCGGGGAGGGGTCCGGGTCGGTCGGGTCCATCACGTGGCTGACCGGGGAGAGCTCGGTCATGCCGTAGCCCTGGAGGATGTGCGACAGGCCGAGCCGGCGGGCGCAGGCCTCGGCGAGTTCGAGGTCCAGCGGGGCGGCGGCGCACAGCAGGTACTCCACCGAGGAGAGGTCGTACTGCTCGACCACCGGGTGCTTGGCGAGGGCGATGACGATCGGCGGGGCGGCGAGCACGGACTGCACGCGCTGGTCCTGGACGGTGCGGCAGAACTGCTCCAGGTCGAAGCGGGGCAGCACGACCACGGTGGCGCCGCAGCGCAGCGGCTGGTGGAGGAGGGCGGCGAGGCCGTAGATGTGGAAGAAGGGGAGGACGGCGAGGACGCGCTCGCCGGGTTTGGGGCGGAAGACCGCGTCGGTCTGCGCGAGGTTGGTGGCGATCGAGCGGTGGGTGAGCATGACGCCCTTGGGCAGCCCGGTGGTGCCGCTGGAGTAGGGCAGGACGGCGACGGCCTCGGCCGGGTCGAGCGCGAGCTCGGGCGCGGGGCCGGTGGCGGCGAGCAGGTCGGCGAGCGAGAGGTGGCCCTCGGCGCCGTCCAGCACGACGATCCCGGCGAGCGGGCGGCCGTCGGCGGCGAGCTTCTCGGCCGCGGCCCGGGCGGTGGGCAGGAACGGCGAGACGGTGATCAGCCAGCGGGCTCCGCTGTCCACCAGCTGGCCGGCGAGGTCGCCCTGGGTGGTGAGCGAGGAGACCGGGGTGACGGTGGCGCCGGCCCGGGTGGCGCCGAAGAAGGCCATCGGGTAGCGGATGCTGTTGGGGCTGAACAGCGCCACGACGTCGCCCTGGCGGACGCCCGCCGCGGCGAGTCCGGCGGCCACCCGCCCCACCGCGTGGGCGAGTTGCGCGTAGCTGACGGTCTCGCCGGTGATCCCGTCGATGAGGGCGGGCCGGTCGCCGTGGCGCTCGGCCTCGCCGAGGACGGCGTCGTGCAGGGCGAGGTCGACGATGCCGACGTCAGGGAACTCGCTGTGGAACACCAAGGCGTGCCTCCTGTGCGGTTGTTGGCGCGGGGCGGGACGGCCGGCTGGAGGTCGTGGCGACCGGCCGTGCGGCGTGCGGACAGGAGCATACGGACAGTGGGCGCCCGGTGCGCCCCAGTGACGGACGTTTGGCGGAGCGCGCGGGGCGCAGGGGTGGCGCGGTCCGGCGAATTCCGAGGTCGGGGCGGGTCGGCGGGGTATCCGGCCCGGGGTCCCGGTCAGATATCAGAACGATGATGCGACGAGACGTTCGAGCCGTTGCGCTCCCCGGCCCGCTCAGTAGGACTTCGGCAGGCCGAGCGTGTGCTGGGCCACGTAGTTGAGGACCATCTCGCGGCTGACCGGGGCGACCCGGCCGACCCGGGTGGCGGCGAGCAGCGCGGCGAGCCCGTACTCCTGGGTGAGGCCGTTGCCGCCCAGGGTCTGCACGGCCTGGTCGACGGTCCGGGCGGCGGCCTCGCCGGCCGCGTACTTGGCCATGTTGGCGGCCTCCCCGGCGGCGGCGTCCTCGCCCGCGTCGTACAGCAGGGCGGCCTTCTGGGTCATCAGCCGGGCCAGTTCGACCTCCACCGCGCACCGGGCGAGCGGGTGCGCGAGGCCCTGGTGGGCGCCGATCGGGGTGGACCAGACGGTGCGGGTGCGCGCGTACTCGACGGCCTTGCCGAGCGCCTGGCGGGCGAGGCCCAGAGAGAACGCGGCGGTCATGATCCGCTCGGGGTTGAGGCCGGCGAACAGCTGGAGCAGCCCGGCGTTCTCGTCGCCGACCAGCGCGTCGGCGGGCAACCGGACGTCGTCCAGGAAGACCTGGAACTGTCGTTCGGGGGCGACGAGTTCCATCGGGATCGGGCGGTACTCGAAGCCGGGCGTGTCGCGCGGGACGACGAACAGCGCGGGCTTCAGCCTCCCGGTGCGGGCGTCCTCGGTGCGGGCGACGAACAGGACGGCGTCGCAGTGGTCGATGCCGGAGACGAACACCTTGCGGCCGGTCAGCAGCCAGTCCCCGCCGTCGCGGCGGGCGACGGTGGAGATCCGGTGGGCGTTGGAGCCGGCGTCCGGCTCGGTGATGCCGAAGGCCATCCGGCGGCTGCCGTCGGCGAGTCCGGGCAGCCAGTGGCGCTTCTGCTCCTCGGTGCCGTAGCGGGCGATGACGGTGCCGCAGATCGCCGGGGAGACGATCAGCAGCAGCAGCGGGCAGCCGGCGGTGCCGAGCTCCTCCAGCACGATCGCGAGGTCGGCGATCCCGCCGCCGCCCCCGCCGTACTCGGCGGGCAGGTTGACGCCGAGGTAGCCGGCCTTGCCGGCCTCGGCCCAGAGTTCGTCGGCGGGCCGGTGGGCGCGGGCCCGGGCGAGGTAGTAGGCGGAGCCGTAGCGGGCGCCGAGGCCGGCGACGGCGCCGCGCAGGGCGCGGCGTTCGGGGGTTTCGAGGAGCTGGCTGCCGATGGCGGACATGCGCGGTCCTTCCTCAGACCTCTTCGGGGGACTGTGCGGGAGGCTGTGCGGCGGTCTGTGCGGCGGGCGGATCGAGGGGCTTCACGACGGCGAGCAGGGCGCCGGTCTCGACCTGCCGGCCCGGGACGGCGCGGAGTTCGGCCAGGATCCCGTCGGCGGGGGCGGTGATCCGGTGCTCCATCTTCATCGCCTCCAGGACGAGCAGCGGCTGCCCGGCGGTGACGGTGTCGCCGACGGCGGCGGTGGCGCGGACGACGGTGCCGGGCATCGGGGCGAGCAGCGCGCCGGGGTCGGTGCGCACCGGCGCGTCGGGGAAGCGCGGCAGGGCGGTGAGCGCGGTGCCGCCGGCCGGGGTGTCGACGTGCACCCGGTCCCCGTAGCGGGCCACCCGGTAGGCGCGCCGCAGCCCGCCCTCGCGCAGCACGACCAGGTCGGGGGCGGCCTCGACCAGGTCGACGTCCGGGTGGTCCTCGGCGTGCAGGCCGGTGCGGGTGAGCCGGTAGCGGACCTCCCGTTCGGTGCCGTCCTCCGTCCGGTAGCGCTTGAGCTGCGGCTGGGAGGGCAGGTTGCGCCAGCCGGAGGGCAGCGCGGTGCGGCGGGCGGCGGCGTCGGCCAGGGCGGCGGCCAGGGCCGCGCGGTCGGCTCCGCCCCGGTCCGGGGCGGTCAGGGTCTCGGCGTGCTCGGCGAGGAAGCCGGTGTGCAGCCGCGCGGCCAGGAAGGCCGGGTGGCGCAGGGCGCGGACCAGCAGCTCCCGGTTGGTGACGGGCCCGTGGATCCGGGCGCGGGCGAGCGCGTCCGCCAGCCGCCGGGCGGCGGCCGCCCGGGTCGGCGCCCAGGCGATCACCTTGGCGAGCATCGCGTCGTAGTGCGGGGTGATCTCCGTACCGTCCCCGACGCCGGAGTCCAGGCGCACCCCCCGGCCGGTGAACTCCTCGTGCGGGACGGTGAGTTCCAGGCGGTGCAGGGTGCCGGTGGCGGGCCGCCAGTCGTGCGCCGGATCCTCGGCGTAGAGCCGGGCCTCGATCGCGTGGCCGGCGACCGGCGGGGCGGCGGGCCCCGGCAGCGCCCGGCCCTCGGCGACGGCGAGCTGGAGGGCGACCAGGTCGAGGCCGGTGACCGCCTCGGTGACCGGGTGCTCGACCTGCAGCCGGGTGTTCATCTCCAGGAACCAGCAGCGGCCGTCCGGTCCGAGCAGGAACTCGGCCGTCCCGGCGCCGGTGTAGCCGATCGCCTTGGCGGCGGCGACCGCGGCCGCGTGCAGGGCGGCGCGCACGGCCGGGTCGAGCCCGGGCGCGGGGGCCTCCTCGACGACCTTCTGGTGGCGCCGCTGGAGCGAGCAGTCCCGGTCGCCGACCGCCCAGACCGTGCCGTGCGCGTCCGCGAGCAGCTGGACCTCGACGTGCCGCCCGGTGGGCAGGTAGCGCTCGCAGAACACCTCGTCGGAGCCGAAGGCCTTGGCGGCCTCGGCGCGGGCGGCGGCGAGTTCCGCCGGCAGGTCGGCGAGGTCGCGCACCACCCGCATGCCGCGCCCGCCCCCGCCGGCCGCCGCCTTGACCAGCAGCGGCAGATCGGCCTCGGTGGGCGCGTCCAGCGCGTCGAGGACGGGCACCCCGGCGGCGGCCATCAGGCGCTTGGCGGCGGTCTTGGAGCCCATCGCCTCGATCGCCGCCGGCTCCGGTCCGACCCAGAGCAGCCCGGCCGCCCGCACCGCGCGGGCGAAGGCGGCGTCCTCGGAGAGGAAGCCGTAGCCCGGGTGGACGGCGTCGGCGCCGGCGGCGAGCGCGGCCCCGACGATCAGCGCGCCGCGCAGGTAGGTGTCGGCGGGCGCGGCGCCGGGCAGCCGCACGGCGGCGTCGGCCTCGCGGACGTGCGGGGCGTCGGCGTCCGGGTCCGCGTACACGGCGGTGGTGGCGATGCCCAGGTCGCGGCAGGTGCGGAAGATCCGGCGGGCGATCTCGCCCCGGTTGGCGACCAGCAGGTTGGTGATCACGTGGTTCCCCCTACATCCGGAAGACGCCGTAGCCGGCGGCGCCCTCGACCGGCGCGTTGTGGATCGCGGAGAGGCAGAGCCCGAGCACGGTGCGGGTGTCGCGCGGGTCGATCACCCCGTCGTCGTAGAGCCGCCCGGAGAGGAAGGCCGGCAGCGACTCTGCCTCGATCCGCTGCTCCACCATGGCCCGGACGGCCGCGTCCGCCTCCTCGTCGTACGGGCGCCCCTTGGCGGCGGCGGACTGCCGGGCGACGATCGACAGCACCCCGGCGAGCTGCTGCGGGCCCATCACGGCCGACTTGGCGCTCGGCCAGGCGAACAGGAACCGCGGTTCGTAGGCCCGCCCGCACATGCCGTAGTGGCCCGCGCCGTAGGAGGCGCCCATCAGGACGGACAGGTGCGGGACGGTGGAGTTGGCGACGGCGTTGATCATCATCGCGCCGTGCTTGATGATGCCGCCCTGCTCGTAGTCCCGGCCGACCATGTAGCCGGTGGTGTTGTGCAGGAACAGCAGCGGGACCGCGCGCTGGTTGGCGAGCTGGATGAACTGGGCGGCCTTCTGCGACTCCTGGCTGAACAGCACGCCCTGCGCGTTGGCCAGGACGCCGACCGGGTAGCCGTGCAGCCGGGCCCAGCCGGTGGCGAGGCTGGTGCCGTAGCGGGGCTTGAACTCGTCGAAGTCGGAGCCGTCGACGATCCGGGCGATCACCTCGCGCGGGTCGAAGGGCACCTTGAGGTCGCCGGGGACGATGCCGAGCAGTTCCTCCTCGGGGTACGTCGGCGGCTCGGCGGCGGGGTCGGGGCCCGGTCCCGGCTTGCGGTGGTCCAGGCGGGCGACGATCCGGCGGGCCAGGCGCAGCGCGTCCGGCTCGTCGAGCGCGAAGTGGTCGGCCAGGCCGGAGGTCCGGGCGTGCATCTCGGCGCCGCCGAGCGACTCGTCGTCGGACTCCTCGCCGGTCGCCATCCGCACCAGCGGCGGACCGCCGAGGAACACCTTGGCCCGCTCGGCGACCATCACGGTGTGGTCGGACATGCCGGGCACGTAGGCGCCGCCGGCCGTGGAGTTGCCGAACACGACGGCGACGGTGGGGATCCCGGCGGCGGACAGCCGGGTGAGGTCGCGGAAGAGCGCGCCGCCGGGGATGAAGATCTCCTTCTGGCCGGACAGGTCGGCGCCGCCGGACTCGACCAGGTTGACCAGCGGGAGGCGGTTCGCGAGGGCGATCTCGTTGGCGCGCAGGGCCTTGCGCAGGGTCCACGGGTTGGAGGCCCCGCCGCGCACGGTCGGGTCGTTGGCGGTGATCACGCACTCGACGCCCTCGACGGTGCCGATGCCGGTGACCAGCGCGGCGCCGACCGGGTACTCGCTGCCCCAGGCGGCGAGCGGGGAGAGCTCCAGGAACGGCGAGTCCTCGTCGACCAGCAGCTCGATCCGCTCGCGGGCGAGCAGCTTGCCGCGCCCGCGGTGGCGTTCGACGTAGCCGGGGCCGCCGCCGGCCAGGGCCTTGGCGTGCTCGGTGTCCAGGTCGGCGAGCTTGGCGAGCATCGCCTCCCGGTGGGCGGTGTACTCGGCGCCGCCCGGGTCGAGGCGGGTGGGCAGGACGGTCACAGCAGGGCCTCCGGGATGTCGAGGTGGCGCGAGCGCAGCCACTCCCCCAGCGCCTTCGCCTGCGGGTCGAAGCGGTGCTGGGCGGCGACGCCCTCGCCGAGCAGGCCGGTGATGGTGAAGTTGACCGCGCGGAGGTTCGGCAGGAGGTGCCGGGTGATCGGCAGTCCGGCCACCTCCGGCAGGAGTTCGCGCAGCAGGTCGGTGGTGAGGGTGCGGGTGAGCCAGCGCCGGCCCGGCTCGTCGCGGGCCCAGACGCCGAGGTTGGCGTCGCCGCCCTTGTCGCCGCTGCGGGCGCCGGCCACCAGGCCGAGCGGGGCGCGGCGGGTGGGGCCGGGGACGGGGGCCTCGTCGTCGGCCGGTTCCTCCCGCGGATCCGGTTCCCCCGACGGATCCGGTTCCGGTGCGGTGACGGGTGCGGGCGGGATGTCCACCCGCCGGCCGTCCGGCAGCACGGCGGTGTGCCCGACGGCCGCCGCGTCGAGGTACGCGGCCTCGAACACCCCGTACGGCGCGCCCGGCCCGGGCGGCGCGGTGAGGTGGAAGCCCGGGTACCCGGCCAGCCCCAGTTCCACGGCCACCCGGCCGAGTTCCCGGCCCACCCGGCCGGGGTCGCGGTCCCGGGCGGTGAGCCGCAGCAGCGCCGAGGCGGCCTCCTCGGTGGCGGCGTCGGCACGGTCGGTGCGGGCCAGGGTCCAGCGCAGCTCGGCGGGACGGCGCCCGGGCGCGAGCGCGTCCTCGAACTGCCGCCGGACGAGCGCCGCCTTCGCCTCGATGTCGAGCCCGGTCAGCACGAACACCACCTCGTTGCGGTGGCCGCCGAGCCGGTTCAGTCCGGCCTTGAGGGTGGCCGGCGGCGCCTCGCCGCGCACCCCGTCGATCCGCACCCGGTCCGGCCCCTCCTCGGTGAGCCGGACGGTGTCCAGGCGGGCCGTCACGTCCGGCCCGAGGTAGCGCGGTCCGCCGGTCTCGTAGAGGAGTTGGGCGGTGACGGTGCCGACGGTCACGGCGCCACCGGTCCCCGGGTGCTTGGTGATGACGCTGGAGCCGTCCGCGTGCAGCTCCGCCAGCGGGAAGCCCGGCCGGGCGACGTCGTGCTCGCGGAAGAACGCGTAGTTCCCGCCGGTGGCCTGCGCCCCGCACTCCAGCACGTGCCCCGCCACCACGGCGCCCGCGAGGGCGTCCAGGTCCCCCGCGCCCCAGCCGAACCGGGCGATCGCCGGCCCCGCCACCAGCGCCGCGTCGGTGACCCGCCCGGTCACCACCACGTCCGCCCCGGCCCGCAGGCACTCCGCGACGCCGAACGCCCCCAGATAGGCGTTGGCCGCCAACAGCCCCTCGGGCAGTCCGAGTTCCGCCCTGCGCGGCAGCAGGTCGTCGCCCTCGACGTGTCCGACCGCCGCGTCCAGCCCCTGGCTCCTCGCCAACTCCCGTACGGCGTCCGCCAGCCGGGCGGGCTGGAGGCCGCCCGCGTTGACCACGATCCGCACCCCGCGCTCCAGCGCCAGGCCGAGGCACTCCTCCAACTGCCGCAGGAACGTCCTGGCGTACCCGAGCGAGGGGTCCTTCAGCCGGTCCCGCGCCAGGATCAGCATGGTCAGCTCCGCCAGGTAGTCCCCGGTGAGCACGTCCAGCGGCCCGCCGGTGAGCATCTCCCGCATCGCCGAGAACCGGTCCCCGTAGAACCCCGAGGCGTTCCCGACCCGCAGCACCGGCCCACCGCCCACCGCCCGCGTCTCCGACCCCACGTGCACGCCTACCCCCGGAGGTGGCCCAACGTTCGCCGACAGCGAGCAGGTTGGCACCCTCCGGGAGGAAAAGCAATCACGCGTGCTTGTTTTGTCGACGACGGCCGGCCGGCGAGCCCGGTTCCCCTCGGCACGAACGTCGCCCGGCCCCGCGGCTCGCGCCGCGGGGCCGGGAGAGGTGCGCCTCAGCCGTTGTTGCGGGCCCAGGTCTCCGCCGAGCAGTTTCCGCTCGCGGTACAGATGGCGACCCGGATGCCGCTGCCCTGGGATCCGTAGGCATTGGGGCTGGTGCTGTCCTCGTAGAAGTCCTTGTTGCAGTGGCCCCACGTCCCCACGACCGAGATGGAGCACTCGCCCTGCCGGTACAGCTGCCAGGAGCTTCCGTTCCACAGGTAGTTGCTCCAGCGGGCGTACGCCCCGGCGGTGTTCGCGACCAGGTAGATCTGGTCCCCGTACATCTGGAAGCACGCTTCGCCCGCGCCGGACTCCGCGCAGGGGCCCGTGCTGTAGACCGGTCCCCCGAGCACCGCCTGGTTGTACTCCGTCGCCGCCACGGCCGCCGCGGCCGGCGGGCCGGAACTCGCCGCCGCCGAACTCGCCGAGGTCGCCAGGCAGACGAGCATCAGGGCCGTCACCACCGCGCCGAGTATCCGGGCCCGCTCCAGGATGTTCCGCACCACGATTCCTCCTTCGTCGGCTCCGCTGCCGATCGCACCGAGGCTGGCGTCCCGGGGGCGACCGGGGCAACGGCCCGGCGGTGTCCCGGACGGCCCGGGGCCGTCCGGCCTGGTCGGCGGCCTGTCCGGATCGGTGTCCGGATCGGTGTCCGGGAGCGGTCGGTGCCGGCGGCGGGGGGTCAGGCCGGGAGGAGGGTGTCCCACTGGGCGCGGGTCGGGCCGTCGTGGTGGGGGGTGAAGTCGGGGCGGGCGGCGAGCCAGGTGGTGAGGTGGCGGTCGACCTCGGGGGTGCCGTAGGCGTCGTCGGGGGTGCGGAGGAGGTGGCGGACCTGGGCGCGGGCCCGCATGACGACGGGGTCGTCGAAGGCGCAGGCGGCGAGGGCGGCGGCGCGGCGGTCCGGGGGCGGCGGATTGTCGGTGAGGCGTTGCTCGTTGGCGCGGTCGGCCGCCACCTGGGCGTCGAACCAGGGGCGGAGGGCCTGCGCCGTCCAGGTGTGGTAGCCGGTGGGGTCGGCCGCCGTCGCGTCGGCGTGGGCGGCGAGGTGCTGGGCGGCGCGCAGGCCGAGGGCCACGCCGTGGCCGAGCGTGGGGTTGGTGTGGACGAGGCTGTCCCCGGCGTTGACCAGGCCGGTGACGACGGGTCCGTCGTCGTCGGCCAGGGAGGTCCAGCGGTTGTCCAGGCCGGCCATCGCCAGCACGGCCGACTGGGGTTCGGGGGCCAGGTCGAGCCAGGCGGCGGTGGCGGGGAAACGGCGGGCGGCGGCCTCGAACACGGCGGGGTCGGTGAGGGCGCCGCGGGTCGGGTCGGCCGTGGAGAGCACCAGGTTCACCGCGACGGTGTCGTTGTCGGACGGGAAGACGCCGGCGAGCGCGAACGGTGCGGAGGAGCCCGCCTTCACCCGTCCGGGGTCGCGGGGGCCCTCGGCCCGCAGCCGGTACCAGCGGCAGAGGTAGGCGATCCCCGCGCGGTGGCTCTCGACCACGGGCGGGCGGCAGCCGGCCTCGGCCAGCCAGCCGGGGACCGGCGAGCGCCGGCCGGACGCGTCGACGACGAGGTCCGCCCGGTGCGCCTCCCCGCCCGCCCGCACGCCGGTGACCCGGGCGGGGCGGCCCGGCGCGAGGTCGAGGCCCCGCACCCGGACGCCCCGCCGCACCTCGACGCCGGGTTCGCGCCGAACGGCCGAGGTCAGGGCGGCCTCCAGCACGATGCGGCGGGTGCGCAGGGTCACCAGCTCCTCGTCGCCGGCCCGGTACGGGGGATGCTCGCCGAACCAGTCGAAGTCGTGGTACTCCCGGGCACCGCGCGCCAGCAGGTCCGCGTGGACGTCGGGGGCCTCGGCGTGCAGCACGGTGCGCACCGGGGCGAGGAACGAGTGCGGCTGGACGGCCTGCGGGACCCGGGGCCTGCCCCAGTGGAAGAAGTCGTCGTGCAGGTCGTCCCCGGCCTCCCGGGCGTCCTGTTCGAACACCGTGACCGCATGGCCCCGCCGCCCGAGCATGAGCGCCGTTCCCAGCCCGCTGATGCCCGCGCCTATCACCGCAACCCGCGCCATGAGCTCCCCGTTCGCGTCGTGTTGCAAGATGATCTTACTGGTCGGCGATCACCGGTTGGCAAGCGCCGACCTGGGCCGACCCGGGCACTGGCGGACCGTCAGGGGTTCACCCGTATAGTGCAGGGGCTCGAAGATCATCGTCTTTCACGACCAACGGGGGTTCTCATGAACAGCACGTCCCTCAAGCGGCGCGGCGCCTTCCTGCTCGCGGCCACCGCCCTGGCCACGGCGGGGGTCGCGGGCAGCGCCCAGGCCGTGCCCAACTCGGGCTCGCTCTGGGTCGGCTACGGCAAGGCCAACGCCTACAACAGCGTCCGCTGCGTGCAGCAGATCTCCAACAGCCTGCACTACCAGACCGGTTACCACACGGTCGCGGTGGACGGCGCGTTCGGCCCCGACACCTACGGGGCGATCGTCGCCCTCCAGCGCTGGGCGGGCCTGGACCAGGACGGCGTCGTCGGCCCGAAGACCGGTGACTACATCATCACCGCGACCAAGGACGAGTACGGCTGCTACTGGAACCTGCCCACGCTCAAGTGACGCCGTGCTGACAGGTCCTCCCCGGAAGGGCCCGGTGCCGCGCGGCACCGGGCCCTTCCGGGGCCGTGGGCGGGGTCAGCGCGCCTGCGGCCGCTCGGCCGGGGCGTTCCAGTCCGGCAGCTGCGCGCCGGGCAGGGTGAAGGTGGCGAAGTCGGTGGTGCGGTTGAACGCCTCCAGCCGGTAGAGGTCGCGGGCGTACGCCCACAGGTGCGGGTACTCGGCCAGACCCGGGTTGATCGAGCGGTCGTGGTTGGACCTGGCGTCGTAGCGCACCAGCGTCACCCAGAGCCGCACGTCCGCCTCGGTGAGCCGGTCGCCCAGCAGGTAGCGGCGGTCGGCCAGCCGGGCGTCCAGCTTCGCGAAGGCGTCCAGCAGGACGGCGCGGGCCGCGAGCCCGGCCTCGTCGGTGCCCGCCGCCGCGCCGACCCCGTGGTTGACCGCCAGGTGCAGCTCGGCGTCGAGCGCGTCGATCTCCGCGCGCAGGTCCTCCGGGTAGGTGTCGGCCCCGTTGCTCCACTCGCCGAACTGGGTGGCCAGGTCGATGCCGATGAGGGTGAAGTCGTTGCTGACCACCCGGCCGGTGTGCCGGTCCCAGAGCGTCGGCACCGAGACGTGCCCGTCGAAGCCGGGCTCGGTCCGGTCGTAGGCCTCGCGCAGCAGGGTGAAGCCGTTGACCGGGTCCGGGCCGTGGGTCTCGCGGAACGCCCAGCCCCGGCCGTCGCGCTCGCCGTCCACGTACGAGACCGATACGACGTCCTCCAGCCCGTTCAGCGCGAGCTGGATGGTGACGCGGTGCGCCCAGGGGCAGAACCAGCCCGCGTAGACGTGGTACCGGCCGGGCTCGGCCTTGAAACCGCTGCTGCCGTCGGCGGTGATCCGGCCGGTGAAGCGGTAGAGCGGGCGCTCGTCGCCCGGGGTCCTGGTGATCCGGTACTCGCCGTGGGCGGCGGTGTCGGCCGGGCCGGCGTACGCCGCCTTCGCGGCGTCGTTCCCGGTCCCGGGTTCGGTGTGCTGGAGGGTCTCACTCACGTCTGGCTCCTTGGAGGTGAAGGCACGGCGGTGTGGCGGGAGCACGCGCGTCGGGCACCGCGGTCGTCCGCCCCGTGGGCGGACGCGGTGAAGGCCGGTCGGGCGGACAGCCGTGGCGGGGCGGGCGCGGACGCGCGTGGAGGCCGGGGTGTTACGGGCGACAGAGGCCGGTCGGCGAGCCGACGCCGTCGATCCAGCGCCGCGTCACCAGACGGGCGCCGCGGCCGACGCCGAGGGACCGCGGGGCCGACGGGCGGAACGCGGCCGCGCGCGACCGCGACGGGTGCCCGGAGGCCACCCGTCCGTCCCGCGGTCGGCGTACGTGCATCGCCCGTCCGTTCGTTCGTCGAAGATCCGACAGCTGTGGAGGCCCACCCTACCCCCCGATCGGCCCCGCGCAGGGGGCAGTTGCCCGTCCCGGCGCGAGGGCGGCGGGTCACCGCCGCGGCCGGCCCGGCCCCGGCCCCCGGACGTGGTCCGCGGTGCGCGCAGGGTCCGCCCCGGGGCGGCCCGGTTCGACCGGGTCGCGGCGGCCTGCCGCGGAACCGTGCAGCCGGCGGAACGCTTGCCCGCCCCCCGTCCCCGGACCGATCTCCTCCCGCACCGAGGGACAGCACGGCGTTGTGTCACGGGTGTTGCCGCTCCTCGGCGGTCCGGCGCCATCGCCGCATCCCGGCCGTCCGGCGACCGCGGGCCCGCTCCGCGGTCGTCCGTCGCGGCGGTGCGCGTGACGAGCGGTGGGGCCGGACGGCAGGATGGGGCGCATGTGCGGTCGCTTCGTCTCCACCACCACCCCGTCCGATCTGGCCGACCTGCTGCGCGCGTCCGTGTGGCCCGCCCCGGAGGCCCTGGCGCCGTCCTGGAACGTGGCACCGACGGACCAGGTGGCCGGGGTGCTGGAGCGGGTCGACCGGGAGACCGGGGAGATCACCCGGCAGGTCCGGTCGCTGCGGTGGGGCCTGGTGCCGTCCTGGTCCAAGGACCCGGGTTCCGGGGCGCGGATGATCAACGCCCGGGTCGAGACGGCGCACGAGAAGCCCGCGTTCCGCAAGGCGTTCAAGGAACGGCGGTGCGTGGTGCCCGCGGACGGGTACTTCGAGTGGCGCCCGGTCGCGGCGGCCGAGGGGCGCAAGGCGTACAAGCAGCCGTACTACCTGCACCGGCCCGGCGGCGGTCTGCTGCTGATGGCCGGGCTCTACGAGTTCTGGCGCGACCGCGCGGTGGCGGAGGACGACGACCCGGCCGCGTGGCTGGTCACCTGCACGGTGCTGACCACCGAGGCGACCGACGCGGCCGGCCGGATCCACGACCGGATGCCGGTCACCCTCGCCCCCGACGCCGTGGACGCCTGGCTGGACCCGGTCGTCACCGATCCGGGCGAGGTGCGCGGCCTGCTGCACGCGCCCGCCGGGGAGTTGCTGGTGCGGCCGGTGGCCACGACGGTCAACAGTGTCCGCAACGACGGCCCCCGGCTGCTGGACCCGGTGGAGGACCCGCTGCCGGAGGTCACCGGGGGCCACTACACCTGAGCGGCCCGCCGCTCTATGGCCAATCCGCGTCGTTCTTAGACTGGCCGGATGAACGACATCGACGCGATCGCGCTGCTGCAGGACCCGGTGCGCCGCCGGCTGTACGAGTACGTGGCGGCCCAGGGCCGCGAGGTCGGCCGCAACGAGGCCGCCGAGGCGGCCGGGGTGGCGCGCACGCTCGCCGCGCACCACCTGGACCGGCTGGCCGAGGCCGGACTGCTGGAGACCGGCAGCCGCCGGCTGACCGGCCGTTCGGGCCCGGGGGCGGGCCGACCGGCCAAGGTGTACACCCGGGCGGGGGCGGAGCGGTCGGTGTCGCTGCCCGCGCGCGACTACCGCACCGCCGCCGAACTGCTCGCCGAGGCCGCCGAGGAGGCCGGGCTGGATGCCGGACTCGGCGCGGCCGCGCGCCGCCGGGGCGAGGCCCTGCGCGCCGCGGCGGGCCCCTGCGGCGACCTCGCCCGGGCGGCGGACCTGCTGGCCGCCCGCGGCTACGAGCCGTACCCGGAGCGGGCCGAGGACTCGGGCCGCGAGGCCCTGCGGATGCGCAACTGCCCGTTCCACGCCGTCGCCGAACACTTCCCGCCGCTGGTCTGCGGCATGAACCTGGCCCTGCTGGAGGGGCTGCTGGGCGCCGACGGCCCGCTGCGCGCGCGGATGGACCCCCGCCCCGGCGAGTGCTGCGTGGTGGTCGAGGCTTCTAAAAACAATCATGATTGACATAGAAAACGGGGCCGTGCTGGAATGCGGGACATGACCTCACCCGCGCCCGCCGCCCACCTCGCCCAGCTCAACGTCGCCACGCTCAGCCACCCGCTCGACGACCCGCGGATCGCCCCGTTCGTCGAACTGCTGGACCCGGTCAACGCCGCCGCCGACGGCGCGCCCGGCTTCGTCTGGCGGCTGGTCGGGGACGGCGCCGCCGACGCCACCGGGCTGCGTCCGGCGGGCGAGGACGTCATCGTCAACCTGTCGGTGTGGGAGAGCCCGGAGGCCCTGTGGGACTTCACCTACCGCAGCGGGCACCTGGACGTGGTGCGGCGGCGCCGCGAGTGGTTCGAGCGGCACGTCCAGGCGCACCTGGTGCTCTGGTGGGTCCCCGCCGGGCACCGGCCCGGCGTCGGGGAGGCGCTGGAGCGGCTGGCGGACCTGCGGGCGAACGGGCCCTCCCCGCGCGCGTTCACCTTCGCCTCGGCGTACCCGGCGGCCGACGGCGTTGTCAGTGCCCCGCGCTAACGTCGGGGCATGTCGATCACCGCACACCTGCGCGCCTCGGTGAAGCTGCCGAGCGGCGCCGCCCTGGTCAACGGCTTCGCCCTGGAGCGCCGCGGGGACGGATCGCTCCGCGCCCTGCTCCGGCACGGGTCCGAGCTGGAGGTCCACGACCTGGAGGAGCTGTTCGCCGGGGAGCGCGCGCCGGCCGCGGTCTTCCCGGTGCCCCGGACCGGGTGGGAGCACGGCCGGCAGTCGGTGAGCCCCGACGGCTCGTTCGCGGTGTTCACCGACCAGCGCGCCGTGCGGGCGGTCGCGCGGGACGGGTCACTGCTGTGGGAGTACCCGCACGCGTGCTGGGGGTGCGGGAGCAGCCAGGCGCACACCGACGGCGGGCCGGAGGTGTGCCCCGGCCCGGAGCACGGCTCCTGCCTGGTCTCCGACGACGGCCGATTCGTCTGGGCCCACATCGCCTCCGTGTCGGCGGCGGAGCACTCCCGCGAGCACTGGGTCGTCCTGGACGCCGGGGACGGCGGGGAGTCGGCCCGCCTGCCGCTGCGGGACAGCACGGCCCTCGGCTCGCACCAGCTCGCCCACCCGGACGGCGTCCACGTCGCCCTCGACATCGGCATGGGACAGGACGGCGTCCTGGTCCACTGGGCCCGCTGGGACGGCGCGGAGCTCGACGGCTGGGTCGTCAGCCACCACCTGGACCGCATTCTCGCGGACGTCCACCCGGGCCACCCGGGGTTCCTGACGGTCGAGGACAACGGCGCCGACCTGCGACTGCACGGGCTGGACCGCACCGTGCTCGCCGAGCGGGAGCCCGAGCAGGGCGAGGACGAGGACCCGCCCTGCTGGGACCACGGCTGCGGCTTCGTCGACGCCGACACCGTCATCGCCTCGACGGTCGACTCCGACGGCGCTCCGGAGCGCGCCCGGCACTGGCTGCTGGACGCCCGCACCCTGGGCATACGGGGCACGGTCGACTACCCCGCCGGCCCCGTCGACAGCTATGTGCGCCCGCTCGGGGACGGCACCTGGCTGACCTACGACGACGCGAACGGGACGCTCGACCGCTGGAGCGCGGCAGAGGTGTGACCGCGTCAGGCCGGAGAGGGGAGGGCGCGTCAGGCCAGCGGGAGGGCCATCTCCAGCTCGCGCGCGGCCGGGTCGAGCGGGTACGGCCTGGTGGTGCCGGTGAAGTCGAAGCCGCGGCGGCGGTAGAAGGCGGCGGCCCGGGTGTTGTCCTCGTGCACGGTGAGCAGCAGGCGCCGCGCCCCGGCCTCGTCGCGCGCCCAGGTGACGAGGGCGTCCAGCAGCAGGTCCGTCACCCCGCGCTCGCGACCGCGGTGCTCCGGGGCGACCCAGACGCCGACCAGCAGGGCCGCGCCGGGCTCGGGGGTGAAGCCGATCATCGTCCCGATCCACTCCCCCGGCGTCCCGGTGACGGCGACCAGGCCGATGCTGCCGGGCTCGTTCACCCGGCGGACCCGGGCCTGCCACTCCTCCTCGCCGTGGGCGAGCGCGGTCTCATGGGTCTCCAGGAAGGCCATGGGGGTGTCGAGCAGCTGCGTGAGGCGCACCTCCCGCAGCCGCTCCCAGTCCGCCACGCCGATCCGTTCGATCCGGTAGTCCATGGCCGCGCCTCCCCGTGGTGATCATCGTTCTCGCGGTTCAGCAGCATAGGCCACCGGTGGCCGGCTCCGGCAGGGCTCCGGCAGGGCTCTGGCAGGGCACCGGCCGGACGCGGAGAGGCCCTTGGAGAGGCCGCCGGGAGAGCCGGAGGGAAGACCGGAGGGAAGGCCACCCACCGGGCGTCGGCGCAGGTCAGCGGCGGCCCGGCGGATAGGGTGCGGGAGGGGCGAGCACCCGCGGTGCCCCGGCCCCCAGCCGCCGAAGCCCTCGAAGGAGCCCGCCATGCCGACCGCCGCCGACACCGCCGCCGAAGCCGCCGAACCGTCGATCGCGCGGTTCGGGCTGGGCACCGCGGCCGTCGGCCGGCCCGGGTACATCACGCTCGGCCGCGACCTCGACCTGCCCGCCGAGCGCACCGTCGACGCCCTGCGCGAGCGCACCCACGCCCTGCTCGACGCCGCCTTCGCGGCCGGGGTGCGCTACTTCGACACCGCCCGCTCGTACGGCCGCGCGGAGGAGTTCCTCGGCGCCTGGCTCGCCGCCCGCCCGCAGGCGGCGCGGGAGGTGACGGTCGGCAGCAAGTGGGGCTACACCTACACCGCCGACTGGCGGACCTCCGGCGTGCCGGTGCACGAGGTCAAGGAGCACTCGCCGGCGGTGTTCGACCGCCAGGTGGCGGAGAGCCGGGCGCTGCTGGGCGGGCTGCCGGACCTCTACCTGGTGCACTCGGTCACGCCGGACAGCCCCGCGCTCACCGACCCCGTGCTGCACGCGCGGCTCGCCGCGCTGGCCGCCGAGGGCGTGCGGGTGGGCCTGTCGACCAGCGGCCCGGCGCAGGCGGCGGCGGTGCGCGCCGCTCTGGAGGTGGCGGTCGACGGCCGGCCGCTGTTCGCCGCCGTGCAGTCCACCTGGAACCTGCTGGAGCCCTCGGCCGGGCCCGCGCTCGCCGAGGCCAACGAGGCCGGGTGGCTGGTGGTGGTCAAGGAGGGCATGGCCAACGGCCGGCTCGCCGACCGCAACGCCACCGGCCCGGACACCGCCGCGCTGCGCGCCCTCGCGGCCCGCACCGGCGCGTCCTGCGACGCCCTCGCGCTCGCCGCCGTCGCCGCGCAGCCCTGGGCGGACGTGGTGCTCTCCGGCGCGGCCACCACCGGCCAGCTGGCCTCCAACCTGGAGGCCGTCGGGCTCGCCCTGGACGCCGCCGCACTGGCCGGCCTCGCGGCGCTCGCCGAGCCGGCCGAGGAGTACTGGCGCACCCGCTCCGCGCTGCCCTGGGCCTGACGGCACCCGCACCCGCGCCCGGCCGCCGCCCCGTCAGTGCGGGGCGCGGCGGACCGTCAGCATGTCCTGGGTGTGGCCGATGGCGTAGCCGCCGTCCGGCCGGGTGAAGTGGTCCTCGACGTAGGCGGTCAGCTCGGCCCGGTCGGGCAGCGGGTCCATGGCGGCCAGGTCGGCCACGTTGACCATGAACTCGGCGACGTCCACGGCCTCGTCCAGCCGGTCGGTCCGGTAGTGCAGGTCGAGGGCCTCCAGCCCGTACGCGAACTCCGGGGCGGACCCGTCCGCGTCCTGGGCCGCCAGCTGCTCGGCCAGCGGCGCGAGGTCGTAGCGCACGCCGGTGAAGTGCGCGGCCATCCGCATGCAGGGGCTCTCCGGGTTCTGGAGCACCACCAGCAGCGTCCCGCCGGGCGCCACCCAGCCCCGCACCCGGCGCACGGTGCGCAGCCACTCCTGCGGCGGCACGTAGTACAGCACGTGCGAGAGGTGGACCAGGTCCGCCGGTCCGGGGGGCTCGGCCGCCTCGACCGGCTCGGGCAGGACGAGCGCCCCGGGGCAGGCCAGGCGCAGCTTCTCGCGCATCGCCGCGCTCGGCTCGACGGCCACCGTGCGCTCGAAGTGCCGCGCCAGGTAGGCCGTGGTCCGGCCCTCGCCCGCGCCGACGTCCAGCAGCATCCGGCGGCGGCCCAGCCCGGCGACGACCTCGCCCAGGCGGGCGTGGGTGAGCGGCTTCTCGTCGGTGCCCGCGAGGAACAGCTCGAACGCCCGGCGGTAGTCCGGTCCGGAGACGTCCAGCACCCGGACCGGACCGGCTCCCGCCGCCCCCGCACCCGTTTCCGCTCCCGTTCCCGTCCCCATCCGGCGGCCTCCTCCTCGACGGCGTGTGCGGCCCGGCCAGTGCACCGCGGCGCGGCGCGGTGCCGGTGCAGGCACGTTCCTGCCCGCGTGTCGCGCGGCGGCCGGGGCGCCGCGCGACCCCCGCTGGACCGCCGCCGTCCGCCGGCCGTGCACACCGCGGCCACGTCCGCGATCGCCGCGCCCGCCACGCTCGGGGCTGCCGCCACACCCGGCGCGG
Source organism: Kitasatospora sp. NPDC056184 (assembly GCF_042268405.1). Lineage (NCBI taxonomy): Bacteria > Bacillati > Actinomycetota > Actinomycetes > Kitasatosporales > Streptomycetaceae > Kitasatospora > Kitasatospora sp. NPDC056184. The sequence continues at coordinate 440,395 of NZ_JBHJUI010000001.1, read as the reverse complement.
GGGGGGGGCCCCCCCCCCCCGCCCCCCCCCCCCCCCCCCCCCCCCCCCCCCCCCCCCCCCCCCCCCCCCCCCCCCCCCCCGGGGGGGGGCGCCCCCCCCCCCGGGGGGGGCGGCCCCCCCCGCCCGCCCCCCGCCGCACCACCCCTCCGCACCACCCCGCCGGAAGGAAGACGACCGCCCGTGTCCCGTACCGCCCGCCCCCGCCACTACCTGATGTGCCGTCCGACCCACTTCACGGTCGACTACTCGATCAACCCGTGGATGGAGCCGGCGAAGCCGACCGACGCCGCCCGCGCCGTCGCCCAGTGGGAGCAGCTCCACGCGCTCTTCCGGGAGCTCGGGCACACCGTCGAGCTGATCGAGCCGCTCCCCGGCCTGCCCGACATGGTGTTCGCGGCCAACGGCGCCACCGTCGTCGACGGCACCGCCCTGGTGGCCCGGTTCCGGCACCGCGAGCGCGCCGAGGAGGCCCCCGCGTACCTGGAGTGGTTCCGGGCACGCGGCTACCGCACAGTGGAGCAGGCCGGGTTCACCAACGAGGGCGAGGGCGACTACCTGCTGGTCGGCGGGCGGATCCTGGCCGGGACGGGCTTTCGCACCGACCGCCGGGCGCACGCGGAGGCGCAGCGCGTGCTCGGGCGCCCGGTGGTCACCCTGGAACTGGTCGACCCGCGCTACTACCACCTGGACACCGCGCTCGCGGTGCTCGGCGACGACGAGATCATGTACTACCCGGCCGCGTTCTCGCCGGAGAGCCGCGACACGCTCGCCGCGCTGTACCCGGACGCCGTGCTCGCCTCGGACGAGGACGCCGCCGTCTTCGGGCTCAACGCCGTCTCCGACGGCCTGCGGGTGGTCCTGCCCGAGGCGGCGGTCGGGCTGGCGGCCCGGCTGCGCGCGCGGGGCTTCGAGCCGGTCGGGATCGACGTCACCGAACTGCTCAAGGCGGGTGGCAGCGTGAAGTGCTGCACCCTGGAGCTGCGCGGCGTCCCGGCCTGACCCGCCCTGCCCGGGGCCGCCGGGAAAAACCGGATGCGCTCCCCCGGCCGGCCGGTGTTAGGGTCGTGCGGCCGGCCGCGGGACTCCGGTGCGACTTCCGGAACGTGCCCTTACCGCAATGATTCGCAGTTCGTGCCCCCATTCCCCGGCCGGCCCCACGATCACGACACGGGCGAAGGGGCGGGGCGGGTGGAGACGTACGGGGACCTGGTCGCCGCCGAGGACGTGTTGCTGTTCGTCAACGCGGCGATCACCGGCACCGGCCAGCGCGAGTTCCACGGCGGGGCGGCCGAGCAGCAGCTCTCGCTGGACTTCCTGCACGCGTACATGTGCGTCAACTACCGGGGCCCGTACGCCGCCGCGCTCGCCCTCGACATCAACGACCACAACGCCGCCCTGATCGTCCGCCGCCTGCTGGAGACCTCCCGGGACGCCACCGCGGAGCAGCGGCGCACCGAGGGCCGGCTGATCGCCCGCCGGCTGGCGCTGCTGCCGCCGCAGCGGGTCTACCGGCTGATCGGCGAGCTGCGCCGCGCCAAGGTCAACAACCGCCGCACCCGCGCCATCCTGCGCGACTGGCTGGCCGCGCGCCCCGACCAGACCCTCGACGCCGTCAAGTACCGCGCCGGGCTCAAGCGGGCGCTGCGGCACGCCCACCTGCGGCCCGCCGAGGCGGAGACCGGCGACTTCCTGTACGCCCCGGGCCGCCGGCCCAAGTACCGGGCGCCGCTGCTGGACGCCTGGCGGCGCGCCCACCACCAGCAGGCCGCGGTCTTCGAACTCCCCTACACCGTCGCCGAGTCCTTCGCGCAGCGGCACGGCATCCCGCGGGCCGCCTTCCTGGAGCGGATCGCGCCCCGGCTGACCGCCCTGGAGCGGCTGCGCCTCCAGGAGTCGGCCCGCTCCCACGGGGCCGGCGCCGTCGCCGCGGACCTCGCGCGGATGCCGCTCACCCGGCTCGCCTCGTACGTGCTCGGCCTGCCGCCCGCCGACCGGATCGCCCGCCGCGCGGAGCTGACCGACGCCCTGCGTGCCTCGGCTCGCCGGGCCGCGCGCGCCGCCGGGGCGGCCGAGGGCGGCTGGGGCCGGGTCACGGCCGTGCTGGACGACAGCTGGTCGGCGTACGGCTCGGGCGTCAAGCGCCGCCGGCCGCTGGCTGCCGCGCTCGCCTGCCACTTCCTGCTGGAGGCGCTGGCCGGCGAGTACACCGCGCTGTGGACCTCCGGGCGCACCGACGCGCTGCTCGCCCGCCCGTCCGGCCCGACCCCGCTCGGGCGCCGGATCCTGGACGCCCTCGACACCGCGCCGCAGCGCCTGTTGATCGTCTCCGACGGCTGGGACAACGCCCCGCCGGGCCTGGCCGCCGAGGTGCTGCGGGTGTGGCGCACCCGGCTGGACCCGGAGCGCCGGACCAGCATCGTGCACCTCAACCCGGTCTACGACGCGGAGGGCTTCGACGTGCGCCGACTCGCCCCGACGGTGCCCACGGCCGGGCTGCGCGACGCCGAGGACCTGCCGGCGCTGGTCGAGTTCGCCCGCTTCGCCGAGGGCCGCACCGACCTCGCGGAGCTGACGGCGCACCTGGCCGCCCGCACCGCGCGCTTCCTGTCCGCCGCTCCGGAGGTGGCCGTCCGATGAGCTCCGCGCCGCCCGCCGCCCCGTCCGCCCTCCGCCTCGACCTCACCGGTCTGGACACCCGGCCCGCCCAGGTGTGGGGCGGTGTGCGCCTGGTCCCGCTGGTGCGCCCGGAGCCGATCGCCGACCTGCGGCTGCACCAGGAGCTGTACGAGGAGGAGTACGCCGCCGTCCCGGTCGGCCGCCGCGCCTCCTACCACTCCTACCTCCCGCACGGCTTCGTCGCCGACTGGACCGGCGACGGCACCCCGGCGGCCGCGTACGGCACCCGGCTGGACGCGGCCGACGCCGCCGCCACGCCGCCCGACCGCGTCCGGGTCCGGGTGCCGCGCCGGCTCGCCAAGCGCGAGGGGCGCACCCGGCTGCGCTTCCTGCCGCTGCACCTCGCCCTGGAGGGCTACCTCGCGCTGCACTTCGGCGGTCCGGCCGTCACCTGGGAGCAGTGGTCCGAGCGCGCCCTGCGGCACGGCCTGTCCCCGCGCGCCGAGGAGGCCTACGCCGGCGCGCGGGTGCGCGGCCTCGCCGACGCGCTGCGGGTGTTCGAACTCCACCCCGGCCAGTGCGGCCTGGTGGTGTACGTCGCCGACGCCCTCGCCGCCGCCTTCGTCGTCCCGCACCCCGACGACTACCGCGCCCTGCACCGCACCCTGCTGCTCGACCTCTACGGCGAGCTGATCCACCACTACGCCCTGCTGTCCGCCCCCGTGCCGGACTTCCGCGCCGACCTGCGCGCGGCCGGCCCGATCACCTCGACCGCCGACCTGCGCGCCGCCGTCGCCCAGCAGGAGCGCGCCTGGGCGGCCTTCCACGACGGCACCATGGCGGGCGGCCTGCTGGAACCCGCCTACCGGGCGCGCACGGTCCGCCGCCTCGGCCGCTTCACCCTCGCCCGCTTCCTGCCGGACTTCCGGCCCCGCGAGGAGAACCACATCGGCGAGGCGATCACCGACGAGCACGGCCGGGTCGCCTACCTCAAGACCTTCCGGCTCTCCGAACCCCAGGTCCGCCGCGGCTACCTGCTGGACCGCCTCGCCGCGCACGACTGGCACCTGCCCGCCACCGCGGCCGCCCTGAGCCTCACCGAGCCCCAGCTCGCCCTCCGTCTGGAGGGCGCGGGCTTCGGCGCACTGCTGCGCCAGGACGTCCTCGACCACTACCGCCGGGCGGCGCGCGGGTAGCACCCGGTCTCAGGAGGCGGAGGGGCCGGTCCAGGCGGCGGGGACGCGTCCGAGGCGGACCCGCTGCGGGTGGTCGCCGACGTCCACGGAGGAGGTGCGCAGCCCGGTGGCGAAGTCGATGGCGGTGACCCGGTCGGCGCCGCTCTCGGAGACGACGCAGGAGCGGCCGTCGCCGCTGACCGTCGCCCAGTAGGGCTTGGCGGCGGGCACCAGCGGGCCCTCCTGGAGGGTGGCCCGGTCGACGACGGTGGCGTAGTCGTCCATGGTGCCCGCGACGCAGAGCCGGTCGCCGGCCGGGCTCATGGCCAGGCCGTGGTGGCGGGAGTCGTTGACCCAGGTGGTGCGGTCCTCGTCGGTCGCGGGGTTCTTCGGCAGCGTCCTGACCCGGGTGATCCGGTCGGCGGCGACGTCGTACTCGACGAAGCCGTTGAAGAAGGAGACCTGGAAGTACAGCGTCGAGCCGTCCGGGGTGAAGGCGGCCGGGCGGACGGCGTCGGAGAGGTCGGAGCGGCCGAAGGCGTCGAGGCGCTCCCGCATGTCGATGATCCTGACCGTCCCGAAGGTGTCGGCGTCGGCGACGGTGATCCGGCGGTCGCCCTTCGTCCAGTCCAGCCAGGGGGCGTCGAGGGCGGTGGTGACCTCGCCGATCGACATGTTCCAGATCCGCCGGCCGCCGTCGGTGAAGAGGTTCTCGTGGGGCTTGTCGCCGGTCCCGAAGGAGCCGATCCGCCGGCCGGTGGCGATGTCGAGGACGTGCACCGTGTTCGCCGTGGAGGCGGAGACCGCGAGCCGGGTGCCGTCGGGCGAGACCGCCATGTGGTCGGAGCGGTAACCCGCCACCGGGAAGCGCCAGTTGATCCGGCCGGTGGCGAGGTCCAGGGAGACCACGTCGGCGAAGCTCGGCCGGGAGACGACCACGGCCGTGCCGTCCGGGGTGGTGTACATGTCGTCGACGAACTGGTCGTGGCCCTCGCCGGGGCCGAGCCGGACGCCGAGGAAGTAGCCGAGCTTGACGGGGTTGAGGTAGATCTCGGCGAGGCGCTGGTCCTTGTCGGGGATCACGTTGATCCGGCCGATCCGGGCGAGGTCGCCGCGGGAGGTGATGACGTCGGCGGTGCCGTCCCAGTTGTTGCCCACGAACATCACCTCCCGCAGGGCGGCGGCGGACCCCGGGGCGGGCGGGCCGGCGGCGGCCGCGGAGGCGGCGGGCAGGGCCAGGCCGAGCGCGGCCGCGACGGCGAGGAGGGTCCGCGGGCGGCTGCGGCGGGAGTGCCGGGGGCGGGGCGGGAACATCGCGACTCCTTGGCGCGTGCGCGGCCCACCAGGGCGCACGCGGTCCGGGACGGCGGACGGTCGACGTGGGCGCTACTCGACGGTAGGGAGCGTCCGGCGGCCTGGCAAGACCTCGGGCGGCTCCTGCTGACTAATTGTCAGCAACTGCCGCGCCACTCCTTGACGGTGTCCGGACACCGCTCTACAACGTAGTCAACTCCCCGGCGCCGGGCCCCACGTCCCCGGCGCTCCGGGACGTCCGCCCGCTCGCCCCCCACCGAGAACGAGGCACCCCCATGCGCCTGCACCCCTGCCTTGCCCTGGCCGCGGCCGCCGCCACCCTGGCCGTCGGCGCCCTCCCGGCCGCCGCCGCTCCCGTCGCGGGCCCGACCACCGCGGGCCCGACCACCGCCGGACCGACCGCCGCCGGACCCGTGCTGACCGCCGGCGGATCGGCCGTCGGCGTCGGCGACGTGCTGCTCGCACCACTCGCCGCGGGCACCCGCGCCACCTTCTCCTCGGACACCACCGGCTCGACCGGGGTCTTCTGCGGCACCTCGCCGCTGACCGCCAAGGTCCTGAGCAACCCCGCAGCGCCGGGCACCGCCACCGCGTCCCTGACCGGCCTGACCTTCGGCTCCTGTACGGCCAACGTCACCGGCGTCACCTCGGTCAAGAGCCTCACGGTCGGCAACCTCGCGTACAACGTCACGGTCGCCGACTCCGCCGGCCTGCCGGTCACCCTCAGCGCCGGGCCGGCCGGACCGATCCAGGCCTCGGCCGTGCTGAACAGTTGGTTCGGCACCCTCACCTGCACCTACCAGCTCAGCGGCGCCTTCACCGGCACCGCCGACAACACCGCGCACGCCCTGGTCTTCCGCAACGCGCACTTCGTCAAGAGCGGCGGATCGGCCCTCTGCCCCGGCGAGGGCTACTTCTCCGCCACCTACGGCCCGATGACCGACTCCACCCAGCCCGGCGGCCCGGCGGTCTCCGTGAACTGACCGGCCCGGCGGCGGCCCGCGCCAGCCCGTGAGCGGTGCGCCCCCGCCCACCGCTCGCGGGCCGAACGGGCCGTCGCCGGACGTGCGGCGCGAAAAGGTGTGGCGCCGGGATCCCCGTGGCGGCTACGCTCGCGCCCGATGATGATTCCTTCTCTTCACGAAGTGGGGGTCCCGTCCGCGCAAGGTGAGTGCTGATGTCCACGCACTCCGCGCACGGGGATTCCCGGCTCTCCTTCTGGCTGCACGTGCGCGAGTTCGCCGTGCCGGCCTCGGTCATCGAGACGACGACGGCCCGGCGGCTCGCCGGGGACTGGGCGGGGGCCTGCGCCGCCGCCGGAGTCGAGGTCGACCTCGATCTGCGCACCGCCGCACGCCGGCACGGGCGCGAACTCGCCGCCCGGATCCGGAGCGACCTCCGCGGACTGGCACCGGACCTGCTGCGCTGGCACCTGCCGCGGATCGCACCCGACGGACTGCTGCGGCCCGGCCTGACCGTTCCGCTCGCCCGGTACGGCGACGTGCACCTGGTGGTGCGGACACCGCCCGCCTGGGCGAGCGGCGGACAGCGGTTCGGGCTCGCGCTCCACGACGCCACCGCCGGCCGGGCGGACGCCCACCCGCACCCTCGCCCCAGCCGACGGTTCCGGCTCGACCTCCACCGGCACCTGTGGGACGCCCGCCGCAGCGGCGAGTTGGCCCTCCGTCTCGGCGGCCCCGAGCGGTGGGCGGCCGAGGCGCGGATCCTGCTCCGCGCCGACGGGCACCCCGAGGAGGCCGGCACCGTGCGCGTCCGGCTCGGGGCACGGCGGCAGGTGATCGTGGCGGCGGGCACCGGCGGGCCCACCGCGCGGGACGCGCCGCCGGCGCCCCCGCCGATGCCGCTGCTGCCGGACCCAGCGGTCCGGGTGCCGCCCGACCTGGAGCTGCTCCGGGCCGGGCTGATCGGGCCCGGGCGCCTGCACCCGCTGGTGGCCGAGGCGCTGGCCCCGGGCCACCCGCCGACCGGCGGCGGGCCCGAACCCGGCCCCGGCCCGGCCCCCGGTGGACCGCGCCTCGTCGAGTGCCGCGGCGACCGGCACCGGATCGGCCTGGTCGACGGCGTGCTGACGGCTCTGGACCACACCCCCGCGGAGATCCGCCGCGAGGAGCTGCTGATGGCCCTCACCGGCACCCCGCTCCCCTGTCTGCAGGCCGTCGACGACGCGCACCGCCGCCCGGAGAACCTCGCCGACGTCCGCGCACGCCTGCGGCACGGCGACGCCGCCGGCGCGCTGGCCGTCGTCGAGGAACTGCTCGGCCCGGACGCCCTGCTGCGCGCCGGGGCGCTGCGGGACGAGCTCGCGGCGGCCGCCGAACGGCGGATCGCCTACGGGCTGTTCCGCGCCGGTCTCGCCGGCCGCTCCCCGCTCCGGGCTCACCCGGCCGGGCCGCGTCCGCAGGAGCGCCGTTCCCGCCCGCGTCGCGCGAAGCGCCGCTGACGCCACCATTCCCTCCCCTCGTCACGAAAGGCCCCTCACGCATGCCCGCTGTCCCCCTTCTGTCCCAACTCGACATCGCCCACGACCTGTTGGAGCTGCTGAACGACACCACCACCGAACCGCGCCCCGACGACCGGCTGGCCGCCCTGACCCTCGCCGTGGCGGCCGACCTGCCGGTGCTGCTGTGGGGCGAGCCGGGGATCGGCAAGACCGCCGCGCTCACCCGGCTCGCCGAGACGCTGGAGCTGCCGCTCACCACCGTCATCGCGAGCGTCCACGAGCCGTCCGACTTCGCGGGACTGCCCGTCCTCGGCGCCGACCCGGCGGTGCAGGGCGTCCCGATGGCCCCGCCGGACTGGGCGGTCCGGCTGGTCCGGGCCGGCCGGGGCCTGCTGTTCCTGGACGAACTGTCCACCGCGCCGCCCGCCGTGCAGGCCGCACTGCTGCGGCTGGTCCTCGAACGGCGCATCGGCGCGCTGCAACTCCCGCCCGGTGTGCGGATCGTGGCCGCCGCCAACCCGCGCTCCTCGGCCGCCGACGGCTGGGAACTGAGCCCTCCGCTGGCCAACCGGTTCGTCCACCTCCCGTGGGAGCACGACCACGAGGTGGTGGTCCGCGGCCTGGGCGGCACCTGGCCGCGCGCCGTCCTGCCGGAGCTCGACCCGGCGCGGCTGCCGGAGGCGGTGGCTCTCGCCCGCCGCGCGGTCTGCGAACTCCTCGCCGTCCGACCGCCGCTGGTCCACCGGCTGCCGGAGAGCGAGGCCCGCCGCGGCGGCGCCTGGCCCTCGCCCCGGAGCTGGGAGATGACGGTGCGGCTGATCGCCTTCGCGACCGCCGCCGGGTCCCCGCGCGAGGTGCTGGCCCTGCTGGTCCGGGGCACCGTCGGGGACGGTCCCGGCCTGGAACTGCTCGCGGCGATGGACCGGATGGACCTGCCCGACCCGGAGACGCTGCTCGCCGATCCGGCCGCGGCCGTCCTGCCCGAGCGCGGGGACCTCCGGCAGGCCGCGCTGGAGGGCGTGGTGGACGCGGTGCGCCGCCGTCCGGACCGGTCGCGCTGGGACGCGGCGTGGGAGCTGCTGGCGCGGGCGCTGGAGAGCGGGCCGCCGGACGTCGTGGTGGTCCCGGCCACCACGCTCGCCTCGCTCCGGCGCGAGGACTGGGAGGTGCCGGCGGCCATCGAGCGCCTCGGCGGGGTGGTCGCGCTGTCCCGGCGGGCGGACCGCTCGGTGGCGCGGGTCGCGGGGGCCGGCGCCCCGGCCGGCCACGGGGTCCGGCGGTGACCGCCCCGCCGACGGCCGCCCCGCCGACGCCCGCCCGGCCGGACACCGGCACGCCGGGCAGCGGCACACTGGACACCGGCAAGCTGTACGCCGCCCGGCTGCACGCCGTCCGGGTCCGCCCGTACCTGGCGACGGCGCTGTTCGCGCTGCACGTCGTCGAGTCCCGGGACGTCCCGACCATGGCCGTGGACCGGCACTGGCGCTGCTACGCCTCCCCCGCCTTCGTCGCGCGCACGCCCGTCGAGGAGCTGGCCGGCGTCTGGGTGCACGAGGTGTCCCACCTGCTGCGCGACCACCACGGGCGGGGGGACCGGCTCGCCCGGGTGCGCGGGCTCTCCGGCCCGGCGGACCGGCTGCGGATGAACATCGCCGCGGACTGCGAGATCAACGACGACGTGTTCGGCGACGGGCTCGTCCGGCCGGAGGGCGCCGTCACCCCCGAGTGCCTGGACCTGCCGCCGGGCGAGCTGATGGAGGACTACCTGCGGATGTTCCGGCTCGGACCGCTGACCCAGGACTTCGCCTGGCTGGACTGCGGCAGCGGCGCCGACGGCCTGGGGCGCGCCTGGGAGCTGGGACCGGACGGCGCGCACGGGCTCAGCGCCCAGCAGCGGGACGCGGTGCGCTTCCGGGTGGCGCAGGCCATCAGCGGCAGCCCGGGCGACGCCCCGGCGGGGTGGCGGCGGTGGGCCGAGGAGGCGTTCCATCCGCCGCAGCCGTGGCGGGAGCTGCTGGGGGCCGCGGTGCGCTCGGCGGTGTCCGGCGCGGGCGCCGGCGAGGACTACGCGTACGGCCGCCCGGCCCGCCGGTCCGCCGCGCTGCCGGGGGCGGTGCTGCCGTCGCTGCGGCGGCGGCCGCCCCGGGTGGGCGTCGTCGTCGACACCTCCGGCTCGGTCAGCGACGCCGAGTTGGGCACCGCGCTGCTGGAGGTCGCGGCGATCTGCCGGGCCGTGGGGGGCCGCCGCGACCTGGTCACCGTGGTGTCCTGCGACGCGGCCGCGCAGGCGGCGCAGCGGGTCTGCGCGGCCGCGGAGATCCCGCTGGTGGGCGGCGGCGGGACGGATCTGCGGGAGGGCTTCGCCGCGGCGCTGCGGGCGTGGCCGCGGCCGGACGTCGTCGTGGTGCTGACGGACGGCCAGACGCCGTGGCCGGCGGCCCGGCCGTCGTGCCGGACGGTGGTGGGCCTGTTCGGGCGGTCCACCGGGTGGCGGGAGGACGGCTCCGGGTACCGGAGGCCGGAGCCGCCCGCCTGGGCGCGGGTGGTGGCGCTCGGGCGCGGGTGACGGCCCCGGGCCGGGCCGGACGGCGGGTCAGGCGACCTTGGCGCAGAGGGGTTCGGCGGAGCCGTGGGCGATGGTGAGGGTGCGGTAGCCGGTGGCGCTGATGTCGACGGTGTAGACGCCGTCCACGGTGTAGAGGTCGCGGGGCAGGGTGCCCGCGCCGGCGCCGAAGCCGAGCAGGATCGGGCCGTTGGCGCGCCAGGTCTGGGAGCCGTCGGGGCGGTACTCGACGTGCGAGCGGCCGCCGGCGTCGGCGTCGTGGTGGGCGCCGGTGAGGGTGTTGGTGAGCCGCATGACGAGGGCGCCCCGGTAGGCGACGCGGCGCACGGTGCCGTCGGGGTCGGCGGCCAGCACGTGCCGCTCGACGCGGTCGACGACGGGTTCGAGGTGCACCGGGAAGTCGCAGCGGGAGCCGGCCGGCAGGTCGAAGGACGGCGAGGGCCAGGGCTCCCAGCCGCCGCGTCCGGCGGCGCCGGCCGCCGGGGCGGCGGCCAGACCCGTGGCGAGGGCGGCGAGGACGGTGGTGGCGGCGGTGGTCGCGAGGCGGAGCGGGCTGCGGCGCATGGTCGGTCTCCTGACGGGGCGCGGACTGTTCGGCCGCCAGCCTGGCAGCGGCCGCTCACCGGATTCTCACCACCACCCGGCCGGATCCGGACGGGTGGGGCATCTCGGCCGGACGGGGACCACCGCGGGGCGGGCACCGTAGGGTGGCCCGCCATGGAGTTCCGACTGCTCGGCCCCTTCGAGGCCGACCACCTCGGCGAGCCCGTCCTGGCCGGTACCCGGCGCCAGGAGCGCTGCCTGCTGGCCGTCCTGCTGCTGGAGGACGGCCGGGCGGTCGCCACCGAGCGCCTGATCGACCTGCTCTGGCACGGCAGCCCGCCCGCCTCGGCGCGCGGCACCGTGCACACGTACGTCGGACGGCTGCGCGCCCGGCTGCGCCCGCACGGCGTGCTGCTCGCCACCCGGCACGACGGGTACGCGATCGTGCCCGGCCCGCACGGCCTCGACGTCCGGGAGTTCCTGGACCTCACGGCCCGCGCGTCGGCGACCGGCGACCCGGCCGAGCGGCTGCGCTGCCACGACCGGGCGCTCAGCCTCTGGCGCGGGCCGCTGCTCGCCGACGTGGCCGACGACGCGCTGCGCGGACGGCTCGGCGGGCGGCTGCTCCAGCTGCGGCTGTCGGCCCTGGAGCAGCGGGCGGAGCTCCTGCTGGCGATGGGGCGGCACGACCGCCTGCTCGCCGGTCTTCCGCTCCCCGAAGAGGAGTTGACCGGCCTGCCGCCGCGCGAGCGGCTGGTGCGCGCCGAGATGACCGCGTTGTACCGGGCGGGCCGGCAGGGCGAGGCGCTCGCCCTCTACCGGCACACCCGCCGGACGCTGGTGGAGACGCTGGGCGTGGAACCGGGCGCGGAGCTGACGGCGCTGCACGAGCGGATCCTGCGCGCCGACCCCCGGCTGGACCGGCCCCCGGCGCCGCTGTACGCGGTGCGGGTGGGTGAGGAGTGGCTGCCGTGGAGCGCGGGCGGGCACCCGGCGCTGGAGTTCTGCAACACCTTCGCCGGCTGGGGCGTCCCGGCCCCGCCGCCCGGATCGGACTGGCTGCGCCACTACTCGACGCTCGCGGTGTGGGCCGGGCACCAGGACCTCGCGGCGCCGCCGCTGGTCGAGGCGCTGCTCCGGCAGGCCGAGCGGTGCCCGGACGAGGCGGCGGCCGTCCTGGCCGAGGCCCGCGCGTTCCGCTCCGCGCTGTACGCGTGCCTGACCGACCCGCAGGACGGGGCGGCCTTCGGGGAGGTCGCCGCCGTGGTCCAACTGGCGACCCGGGCCGCGGTGTTCAGCCGGGGCGAGGACGGTCTGGCGCAGTGGCGGCTGCCGCCGTCGGCCGGGTTGCGGCTGCCGCTGTACGCGGCCGCCCGGGCCGCCGCCGAACTCCTCGCCGACCCGCGCCGGTTGACCGTCCAGCGCTGCCCGAGCGCGGACTGCGGCTGGCTGTTCCTGGACGCGGGCGGGCGGCGGCGCTGGTGCAGTCTGGCGACCTGCGGAGCGGCCGCGGACCGGGGCACACCGACCCCCTGACCCGGCACCCGGCCGAGTCGCCCAGCCGCTATTCCACCCCAACTCCTTGACGATTGCATGACATTGACGGACCATCAAGCTCGCGGCGCCGCACCCGCCTCCTCCACCGTTCCGTCCCTACGGACCCCCACAGGAGGACAGTCATGCGACTGCCCCGCCGAGGGAAGCCCGCCACGGCCACCGCCGTCCTGCTGGCCCTCGCCCTCGCCGTCCCGCTCACCACCCAGGCCACGGCCCAGCCGGCCCCCGCCTCCGCCGCCGGTTCCGACACCGCCCGGCAGTACCGCCTCGACGGCCCCCGGACCGTCGCCGAGCGCACCGGGATCGCCGCCACCGGCGCCTCCGTGGACGCCGTCCGGCCCGACTCGCTCACCGTCACCGCCACCCCCGCCGAGGCCGCCCGGCTGCGCGCGCTCGGCTGGTCGCCCGTCCCGCTGCCCGGTCCCCGGTACGGCGCCGAGCCGGGCCTGGAGGGCGTCGGCGCGGCGCTCTACGACTTCCCGTCCGCCGACTCCGGCTACCACAACTACGCGGAGGCCGCGGCCGACATCGACGCCGTGGTCGCCGCCCACCCCGACATCATGAGCAAGCGGGTCATCGGCACCTCCTACGAGGGCCGGCCGATCGTCGCCGTCAAGATCAGCGACAACGTCGGCACCGACGAGAACGAGCCCGAGGTGCTGTTCACCGCCCACCAGCACGCCCGGGAGCACCTCACCGTCGAGATGTCGCTCTACCTGCTGCACGAGTTCGGCGACAAGTACGCCACCGACAGCCGGATCGCGAACGCCGTCAACAGCCGGGAGATCTGGGTGGTCCCGGACCTCAACCCGGACGGCGGCGAGTACGACATCGCGACCGGCCGCTACCGCAGCTGGCGCAAGGACCGCCAGCCGAACCCGGGCAGCAGCTACACCGGTACCGACCTCAACCGCAACTGGGACTACAAGTTCGGCTGCTGCGGCGGCTCCTCCGGCTCCACCTCCAGCGAGACCTACCGGGGCACCGGGCCGGAGTCCGCCAAGGAGACCAAGGTGGTCGCCGACTTCGTGCGCAGCCGGGTGGTCGGCGGCAAGCAGCAGATCACCGCGGCCATCGACTTCCACACCTACAGCGAGCTGGTGCTCTGGCCGTTCGGCTGGACCACCGCCAACACCACCACCGGCATGACCGCCGACGAGTACAACACCTTCGCCACCCTCGGCCGGTCCATGGCCGCCACCAACAACTACACGCCCGAGCAGTCCAGCGACCTCTACATCACGGACGGGTCGATCGACGACTGGCTGTGGGGCGCCCAGCGAGTCTTCGCCTACACCTTCGAGATGTACCCCGGGCCGAACGGCGCGAGCGGCTTCTACCCGCCCGACGAGGTGATCGGGCGGGAGACCAGCCGCAACCGCGAGGCCGTGCTGCGGCTGGTGGAGACGGCCGACTGCGTCTACCGCGCGATCGGCAAGCAGCAGCAGTACTGCGGCATCGCCACCTGACCTTCCCGGCAACCCTGTTCGGCGACATCGCGGCGGCCCGTCCGGATTCCTCGGATCCGGACGGGCCGCTCCGCCGTTGCGGGAAACGGAACATGACGCCTCGTTCAAGCCAACGGACGGTTGCCCTCCGGTCATTCGGGCCGGCGGACGGACCGGACCGCCGTTCGGGTGGCACCATTCCCTCAAGAACGATGTGACATGTCACAGCGTGTCCGGCATCCCACCGCACCCGCTGCCACAGAGAGGGAACCCACCCATGCACCGTCGTCGCACCGCCGCCACCCTGGCCGGCACCGCGGTCCTCGCCGCGCTGGCCGCCACCGCCGCCCCGTCCGCCGTCGCCGCCACCAACGGTCCGGCGGGCCCGCCCGGACCGTTCACCACCTGCGGGACCCCGGGTGCGCCCGGCCTGCTGCAGACCCGGGCCTGTATCGACGTCAACGGCCTCCAGGTCCACCTCTACGGGCACGCCTACTCGACCAACCCGGCCTGGGTCCCGCAGACCGTCGGCTTCAAGATCTCCGGCACCGCTCCCGGCCTGCCCCCGGGCCCGCCCCTCTACACCAGCGCCCTGGTGCCCTCCGGCGGCACCTACGTCGGCGGGATCACCACCACCGCGACCTGCGGCAGCACGGTGACCGCCAACTTCAGCGTGGACAACGGCGGTTGGCCGCCCTCGCCGGCGACGGTCTCGGTCGTCATCCCCTGCTGATCCCGCTTCCGGCCCCACCCGCGCGGCCCGACCCGTCCACCGGGCCGGGCCGCGCCCTCCAGCGCTGCAACGGTGCTTACCGTGATGTTCGCCAGGTTCGCTCGTTGGGCGATTCCACCGTCCGCGAAGCCACCTCCACCCAAGATCAAACCTGACAGTTATTCGGCTCCTCCAGCGGGTGGGCGGCCTTGCCGGGTTCGAGCGCGCAGTCGGGTGGCCGCCCTCCCGGTGGATCCGGTGGAAACGTGGTCACTCCGAGGCTGATCCGCCAAAGCGCACGAAAGTGCGGCAATGATGATGATCATGTCAAAAACCTGGCATTAGCAGGAAAAGTCACTCAGTGCCATATGACATGTGCCATCTGTTATGTGATTGTCACCTAAGTACTCCCTGGGGAGCCGCCGGGAGTGAGACGTTGTGCTGCAGATCCGAACAAGCCGTTCAAGCTCTTTGACGACATTTCGGAAGGGCCGATGTCTCCTCACACCCCAGTCTCGTCCGCGTTCGCGGGCGGGGCCTTGTCATCGCGCTGGTTGCGCCGGATATCGGGCGCCCTGACGCTCGGGCTCCTGGTGCAGACCGGTGTCGCGTTCGACGCACTGACGGCGGCTCCGGCCGCGGCCGCGCCCGGAACTCCTCCCACCGCTCCGTCTCCTGCGGCGGAGGCGGCCGACGAGGCGTCGGCGCTGCTGGCGGCCCGCCTCCAGGGCCGGCGGATCGAGGTCACCAAGGCCCGGACGGAGTTCACCACGCTGTGGGCGAATCCGGACGGGACGCTGACCTCGGAGCGGTCCACCGGCCCGCTCCGCATGAAGGTCGGCGACGCCTGGGTGCCGGTCGACACCACGCTGGTGCGGACGCCGGACGGGAAGGTGGCGCCGAAGGCGCACCCCGGTGGGCTGGTGCTGGCAGGCGGCGACGCCGGGGTGACGGTCGGCGACAGCCTGCCGACGCCTCCCGGCGCCGCGCCCGACTCGCCCGACGCGAAGGCCGCCCCCGCCGCCCCGTCGAGCCCCTTGGCCCGCCCGGCCGAGGCCGAGCGGGCGCCCGCCGAGCGGCCGCTGGCCACCATCGGGTCCGGTGACCAGCAGGTCTCCTTCGGCTGGCTCGGAAAGCTCCCCGCGCCGAAGCTGGAGGGCGACAAGGCCACCTACGTCGATGCCCGCCCCGGCGTCGACCTGGTCCTCCAGGCGACCCGGACCGGCTTCGAGCAGTTCCTGATCGTGAAGAACCGTTCCGCCGTGTCGCAGACCGGCACGGTCACCATCCCGCTGGACACCACCGGCCTCAACGTCGCCCCGCAGCAGGACGGTTCGATCCAGCTGCTGGACAAGGCGACCGGAAAGCAGGCCGTGAAGATCCCGGCCCCCGTGATGTGGGACGCGGCGCTCGACGAGGCCTCGCAGGAGCACCTCAACCGCGCGCCGGTGACGATGCGGGTGCGCGGTGAGGGTGCGGACACCGAGCTCGTGTTCACCCCGGACGCGGCGTTCCTGGCGGACGAGAAGACCCAGTACCCGGTCACCATCGACCCGGTCGTCGACATCGGTACGAGCTACGACACCTACGTCCAGAACAACGAGAACATCGACGCGTCCGGCTCCTACGAAATCAAGCTGGGCAGCTACAACGGCAGCGTCAAGGCGCGCTCGTACCTGACGATCCCGGGTGCCGACTTCAACGGCAAGCAGATCATCGACGCCAAGCTGCACCTGTACAACTTCCACTCCTCCTCCTGCACCCCGAAGCAGTGGGAGGTCTGGGACGCCGGCGGCGCCGGCTGGTGGACCCGATGGGGCAACGAGCCCCAGTGGGGCCAGCAGTGGAAACGGACGTACGAGACCTACGACGACGACGGCGGGGACTCCCACCAGTGCACCGCCCCGGACGGCTCCGGCTGGACGAACACCGACGTCACCGAGATGATCCGGCACCTCACGCAGTTCGGCTACAACGACTACGGCCTGCTGCTGAAGGCGACGGACGAGAACAGCAACCTCTCCTGGAAGAAGTTCGCCTCCGCCCAGAGCGGCGCCCCACCGTACGTCTCGATCACCTACAACTCGATCCCGCGTACCCCCGCGACGGTGGAGATCCAGCCGTCCCCGCCGGGCGACCCGAAGGTCGTCGCGGACGCCAACCCGCGCTTCCTGGTGCAGGGGGCGGACGACGACGGCGAGCCGGTCACGGTCTTCTTCGACCTGTGGCGCGCCGGCTCGTTCTTCGGCAGCATCTCCAGGTACACGCCGAACGGCGCGTGGGCCTCCGTCCGGGCGTCCGACTTCGGCCTCGCCAAGCTCGACGACGGCGTCCAGTACTCGATGACCTCGATCGTGGACGACGGCAAGATCCGGTCCGGCTGGGTGAACACGCCGTTCACGGTGGACACCGTGAAACCGGGCACGCCGTTCGTCACCTCCGCCGACTACCCGGCGGACGGGCTGTGGCACGGGGCGGCCAACCAGGCCGGTTCGTTCACCTTCTCCGTCCCGGCCGGGACGGACGACCTGGCCGCGTACGTCTACACCCTGGACGGCGGCGCGCCGGTGACGGTCAACGCCACCGCTGCGCTGACCGCGTCGATCACGCCGACCACCGAGGGCCGGCGCGTGCTCAGCGTGCAGGCCAAGGACCGCGCGGGCAATCTCTCCCCGCCCGCCGAGTACGTGTTCCACGTCGGCCAGGCCGGTATCAGTTCGCCGGTGAACGGCACCCAGGCGGCCAAGCGCGTCAAGCTGGCCGTGGACGCGCAGGAGCAGTTCAAGCGCGTCGTCTACGAGTACCGCCGCGGCCCCGGCGCCACCGAGTACGCCGTCCCCCGGACCAACCTGACCAAGGCCGACAACACCCCGGTGACCGAGGACAAGCCGCGGCTCGCGGACCTCGGCCCGCATGCCGACTGGAACGTGCTCGACACCCTCGGCAACGTCGGCGGCGTCGTCCAGATCCGCGCCAGGCTCTTCCCCGAGGACGGCTCCGGCGCCGGCTACACCACTGTCTGGAACACGATCACGGTGGACCGCAACGCCGACGGCGCGGCGAGCGCCGAGGTCGGCCCGGGGTCGGTCAACCTGCTGACCGGCGACTTCTCCACCGACGTCACGGACGCCGACGAGTTCGGCATGTCAGTGGCCCGTACCTCCTCCTCCCGGGGCACGGACCGCGGCTGGCAGCCGCAGGGCGAGCGGCTGACGGCCAACCAGCGCCAGATCGGGACCGACACCAACGGGTTCTCGGCCGGTCCGGTGACGCTGTCGCGCTCCACCGCGCGCGGCCACGACAGCTCGACCGACTCGCTGCTGATCACGCCGACCGGCCAGAGCGACTCCTACACGGGCGTCGGCCCCGAAATGACCATGGCCCTCGGTATGAAGCCCGGCCGCACCTACCGGCTGACCGGCTGGATCTACGTGCCGGGTACCACTGGACTGAACCCCGACTACGCCCACCGCGGCCTGCGTCTGGTCGGGTTCACCCGGACCGCGGCCGGCTACGCCGAGGTAACCTCCGGCAAGGCCGGCTTCACCGACGGCTGGCAGCAGCTCAGCGTCGACCTGGCCGTCCCGCAGGGCGCCACCGAGGCGTTCTTCCGTCTCTACAACGGCTTCACCGCAGCGGACAAGCAGGTCTTCTTCGACGACTTGTCGGTGAAGGAGATCGTCGCGCCGTTCGGTCCGCAGTGGGCGGGCGGCTCGGATGCGGGCGCCGGCTCGGACTACCGGTCGTTGTCGTTCCTGCAGTCCGACCTGGTCGAGATCAAGGGCAACGACGACAGCTCGCTCACCTTCGCCCGGGGTACCGACGGCAGCTTCTTCCCGGAGCCGGGTGCCGAGTCGCTGTCACTGAAGGCCGTGCCGGCCACCAGCGGCGCCCTCGTGCTGGCCGCGACCGGGCAGTGCCTGGAGGTCCCCGGCGGTGTCAGCGGCATCGCCGTGCGGGCGGCTCCGTGCACCGGAGGCGTCAACCAGCAGTGGACCCGCGACGACCAGCAGCGCTTCCAGATCCTCGGCAAGTGCCTGGACAACCCCTGGGAGGTGGCCGCCGACAACACCCAGGTCGTGCTGTGGGACTGTCATTCCTTCGCCAACCAGAAGTGGGACGTCCTCGCCGACGGCCAGGTCGTCAACCAGTACTCGCGCAAGTGCCTGGACGCGAATCTCGGCGGCACCATCTGGACCTGCCGGAGCGGCGCCAACCAGGTCTGGGACGTGCAGTCCGCCGGAACCATCTATGAGCTGAGCGAGCTGGACGGCTCGAAGACGGTGTTCGTCCGTCACGGCGGCTCCGACATCTACCAGGTCTTCGCCGACATCGGTCCGGAGGCCGCCTCGGCCACCCGGTACCAGTACGACACCACCGACGGCCGCTCGCTCGTCAAGCGCGTCATCCCGCCGGTCGAACCGGGCGTGGACGACGTCAACCACTGCACCGTCAACCCGCTGCCGCGCGGCTGCGAGGTCATGGAGTACGACTACGCCAAGGTCACCACGGCCACCGCGACGACGCCCGGCGACTTCCTGGACCGCATCCGTACGGCGAAGGTGTGGTCGTGGAACCCGGCGACCTCGAAGGAGGAGGCCGTCGAGGTCGCGCACTACGCGTACGACGACAAGGGGCGTCTGGCGCAGGTTTGGGACCCGCGCCTGGCCCAGCCGCTGAAGACCTCCTACAGCTACGACGCGGACGGCCGGGTCACCCGGATCGGTGCCGCCGGCGAGCTGCCGTGGAACTTCGACTACGGCAAGGCCGCGGCCGACCAGGACCCGGGCCGCCTGCTGAAGGTCCGCCGCGCCGCTCTCGTGCAGGGCAGCAAGGACCAGGTCGACGGCGAGGTCGCGACCAGCGTCGTCTACGACGTTCCGCTTGCCGGTGGTACGGCCGGCGGCCCGTACGACATGGGCGGCACCGATGTCGCCAAGTGGGCCCAGACCGACGCGCCGACCGACGCCACCGCCGTCTTCGGTCCCGAGGACGACCCGGGCACCAATACCGCCACGGCCGTGAAGCCGGGCAAGGACGGCTACAAACCGGCCACCGTCCACTACCTCAACGCCTCCGGCAACGAGGTCAACACGGCGAGCCCGTCCATCACCCCCGGCGGTGACATCGATACGAAGGAGTACGACCGCTACGGGCATGCCGTCCGTACCCTGGAGGCGACCAACCGCTCGATCGCGCTCGGCACCCACCCCGAGGCGGACCGGTTCGTCGCCGAGCTGAACCTTCCCGCGGACTCGGTGTCGCGGGCGCGCCTGCTCGACTCGCGCACCGTCTACAGCCCCGACGGCCTGGACGTCGTCGAGACCCTCGGCCCGGTCTACCGCGCCTCGCTGTCCGAGCAGGTCAACGGCCAGACCGCCCCGGCCACCGTCGCCGCGGAGGCCGAGAAGCTGCCGCAGCTCGGCGCCAGCGCGCCGGTGCGGGTGATCAACAACAACGGTGCCCTCTCCTGGTCAGGCGGAGCGCAGCTCGGCCTGGCCGGCACCCAGGCGGGCGCGTTCGACGCCATGCGGGTGAGCGTGCCGGAGGAGGGCGACTACCGGCTCTCGGGTCAGCTGACCCGGTTCAGTGACCACGGCATCATCCAGTTCGCGATCGACGGTCAGAACCTCGGCCAGCCGATCGACACCTTCGACGCCAACCCCGCGGGCTCCATCGCCCCCTATGCGGTCGGCCAGTCGATCCACCTGGCGCGCGGTGACCACGAGCTGAAGCTCACCATCACCGGCACCAACCCGGCGAGCCAGGGCGAGCGCTACCACGCCGGTCTGGACACCGTCACGCTCACCAAGACCACCGTCAACCCGACCCTCCCGGCCGGCACCTCGGTGGTGGCGCGCGACCACAACACCAACACCTACGACGAGGGCAAGCCCGACGGCCAGGCCTACCACCTGCTCACCACCGGGACCGACGGCGCCCGCCTCGACGGCTACGCGGACGACGTCGAACTGCGCGTCACAAGGACCGGCTACGACACGCCGATCGGCGGCACCTCCGGCTGGACGCTGAAGGCCTCGACGTCGGTCACCACGGACGGGCTCGGCGCCAATCTGACCTCGACGGTCAAGTACGACGCGTCGGGGCGTGCGCTGGAGTCGCGCAAGCCGGGCTCCACCGGTTCGGACGCCGGGACGGTGAAGTCGGTGTTCTACACCGCCGGTGCCAACCCGGACGACGCCGCGTGCGCCAACCGCCCCGAGTGGGCGGGTCTGCCCTGTGTCACTCTGCCGGGCGGTGCGATCACCGGCGCGGACGCGTCGCGGATGCCGACCACCCTGCCGGTCAAGCGGGTCACCCGCTACTCGCCGTTCGGCGAGGCGGAGGAGACCACCGAGACCAACGCGGGCAAGTCCCGCAAGACGGTCACCACGTACGACGGCGCGGACCGCATCACCTCGACCGAGATCACCTCGGACGAGGGCAAGCCGCTCCCGAAGGTCACCACCGAGTACGACCCCGCCACCGGCGACCTCGTGCGGACCACGGCCGGCGGCAAGTCGCTGACCCGGGTGCTGGACCAGCTCGGCCGGCTGATCTCCTACACGGACGCCGACGGTTCGACGACCACCTCGGAGTTCGACCGGTTCGGCAAGCCGGTGAAGGTCACCGACCCGACCGGCTCCACCACTTACACCTACGACCGCGCGAAGGAGCCGCGCGGGCTGGTCACCTCCGTCAACGACAGCGTGGCCGGCGAGTTCACGGCGAAGTACGGTCCGGACGGCCAGCTCGTCGAGCAGACCTACCCCGGCGGCATCGTCCGCAAGGACACCACCAACGCCGTGGGCGAGGCCACCGGCCGCACCTACACCCGCACCAGCGACAACAAGGTCATCTGGGCGCAGGCCGCCGACATCTCCACCCAGGGGCAGGTGGCCAAGGACAGCAGTTCCACCGCCACCCGCTCCTACCAGTACGACCGGCTCGGCCGGCTGGTGAAGGCCGAGCAGTCCACGGTCGCCACCGGCTGCGTCACCCGCCAGTACGCCTTCGACGCCCACTCCAACCGGCTCTCCAAGCAGACCTCCCCGAACGGTTCATCGGGCGAGTGCGCCACGGGCGGGGCGACGGCCGAGAACCACACCTACGACAGCGCGGATCGCCTCACCGACGCGGGCTTCTCCTACGACGCCTTCGGGCGCACGGTGACCACCGCGACCGGCGCGACCAACACCTACTGGGCGAACGACCGCGTCGCCGCCCAGGAGAAGGGGGACACCAAGCAGGAGTGGGCCGTCGACGCCGCCCACCGCCTGACCGCGTTCACCACCAGCAAGAAGCAGGCCGACGGCTCCTGGGCCGGCGCGACGTCGAAGCTGAACCACTACGGCGACGACGGCGACGAGGTCCGCTGGACGATCGAGGACACCACCCAGGGCACCCTGACCCGCAACGTCTCGGGCCCGGACGGCGACCTCACCGCCACCACCAGCAGGACCGGTGACGTCCAGCTCCAGCTCACCAACCTGTTCGGTTCGGTCGTCATCACCACCAACCCGGCGCTGACCAACCCGGTGGTCCTGGACTTCGACGAGTTCGGCATCCCCCAGGACGGCCAGGCCGCAGTCCGCTACGGCTGGCTCGGCGGCAAGCAGCGCTCCGCCGAGGCCCAGGACGGCGACATCCTCATGGGCGCCCGCCTCTACAGCCCCGCCCTCGGTCGCTTCCTTCAGATCGACCCGATCCCCGGCGGCAACGCCAGCCCGTACGACTACTGCACCGGCGACCCCGTCAACTGCACCGACCTCGACGGCAACTGGGGCATGCCCAAGTGGGCGAAGAAGGCCGTCCAGGTCGTCGCCAAGGTCGCCGAGGTGGCGTCCTACATCCCGGGCCCGATCGGCGCTGTCGCCGCAGTCGTCTCAGCGGTGTCCTACGCGGCCACCGGGAACTGGGAGAAGGCTGCCGAGATGGCCGCGACGGCGGTCGCCGCCACTGTCGGTGCCGGCCCGGTCGTGAAGGCCGCCGTCACCACGGTCAAGGCGACGCGCGCGGCGGTCAGGGCCCAACGCGTGACGGTGAAGGCCAAGACTGTGTACCGGACCACCGCATCCAAGGTGAAGTCCGTTGCCAAGAGTTGCAGTTGTGGGTGCGCTGGAAAGAACTCCTTCGCTCCGGACACGCTGGTTCGGATGGCTGACGGTGCCTACCGTCCGATCAGCGACATCAGGATCGGCGATGTCGTCGTGGCCGTCGACCCGGCGACGGGTGAGTCCTCGGCCCAGCCGGTTCTCGATGTCGTGGTCGGCTTCGGGACCAAGCATATGGTCCTGATCGACACCGACCTGGACCCCGCGACAGCGCCTCTTGAGGCCACCGCCAACCACCCGATGTGGGTGGTTGACCGCGGCTGGGTCGAGGCGGCCAATGTGGTCGTCGGGGAGGAACTCCTCTCACCCGATGGAAACACTGCCGAGGTCGCCTACACCCGCGACCTCGGTGACATGGCCGACGAACTCGTTTACAACCTCAACGTCGGCAATGTGCACACGTTCGTCGTCGTCACTGCCGGCGGTGACGAAGTCCTGACGCACAATGACAACGCCAAGCTGCCCGTGAGCTGTAGGCTTGGAAACAAGCTCAGTGAGGAAGACGCTCGCAAGATCGCGACCAGGATGGGGTTCGTCAAGGTCGGTGGGAAGTCCCATGGGGCGGATGTCTACCGCAAGGGCACGGTGTACATCTCTCGGGACCAGGACGGGCATGCGGGTGGTGGCTGGAAGGCTGCCTCTTCAGTGAAGAACCTGGGATCCAAAAAGACCAGGTCCGGTACCTACTGCAAGCATCTGTGCCATCGGATCGGAAAGTAGCACATGTTCCAGTACCGGGTTGTGAAGCACTCGCCGGAGCAGCGGGCCGGAACGATGCCGTCCTGGATCGGATACTCCGACATCGGGGAGTCGTTCGGCGGGGAGGTGCTCACCCGCTCGGAATACGAGGAGACGGAACGGCGGTACCTTGAGGCCGCTCGCCGGTTCGCGGCCACACAAGGTGTGACTACCCTTCGGGTCGACGGCTTGGAGATCTACTCCGAAAGCCCGTGGTGGCAGCGCATCGACGAGGGCGACCGACTGTCGTTCGAGCAGGCGCTCGAATTGGCGAGATCAATCCTTCGCGGAGAATCCGTCTGGTGCAGGCTCGTCAACGACGGCAAGTTCTTCGTGCACTTCGGCTACGACTACTACATGTACATCGGTATCGCGAACCCGTCGGATGACGCTGTTCTGTCGGTCAGGAAGTCCGGCCTCTTCGTCGATGATTTCGAGTCGCCGTATCTGACGTAGTCGGTGGCTCCGGAATCTGGAACACCGGGGTGCCCTCCTCGATCGAGGAGGGCACCCCGGTGGCGTTTTGGCTGCAGCGCCGACCGTCGTCCACACAGGCGCGGCGGCGGGCGGGGGGCCGGCGCGAAGGATCAGCACTCGGTTCGTTCCTCCATCGGGTGGACGGCCCCGTCGAGTTCGAGGGTGCAGGCGCGTGGCCGTTCAGCCGTGCCGGTCCGTTCCAGGCGCACCGTCAGTGGCCGCGGGTCCCCGGGCGGGCCGGCGCGACCAACACTTGATGGACGAACAGCAGTGTCGCCGCCGAGGAGGAGGAGGACCCCGAGCAGGAGTGGGCCGCCGACGCCGCCCACCGCCGAAGACTGGATGATCAGAATTGAAATGGTCCGCGGAGAGAGTCGTCACCGAGGGCGTCGGTCGGCCTTGTCTCCGTTCGAGCAGTGCCGGACAGGATGGCAAGGTGAGTTCGTGATGGATGCCCGACGAATGCGGATCGTGACCCGCTTGGAGATAGCTGTCCTCGTTCTCGTCATGGTGGTCG
The DNA here is from genome assembly GCF_042268405.1 of Kitasatospora sp. NPDC056184. Classification (NCBI taxonomy): domain Bacteria; kingdom Bacillati; phylum Actinomycetota; class Actinomycetes; order Kitasatosporales; family Streptomycetaceae; genus Kitasatospora; species Kitasatospora sp. NPDC056184. The sequence goes on along the minus strand of NZ_JBHJUI010000001.1, from coordinate 416,160 downwards.
GGGGGTCGTTCGTGGTCGCGTTCGGGTCGCTGCTGGGTGGGGCGGGTGACCAGTGCTCGGGCCAGGGTGCTCGCCTGGCCGCGCTCGACAGGCTGGACGCGTTCGCCGTGACGCCGAGTGGATCGCAGGAGGTCAAGGGCTCGGCGGATACGGCCGAGTGTGTCGGCGAGGATTCCACGGATGCCTGGTTGTCCGGCAGTCGGCTGTACACCTACGGCGGGAATCGCGAGGACTTGATCGACTTCTACACGAGGGAACTCTCCCGGCTGGGCTGGGAGAGGGAAGGGCCGGGTCGCGGGTCGGCGGACGTGCGGACGTGTTTCACGAGGAGGTCCGAATCGGGCTGGGAGACACTGACTATAACGTTCAGGCAGGGAGCGGAGGCCGACGGAACCTTCCAGGCCTCCGCCGAGGCTGCGATGGACGGTTCGAAGATCGGTTGCTGACCTGCCATGAATGAGGTACGCGTCCCCGGCTCGCCCTCGGCCGCGGAGAAGGTTCTCTCCGCGGCCGAGGTGCGCCCTGGGGTGGTGGACCGGTCGGTAGGGTGGCGGGTTGTCGGAGGGTTGGGGGCCGGCGGCGAGCGCTCTTCCGCAGTGCCCGGACGAGATCGGCCGGTCCGTCCGCCGTCACGCCCAGCCGCGCGGCCAGCCGCCAGACCACGGCCTCCGCCGTCATCCCCGCCAGGGAGAACGCCGCATCGGACCGCCGGGAGGGTGCGACACCGGGGACACCACAGGCTTCCCCCAACCAGGTCAGGAGGTGGGACTTGCCGATGCCCGGTGGTCCCGAGACCACACAGAGAGCCTCGGAGCCCTCTGATCGTCCAGCAGGTCGAGCAGCGCCAGGCCGGCGGGCTTCCGCCCGGCGGCCGGCGCCGGCAGCCGACGTCCCGCATCGCTCATGATTCCCCCGTCCCGGTTCACGCGGCGGTCGGATTCAATGCGCTGATGTGGCGTCAGGGGCCCTCGATGCGCTCCACGATCAGTTCGCACAGTTCGTGGGTGCGCAGGGCGTCGTGGGCGTCGAGGGTCCGGCCGGTGCGGACGGCGTCGAGGAAGGCGAGGACGACCTGCTCGATGCCGCGCTGGCGGGCGACCGGGACCCAGTCGCCGCGGCGGCGGACGGTGGGCTGGCCACGGTGGTCGATCACCTCGGCGAGGTTGTGGACCTCGCGCTTGGAGTCGCCGCCGGAGACCTCCAGGATCTCCTCCGTCGATCCGGAGAGCCGGTTCATGATGCCGAGGGCCGTGAAGCCGTCGCCGGCGAGGGTGAGGACGACGTGCTCCACCAGGCCGTCGCGGACGCGGGCGCGGACGTCGACGTGGTCGAACTCGCCGGGGGCCAGGAAGCGCAGGGTGTCGACGACGTGGATGAAGTCGTCGTAGACGAGGGTGCGCGCGGTCTCGGGCAGGCCCTCGCGGTTCTTCTGGAGGACGATCAGGTCGCGCGGCCGTTCGAGGGCCTGGCTGTAGCCGGGGGCGTGGCGGCGGTTGAAGCCGACCGCCAGGGAGCGGCCGGTGCGGTCGGCGAGGTCGACCAGGCGGCGGGCGCCGTCGAGGGTGTGGTCGAGCGGCTTGTCCACGTAGACGTCGACGCCGGCCGTGAGCAGCTGCTCGACGATCGGCACGTGCTGGTCGGTCGCCGCGTGCACGAAGGCCGCCCGGATGCCGCTGTCGATCAGCCGGCCGAGATCGGTGAAGCGCTGCTCGGGCGCGATCCGGTACGTCTCGCCGATCCGGTCCAGCTTGGCGCCGTCGCGCGTCATCAGCCGCAGGTCCAGGCCGGGCAGCGCGGCGAGGACCGGCAGGTAGGCCTTCTGCGCGATGTCGCCCAGCCCGATCACCCCGACCGGAAGCGCGGCCTCGGGAACAGCGGTCGAACTCATCAGATCTCCACGGGTGCGTGAGCCGGTTTCACCCCCACCTTATGCAGCCGGGAGACCTGCGGGTGCGGGCCGTCCACGGTGAGCGGGCGCAGCGCCGCGTCGCGGGCCGCGGCCGAGGGTCCGGGAGGCGGCGTGCCCCAAGGGCCGCACGGGGTGGCTCCTGGAAACGGCCGGTGCCCTGGGCGAGTTCGGCGGCCTCGACCCGCTCCTCCAGCTCCTGCTGCTCCGGATCGGTCC
>NZ_JBHJUI010000001.1:219833-414025 GCF_042268405.1 Kitasatospora sp. NPDC056184 | reverse complement strand
GCGGCGGGGGCCCCCCGGGCCCGCGGGGGGGGGGGGCGGGGGGGGGGCGGGGCGCGCCCCGGGGGGCCCGCCCCCGCCCCGCGCGGGAGGTCAGGGGCAGAGCTGGTGGGTCGTGGGGGTGCACTCGGGGTCGGGGTCGATCGGTCCGGTGCCGCCGGGGTGGTAGTTGGACCACCAGAGGGGGGTGTTGCCATAGTAGACGACCAGGTTGCCGCCGTTCTGGATGGCGAGGTAGGCGCCGGGGTGGCGGCCGGTGCGGCTCTCCCACAGGGGGCGCCAGGCGGCGTCGTAGGCGGTGAGGTTGCCGTCGTCCTGGACGTAGAAGTAGGTGCCGACCCCGTAGGTGCCCACGGCGGTCCAGATCGCGACGTTGTTCTTGTAGAGGACGACGTGCCCGTCGTACTGCTGGTACAGGACCGTGCTGCCGTCGGGCGAGGACCAGCTCTGGCCGCGGCTCAGGCCGGCGGTGGCCCGGATCACCGTCTGGTTGGCGTCCGAGGCCGGCGCGCTCACGGCCGCGGCCGCGGCCGCCGCGGGAGCCGGGGCGCCGTCGGCGGCGAAGGCGGGACCGCCCAGCAGCCCGGCCGCCATCAGGACGGCGCCCAGCGCGACGCCGGTGCGGGGAACGAGGGAACGTGCGAGCCTCATGACGGACACTCTCCTCAAGTCACTTCTCCAGGTGGCCTGTTGCCTCGACGAGTCTCGCGGCGCGCGAACCGTCCGGGCAAAGCCCTTCGACCCATCCCGAATCCGGGCGCCGCACCACCCGCCCCCGCTCCCCCGCCGCCCGCTCAGGCGGCCGAGAGCCTGGCCCGGCGCAGCAGGTAGACGCCCGAGGCGGCGGCGAGCGCGGCCATGCAGCCGGCGAAGACCAGGCCCGCCTCGGGCAGGCCGAGGGGCTCGGCGAGCACGCCGACGCCGATGACGGGGATCGAGATGCCGAAGTAGGCGACGACGAAGAGCGCGGAGAGCGCGCCGCCGCGGTGTTCGGCGGGAGCGGCGGCGGCGATCTCGCCGACCGCGCCGCGCAGGCCCATGCCCTGGCCGGCGCCGCCCACCAGGGCGGCGAGGACCAGGGGCGCCAGGACGGTCCAGGCGAGCGAGGAGGCCAGCAGGGCGAGCCCCGCGATGAGCACCAGGCAGCCCAGGGGAATGGCCCGCGCGGTGCCCAGCCGGGGCACCAGGAGCTGGCCGAGGGTCGAGCCGAGGAAGGCCGTGAAGACGACGAGGCCGGTGACCGCGCGGTTGTGGACGCCCAGGCCCTCGGCGAGGAAGGCGGGACTGACCGAGGTGAAGACGCCCAGCAGGGAGAAGCCGGCGAAGGCGGCGAGGCCCGCCGGGACGAAGACCCCGCGGACCTCCGGCGGCAGCGACGGCCGGCGCGGGCGGGCGGTGCGCAGCGGGCGGGCGCCCGCGACGGTCTCCGGCAGGCGCCAGAGGACGGCGAACGAGGCCGCGAGCAGCACCAGGTGCACGGCGAACGGCAGGATCAGGGGGTACGGGGCGTACTCGGCGAGCACGCCCGACAGCAGGGGTCCGCAGCCGAGGCCGCCCATGTTGGCGGCGGTCGCGGCGAACGCGGCCCGGGCGCGGCGGCCGGGCGGGGCGAGTTCCAGCACGTAGGCGGTGGCGGTGCCGGTGAACAGGCCGGCCGAGAACCCGGAGAGCAGCCGGCCCAGACAGAGCATCGGCAGGCCGCCCTCGGCGAGGAAGGCGACGGCGCTGCCCGCCGCGAAGGCCAGTCCGCAGAGCAGTACGGGGCGGCGCCCGACGGAGTCGGAGACGTTGCCGACGAGCAGCAGGACACCGATGACGCCGAACGCGTAGATCGCGAACACGACCGTGACCATCAGTTCGGAGAAGCCGATCTCCTCCTGGTACAGGCCGTAGAGCGGGGTGGGCAGGGTGGTGCCCGCCATGCAGACGGCGAAGGCGGCGGCGGCCCCGAGGTAGCCCGGGCGGCGTGCGGCGGGTGGCCGCCCGGTCGGACGATCGGTCATCAGCCCACGGTAGGCGCGGCTCCGGACCGGGGCCGGGTCGGCGGCCGCGGGCTGCGCCGAATGGCCGCCGGGGCGGCGGGGCGGCGGGACGCAGGGAATGTCGCAATGGGACTTCTGTCCCGTTGGGACATTTTCCGGGTGTACGGTGGGGAGCGTGAGCATCGAGAAGGACGGGGCGGCCACCGAGGGACGGCGCGGGCGCAAGGCCCGGCGGACCCGGGAGTCGCTGGCGGGCGCCGCGCTGCGGCTGGTTCTGGACCGGGGCCTGGCAGCGGTCGCGGTGGAGGACGTCACCGAGCTGGCCGACGTCTCCCGGCGCACGTTCAGCCGGTACTTCCCGTCCCGGGAGGACGCCGTGCTGGACTGCCTGCGGGCGGACTTCGACCGGATCAACGCGGCGCTGGCCACCCGCCCCGCGGACGAGGCCCCGCTGACCGCCTACCGGGCGGCCCTGCGCGTCTGGCTGCGGGACGAGGAGGAGCCGGCCTGGCACCGCCGCCCCGGCGTGGGCGAGCTGTTCGCGCTGATCGCCCGCGAGCCCACGCTGACCGCCGCCTACCGGCGGATCTGCGTCGACGCCGAGGAGGCGTCCATCCGGATCGCCGCCGAACGGCTGGGCCTGGACGCCGAGCGCGACCTGCGCCCGACGGTGGCGATCGGGCTCGGGGTCGCGGCCCTGCAGGCCGCCGCCCGCGCCTGGGTCCGCCACCCGGCGCCGGAGGACGGGACGTCCGGACTGCCCGCCCTGCTGGAACAGGCCTTCGCGACGCTCGCCGCCGAGCCGCCACCGGACGTCCCGGCGACCTGAGCACCACCGCACCCGCACCGAAGGAGCACCACCATGACCGCCACCCCCGACACCACCGGCACCGCCCAGCCGCAGGAGTTCACCGGACGCGTCGCGCTGGTCACCGGCGGCGCCTCCGGCATCGGCCTCGCCGTCGCCCGGCGCCTGGCCGCCGGCGGCGCCGCCGTCGCCGTCGCGGACTTCCACGCCGAAGGCGCCCGCCGGGCCGCCGCCGCGCTGGAGGCCGAGGGGGCACGGACCCTGGCCGTCGAGATGGACGTGACCGACCCGGAGTCGGTGCGCGCCGGTGTCGAGGCGACCGTGGCCGGCCTCGGCGCCCTGCACCTGGCCGTCAACAACGCCGGCGTCGCGGGCGCGACCGCGCCGACCGGCGCCTACGACCCGCAGGAGTGGCGCCGGGTGCTGGCCACCAACCTGGACGGCGTCTTCTACTCGCTGCGCCACGAGATCCCGGCCATCCTGGCGGCCGGCGGCGGCGCGGTGGTCAACATGGCGTCCATCCTCGGCACCAACGGCTTCGCCGGCTCGCCCGCGTACGCCGCCGCGAAGCACGGCGTCGTCGGCCTGACCAAGACCGCCGCGCTGGAGTACGCCGCGCAGGGCGTGCGGATCAACGCGGTCGGCCCGGGCTTCATCGACACCCCGCTGCTGGACGGCGCCGACGAGGCCGCCCGCGAGGCGCTGGTCGCGCTGCACCCGGCGGGCCGGCTGGGCCGCGCCGAGGAGGTCGCCGAGCTGACCGCCTTCCTGCTGTCCGACCGGGCCTCCTTCGTCCACGGCAGCTACCACCTGGTCGACGGCGCCTACGCGGCCCGCTGACCCGGCCGGCGTTCTCGACACGGGGGGCACCCGCGCACGGAAGGTGCGCACACGGAGCACCAGGGAAGTGGAGTACCAGCATGAAGGCCGTCCAGTACCGCACGATCGGCGCCGCCCCCGAGGTGGTCACCGTCCCGACCCCCGAGCCCGGCCCCGGGCAGGTCCTGCTGAAGGTCACCGCCGCCGGGGTCTGCCACTCCGACATCGCCGTGATGAGCATGCCCGCCGAGCGGCTGGGCTTCCCGCTGCCGCTCACCCTCGGCCACGAGGGCGTCGGCACCGTGGCCGCGCTCGGCGCCGGGGTGAGCGGCCTGGACGAGGGCGAGGCCGTCGCCGTCTACGGGCCCTGGGGCTGCGGGCGCTGCCTCACCTGCGCGCAGGGCAAGGAGAACTACTGCCTGCGCGCGGCCGAGCTCGGCATCCGCCCGCCCGGCCTGGGCGCTCCCGGCGCGATGGCCGAGTACCTGCTCGTCGACGACCCGCGCCACCTGGTACCGCTCGGCGGCCTCGACCCGGTGCGGGCCGTGCCGCTGACCGACGCGGGGCTGACGCCCTACCACGCGATCAAGCGCTCGCTGGGCAAGCTGCTGCCCGGCAGCACCGCCGTGGTGATCGGCACCGGCGGGCTGGGCCACGTCGCGATCCAGCTGCTGCGCGCGATGACCGCCGCCCGGGTGGTCGCCCTGGACGTGACCGAGGAGAAGCTCGCCCTGGCCCGCGCCGTCGGCGCGCACGAGACCGTGCTGTCCGACGCCGCGGCCGCCGCGTCGGTGCGCGAACTCACCGGCGGGGTCGGCGCCCAGGTGGTGCTGGACTTCGTCGGCGCCCCGCCGACCACGGCCGCCGCCGGTGCGATGGCGGCCGTCGAGGGCGACGTGACCATCGTCGGCATCGGCGGCGGCACCCTGCCCGTCGGCTTCGGCAGCCTCCCGTACGAGGTCTCGGTGGCCTCGCCCTACTGGGGCACCCGGGACGAGCTGATCGAGGTGCTGGACCTCGCCCGCGCCGGGGCCCTGGACGTGCACGTGGAGACGTACGGCATCGACGACGCGCCGCTGGCCTACGAGCGCCTGCACGCGGGCCTGGTCAACGGCCGGGCGGTCATCCTGCCGCACGGCTGACCGCCGGCGCCGCGAACGCCGCGCCGGGGGCCGGTCGCCCCCGGCGGCGAGCAGCAGATGCTCGCCATCGGACGCGCGCTGATGGGGCGGCCCGGACTGCTGCTGCTGGACGGGCCGTCGACGGGCCTGGCTCCGCTGGTCGTCACGCCGATCTTCGACATCGTCCGGGAGGTCAACGGCAGGGCACGACCGTCCTGCTATCTGGGCGGGACGACGGACTGAGCGCGCGCGGCCCCGGTGACCGGTGCGGGGGCCGGGGCGGGGGCCGGGGCGGGCCCGGGCGGCACGGGGTCGCCCGGCCGGTCGCTCCCCTCACCTCCCCTCCCCTCCCCGGACGGCCGCGCGGTGGAGCGTGGCGAGCATCGCGGCGACGGCGGCCGTGACCGGGGTGGCGCCGGTGCGGCGCTCGGCCCAGCGCCAGTCGCCGTCCGGGTTGACCTCCAGGAAGACCGGGGTACCGGCACTGAGCAGGAAGTCGAACGCGCCGTAGCGCAGGTCCAGCGCCGCCGCCAGGGTGCGGGTCGCGGCGGCGACCTCGGGCGGCGGCGACGGCAGCGCGCGCACGGCGATCCGATCGGGGGCGGTCCAGGGGGCGGCGGGGTCCGCCTTGCCGACCTCGAAGGCGTGCAGCCGCCCGGCGACGAAGTACACCCGCAGCTCGGCCTCGTGCTCGACGTACTCCTGGACGAGCACCGGCGGGCCGGGGCGCGGGGCCCCGGTCAGGGCCGCGCGGTCCAGGACGGTCGGGAAGATCCCGTGCAGCCGGCCCGGCACCGGCTCGACGAAGTGGTGGTGCGCCGCCTTGACGACCACCCGGGGCCCGTCGAAGGCGTCGCGGACCAGGTGGGGGTCGGTGGTCAGCACGGTGCGCGGGGCGGCGACGCCGTGCCGCCGGGCGAGCTGGAGCTGGGAGAGCACACCGGGGCGGTCGGGGCGGATCGCCGTACCGGAGAGCGCCGCCAGCTGCCCGGCCGCCGCCTGCCAGGAGTCGCGCAGGAAGGCGCTGCGGGCGGTCCCGGCGGACCCGGTGGTGGCAGACCCGGTGGTGGCGGCGGCGAGCGCGAAGTGGCGGATCCAGGTGACGGTGGGCGCCAGCGGACGCCCGTTCAGGACCACCGAGCAACCGTCGGCGGCGATCGTGAGGGAGGTGGTGGCGAGTTCCTCGGCGTTCAGGCGGGCGGTCCGAACACCCGCGCCGGCGAGCAGGCGCAGCACCGGGTCCGGGTCGGTGTCGCAGGCGCGGCTGAGCAGCAGGACGCACGGCTCCGGCTCCGGTCGCACATCGAACACTCGCGCCGGGTCGTCGAGTTGGGCGAGGAAGGGCGACACCTCAGGCATCGGCGTCGGCGTCGGCGGCGGCGGCGGTGGCGGTGGCGGTGGCGAGCAGGTCGTCGGCCATCGCCAGCAGCTTGGTCACGGTGGCCGCCACGTGCTCGGGGGCGGTCGGCAGGCGGTCGTTGACGCGCTGCAGCACCGCCAGGTCGAAGGCCGCCGGCTTCGCGGGCACCGGCTCCGGCGCGGCCGGCCGCAGCACCAGGAGCAGCTCCAGCACCGTCGCCATCTCGGTGGCCAGCAACCCGAGCGAAGCCATGTCGCCGAGATCGCAGCGCGGGCGGCTGTCGCGGTCCAGCACCGACAGCACGCCGATGCAGTCGCCGTCGCAGATCAGCGGCGCGGCCATGATCCCGCGCGGCACGTAGCCGGTGGACTCGGCGGCCGAGCGGGCGAACTGCGGGCTCTGCGCCACGTCGTCCACCACCACCGGCTGGCCCGTCAGCAGCGCCCAGCCGGCGATGCCGGTGCCGGCCGGGAAGCGGGTGCCCAGCAGGTGGTGCTCGCCCTCCCCCGCGACCGCCTCGAACACGAGGGCGCCGTCGGTCTCGTCGACCAGCAGCACGGAGGCCGCGGCGGCGCCGAACACGCTGCGCGCGACCTCCACGATCGACTGGAGCAGTCTGCGCCGGTGCAGCTCGGCACTCTCCAACGGGTCAGTCGACACGCGCACCTCCATCGGGTACGGCTACGTTCTCGGCGGCCAGGTAGAGGACGGACTTGAGCTGGAAGGGGGTGAGCGAGCGGTGCTTGCTGAGAATGAGCGCGCAGATGCCCGCGATGTGCGGGGTCGCGAAGCTGTTCCCGGTGCTGAGCAGCTGCCGGCCGCCCGGGCCGGCCACCGGCACCCGCACGCCGCGGGCGTAGAACTCGACCGGCGGTGACGGGTTGTAGTAGTAGGTCATCGGGCTGGGGCTGTCGTGGCTGGCCACCGAGATGACCGAGGCGAACGGCCACGGGTAGCTGCGCACCGGCATGTTGTGCGCGGAGGCGACGATGACGCAGCGGCGGAAGTACGCGGAGTCGGCGAGGTCGCGCAGGGCGTCGCAGAACTCCGTCTTGGTGGTGGACAGGCTCAGGTTGATGACGTCGTAGCCCTCCTCGATCGCCCAGGTGAGCCCGGCCAGCAGGGCGGCGCCGCTGCCGTGCCGGCCGCCGCCCAGCACGCGCACCGAGGTCAGCAGGGCGCCGGGGGCGATGGCGCGGATGACGCTGGCGCAGGCGGTGCCGTGGCCGGCGGTGTCGCCGGGCTCGGTGGGGACGACGGCGAGGGTGCCGTCCTCGGCCCGGACCACGTCCATCGCCCGGTCGAGGCCGCCGACCAGCGGGTGGTCGGCGTCGACGCCGCTGTCGAGGACGCAGACGCGCACGCCGGAGCCGTCCGCGCCGCCCCAGGCCCACTCCTGGGTGAGGTGGCCGCCGAGCGGGCTGATGTCGAAGGGCTCCTGCGGCACGGTCGAGACCGGCAGGCTCCAGGCGGGTACGCCCGGGAAGTGGTCGCGCGCGGGGCGGCGCCAGGGCGGGAGGTGGAGGCCGGTCATCGGCCGTCACCCCCGTCGGCCTCCCGCGGTGGGCCGGCGGCGAGCCAGGCGCGGACCCGTCCGGCGGGCAGGGTGGCGCCCTTGGCCTCGAACATCCGCAACGCCTCGGTCCCTTCAGCCGTCGCCCGCTCGGCCTGGCCGGCCGCCCGGAGCACGATGGCCCGGTCGAGGAGCGTCTCCCCGAGCAGGCAGGGGTCGTCGGAGCCGGCGCTCAGCGCCCGGGCCGCCTCGGCCGCGGCCAGCGCCTCGGAGTGGCGGCCGCGGACGGAGGCGATCCGGCCGCGCAGGGCGGCCGCGCCCAGTCGGGCGCGCGGATTGCCGTCGCCGTCCGCGCCGCCGGCCGGATAGTCGTCCGCGCCGCCGGCCGGGTCGCCGCCCGAGTCCCCGCCGAGCAGGTCCAGCGCCGCGGCGGCGGCGTCCGTCCGGCCCTGGGCGAACAGCTCGCGGGCGATCGCCACCTCGGTGGTCCGGGTGTCCGGGGCGTGCTCGGCGGCGCGCAGCACGCCGAGGCTCTGCCGGTAGCGGGCCTCGGCGACGTCGTGGGCGCCGGCCAGCGATTCGACGAAGCCCGCGGCGTCCAGCACCACCGCGTCCGCGAGGTCGGCGTGCACGTCGTGCGCGTAGGTGAGCGCCTCGGCGAGGGTGCGCCGGGCGGCGGGCACCTCGCCGGCCAGCGCCTCCAGGTGGGCGCGGGAGACGAGCACCGGGATCAGCAGCGAGCGGTTGGCGGCGAAGCGCCGGCCGAGCAGGGCGCACAGCTCCAGCGAGGCGGCCACCGGGGTGGGCGTCCACTGGGCCAACTCGCAGACCGCGCAGAGCAGTCGGTCCTCCTCGTAACCGTCGGCCAGGGCCCGGGCGCGGGCCAGCGCGAGGCGGAAGGACGTCTCGGCGGAGGCGGTGCGCTCGGCGGCGAGGTCGAGGTGGGCGTGCAGTTGGTGCAGCCGGCACCAGCTGAGGTCGTCGTCCGGGTCGCGTTCCAGGCGTTCGGTGAGGTGCCGGGCGTCGGCGGCGACCTCGACGGGTGCGGCGAGGCCGAGGCGCAGGGCGACGATGCCGCGCTGGATCGCCCGGGTGGCCGCGGCGCGGGGGTCGCCGGGCAGCGCGGCCTCGGCGGCGGCGAGCGCGGTCCGGCAGCGGGCCTCGTCCTGCAGCCAGATCCCGGCGTCGCAGACGTGCAGCGCGATGGCGGTGTGCCTGGGATCCCCGACGGGCAGCAACGCGCGGCCGCGTTCGAGGAGTTGGACGGCCGCGGGGAGGTCCTTGCGGGCCAGTGCGCGCATGCCCTCGGCGATCAGGGTGCCGGCCGCCGGTCCGGCCAGCTCCGGCAACCGGGGGTCGCCGGGGCGCAGTTGGCGGCGGAGCAGGCTGGTGGCCTCGACGTGGTAGGCGACGGCCATCGGGTCCGGAGGCCGCTCGCGGGAGAGCCGGTCGGCGAGGAAGTCGTGCCAGCGCTCGCGGCGGGTCTTCGGGGTGAACTCGTAGGCGGTGTCGCGCAGCAGGGCCTGGGCGAAGCGGTAGGTGCCGGGCGGGCCGGGCTCGAAGACCCGGCGGCGGGCGAGCAGGGCGGTCGCCTCGTCGGCGGCGGGCGGGGCGGTGCCGTCGGCCTCGGCCATCGCACGCAGCTGGGCGCGGGTGAACTCGCGGCCGACGACGGCGGCGAGTTCCAGCAGGCCGCGTTCGGTGGCGGGGAGCCGGTCGAGGCGGGCGCCGAGCAGGGCCTGCACGGTGGGCGGCACGTGGGTGCCGGGGGCGGTCTCGGCGAACACGTCCATCAGCTGCTCGGCGAAGAGCGGGTTGCCGTCGCACAGGGCGACGACCCGGCCGGTCAGCTCGCGGTGGTCGTGGGCCCGGTCGTCCTGGGGGTGGACGTCGCCGCGCAGGGCCAGGGTGCCGACCAGGTCGGCGGTCTGGTCCTCGGTCATCGGCCCGAGGTCGACGCTCAGGACGCGGGGCGCGCCGGCGCCCCAGCCCGGGCGCAGCTCGAACAGCTCGGGGCGGGCGACGCAGAGCAGCAGGACGGGGACGTCGCGCAGCCAGCCGGCGATCTCCTCGACGAGTCCGAGCAGCGTCGACTCGGCCCAGTGCAGGTCCTCCCAGACCAGGACCACGGGACGGGAGCGGCCGAGCACGGCCAGGAGGTGGCGCACCGCCCAGGCGATGTCCGCGACGCCGACCGGCTCCGGGGCGGGGCCGTCGCCGGGACCGTCCGGGGCGGGGGCGGACTCGGCGACGGCGGCGAGGGTGCGGGCGACCAGGTGCCGGGTGCGGGCGGCCTCCGCGCCTTCGCCGTCGCCCGCTTGTCCGCCGTCACCGAGTCCGCCGTCGCCCGCTTGTCCGCCGTCGCCGGTGAGCAGGCGGGCGAGGGCGGGCCGGCCGCCGGGCAGCGAGTCGAGCATCTCGGCGAGCGGCCGGTAGGTGATGCCCCGGCCGTAGGCGGAGCAGCGGCCGGTCAGCACCAGGGGCGCGCCGTCCCCGTCCGGGAGTCCGGCGAGGAACTCGCGGACCAGCCGCGACTTGCCGATGCCGGGCGCGCCGACGACGGTGGCCAGGCAGACCTGCCGCCGCTCGCGGGCCTGCCGGAAGCCGCGGGCGAGCTCCGCCAGCTCCTCGGTGCGGCCGATGAACGGGGTGAGCGGGCCGGGCCGGTCGGCCGCCGCCTCGGGGGCGGTGATCCGCCAGGCTGGCACGGGCCGGGACTTGCCCCTGAGCTCCAGCGGTTCGACGGCTTCGATGCCGACCCGCGCCCGCACCATGGCGGCGGTGTCCGCGCAGACCAGCACCTCGCCCGGCCGGGCGGCCGTCTGGAGCCGGGCGGCGGTGTTGACGGAGTCGCCGACGACCCGGAAGTCGTCGCCGGGCCGGGTGATCACCACGACGTTGCCGGTACAGATGCCCGCCCGGGCCTCCAGCCGCACCTGGTACTCGGCGGAGAGTTCGGCGGTGAGGCCGGCCAGTGCGGCGAGTGCGCCGGTGGCGGCCCGGACGGCGCGCAGCGCGTCGTCCTCGTGCGCGACGGTGGCGCCGAACGCGGCGAGGATCGCGTCCCCGATGAACTTCTCGACCACGCCGCCGTGTTCGGCGATGCAGGCACCGCAGCTCGCGAAGTAGCGGTCCATGACGCGGCGCAGCGGTTCGGGGTCGAGGCGTTCGGCGAGGGTGGTCGAGCCGACGATGTCGAGGAAGAGCATGGACACCTTGCGGCGCGACTCGCGCGGCTCGGGCGGCTCGGCGGCGCCCGCGAGCGGCGCGCCGCAGCCGGCGCAGAACCGGTCCGCCTCGGCGGTGCGGCGGCCGCACGCGGCGCAGCTCACGGCCGGCCCTCCAGGGTGGTTTCGGCGGGCTCGGCGGACCCGGACGGCTCGGCGGGCGGCCCCGCGGCGGGCTCGGCGGGCTCGGCGGGCTTCGCCGCCGGGGCGGCCTCGACGGCCGGCAGGGCGAGCCGGGCGTAGACGCCGGCGAGCACGACGAGGAGCCCGGACACCGCGAGGATGGTGTCGATCGGCCCGAACCGCAGCCCGGCCACCGAGCCCGAGAAGCCCTGCAGCCCGCTGCCCGCGAGCCAGCCGGACAGCACCGCCGTCAGCATCGCCGCGAGCCGGGTGACCGGGTAGAACACCGAGACCACCCGGCCCCGGAACTCCTGCGGCGTGGCGGCCAGCATCAGCGGCGCCATGGCGGTGTTCAGCATGGTGATCGGCACGATGAAGACGAACAGCAGGGTCACCGCCGCCGGGAACCCGGTCTGCCGCGAGTACAGCACCAGCAGGGCGCCGCTCGCCATCAGCCCGATCCAGGTGGTCCGCCGGGCGCCGATCCACTGCACCACCCGCCCGGCGGCGAGCGCGCCGGCGATCCCGCCGATGCCCATCGCCATGCCCAGGTAGCCGTACAGCTCGGCGGAGGCGTGCAGGTTCCGGGTGGCGAAGAAGATGTTGAGGGTGCTGAGCGCCCCCGTGCCGAGCTGGCCGATCACGGTGAGCAGCAGCAGGGCGACCAGGAAGCGGTTGCGGCCGAAGAAGCGCAGTCCGGCGGTGAACTCCCGGAACACGCCGGGCCGTTCGGCGGCAGCAGCGGCCTTGCCGCGCGCCTTCGCGGCGGCGGCCGGGGCGGCGGCCGGGGCGGTCCCCGGAGCGGTGTCGGTGGCGGTCCCCGGAGCACTCGCCGTGGCGACGGGCGTCAGGTCCGCCGTGCGGATGGCGAAGTAGGAGACCAGGTAGGAGAGGGCGTTGAACGCCAGCGCCCACTGCAGGCCGACCGCGAACAGCAGCGGCGCGGCGAGCGGCGGTCCGATGATCCAGGCGGTCTGGCCGGTCGCCTGGGCGATGCCGGCCGCCCGGGCGCGGTCGGCCTCGTCGGTGACCAGGTCCGCGATGACCGCGAACCGGGCCGGGGTGAAGAACTGGCTGGCCGCGTTGAGCGCCAGCACCGTCGCGTAGATGAGGCCGAGCCAGACGCCCGCCGGCAGGTCCTCCACCGGGACGAAGGCGACGGCGGTCAGCGCCGCCACCAGGACGCCGCGCAGCACCTCGGTGCCGAGCATGGTGGCGCGCTTGTCCCAGCGGTCGACGAAGACGCCCGCGAGGGGGCCGACGGCCATCACCGCGACGCTGGTCGCGAGGACGACGCCGCTGACCGCCTGCGGCCCCCAGGACTTGCCCTCGGCCAGCACGGTGGCCACCCACAGGACGAGCGTGGTGCTGAACACCGCGTCACCGACCGAGGAGACCGCCTGGCCGAACCAGAGGCGGGTGTAGGTGGGGCTGATGAGGGTCGGCCGGAGCCTGCCGAGCGCGCTCATGCGGCACCCGCCGCTCCGAGCAGCAGCGTCATCAGGGCGGTCACCAGCGTGGTGTGGTACGCCTTGGCGAAGTACCCGGCGGGCGGGTCGGCGGCGCTCGCGCGGGTGGCGGCGGAGCGTCCGGGGACGGAGCCGTCGGGGCGCTGGGCGCGGGCCAGGCAGTCGACGGCGGCGGCGCCCTCGGGCGTGCCCGGGCCGTCCAGGCCGAGGCAGACCTGGGTCATCACGAGTTCGGCGGCGAGGTCCCACCAGTCGTGCCGCACGCAGTGGTCGAGCAGCCGGGCGACCAGGGCCGCCGCGTCGGCCACGGCGTCCTCGGGCAGGCCGGGGCCGGTGCGGGCGAAGTCGCTGAGGTAGAAGCTGGAGTGGGTGAGCGCGTACGCCTCGGGGACGGTGACGGGCGGCTCGTCGGGGCGGTCGGCGGCCCCGCGGGGGCGGTCGCGGCGCGCCGCGCGGGCGAGGACGGTGGCGGGGAGTTCGACCAGGACGTTGCGGTCGGCGAGGTCCGCGTAGGGCTCGACGGAGTGCGCCACCCCGGCCTTGTCGGCGTAGTACCGCAGTTCCAACCGCTGGTAGGGCGAGCGCCCGGCCGGGGAGAGGTCGGCCGGGGTGAGCCGGGCGAGTTCGGCCCGGAAGGGCGCGTCGTCCGTCCCGGTGGGCGCCAGGGCGGCGCAGACGAGCCGGTACTGGACGGCGGCGCGTGGGTCGGCGGTGAGCAGGCGCGGGAAGCCGGGGTGCCGCCAGATCGCCCGGACCCGGGCGGTCGCCTCGGCGCGGCGCGGGTCGGCGGCGTCGTCGAGACGGGTCCAGCAGTGGGTGAGCAGGGCGAGTTCCAGCGCGGCCTTGGCCGGGCGGTGCGCGCCGCCGGGCTCGCGCTCGGCCGGGCCCGGCGCCGGGCGGCCCGGTGCGAAGGGGTCGAAGTGGTCGAGGTGGCGGCCGAGCCAGCCGAGCGTGCCGTCGGACAGCCGCCGCAGGTCGCCGCCGATGCCGAGGCCGGGTGCGGTGGTCACAGGCGCCCCGTCTCGTCCAGGTAGTCGAGCAGCGCGGCGTCCACCGTGTCGCGGAAGTCGGCGAGGGTGCGCCGGTCGTCCTCGCGCCGGTAGAGGTCCTCGCAGCCGACCCAGCGGTCCTTGGTGCGGGCGGCGGGCAGGTAGCCGCCGGTGACGGTGCCGACCTCCCAGTCCGGCTTGCCCGCCGTCTCCCAGCAGCTGGCCAGCGTGCCGTCCGCGCTCACCACGGCGCCGTAGCGGCCGTCGCCGTGGCCGCAGGTGGCGCACGGGCGGTGGGCCTGTGGGCGGGCGACGGTGAAGCCGGCCTCCAGCGCGCACCGCTGCCAGCGGGTGAACCGCTCGGACAGCTCGCGGGTGTGCCGCAGGTCGTTGCCGTAGCCGACGCCCACGTCGCCGACCTGGGCGACGTACAGGGTGCAGCGGGCCGGGTCGAGGCTGCCGGCGAGCCGGTCGATCAGCGCGTCCACGCCCCGGTAGGTCTCCTGGGAGACGTTCACCCGCAGCAGCCAGCGCAGCGGGGAGGTCCCGGAGGCGAGGGCGAGGTTGCCGACGATGGTGTCGAAGGTGCCGCCGCCCTCGGCGCGGCGGATCCGGATCCGGTCGTGGTCGGGGCGGTCCCCGTCGAAGGTGACCTGGACGGAGCGCAGTCCGCGCTCGGCGAGGCGGCCGGCCAGCTCGGGGGTGAGCAGCGTGGCGTTGGAGATCATCCAGGCGGAGGCGAGGCCGTGGTCGGCCGCCCGTTCGAGGAGTTCCAGGCAGCCGCGCGGGTTGAGCAGGGGCTCGCCGCCGAACAGCAGGATGCGCAGCTTCTCCAGACCGGCCTCGGCCATCCGCCGGTCCGTGAAGTCGAGGATGTCGGTGATGGTCCGCGAGGTCAGCCGGGTGCGGGCGATCCGCGGCGGGCGGCTGCCGCCGTCGCCGTCCTGGCCGGTGTTCTGGAAGCAGTAGCCGCAGCCGAGGTTGCAGTGGGTGCTGGTGAGGACGGTCAGCGCGTAGCTGTGCGGGGCCGGGGCGGTCAGCAGGCCCTGCTCGCGCAGCCGTTGCTCGGTGCCGGGGCGCAGCGTGCCGTCCTCGGCCAACTGTCCGGGGCGCAGCCGGGCGAGGCCTCCGCCGGGGCCGAGGAACCACCAGTTCCGCTCGCCGCGCAGCAGGCGGGCGCCGCTCCCGGCGGCGGTCGGCGCCGGGCTGACCGGGCTGACCGGGCTCAGCGGGCTCACCGGGCACCTCCCAGCGCGAGTACCGCCGGCCGGCGGTGCAGCAGGACCACCGTCGCCAGCGCCGCCACCAGGGTGGACTGGTAGGACACCCGGAAGAACTCGACGGCGTTCGCGCCGGCGGGCGCCCGGTCGCCGGCGGAGCGGCCGGGGACGGCGCCGTCGGGCGACTGGACCTCGGCGAGCATCCGCAGGCCGGCCGCGCCGGACGGGGTGGCCAGCGGGTCGAGGCCCAGGCAGTGCTGGGCGAGCAGCAGCTTGCCGGTGAGGTCCCACGTACCGCCGCGGACGCTCTCCTCGGTGAGGCGCTGGACCCGGTCGCGGGCGTGCGCGAGGCCGGCGGCGTCCAGGCCGGGGTCGCGGAAGCCGAAGTCGGCGAGGTGGAAGACGGTGTGGGTCACATTGCACACGTCCAGGTCGGCGAGCGGCCGGTCGTCGCCGTGCGCGGCCAGCCGGCTGATCCGGTACAGCTCCGGGTAGTCGGCCAAGCGGTGCGGCACACCGGCCAGTTCGGCGTAGTAGCGGGTCTCCAGCTGTAGGAAGGGCGACTTGCGGCGCGGGGTCAGGAAGTCGTCCGCGACCGCCTCGGCGAGGACCGCCCGGTGCGGGCCGTCGGCGGGCAGGCCGACGGGGGCGAGCGCCCCGTACATCAGCTGGAACTGCCGGGCGTAGCGCGGATCGGCGGTGAGCAGGCGCGGGTGGTCGGGGCTGCGCCAGACCTGCTCGACGGTCGCGGCGACCCCGGCCAGGTCCGGGTCCGCCGGGTCGGCCTTCGCCCAGGCCCGGTGCAGCAGGGCGAGTTGCAGCAGCGCCTTGACCCGGGGGGTCACGGGCAGCTCGGCCCTACCTGATGGAGCGTCAAGATAGCCGCAGTGCAGTCCGATCCACCGCCGCGCTCCCGCCGAGAGGCTCGTGACGGCCGCGAGGTCCGGGCCGGCTGGTCGAGTACCCATGGTTCTCCCTTGAGGTTGCGGGCTGCTGGGCGGCGTGCTCGACGAGGTCGGCGGCGCGCCGGGCGCTGCCGGCCTCGGCCTCGGCGAGGCGGTGGCCGAGAGCGCGGGCGCGGGCGCGCAGCCGCTCGTCGCGCCAGGCCGCGTCGAGCAGCCCGGCCGGGTCCGGTCGCGGCGTGCGCGGGAGGTGGACGGCGGCGCCGGCGCGCAGCAGGGCGGCGCCGAGCACCGGCTGCTCGGAGCCGTTGGGCGTCACGCCGAGGGGGCGGCCGCGCAGCAGGGCGCCGAGGACGGGGGCGGAGGTGCCGGCGGTCAGCACCAGGCCGGCGCGTTCGGCCAGCGGCCCCAGCCAGGGCTTGCGGACGAGCAGGATGTCGGCGTCCGGGTCGGGCCGCGGATCCCCGGTGCGGCCCTGTTCCACCACCGCCTGGTAACGGCCGCCGGTGAAGGTCGCGTTCAGCCGGGGCCACGGGGTGCCGCCGCCGAAGAAGCGGCCGAGGTGGACGTAGACGACCGGCTTGCCGGTGCGGGCCAGCGCGGCGTCCACGGCGGCGAGTTCGGCGGGGTCGGCGGCGGGCTCCCAGGCGAGCGGACCGACGTACCGCACCTGGGGCGGCACCTCGGCGCCCGGGTACTCCAGTTCGGGCAGACCCCGGAGCAGCAGCGCGTCGCCGAGCAGCGGGGTGTCGTCCGGCGCCGTCCCGCGCCCCCCGGCGGCCGGCCAGCGGGACGGCCGCCCGGCGAGACCGGCCTCCTCGCGGGTGGCGGCGTAGAGCGCCAGGGTCTCGCGGGTCCGGTTCTCCCGGGTGCGGCCGTACTGCGGCTCGTCGGCGCCGCCGGAGCGGTAGGTCCACAGGTGGATCGAGAGTCCGAGCACCACCACCGGGACGTCCAGCACCTCGGCGGCGAGCAGCGCGCCGTTGCACAGCACCGAGGTGACCAGCAGGTCGGCGCGGGCCTGCCGGGCGGCGCGCACGGTGGCCCGGTACTGCGCGAGGCCGGTGACGCCCCAGCGGGCCGCCGAGAACGCCCGCTCCCCGCCGAACTCCTCCGCCGCCGCGAACGGCAGGCCGGCCTCGGCCGCGAACGGCGCGGCGCCGGCGCGCCCGAGCACGGAGACCCGGTGGCCGCGGCGCAGCAGCTCGCGCCCGGCGGCGAGCGCCGGGTAGAGGTAGCCGCCGTCACTGAGCGGGCAGAGCAGGATGTTCACGGGGTCTCCGGGCCGGGGCGGGGGTCGTGCCGGACGGGGCGGGGCGCGTCGAGGACGGCGTCGGGCCGGACGGGAGGCGAGCGGGCCACCCGGCCGCCGCCGGCTCGGGCCGGGGCCGGGTGGCCCGCTCAGGCATCAGGACGCGGTGTCCGGACGGACGGTGTCAGAGCGCCGAGCTGTTGTTGATGACACAGACGTCCTCGACGAGGCCGTCCTCCTCGATGCCGTGTGCGACGACGTCGACCTCGTCCTCGGCCTCGGTCGGCTCCGGGTTGATGGACTCGGGCATGCTGTCCTCCCTCTACGAGTGCGGCGTCCGCTACGCCGGCCCGGGGCCACCGTAGGGAGCCCCGGTATGGCGGCGCTTGGCCGGCGGTTCGATTTCGGTATGACGGTTGGTCACCTGCCGTTCAGCGGTGGCGCACCGGTACCCGGTCGGCGGCCCGGGCGGCTCGCTCCCGGGCGTACGCGTACAGCAGTTCGGGCATCGCGAAGCGCACGGCGTCCGCCGGGCCGTCGGTGCCGGCGAGGGTGAGCAGGCTGGCCTCCAGGAGGTCCTCCAGGGTCCGCGCCGCCGTGCCCGGGTCGCAGTCCAGCACGGCCGCGGCCTCCTCGGGCGTGAACACCGGCCGGGCGAGCAGCCCGAGCCGCAGCACCGCCCGGTGCCCCGCCTCCGGCAGCTCCCCCACCGACCCGGCCAGCCGCACCCGCACCAGCGGGTCGCCCCCGCACAGCTCGTCGAGCAGGGCGCGCCCGCCGGTCAGCCGGGCGCCGTACTCGCTCAGCGGCACGTGCCGCAGGAAGGCCAGCCGGTCGGCGACCAGCCGCACCCCGAGCGGCAGCAGCCCGGCGGCGCGCACGATCCGGGCGGCGGAGTCGCGGTCCGCCGCGACCCGGTCCGCGCCGATCGTCCGCCCGAGGAACTCCAGCGCCTCGTCCACCGCGAAGGGCGGCAGCGCGAACCGGTGGGCGCCCTCCAGGCCGGTCAGCCGGGGCCGGGCGGTGACCACGACGGCGCTCTCCCCGGCCTCCGGCAGCAGCGGGCGGACCTCCGACTCGCGGCGGGCGTCGTCGACGACCACCAGGGCGCGGCGTCCGGTCAGCCACAACTGCCAGGCCCAGCGCGGGTCGGAGCGGCCGGCGGCGGGCGGCGCGCCACCGCGTCCGGCGGGGGCGGTGGCGGCCAGCAGCTGGCGCAGCACGTCCTCCAGCGGACGCAGCCGGCCGTCGTCGCCGCGCAGCCGCACGAACAGCCGGCCGTCCGGGAACTGCCCGCCCAGGCGGTGCGCGGCGTGCACGGCGAGCGCCGTCTTGCCGGCGCCGAGCGGCCCGGTGAGCACGGCGAGGCGGCCGGCGCCGCCGGTGAGCACCTCGGCCAGGCGGCGCGCGGCGGCCGCGCGGCCGGTGAACGCGGGCGGGTCGGTGGGCAGCAGGTGCGGCGGCGGGCACGGGTCCCGGGGGCCCTCGCGGACCGCCGGGGAGGCAAGGGCGGCGGGGGCGGTGAGGGCGGCCGCCCGCGGCGGGACCGGGCCCGGCCCCGGATCGCGGAGCAGGGCGCGGTAGCAGCGGGCCAGCGCCGGGCTGGGCGGCAGGCCGAGTTCCTGGGCGAGCAGCTGGCGCACCTCGTCGTAGACGGCGAGCGCCTCGGAGCGCCGCCCGGCCTGGCACAGCGCGGTCATCTGCAGCATCCGCAGCCGCTCGCGCAGCGGGTGGCGCTGGGCGGTCTCGGTGGCCCGCTCGATCACCGCCGCCCCGCGCCCGGCGGCGAGTTCGGCGTCCAGCCAGTCCTCGAACACCCCGAGGAAGCGGCGGTCCAGGCGCTGCGCGGCCGCGTCGATCAGCGGAACGTCCCGGAACCCGTCCAGGGCCTGGCCGCGCCAGAGCCCCAGCGCCTCCGCGAGCGCCCCGGCCCGGGCGCGCTGCTCGAAGCGGAGCGCGTCCAGGCCGTCCTCGGCGGCGTGCAGGACGTAGCCGCCCGACTGGTGGCTGATCCGTACGACCGGCACCGCCGGCTCCGGGGCGCTCCCCCGCTCCGCCGTGCCGCCCTGCTCGGCGGCGACCAGCCGGCGCAGTCCCGAGACGTACACCTGGAGGTTCTTGCGGGCGGTGCGCGGCGGCGCGTCGTCCCACAGCGCCTCGACGAGGGCGTCGGCCGACAGCCGGGTATTCGCGTGGGACAGCAGGGCCGCCAGGAGAATCTGCTGTTTCCGCGATCCCGCATCGAGCGCCCGGCCGTTCCCCAGCACACGGAGCGGCCCGAGAATCCCGAATCCCACCGCCATCTCACGCCAACTTGATGACGAAGGAATGCCCTTCCACCTCGGCGTCCGAAACGGCGTCCAGCCGCTGTTTGACGGAATTCAGGACGGCCACCTCGTCCTCGGTGAGCCGGGACAGCACGTCCCGCTGCTCCAGGGTCAGCAGGTCGACCGGGTTGCCCGCCTGCCGGAGGGCGGCGAGGGCGTCGAATGTCATGTTCCCCTCCTTCTCGGATGCCAGATCATCATCACCGCCGCCCGGGGGCCCGTCCATGAGACCTTTGGGCCAGGAGTCGCCCGCGGCCTGCGGCGCGGCGACGGAGGCGCTGAGAATCAGCGCGAGCAGTCCGGCCTGCAGTCTTGACCTGAGTCCCAGTTTCGCCAGAATGGCGGTGACGAACCGTTTGACCGTGCGTTCGCTGATATGCAGTTCGCAGGCTATCGACCGGTTGTCGTATCCGAGGCCCAACAGGTGCAGCACGGCGCGCTCGCGCGGGGTCAGCGCCCCGGCCAGCGGCAGCGCGGCCGCCGCCGGCAGCGGCGACCGCCCCGGCAGGCGGGGCGTTCCGCACGCCGGACACACCGGATCCCCACCACCCATCGACAGGATCCCCCCTCCGGCGGCACAGCACTGCGGTGCCCTCATGCTGACGCCCGCACCGGGCACCGGCAAGAGGGCGGACGTGCCCGGAGAATGCCACCTTCGCACCGGCACCGCGGTGTCGGTCCCGGTGGCTAGGGTGCGGGGCATGCCATCACTGATCACCGCCATCACCGATAATGCCGAGGCCGCCGACTTCCTCTCCTGGCCGGGCGACTTCGACCTCGACCACACCGACCACGTCGAGGAGGTCCACCTCGCGTCGGGGGCGGAGCTGGAGGGCTTCGCCGCGGAGGGCGCCGGGGGCAGCTACTTCTTCTGCGGCGACGGGGGCGAGGAACGTCCGATCCTGTACGCCGACTCCGAGGGCCGGGCGGGCCTGGTCGCGATCGGGCTGCCGGAGCTGCTGCGGCTGCTGCTGGTCGCGCCCTGGTGGCGGGACTGCCCGGGGTTCTCCGCGGCCGAGAGCGCCGCGGCGTCCGCCGTGTACCTGGCGGACCTGCCCGATCTGGCGGACCGGCGGGACCGGGCGGCCGCGGCGCTCGGGCTGGTGCTCCCGACCGAGG
Source organism: Kitasatospora sp. NPDC056184 (assembly GCF_042268405.1). Lineage (NCBI taxonomy): Bacteria > Bacillati > Actinomycetota > Actinomycetes > Kitasatosporales > Streptomycetaceae > Kitasatospora > Kitasatospora sp. NPDC056184. The sequence goes on along the minus strand of NZ_JBHJUI010000001.1, from coordinate 393,797 downwards.
CCGAGGTGCTGGCCCGGCTGCGCGAGGTCGCCCTGGGCGCCGACGCCTCCGCGTTCGTCCTGGTCTTCACCCCGGAGGGCACGCCCTACGAGTCGCTCTTCGCCGACTGACCGCCGGCCGCCCCTCCGGTCAGCGCCGGTCGGCCTCGGGGGCGGCATCCGCGAGCGCGTCCAGCACCGGGCGGATCAGCGGGTGGCCGTCGGCGCCGGCCCGGACGGCGGCGAACACGCGGCGGGTGGCGAGGGCGCTGTCGACGGGGCGGACGGCGACCCGCGCCAGGTCCACGCCGAGCAGCGCCGAGCGCGGCACCAGCGCCACGCCCGCGCCGGCGGAGGCCAGGGCGACGACGGCGCGGAAGTCGTCGGAGGAGTGCACCAGGCGCGGCTGGAACCCGGCGTGCTCGCAGGCCAGCAGCACCACGTCGTGGCAGGGGTTGCCCGGGTAGGGGCCGATCCACGGCTCGCCGGCGAGGTCGGCCACCGCGATCGGGCCCTCGCCCGCGGCCAGCGGGTGGGCGAGCGGCAGCACCGCCTCGAACGGTTCCGCGTAGAGCGGGACGCGGGTGAGGCGGGCGTCGTCGGCGCGCGGGGCGCCCCGGTACTCGACCGCCACCGCGAGGTCGGCGCGCCCGTCGAGCACCATCGGCAGGCTGGCGTCGCCCTCCGCGTCGAGCACCTTGAGCCGGACGCCGGGGGCGCGGGCGGCCAGGGTGCCGATGGCCGGGGCGAGGACGAGGGAGATGCCGGTGGCGAAGGAGGCGACGGTGACCTCGCCCGCGACGCCCTCGCTGTAGGCGGCAAGGTCGGCCTCGGCGCGTTCGAGCTGGGCGAGCACGGCGTCGGCGTGGCCGAGCAGGATCTCGCCGGCGGCGGTGAGCCGCACGCCCCGGCCCTCGCGGGCCAGCAGGTGGTGGCCGGTCTCCTGTTCCAGCGCGGCGAGCTGCTGCGAGACGGCGGAGGGGGTCAGGTAGAGCGCGGCCGCCGCGGCGGTCACCGTCCGGTGGTCCGCCACCGCTCGCAGGGTCCGCAGCCGTCTCGCGTCGATCACAGGCCAATTCTGCCAGCGTCCGCGGGGCCGCCGGGGCGGGGGTGACGAACCGGTGAAGGAGAGGCGGCCGGAGTGGGAAGTCGGCCGGTCCGACTTCCCGCTCCTCCCGCCCCGCCGGCCCCTCCCCCTTCCCGCCGGCTCTCGGCGCCCGCCCGCCCACCCGCACCCCGGACGACGGCGAGCGGATGGCACTCCCCCGCCGCCCCGTCCGGGCGCTCCCGGACTCTGCGCGGTGCTCGGCGGAGCAGCGAACCCGAGGGCGGCAGCGGCACCCCCGGAAACCGCGAACGGGAGGGTGGGGCAGGTGGTTCTGGGTGCCGTGCGGTGGAGGCGGGCCGGGCCGGCCTCCGCCGCACGGCGGCTGGTGAGCCCGTGGCGCGTCCGGTTCCGAGCGGACGCGCCACGGGCGTTCGGGGAGGGCGGTTACTCGCCCAGCGCGGCGCGCGCGTCGACGAAGGCGGCCACCGCGCGCTCGACGTCCTCGGTGGTGTGCGCGGCGGAGAGCTGCACGCGGATCCGGGCCTGGCCGTGCGGCACGACCGGGTACGAGAAGCCGATCACGTAGACGCCGCGCTCCAGCAGCAGCTCGGCGAGGCGGCCGGCCTTGGCGGCGTCGCCGATCATCACCGGGGCGATCGGGTGGTCGCCCGGCAGGATCTCGAAGCCCGCCTCGGTCATCTTCGAGCGGAACAGCGCCGTGTTGGCCGCCAGCCGCTCGCGCAGCTCGTTCGACTGCTCGACCAGGTCCAGCACCTTCAGCGAGGCGGCGGCGATCACCGGCGCCAGCGAGTTCGAGAACAGGTACGGACGCGACCGCTGGCGCAGCAGCGCGACGATCTCGCGGCGCGCGGCGACGTAGCCGCCGGAGGCGCCGCCGAGCGCCTTGCCCAGCGTGCCGGTGATGATGTCGACGCGGTCCAGCACACCGTGCAGCTCGGGGGTGCCGCGCCCGTGCGCGCCGACGAAGCCGACGGCGTGCGAGTCGTCGACCATCACCATGGCGTTGTAGCGGTCGGCGAGGTCGCAGATCTCGCGCAGCGGGGCGACGTAGCCGTCCATGGAGAAGACGCCGTCGGTGACGATCAGGCGGCGGCGGGCGTCCTGGCTCTCCTTGAGCTGCTGCTCCAGGTCGGCGAGGTCGCGGTTGGCGTAGCGGTGGCGGCGGGCCTTGCACAGGCGGATGCCGTCGATGATGCTCGCGTGGTTGAGGGCGTCGGAGATGACGGCGTCGCGCTCGTCGAGCAGGGTCTCGAAGACACCGCCGTTGGCGTCGAAGCAGGAGGAGTAGAGGATGGTGTCCTCCTGGCCGAGGAACGCGGAGAGGCGGTCCTCCAGCTCCTTGTGCACGTCCTGGGTGCCGCAGATGAAGCGGACGGACGCCATGCCGTAGCCCCAGCGGTCGAGGGCGTCCTTGGCCGCGGAGATCACGTCGGGGTGGTCGGCGAGGCCCAGGTAGTTGTTGGCGCAGAAGTTGAGCACCTCGCCGGGGGTGCCGCCGGCGGTGACGGTGACGGCGGCGCTCTGCGGGCTGCCGATGACCCGCTCCGGCTTGAAGAGGCCGGCCTCGCGGATCTCGTCGAGGGTGGCGGCGACGTCGTCGCGCACGGTGTCGAACACAGCTGCTCCTAAGCGGGGTGGCAACGGGGGTGGCGAGGGTGGTGGCGCGGGGGGATCAGGCGGTCCAGTCGAGGATGACCTTGCCGCAGCGGCCGCTCGCCGCCTCGTCGAAGGCGGCCTCGAAGTCGGCGGCGGGGTACCGGCCGGTGATCACAGGGCTGAGGTCGAGGCCGCCCTCCAGCAGGACGGACATCGCGTACCAGGTCTCGAACATCTCGCGGCCGTAGATGCCCTTGATGGTGAGCATGGAGGTGACGACGGAGGCCCAGTCGATCGGGAACTGCTCGGCGGGCAGGCCGAGCATGGCGATCTTGCCGCCGTGGGTCATGTTGGCGATCATCGACTGGAGCGCCTCGGGGCGGCCGGACATCTCCAGGCCGACGTCGAAACCCTCGCGCAGGCCGAGCTTCTGCTGGCCCTCCTCGATGGTGTGCTCGGAGACGTCGAGGGCCAGCGAGACGCCGACCTTGCGGGCGAGGTCGAGGCGGTAGGGCGAGACGTCGGTGATCATCACGTGGCGGGCGCCGGCGTGCTTGGCGACGGCCGCGGCCATGATGCCGATCGGCCCGGCGCCGGTGACCAGCACGTCCTCGCCGACCAGCGGGAAGGACAGCGCGGTGTGCACGGCGTTGCCGAAGGGGTCGAAGATCGCGGCGACATCGAGGTCGACGGGCACGCGGTGGACCCAGACGTTGGAGGCGGGCAGGGCGACGTACTCGGCGAAGGCGCCGTCGCGGTTGACGCCGAGGCCGACCGTGTTGCGGCACAGGTGGCGGCGGCCGGCCAGGCAGTTGCGGCACTTGCCGCAGACCAGGTGGCCCTCGCCGCTGACCAGGTCGCCGACCGCGATGTCCGCGACCCCGGCGCCGATCTCGGCGACCTCGCCGACGAACTCGTGGCCGAGGACGAGCGGGGTCCTGATCGTCTGCTGCGCCCAGCCGTCCCACTTGCGGATGTGCAGGTCCGTGCCGCAGATGCCGGTGCGGAGCACCTTGATGAGGACCTCGCCGGGGCCGATCACCGGGGTGGGGACGTCCATCAGCCAGAGTCCGGGCTCGGCGTTCTGCTTGACGAGTGCCTTCACGGCGGTGGCTCCTGACGCACGGTGGGGGCGGCCTGGTGTGGGCAGGCCGACGGGGCCCGGTGGGCGGCGGCCCGGGAGGGCCGACGGGTCCTGGCGGGCCAGGGCCCGGCGGGGCCGGTTCCGGCGTCCGCATTCCGGGCAGGCAGAAATCTGCCTGGTGGGAGGGGGTGCGGTCCATCGAGGAATTCTTAAGGGCCGCGACAGCTCGGCTAAACGATCGTGCCCGAGCTGGGGTCGGGGGCGGTCGCGGCGTGCCGGTGGGCACTCCGACGGCGCAGCGTCCGGGGGCGCGTTCGGGGCGCCCGGGCGCTGCCCGGACGGCCGTACGCCCCATGCCGTGGCGGTCAGTCGCGGCGGGCGGCGACGGTGTGCGCGAGGGCGGCCGCGGCGATGAGGAGGGCGGCGGCGAGCGCCAGCAGCAGCGCGGTGGAGGCCAGCAGATCCGCCGAGCGGTGGTGGGCGGAGAGCCGGGTGAGCAGGAGGTTGACCGGGGGCAGGCCCTTGCTCACGGTGAGGGCGAGGAGGAGGGCGAGGGCGAGCAGCAGGCCGTGCCCGCGGTGGCGGACCAGCGGCCGCGAGGCGAGCAGGCCGACGGCGGTCCCGGTGAGGGCGCAGGTGAGCTGGGCCTCGGTGCCGAGCAGCAGGTCCGCGGCGGTGGGGGTGTGGGAGCCGACCAGCAGCGGCAGGGCCAGACCGAGAGCGGTGAGAGGCAGGCAGCCGAGGAGGGCGGTGAGGACGGTTCCGGTGAGCAGCCTCGGCCGCCCGCCGGCGGCGGCGGTGAGCAGCGCGCGGTGCGACCGGTCCTCCAGGCCGGTGAGCACCATGGTGAGCCAGGTGGCGGCGAGCAGCATCGCGGCCGCGGCGGCGCCGTGGGCGGCGGTGAGCGGGCCGGTGTCGTCGCTGGTGAGGACGGCGACGAGGGCGGTGAACAGGAGCAGCGGGGCGAGGTAGCGCTGGGAGAGCAGGAGCGTGGTGAGCTGGTAGCGGACGAGGGCGGTCATCGGCCGGCGGTCCTCCGGGCGGTGTCGGCGGCGGAGGCGGGTGCGGGTGCGGGCAGCGCCGCGGGGCGGGTGACGGCGCGGACGGACCACCGGTGGCGCAGCGCGGTGAGCAGGACGGCGTCGGCGTGCGCCTGGTCGACCCGCAGGTGGAGTTCGGGGCCGCGGCGGGTGAGGGCGAGGACGCCGGGCAGCCGCCGCCAGTCGGGGGCGTCCGGCGCGGGTCCGGTGAGGACGAGTTCGGCGGGCGGTGCGGAGGCGCTCGGGTCGGGGTGTGCGCGCGCGGTCACCCGGCCGTCGGCGATCTCGCGGACGGCGGTGGCGTGGGCCTCGGCGACGGCTTCGCGGTGGTCGGTGAAGACCACCGTCCCGCCCGCGGCGGCCGTCTCGGCGATCAGTTCGGCGAGGACGGTGTGCGCGGAGGCGTCGAGGCCGGACCAGGGTTCGTCGAGCACCAGCAGGTCGGGCGGCACGAGCAGGGCCTGGGCGAGCGCGACCTTCTGGGCGTTGCCCTTGGAGAGGGTGCTCAGCGCGGCGTCGGGGCCGCCGACCAGGGCGAGCCGGTCGAGGAGCTGCCCGGCCCGGCGGCGGGCGGCGGCGGTGGGCAGGCCCCGGATGCGGCCGAGGTGGGTGAGGTAGGCGGTGGCGGTGAGGCGTTCGTGGGCGGTGAACCGGTCGGGGACGTAGCCGACGACTGCCCGGCGGGCGGTGGCGGCGGGGCCGGTCAGGCGGCCGGTGGTGGGGCGGGTGAGGCCCGCCAGGATCCGCAGCAGGGTGGACTTGCCCGAGCCGTTGGCGCCGAGGACGGCGAGCACGTCGCCGGGGGCGAGGCTCAGGTCGACGTCGCGCAGGATCCAGGGCCCGCGTCCGTAGCGTTTGCCGACGGCTTCGCAGTGCAGCACCTCGGTGGTCCCCTCCGTCCGGTCCGGTCCCGGCGGTGCGCACCCTATCCGGGCGCGGGTAGGGAGCGGGTAACGGCGGTGGCGCGAGCGGGGTTGGGGCGGGCGGCTGACGGGTGGGTCCGTTCGGTCCAGCGGGCGGCCGGTGGGCGCGCGGGGCGCGGCGGGCGCGCATACGGTGGCGATCGCTTCCCCTTTGCGGGCCCGTGGAGCGCTGCTCCGGACCCGTCCGGCCCAGAGAGGCGCCCCGAAGATGACGAACCGTGTGACGGCCCGAGCCACCACTGCCCGGCGGCGGCCCGCGGCCCGGCCGGCTCCGCCGGTGCTGGTGCTGGTCCTGGCCGGGCTGCTGGCCGCCGCCGGGTGTTCGGGCGGCTCGCCGGCGGAGCAGCCGGCGGCCGGGCCGGTGACGGCCGTACCGGCGGCGGTGAGCCCGACCGCCACGCCGAGCCCCACGCCGACCGCCACACCGAGCCCCACACCGGTTCCGGCGAGCCCGACGACGGCCTCTCCCCCGGGCACCGCCGCGAGCGGCACCACGCTGCCGCTGACCTCGGAGGTGACGTCGCGGCTGGACGCGGCGATCGGGCGGGTGCTGACGGAGGCGTCGGTGCCGGGGGTGATCGTCAACCTGTCGACGCCGCAGGGCGACTACCTGAAGGCCTTCGGGGTGTCCGAGCGGGTGCCGGGCACGGCGATGGTGACCGGGCTCAACATGCGGATCGGCAGCGAGACGAAGACGTTCACGGTCACGGGTGTGCTGCGCCTGGTGGACCAGGGCAAGGTGGGGCTGGACGACCCGATCGACAAGTACGTGACGGGCGTGCCGAACGGCGGGCAGATCACCCTGCGGCAGTTGGCGAACATGCGCAGCGGCCTGTTCTCGTACACCCGGGACGAGGACTTCGTGCACGACTTCCAGGCCAACCCCCAGCGGTCGTTCACGCCGGACCAGTTGCTCGCGTACGCGTTCCGGCACCCGGTGGGCTTCGCTCCGGGCGCGGAGTTCGAGTACTCCAACACCAACACCGTGCTGCTGGGCCTGGTGATCGAGAAGGTGGACGGGCGGCCGCTCGGGGAGTTCCTGCAGAAGGAGGTCTTCGAGCCGGCGGACCTGGGCCGCACGGTGTTCCCGACGGACAACGCGTTCCCCCAGCCGCACGCGCGCGGCTACACCGAGCAGACGGCGGACGGCACGATCCAGGACGCCACGGACTGGAACCCGTCCTGGGGCTGGGCGGCGGGGGCGGCGATCTCGGACCAGGCGGACATGAAGAAGTGGGCGAAGGCGCTGGCCACCGGGTCGCTGCTGAAGCCGCAGACGCAGGCGCAGCGGCTGGAACCGCAGCCGTCGACGGTGCCGGGGACCTGGTACGGGCTGGGGGTGTTCGACAACCACGGGTGGATCGGGCACAACGGTTCGCTGCCGGGCTACCAGGCGGTGGTGGTGTACCTGCCGTCGGCGCAGGCCTCGCTGGTGGTGCTGCTGAACACGGATGTGGAGTACCGGGGTTCGGCGCCGTCGACGCTGTTCGCGAAGGCGATCACGGAGGTCGTCTCGCCGGCGAACGTCTATGACCTGCCGGCCGCTCCGACGGACCCGGACGAGCTGGAGGCGTCGCCGTCCGGGGCTCCGTCGGGCTCGCCGTCGACGAAGGTGTCCTCCTCGGTGACGCCGCCCGGGCCGTCGGCCTGACGGCGCTCAGGTGCCGAGCACCTGGGACAGGTCGTAGGAGACCGGTTCCTCCAGCTGGGCGTAGGTGCAGTCGGCGGGCGTGCGGTCGGGGCGCCAGCGGCGGAACTGGGCGGTGTGCCGGAAGCGGGTGCCCTCCATGTGGTCGTAGGCGACCTCCAGGACGCGTTCGGGGCGCAGCGGGACCCAGGAGAGGTCCTTGCCGCCGGTCCAGCGGCTGGTCGCCCCGGGCAGCCGGGCGTCGGCGTGCGCGGCTTCGTCGGCCCAGGCGCCCCAGGGGTGGGCGGCGAGGTCGGTGGTGCGCAGCGGGGCGAGTTCCTCGGCGAGTTCGCGGCGGCGGGCCATCGAGAAGGCGGCGCAGACGCCGACGTGCTGGAGGCGGCCGTCGGCGTCGTGGAGGCCGAGGAGCAGGGAGCCGATGACGGGGCCGCTCTTGTGTTCGCGGTAGCCGGCGACGACGCAGTCGGCGGTGCGCTCGTGCTTGATCTTGTACATGGCGCGTTCGCCGGGCCGGTAGGGCTGGTCGAGGGGTTTGGCGACGATGCCGTCGAGGCCGGCGCCCTCGTACTGGGAGAACCAGGTCCGCGCGAGGTCGCGGTCGGTGGTGGTGGGGGCGGTGAAGACGGGGTCGGCGGCGTCGGCGAGAGCGGTCTCCAGGACGCGGCGGCGGGCGTCGAGGGGCCGGTCGAGGAGGGCTTCGTCGCCGAGGGCGAGCAGGTCGAAGGCGACGAAGGAGGCGGGGGTGCGTTCGGCGAGGAGCTTGACGCGGCTGGCGGCGGGGTGGATGCGTTCGAGGAGTTCCTCGAAGCGCAGCCGGCCGTCGCGGGCGATGACGATCTCGCCGTCGAGGACGCAGCGCCCGGGGGTCTCGCGGCGCAGGGCCTCGACGAGTTCGGGGAAGTAGCGGGTGAGGGGCTTGCCGGTGCGGCTGCCGAGTTCGACCTCGTCGCCGTCGCGGAAGACGATGGTGCGGAAGCCGTCCCATTTGGCCTCGTACTGCATGCCGGGCGGGATCTTCGCGACGGACTTGGCGAGCATCGGGGCGACGGGCGGCATGACGGGCAGGTCCATGGTGCCGATCCTCGCGCCGAACGCTCCGGGGCGCGCGGCGGACGGGGCGCGCTCAGGGCCTGTCACTTGGATCCTTGCCGGGGCTGCGACGCCTGGGCACGCGCCTCGCCGCGTTGTCGTCGGTCGCCATTGGCCCCCAGCCTTCGGCCGGGAGGTGCCCCCACCGCAGTGGCTCTCTCCTCCGCCTTGCGATGCACGCACCCAGACGCCGCAGCCTGATCCGACCAAATCCAAGAGACAGGCCCTAACGTGAGAGGCATGGGCTCTGCCGTGGAACTGGATGTCGCCGGGCGCACCGTCCGGCTGTCGAACCCGGACAAGGTGTACTTCCCGGAGCGCGGGTTCACGAAGCTGGACGTCGCGGAGTACTACCTGGCGGTGGCGGAGGGGGTGCTGCGCGGGCTACGGGACCGGCCGACGACGCTGCAGCGGTTCCCGGACGGGGTGGAGGGCGAGTTCTTCTACCAGAAGCGGGCGCCGAAGGGCCTGCCGGAGTGGCTGCCGACGGCGCGGATCGCCTTTCCGAGCGGCCGGTCGGCGGACGAGATCTGCCCGACGGAGCCGGCGGCGGTGCTGTGGGCGGCGAACCTGGGGTGTCTGACCTTCCACCCGTGGCCGGTGCGGCGCTCGGACACCGATCACGTGGACGAGCTGCGGATCGACCTCGATCCGCAGCCGGGCACGGACTTCGGGGACGCGGTGCGGGTGGCGCACGAGCTGCGGGCGGTGCTGGAGGAGCAGGGGCTGCGGGGGTGGCCGAAGACGTCGGGCGGGCGCGGGCTGCACGTGTACGTGCCGCTGGTCGCGGAGTGGTCGTTCACGGACGGGCGGCACGCGGTGATCGCGCTGGGCCGGGAGCTGGAGCGGCGGCTGCCGGGGCGGGTGACGACGGCGTGGTGGAAGGAGGAGCGCGGGGAGCGGATCTTCGTGGACTACAACCAGATGGCGCGGGACCGCACGATCGCCTCGGCGTACTCGCTGCGGGCGCGGCCGCGGGCGACGGCCTCGGCGCCGCTGCGCTGGGAGGAGCTGGACGACGCGCGGCCGGAGGACTTCGACCTGCGGACCCTGCCGGCCCGGTTCGCGGAGCTGGGGGACGTGCACGCGGCGATGGAGGAGGAGCGGTTCCGGCTGGAGGGGCTGATGGAGCTGTACGGGCGGCAGGTCGCGGAGGGCGCGCACGGCGAGCTGCCGTATCCACCGGACCACCCGAAGGCGGCGGGCGAGCCGACCCGGGTGCAGCCGAGCCGGGCGCGGAAGAAGGCCTGACGGGGCAACACCAGGGCGTGTCTGACAATTCGCGTCGGATCAGCGCGCGGTGTCAGGGTGCGTGCATCGCAAGGCGGAGGAGGGAGTCCATGCGGTGGGGGCACCTCCCGGCCGAAGGCTGGGGGCCATCGGCGACCGACGACAACGCGGCGAGGTGCGTGCCCTGGCGTCGTGCGCCCGGCGGGAATTGTCAGACACGCCCTAGGCTGGACGCCCACGAAGCACGACGGAGGGGTGGGCGCACGGTGGTGGCACGGGGGCTGCGGGAGATTCTGGCGGACGCGGCGGGCGGGGTGTTCCCGCCGGCGGACGGGTCGGTGACGGTGGTGGCGCAGCCGTCGCCGCGGGAGGCGGGGGTGGTGGCGTTCTCCGCGCACGCGGTGGTGTTCACGGACGAGGATCCGGCGTGGGTGCGGGCCGCACTGGCCGCGGTGCCGGGCGATCCGCTGGCGGCGCCGCTGTGTCCGCCGTTCCTGAGCGCGTTCGCCGAGCGGACCGGGCGGGTGAACGGCACCATCGACCTGCTGACGGTGGCGGACCGGCTGCCGGGCGCGCCCGCGCCGGCGGTGGCGGAGGTCCGGGACCGAGAGCACCCGCGGGTGGTGCGGGCGCTGTGCTACCGCGAGGACGTCCGGGTGTTCGAGGCGGACGGCGGGCGCGGGGTGCTGGTGCTGGGGCGCGGGGTGGCGGGGCGCTGGGAGTGCGCGATCGAGGTGGACGAGGCGGCGCGCGGGCGCGGCCTGGGGCGGGCGCTGGCGCTGGCGGCCCGGCACCTGGTTCCGGAGGGCGGGCGGGTGTGGTCGCAGCAGGCTCCGGGGAACGCGACGAGCGTGCGGGCCTTCCAGGCGGCGGGCTACCGGCCGGTGGGGGCCGAGACGCTGCTGGTGGTCGCGTGAACGCCTCGGCGGCCGTGCCCGCGGAGGTGGAGGAGCGGCTGGTGGTCCGGTTCGGGCCCGGGGCGCGGGCGTGGTGCGCGCGGTTGCCGGGGCAGGTGGCCGCGCTGGCCGACCGCTGGGGCCTAGTGGTGCGGGCGGCCGGCGGGGGTGGCACGTCGCGGGTGTTCCGCTGCGAGCGGCTCGCGGACGGCGCGGCGGTGTGGCTGAAGCTGACGCCGGACCCGGCGGTGGCCGGGCAGGAGGCGGCGGCGCTGCGGGCCTGGCGGGGCGTGCCGTCGGTGGTGCGACTGCTGGAGGCCGACGCCGGGTCCGGCGCACTGCTGCTCGCGGACGTCGCGCCGGGGACGGCGCTGCGCGAGCGCGGCTGGCGGCCGGCGGAGGTGGCGGGCCTGCTGGGCGCGCTGCGCTCGGCGCCGGTGGACGGGGTGGCGCTGCCGCCGCTGGCGGAGCGGCTGGACTTCCTGTTCGAGCTGACCGGCCGCCGGGCCCCGGGGGTGCCGACGGCCGGTGCGCGGGCGCTGGCCCGGGAGCTGACCGGGGACGGCTCCCCGGTGGCGCTGGTGCACGGCGATCTGCACCCGGCGAACGTGCTGCTCGGCCCGGACGGCCCGGTGGCGATCGACCCGCGCGCCTGTCTGGGCGACCCGGACTTCGACCTGGTCGACTGGGCGCTGGACGGCGTCGCCGACCGGGCGGCGCTGGCGGCCCGGATCGGCGAGTTGGCGGCGCTGGTCCCGGGCGCGGACGCCGACCGGGTGCTGGCCTGGTGCCGGGCGACGGCGGTGGTGGTCGCCGCCCCGCGGCTGGCCGCCGGCCGCCGGGACGCGGGGACGCTGTTCCTGCGGGAGCTGGCGGGGCTGTGACGGGCGACGGCCGACGGCCGACCTAGGAGACTGCGAAGGCGAAGCAGGCGCAGACGGCCATGAGCAGGAGGACGAGGACCGTGCCGGCGGTCAGCTTGAACGGGCCGCCGGGCGGGCGTCCGAGGGCCGTGGCGGACAGCAGCGCGCCCACCGGGAGCGCCGCGACGCCCGTCAGCAGGAGGCCGAGCACCCGGGCCGTCGCCCGCGCCCCGATCTCGTGGCAGCGCCCGTCGGCGCAGCGCACCTCGATCTCGCCGAGCCGGCCGGTCGGGTCCGCTTCGATGGTGCAGCAGCGGACGGGCTCGCCGCCGTCCGGGGTGAAGCGGCCGCAGCGGCCCGCCGGCCGTTCGTCGGGCGGCGGGCAGTCCTCGCGCAGGAACCGGCCGTGCACGCCCGCGCCGCCGGTCGACTCGGCGAGCCGCGGAGCGGCGAGGGTGACGTCGACGGCGGCGAACACCACCAGGACGAGCGCGCAGAGGCCCGCGGCGAGCCGTGCGGCGCCCCGCCGTAACCGGGACCGGGTGGGCCCGCTCACGCCCCGGCGGTCCCGTCCACCGGGGCGGTGGCGGCGATGATCCTTACCGCCCGGGCGATCTGATCGTCCGTCAGGTCGCCGCGGGCGGTCAGCCGCAGGCGCGAGACGCCGTCGGGGACGGACGGGGGGCGGAAGCAGCCGACGGCGAGGCCGGCCCGGCGGCAGTCGGCGGCCCAGGCGACGGCGGCCTCGGGGCCGGGCGCGCGCACGGAGACGACGGCGGCGTCGGGAGTGGAGGCGGGCAGGCCGGCGGCGCTGAGACGGGCGGCGAGGGCGCGGGCGACCTCGCGGGCACGGTCGGCGCGGTGGGGTTCGGCGCGCAGCAGGCGCAGGGCGCCGAGGGCCGCACCGGCGGCGGCGGGGGCGAGGCCGGTGTCGAAGATGAAGGTGCGGGCGGTCTCGGTGAGGTGCCGGACGACCCGGCGCGGGCCGAGGACGGCGCCGCCCTGGGAGCCGAGGGACTTGGAGAGGGTGACGGTGGTGACGACGTCGGGCGCCCCGGCGAGTCCGGCGGCGGCGGTGGCGCCGGTGCCGCCGGGACCGAGGACGCCGAGGCCGTGGGCGTCGTCGACGAGCAGCGCGGCGCCGTACCGGCGGGCGGCGGCGGCGAGTTCGGCGAGCGGGGCGGCGTTGCCGTCGACGGAGAAGACGGAGTCGGTGACCACCAGGGCGCGGCGGTGGTCGCGCCCGGCGAGGATGCCGGCGACGGCGGCCGGGTCGCTGTGCGGGGCGCGGTGGACGTCGGCGCGGGCGAGGCGGCAGCCGTCGATCAGCGAGGCGTGGTTGTAGGCGTCGGAGACGATCAGGGTGTCGGGGTCGGTGAGCGCGGTGAGCGCGGCCAGGTTGGCGGTGTAGCCGGAAGAGAAGACCAGCGCGGCCTCGGCCCCGCAGAAGGCGGCGAGCTCCTCCTCCAGTTCGGTGTGCAGCGCCGTGGTGCCGGTGACCAGCCGGGAGCCGGTGGCGCCGGCGCCCCAGCGCAGCGCGGCGTCGGCGGCGGCCCGGGTCACGGCGGGGTGGCGGGTGAGCCCGAGGTAGTCGTTGCCCGCGAGGTCGAGCACGGGGTCCTCGGCGGGCCGGCTGCGCAGGGTGCGGGTGAGCCCCGCACGGGCCCGCTGCCCGGCGCTCTCGTCGAGCCAGTCGAACACGGCGGCGGGATCGGCGGCGGTGCGGTCCCCGCCGGCCTCGGGCGCCTCGAAGACGCTGCGGTTGACCATGCCCGGCACTCTGGCACGCCCCCGACGGCCCGGGCAATGTGCGCCGTGGCACACGCCCGGGCGGAGAGGCGCACCGGCGACACTCTTCCAACCCCTCAATAACACCTTCCGTTTACCCATCGTCCCGATGTCACGATCCGGATCTTCGGGTTGCCGAAAAGGCGGCCGATCGTTCGCGCTCCCCCGGTAATGTCCCCATCACTCGAACATTTCTGGGGGGACGAGGTGGCAGACCTCGAATTCGAGCGGCGGATGAACCCGTGGCTCTTCGACAGTTCCGGAAACCTCACCGAAGAGGCGAAGAAGCAGTTCCCCGACCTGGCGGCGGCCGCGGCGGGCCAGGCACCGCCTCCGGTCACCCTCCAGCCGGGCGGCGGGGGGCCGGCCATCAAGGCCAACCCCGGCATGATCCGCCAAGCCGGTACCAACGCGGCGGCCCTGCGCGAGTCCGTCCGCACCGAGTGCGCCCAGCCCTCGGCCCACGTCACGAGTGCGGTCTCGGCGATGGCGGGCTGGAACCTGTCCACCGCCCTCAACACCGCCTGGAGCGTCTGGTCGGGCCAGGCCCACACGCTCGGGGAGGCCGTCGGGACGATCGGCAAGAACCTGCACACCACCGCGCAGAACTATGACAACGCCGAGAGCGCGATCCACAGCCAGTTCGCGCAGCAGTACTGAGGAAAGGACGGGGCGGCACACCGCCATGGTGACGTACACCCAGCTCCAGAAGGCCGACCTCACCGCCCTCAACGCGGCGGCGGGCGACTTCGAGAAGATGGTCCGCAACTGGGACCTCTCCACCAGGATGCAGAACGAGGTGATCGGCCCGGTCCAGCAGTCCGGCTGGACCGGGCCGAGTTCCGAGTCCGCCGCCACCGCCCTCACCCGGGCGCGCGACCAGATCCGCGCCGCCTTCGAGGAGGCCTCGGCGATCGCGCGCACCCTGCGCGACGCCCACGACGAGTTCGCCGCCGCGAAGAAGGACCTCCAGGTGGCCGTCCAGCACGCCACCGAGCAGGGCCTGACCGTCGCCGCCGACGGCAGCGTCCACTGGCCGCCGGCCACCGACCCGGCCGACAAGCACGACGTCGACTACGCCAAGACCCAACAGGCGAGCGCCCAGGCCGCCGCCCAGGAGATCGGCAAGGCGCTGGACCGGGCCGGCGAGGCCGATTCCGCCGCCGCCCTGGCCCTCGCGATGGACACCGGCAACGACACCAAGAGCTTCAACAGCACCCCGCTGGGCAGCGTGGCCGACGCGGAGGCCAAGCAGGCCGCCCAGATCCTCAGCCTCGGCAGCGCCGCCGGCGACACCCAGCTCGCGCAGTTGCAGGCCCTGCTCCAGCACCACTCCGGCGACCCCCGGTTCGCCACCGCCTTCTACGGCGGCCAGGACCCGGGCACCTTCCTCGCCTCCTACGGCGCGCTGGCGCAGAGCGGCGACTTCGCCGGCAGCCCCCTCCGCAAGGACGCCGTCAAGGGCATCCAGGAAGGGCTCGGCCTCACCCTGGCCACCGCCACCAGCACCGGTCAGCAGCCGCACCTGCCCCCGGACTGGGGCGACCGACTGCGCCGGGCCGGCAGCCGGCACATCCAGCTCGGGCCCGGCGCCGACTACGACTCCAGCCCGTACGGCTACCAGATCCTCGGCAACATCCTGAAGCACGGGAACTACGACGCCGCGTTCCTGAAGCCGATCGCCGAGCACGTCACCCAGCTCACCCAGGAGAACCCGGCCCGCTGGGACGCGGTGGCGATGAAGGGCGGCGCGCCGTTCCAGGACTTCTGGTTCACCGGCACGCCGGACGAGAAGGGCGACTACCACGGGTTCAACCCGATGGGCTCGGTGCTGAACGCGCTGGGGCACAGCCCGGACGCGGCCACCAGGTTCTTCACCGACCCGCCGACGACGTACTGGCCGGACGGCTCGGTGAAGAGCACGGGCGGGACGAACCTCTACTTCAAACTGCTCACCGACACGGGCGACCGCTCGCTGCTGCGCGACGTCTCCTACCCGCTCGGGCCGAACAACGGCAAGGCGGGCCCGCTCCAGGTGGAGGCGCTCGGCCACGCCCTGGAGGCGGCGGCGACCGGCCGGGCGTACGACGACGAGACGGGGCCACTGCCGCCGCACAGCAAGGCGATGGCGCAGGTGATGCAGACGACGGTGGGCCTGTTCGGCGGAGACAACGCGTCCGCGCTGCTCTACGACAAGGACAAGGCGCTCTTCGGCGAGTTGCAGGGATCCCTCGGCAAGATGGCCGGCGCCTACATGGGCGACGTGCAGAAGGCTCTGGCCGGCCCGTCCACCGTGCTGCCGATCAACGGGGAGATCGCCCACCTCCGCGAGATCGACGCGCAGCGGCTGCTGATCACCCTCGGCCACAACCCGGAGGCCTACGCCACGGTGGCCGCGGCGCAGCAGGCATACACCACCGCGGCGATCAACGACGTCCTGCTGCACGCCTCCGACCACGGCGATCTGACCGCCGCCGCCCTCGCCTCCGCACAGCCCGGCGGTACGGTCGCCGGGCTCCTCAGCAATGGCATGGTCGACGAGGTCTACACCATCGGGAAGAACAACGACGAGGAGTTCAACTCAGCCATCACGACCACCCGCGAATGGGCGGGCACGATCTGGGAATCGACGCTCGGATCGGTTCTGGAGACCCGGGCACCGATCGTCGGCCCTCTCGCCAACACTGTGGTCGACAAGATCATGGACGGTGTCGCCGAGAGCTACCAGGTGAACACCGACGCACAGACCACCAACAAGGCGCAATCAGCACAGAACCACGCGGCGGCGGGCGCCCAGGAGTCCGTCAAGGCCGCGATCGGTGAGGCGGCGACCCGGACCGGCCTTGAACAGAAATACCTCGACGACCTGGCCCCGGCTGTGGAAGGCCAGATCAGGAGCGCGTTCGCCAACGGCGCAGGAATCACTTGGCATGTCACCCGTCCGGAAAAGGAGAGCTGAAACGGTGCGGCGCTACAGCGGGCGGCTCGCGATCACCGCCATGGCCACGGTGCTGGTGCTCATCGGGGGCGGGTTGTGGTGGTGGTGGCCGCAGCCCTCGAAGCGGGCGGTGGTACCGGCCAGTGCGTGCTGGGGGCTGGTCACGTCGGACGACCTGCGGACGCTCATGCACGACGGCGGGAAGGCCGTCAAGGCACCCTTCGGCTCCGCCGACCTGTCGGGCCGGAGCGTCCAGGCCGAATGCGAGGTCGAGTGGCAGCCGGGGGAAGGGGTCCACGCGGTGGAGATCTCCGTGGCCCAGATCAAGGAGGACTACTACCGCGCCACGCGGAATCACGAGACCGAGCTGGCCGGCACCGGGCAGAACACGGTGCTCGGCTACGGGGCAGGGGTCGAGGGCTGGCTCCAGCCCTTCGGTTCCCTGTTGCTCCTCCTGCGGTGCGACAACGGCCGGCCAGCGCAGCCGGGGGCCGTCTACCGGCAGATCTACGTGGCGGGCGGCGGCGACACCGGCCTGCCCCAACAGGAGCGTGCGCAGCTCTTCGCCGACATCGCCCGCCGCACCGCTGCTGAGATCGTCCGGCAGGAGGGGTGCCCCGACGTGCGGATCGCCGAGCGGGCGCCCGCGGTGGCGGGGTAGCTTTGCCGGGGGTGGCGGCGAGCAGGCAAGATAGCCGGGTGACCCTCCTTGATCTGATGCCGAAGCCCGCCACGCCCGACGCGCTGTACGAGACGTTCGCCGCCTGGACGGAGGAGCGCGGGATCTCGCTGTACCCGGCGCAGGAGGAGGCGCTGATCGAGCTGGTGTCGGGCAACAACGTGATCCTGGCGACGCCGACCGGCTCGGGCAAGAGCCTGGTGGCCGCCGGCGCGCACTTCGCGGCGCTGGCGGAGGGGCAGCGGACGTTCTACACGGCGCCGATCAAGGCACTGGTGTCGGAGAAGTTCTTCGACCTGGTGAAGATCTTCGGGACCGAGCAGGTCGGCATGATGACCGGCGACGCGTCGGTGAACCCGACCGCGCCGATCATCTGCTGCACGGCGGAGGTGCTGGCGCAGATCGCGCTGCGCGACGGGACCCGGGCCGACATCGGCCAGGTGGTCATGGACGAGTTCCACTTCTACGCGGAGCCGGACCGCGGCTGGGCGTGGCAGATCCCGCTGCTGGAGCTGCCGCAGGCGCAGTTCCTGCTGATGTCGGCGACGCTGGGCGACGTGCGGCGGTTCGAGGAGGACCTGACCCGGCGCACCGGGCGGCCGACGACGGTGGTGCGCAACGCGACCCGTCCGGTGCCGCTGTTCTACGAGTACCGGCGCACCACCATGCACGACACGCTGGAGGAGCTGCTGCAGACCGGCCAGGCGCCGGTGTACGTGGTGCACTTCACGCAGAAGGAGGCGGTGGAGCGGGCGCAGTCGCTGATGAGCATCAACATGTGCTCGAAGGCGGAGAAGGACGCCATCGCCGAGCTGATCGGCAACTTCCGCTTCACCACCAAGTTCGGCCGCAACCTGTCGCGCTTCGTGCGGCACGGGATCGGCGTGCACCACGCGGGCATGCTGCCGAAGTACCGGCGGCTGGTCGAACGCCTCGCCCAGGCGGGCCTGTTGAAGGTGATCTGCGGGACGGACACGCTGGGCGTGGGCGTCAACGTGCCGATCCGCACGGTGCTGTTCACGGCGCTGTCGAAGTACGACGGGCAGCGGGTGCGGATCCTGCGGGCGCGCGAGTTCCACCAGATCGCCGGGCGGGCCGGGCGGGCCGGGTTCGACACGGTCGGCCAGGTGGTGGCGCAGGCGCCCGAGCACGTCATCGAGAACGACAAGGCCGTCGCCAAGGCGGGCGACGACCCGAAGAAGCGGCGCAAGATCGTCCGCAAGAAGGCGCCGGAGGGCTTCGTCGGCTGGTCCGAGGAGACCTTCGAGAAGCTGATCGCCGCCGACCCGGAGCCGCTGGTCTCCCGGTTCAAGGTGAGCCACGCGATGCTGCTGTCGGTGATCGGCCGTCCCGGCAACGCCTTCGAGGCGATGCGCAAGCTGCTCACCGACAACCACGAGGACCGGGCCGCGCAGCGCCGGCACATCCGCACCGCGATCGCGATCTACCGCTCGCTGCTGGAGGGCGGCGTGGTGGAGCGCCTCCCGGAGCCGGACGCCGAGGGCCGGGTCGTGCGCCTGACCCTGGACCTCCAGGAGAACTTCGCGCTCAACCAGCCGCTGTCCACCTTCGCGCTGGCCGCCTTCGAGCTGCTGGACCCGACCTCGCCGTCGTACGCGATGGACGTGGTGTCGGTGGTCGAGGCGACCCTGGACGACCCGCGCCAGATCCTCGCCTCGCAGCAGAACAAGGCGCGCGGCGAGGCCGTCGGCGAGATGAAGCGCGACGGCATCGAGTACGAGGAGCGCATGGAGCGGCTCCAGGAGATCACCTACCCGAAGCCGCTGGAGGAGCTGCTCACCCACGCCTACGAGGTGTACCGGCGGGCGCACCCGTGGATCGGCGACCACCAGCTGCAGCCGAAGTCGGTGGTGCGGGACCTGTACGAGCGGGCCATGACCTTCTCGGACTACGTCGGCCACTACGAGCTGGCCCGCACCGAGGGCATCGTGCTGCGCTACCTGGCGGGCGCGTACAAGGCGCTGGAGCAGACCGTCCCCGAGGACGTGAAGACCGACGACCTGAAGGACGTCATCGCCTGGCTCGGCGAGCTGGTCCGCCAGGTCGACTCCAGCCTGCTGGACGAGTGGGAGCAGCTGGCCAACCCGACCGATCCGCAGACCGCCGAAGTGGCGCTGGACGACAAGCCGGCGCCGGTGACGGCGAACGCGCGGGCGTTCCGGGTGCTGGTGCGCAACGAGATGTTCCGCCGGGTGGAGCTGTGCGCGCTGGAGCACTACGAGGAGCTCGGCGCGCTGGACGGCGAGTACGGCTGGGACGCGGACCGCTGGGCGGACGCCATGGACGGGTACTGGGAGGAGTACGACGACCTGGGCACCGGTCCGGACGCGCGCGGCCCGAAGATGCTGATCATCGAGCAGGAGGACTCGGCCTGGCGGGTCCGGCAGATCTTCGACGACCCGGCGGGCGACCACGACTGGGGCATCAGCGCCGAGGTCGACCTGTACGGCTCGGACGAGGAGGGCCGCGCGGTGGTGCGGGTCACGGCCGTGGACCGGCTGGGCGGCTGACGGTCCGTCGGCCGGACGGCAGTGGGCCCCCGCCCGGGCAGGGCGGGGGCCGCGCCGGGTCCGGGACCGCTACATCCAGACGAACGGCGCGCCGCCCGTGAAGGAGACCGCGCGGGTCGCCTCGTCGAGCAGTTGGTCGAGGTTGGCGGCGCTCACCGAGGGCACCGGCAGCGGGCCGGCCGGCGAACCGGACGGGCCCGGCGCGCC
This sequence comes from Kitasatospora sp. NPDC056184, assembly GCF_042268405.1. NCBI lineage: Bacteria > Bacillati > Actinomycetota > Actinomycetes > Kitasatosporales > Streptomycetaceae > Kitasatospora > Kitasatospora sp. NPDC056184. The sequence goes on along the minus strand of NZ_JBHJUI010000001.1, from coordinate 374,238 downwards.
GGAGGCGGTGCCGCCGCGCGCGGTGTCGGTGGGCCGCGAGCTGGTCACCGTCACGTAGTGGCCGACGAGTTCGACCCGCGGCTCGGTCGCGGGCCGGGCCAGGGAGGCCGGCAGCCCGGGGGCGGTGGAGGCGTCCGGGAGGATGAAGGCGACCGAGCCCGGCTTGGCCCGCAGCGACTCGGCGGCCTTGGCGGCGGACGGGGCGTCGGCGAAGCGCAGCAGGGTGATGCTGCTGAGCACCGGCTTCTCCTGGGCGGTGAAGCTGACGGCCAGGTAGCCCTTGCAGCCGGCCTCGCGCAGCAGCTCCAGGGTGCGGTCCTGGAGCACCTCGGTGCAGTTCTCGCCGCGCCGCACCCCGGAACGCTTGCCCTTGTAGCCTCCGGACTCCACGACCTTCTGGGCCGGGAAGTAGGTGTCGACGTCGAGGGCCTCGGGGTCGGCGACGGTGCGCGGCTGCGGGTCACCGACGATCGGCGGGGTCTTGGACGCCTCCTTGCTGGAGGGGCCGAGCCCGGGTATGTAGTCGCCGGGCGTGGGCCGGGTGACGATCCAGCCGCCGGCCACCACCACGCCGACGACGGCGACCCAGCCGACGGCCCGTCGGGCGCTCACGCGTCTGGCCCGGTATCCCCCGGCCGGTCGCTGGGCGGTGTGCTCTGCCGGTGGCCCGGCCGGTCGCTGTGCCGATGACGGGGCGCGCTCCCCCTGCGTGGTCATGCGGCAGATTGTATGCAGGTCACGGGTGGTGGAGATCACTGGGTGGCGGGCCCGGAACGGGCCGCCGGCCGGGCCCGGCGACCGACGTGACCTGCGCCACTACCGTGAGCTGCGACACTGTGACAACTCGCACAGCTTCCCCCGGGATCTTCTGGTGGGTTTCCTCTGGCGTCCGTCGCCGGGCAGCAGGCAGGATCAGCCCCATGGATCTGCTCGATACCCTCACCGCCAAGGGCCTGCGTGGGGAGACCCCCACCCGCGAGGAGGCGCTCGCCGTCCTCGCCACCACCGACGACGAGCTGCTCGACGTGGTCGCGGCCGCCGGGCGGGTGCGCCGGCGGTGGTTCGGCCGCCGGGTGAAGCTCAACTACCTGGTGAACCTGAAGAGCGGACTGTGCCCGGAGGACTGCTCGTACTGTTCGCAGCGCCTGGGCTCCAAGGCCGAGATCCTGAAGTACACCTGGCTGAAGCCGGGCCAGGCCGCCGAGGCGGCGAAGGCGGGCGTGTCGGGCGGCGCCAAGCGGGTCTGCCTGGTGGCGAGCGGCCGCGGCCCGACGGACCGTGACATCGACCGGGTGACCGACACCGTGGCGGCCATCAAGGAGGCCGACCCGGCGGTGGAGGTCTGCGCCTGCCTGGGCCTGCTCTCCGACAACCAGGCCGAGCGGCTGAAGGCGGCCGGCGTCGACGCCTACAACCACAACCTGAACACCTCCGAGGGCACCTACGGCGACATCGCCACCACCCACACCTACGCGGACCGGGTGGACACCGTGCAGAAGGCGCACGGCGCGGGCCTGTCGGCCTGCTCGGGCCTGATCGCGGGCATGGGCGAGAGCGACGAGGACCTGGTGGACGTGGTGTTCGCGCTGCGCGAGCTGGGCTCGGACTCGGTGCCGGTGAACTTCCTCATCCCGTTCGAGGGCACCCCGCTGGCCAAGGAGTGGAACCTCACCCCGCAGCGCTGCCTGCGGATCCTGGCGATGGTGCGCTTCGTCAACCCGGACACCGAGGTGCGGATCGCCGGCGGGCGCGAGGTGCACCTGCGCAGCCTGCAGCCGCTGGGCCTGCACGCCGCCAACTCCATCTTCCTGGGCGACTACCTGACCAGCGAGGGCCAGGCCGGGCAGGCCGACCTCGACATGATCCGGGACGCCGGGTTCGAGGTCGAGGGCATGGGCGAGGCCACCCTGCCGCGGCACCGCGCGGACGTCGCGGCCGACGCGGCGGCGGGCGCCGTCGGCGGCTGCGGCACGGCCCCGGCGGCCGGTGCGTGCGGGACGGGCGGCGGCTGCGGCCCGTGCGGCGGGCACGCCCACGGCGAGGCCGCCACCGGCGCGGAGGCGGGCGGCGCGGAGGCCGGTGACGAGGCGCGCACCGACCTGGTGCGGGTGCGCCGCCGCGGCGCCGGCACCGAGCTGGCGCCCAACGCCTGAACCACCGGCGCCCCGAGCCACCCACACCCGCGCCGCCCGGGCCACCCGCGCCACCCGCGCCCGTGCCCGTGCCCGTGCCCGTGCCCGTGCCACTGACGAACACCCCGGAAAGCCCTCTCCCCATGACCCAGCTGTCCACCGACACCCTGCTCGCGCTCGACCGGGCGCACGTCTGGCACCCGTACGGGCCGATGCCCGGCACCGCCACCCCGTACGTGGTGGAGTCCGCCTCCGGGGTGCGGCTCGGGCTCGCCGCGCCGGCCCCGGGCGGGCACCGCGAGCTGGTCGACGGCATGTCGTCCTGGTGGGCGGCGATCCACGGGTACGGGCACCCGGTGCTCGACGAGGCGGTCCGCGGGCAGCTGGGCCGGATGAGCCACGTGATGTTCGGCGGGCTCACCCACGAGCCCGCCGTGCGGCTCGCCGCCACCCTGGTGGAGATCACCCCGGAGCCGCTGCGGCACGTCTTCCTCGCCGACTCGGGCTCGGTGTCCGTCGAGGTCGCGATGAAGATGTGCCTGCAGTACTGGCAGTCGGTCGGCCGGCCGTGCAAGCGGCGGCTGCTGACCTGGCGCGGCGGCTACCACGGGGACACCTTCCACCCGATGTCGGTGTGCGACCCGCAGGGCGGCATGCACCACCTGTGGGGCGGGGTGCTGCCCGAGCAGCTGTTCGCGCCCGAGCCCCCGGCCGGTTTCGACGCCCCGCTCGACGCGGAGTACGCCCGCGCCTTCGAGGAGTTGATGGACCGTCATGCCGATGAGCTGGCGGCCGTGATCGTCGAGCCGGTGGTGCAGGGCGCGGGCGGGATGCGCTTCCACTCCCCCGCGTACCTGCGGATGCTGCGCGAACTGTGCGACCGGCACGGGGTGCTGCTCGTCTTCGACGAGATCGCCACCGGCTTCGGCCGCAGCGGCGCGCTGTTCGCCGCCGACCACGCGGGCGTCGCGCCGGACGTGATGTGCCTGGGCAAGGCGCTGACCGGCGGCTACCTGACGATGGCGGCGACGCTGTGCACGGCGGAGGTCGCCGAGGGCATCAGCCGCGGCGAGATGCCCGTCCTCGCCCACGGGCCGACCTTCATGGGCAACCCGCTGGCGGCGGCGGTCGCCAACGCCTCGATCGGCCTGCTGCTCGCGCAGGACTGGCGGACCGAGGTGAAGCGGATCGAGACCGGGCTGCGCGCCGGCCTGGCGGACGCGGCCGCGCTGCCCGGCGTCAAGGACGTCCGGGTGCTCGGCGCGATCGGCGTCGTCCAGCTGGACCACCCGGTGGACATGGCGGCGGCGACCGAGGCCGCCGCACGGGAGGGCGTCTGGCTGCGCCCGTTCCGGGACCTCGTCTACACCATGCCGCCGTACGTGACCGGCGACGAGGACGTGGCGCGGATCGCCGCGGCCGTGACGGCGGCGGCGGTGGCCGGATGAGCGGGGCGGCGGACGAGCGGACGAGCGGCGACCTGACGGGGAACGAGCGGATGGCGGAGACGGCGACGACGACGGCGACGGGAGCGGACGGCCGGGTCGTCTTCGTGACGGGGACGGGCACCGAGGTCGGCAAGACGGTCGCCACGGCGGCCGTCGCCGCGAGCGCGCTGCGCGCAGGGCTGCGGGTCGCGGTGCTCAAGCCCGGGCAGACCGGCGTCGCGCCCGAGGAGCCGGGGGACGTCCAGGAGGTGGCCCGGCTGGCCGGGCCCGCCGCCCCGGCGCCGGACCGGCTGACCCTGCGCGAACTCGCCCGCTACCCCGAGCCATTGGCGCCCGACACGGCGGCCCGCCGGTCGGGGCTGCCGTGCCTGGCGGCGGAGGACGTGGCGAAGGAGGTGGCCGGCCTCGCCGAGCGGCACGACCTGGTGCTGGTCGAGGGTGCGGGCGGGCTGCTGGTGCGCTACGACGAGCAGGGCCGCACGCTCGCCGACCAGGCCCGCGCGGTGTGCGAACTCGGGCTGCCCGCCGAGGTGTTGCTGGTGGCCTCGGCCGGCCTGGGCACGCTGAACACCACCGCGCTGACCGCGGAGGCGCTGACCGCGCGCCGGCTGCCGCTGCTCGGCGTGGTGGTGGGCGCCTGGCCGGACTCCCCCGGCCTCGCGGACCGCTGCAACCTGGCCGACCTGCCGCGCGCGGCGGGCGCCCCGCTGCTCGGCGCGCTGCCCGAGCGCGCCGGCCGGGCGGCCGGCTTCCCCGTGCTCGCCGCCGGCGCGCTCGGGCCCGCGCTGTACGGCCACTGGGACGCCACCGCGTTCACGGCGGCGCACGGGGCCGGCTGAGGTCCCGGCCGGCGCCGGCCGGGATCCCGCGAAGCTGCCCGCCACCGGTACGACGAAACACGGCGGTTATCGCTCGAACGGGTGAGATCCCGGCCCGACGGGGCCCACCGCGCGGGAGGGGTCACTACGGTTCTCCGCATGACGGATGGCCTGATGGTGGACGAGGCCCTGCGGGCCCTCGCCGCGCTCGAAGCGGCGTGGAAGGACGACGACGAGGCCCTGGCCGCCCTGGCCGCGCGGGGACCGGCCGAGCAGCCGCTCGCCGCCCTGGTCGCCCGGTACGGCGAGCACGCCGTGGACACGCTGATGGCGCTGGCCTTCGGGCTGCGCTCCAGCATGACGGACGAGGAACTCGCCGAGCTCACCGACGCGGTGAGCTCCAACATCGGCGCCCGGATGAGCGCCCTGCTCACCCGGACGCTGTGCGCCTGGGGCGAGACCGCCGGGGACGACCTCGCGGTGGTGAAGGTGATCGCGCACGCGGTGATCGACGCCATGCGGGCCGTCACCGAGGAGCCGAGCAAGACCGATGTGCTGCCGCTGCTGGCCACCTTCCGCACCTACGCGCTGAGCGCGGGCCCCTGAGGTACTCCGACCACCGACGGATTTTGACGGGCCGTCAGCTCGGAGCGGATTCCGGCGGCCCGGATCCAGGCGAGGGATCCGGCCATTCGGCGCACTTGAGATGCCCTTGACACCCCCATAGGTCTATACCATGCTGCCAGGCGGCGCCCGGCGGCGGACTCTGCTCCGCTTCCGTTGGCGCCACTTCGGCGCAGGTGAGAGCGACGAACGGGGGCTGTGTTGTGCTGGTGCATGTCCTGGGACCACTCCAAGTCGATGTCGGGGGAAGCGTTGTGCCACTCGGCGGCCGCAGGCCGCAGCTCGTCCTGGCGACGCTCGCCCTGACTCCCAACTGGGTGGTCCCGCTGGATCGGTTGGTGGACAACCTGTGGGGCGCGGCGCCGCCCGCCAGCTCCCGGACGCAGATCCGGATCTGCGTCTCGCAGCTGCGCCGCGCGCTGGCCGACGCGGGCGCGCCGCCGGTCATCGAGACCCATCCCAACGGCTACCGGCTGCGGGTCGGCCACGGCGAGCTGGACGCCACGCTGTTCAACGAGGAGGTCGCCCGCGCCCGGCTGCGGGCCGCCTCCGGCGGCCTGCCGGAGGCCGTCGCCACCCTGCGGCAGGCCCTCGCCCGGTGGACCGGGCCGGCCATGGCGGGCCTGGACTGCCCCGCCCTGGAGTCCTGGGCCCGCCGCCTGGAGGAGAACCGGCTGCGCGCCGTCGAGGAGCGGGTCCGGCTGGAGCTGGCGCTCGGCCTGCACGAGGACCTGGTCGGCGAACTCGTCGAGCTGGTCTCCGCGCACCCGTTCCGCGAGCACCTGCACGGGCTGCTGATGCACGCCCTGCACCGCTCCGGCCGGACGGTGGAGGCGCTCGGCGTCTACCGGACGCTGCGCACCCACCTGGTGGAGGAGCTGGGCCTCGAACCGGGGCAGGAGCTGCGGGCGCTGGAGCAGGGGATCCTCAACGGCGCCTGCCCCACCGCCTGACCGCCGCGCCACCCGGCCGTCCGGGCTGTAGGAGCTGTCCGGCCGTCCGGGCCGCCCGGCCGCCCGACCCGGCCGGGGGCCGGGCCTCAGCCCGCGTGCCGCCACCAGAACGACCCCGGCTCGTAGTGCGCGGTGACCCCGAGCCGGCGCCACAGCGGTTCGGCGATCCGCCGCAGCTGCGGGTCGGCGTGCACGAAGGCGTCCGGCAGCTCGACGTCGAACCGCCCGGGCGCGGCCGTCAGCAGCGCGGCCAGCAGGTACTGCTCGGAGTAGTGCCGCCAGCGCCAGGACAGCGGGTAGTCCGCCGGGAGCATGATGTCGTGCACGTGCACCAGCACCCCCGGCTTGAGCACCGGCAGCACCTCGAAGAAGAACACCGCGACGTCCGAGCCCATGTGGAGCCGGTGCGACCCGTCGAAGAAGACGATGTCGCCCGGCTCCAGCTCGCGGAAGACCTTCAGGTCGGCGTGCTGCAGCGGGGTGCGGACGACCTCGTCGCAGAGCCGGTCGACGGTGGCGCGCGGGGCCGGGTCGATCGAGGTGATCCGGGTGCTCAGCCCGAGGTCCTCGACGGCCCGGCGGGCGAACTTGGTGGAGTTGCCGGAGCCGATCTCCAGGTAGCGGGCCGGCCGCTCGGCGGCGAGGAAGCCGTAGAGCGAGAGCGCGTCCAGCGGCGGCAGCCAGCCGTTGTTCCAGTACGGGGTGGAGCCGGCCGCGGTGCCGCTCAGCGGGATGCCGCGCAGCAGCTCCTCGTACTCCAGGAAGCCGGTGAGGCGTTCGGCGTAGCGCTCGCGGTTCTGCTCCAGCAGGGCGCGCACCTCGGTGAGTTCGGCGCGCGGCTCGGGGGTGACCACGTGGTCCCAGAACAGCGGCTTGCGCAGGCCGAAGGCCCACAGGGTGAGGCCGTGCAGCACGGGCCGCTCGCCGAGCCAGTCCATCGGGCGGCGCAGCGCCGGCAGGCGCTCCAGCAGTTCGACGCCGGAGGCGGTGCGGACGGCGGTGCGCAGGTCCTTGAGCAGCATGCGGTGTTCCTTTCGGGGGGTGTTCAGAGCGAGAGCCAGAGGTCCTGCAGCCGGTGTTCGGAGATGCCCTCGGCGGAGCGGAAGTCGTAGCGGTGGACCTTGACCGGGCCGCGGGTGAAGCTCCAGTCCAGCCGCCAGAGCGGGTAGGGGCGGTTGACGGCGCTGTCCCAGTCGAATCCGGCGGGTGCGGAGTACTTCCAACTCAGCGGCAGGAAGTCGTTGTTGGCGCGAATCGCATCGTCCGCCAAGGACTTCAGCCCGTCCAGGTCGCGCATCGCGGGGCTCGCGTTGAAGTCGCCGGCGATCAGCGTCCGGTTGGGGTTGCCCTTGAGGTCGGCCTCCAGGCCGCGGATCTCCTCCTGGCGCCAGGCGAACTTGCGCTTGAAGTAGGAGTCGAAGTCGAAGCCGGAGAAGGGGTCGAGGTCGGGCGCGAGCGGCACGGTGACGTGCACGTTGTAGACGCTGAGCAGGGTGTCGCCGACCTGGAGGTCGGTGCGCATGACCTTGTCGCGGGCGAAGACCCGGCTGAAGGAGGGGTCGGGTCCGAGGGCGGCGCCGGTGCCGACGGAGCGCTGGGAGACGACCGGGTAGCGGGAGACGGTGAGCAGTTCGCCGGTGCGGGCGATGTGATAGCCGGGGAACTCGGCGGCGAGCCGGGCGTCGTCGTCGAGCCGCCGGTAGCCGTCCTCGCCGAGCCCGGGCTGCCAGACGACGTGCTCCTGGAACAGGTAGACGTCGGCGTTCTGACGGTGGATCAGCTCGTAGAGCCGGTCCACGCCGGTGGAGGCGGCCCAGTACTGGGTGTTGAAGGAGACCACGTGCAGGGCACCGGCCGGCACCGGGCGCTCGCCGTGCCACAGGGCGGGCCAGTTGAGGCCCGAGCCGGTGGTGAGGCCGAGCAGCAGCGGTGGCAGGGCGAGTCCGAGGGCCCAGCCGCGGCGCGGGCCGCAGGCGGCGGTGGCGGCGAGCAGCAGGAACAGCGGGATGCCGACCAGGAACACCGGCGGGACGGCGTCCAGCAGGATCGCCCAGTGCCAGCGGCCGCTGACGGACCAGCGGAAGAAGGCGTAGATCAGCCACAGGCCGGTGAGGCCGACCAGGGAGCGGCCGTACCAGGTGCGCAGCCGGCGGGCGGCGCGCCGGGCCCGGGTGGGCTCGGGACCGGGCTCCGGCGCCGGTTCCGGAAGACCCACGGCTTCGGCGGCGGCGTCCCGCCGGTACATCCGGCGGAAGCGCCGGCTGACCGCGAACTGGCCCAGCCCGGCGGCGAGTCCGGCCGTGACGACGGCGTTGAGCAGCAGGTGGCAGACGGTGAACAGGGCGAGGAAGGGGTAGCCGCGCTCCTGGCGGACGAAGCGGTACTGGCCGAGGTCGGTCAGCACGAAGGCGGCCAGCAGCAGCGCGACGGCGACGGCGGCGGCGAGCGGCTGCCAGGCGATCAGCGGCAGGCTGAGCAGGGTGAGCGCGGCGAGCACCGAGGCGACGGCCCGGCCGGGGGTCTCCATGCCCTGCATGGCCCGGCCGCGGTCGAGGTAGAACGGCACCCGCAGCCGGCTGCGGACGAAGGCCTTGCGCAGCAGCGGCCGCATCCGGTTCTCGTCGGCGAGCCGGCCGCGCACGCGCGAGGTGAGCAGCATCGGGTGGCGGGCGGCGAGGCGTTCGGCGTGGTCGATCTCCTCGGTCTGGCGCAGCGCCGGGTTGAACCAGCCGGCTTCCAGGAAGGCGTCGCGGCGCACCGCGCCGAGGGCGTAGAAGCCGCCGCTGACCAGGCCTTCGGCGCTCTTGCGCCAGTAGTGGTACTGGAGGATGCGGTACTGGCCGACGGGGCCCTCGGGGAACAGGGGTTCCTTGTCGGGGACGCCGAACACGGCGCCGTACTCGGGGTGTTCGGCGAAGAGGGCGACGGCTTCGGCGACGGCGTCGGGGTGCATGGCGACGTCGGCGTCGAGGAAGAAGACGATGTCGCCGGTGGCGTGCCGGACGCCGAGGTTGCGGCTGGCGCCGGGTCCCCCGTTGCGTTCGGCGCGCACCAGGGTGACGGGGTGGGCGGCGGCGCGGTCGGCGGAGTCGTCGGTGCTGGCGTCGTCGACCACGATCACCTCGATCGCGGGGTGGCTCTGGGCGAGGACGGAGGCGAGGCAGAGGTCGACGGTGCGGCTGTCGTTGTACATCGGCACGACCACCGAGACGAGCGGTGTGGCGGGCATGGCTCCTCGTTCGGACCGCTGGGGGTCGAGGTCGGTGGGTGTCAGGTGAGTTGGAAGGTGAGCAGGAGGGCGGCCCAGAGCGCGGCGGTGGCGAGCATGGCGCGGTCGCGCAGCAGGGTGCGCACGGGGTTGCCGCCCTCGGCGTGGACCACGACGATCTGCAGGTAGCGGAAGAGCGCGAACAGGGCCAGCGGGGCGGTCAGCAGGGCGCCGGTCTCGAAGCCGGACTCGGTGCGCAGGTAGAGCAGGTAGCCGACGACGGTGAGTCCGGAGCAGAGGACGAGTACGAGGTCGAGGAAGTGCGCGGAGTAGCCGACCAGGGCGGGCCGGTGGCCGCTGCCGGCGACGCCGAGTTCGTGGCGGCGCTTGCCGACGATGAGGACCAGGCAGAGGGTGAGGACGGTGAGCACCAGCCAGGCGGAGAGCGGGCGGCCGCTGGCGCCGTAGCCGCCGAGCAGGCGCAGCACGAAGCCGGTGGCGACGACGAAGACGTCGAGCAGCGGCAGGTGTTTGAGCTTCCAGCTGTAGGCGGCGTTGACGGCGAGGTAGAGCAGGACGGGTGCGGCGACGCCGGGCCCGGAGGCGGCGAGCAGCGGGACGAGCAGGGCGGCGAGGAGGGCGGCCAGGGCGACGGCGGCGCGCGGGGTGATGCGGCCGGCGGCGAGCGGGCGGTGGCGTTTGACGGGGTGGCGGCGGTCGCGTTCGACGTCGGCGAGGTCGTTGACGACGTAGACGAGGGAGGAGGCGAGGACGAAGGCGGCCATGGCGACGGCGATCCGGGCGGCCATGTCCCAGGCGAGGTCGGCGCCGAGCAGGGGCAGCGGGACGACGAGGACGTTCTTGGGCCACTGCCCGGGGCGGAGCAGGGCCAGTGGCGCGGGCAGCCGGGAGGGCCCGGCGGCGGCGGTGCGTCGGGCGGGTTCGGGCGGTCCGCCGCCCGGTGTGCCCGGCTCGTGCTGTGGGCTCCGGCCGTGCTGCGGGCTCTGGCCGTGCTGTGAGCTCTGTTCGCTCAGGGAGGTCATGGCGGAGCGCTCCTCAGAAGAAGATCTTCACGGCGGACAGCAGTCCCTGGCTCCACGGGTCGCGGCTGGTGCGCCCGGCGTTGGGGCCGGCGGCGCGGCCGGCCGGGGGTTCGTGGCGGGCGGTGCGCCACCACTGGTAGGTGCGCAGGATGGCGTCCTGGTTGGAGAGCCGGGGGGCGAAGCCGAGCCGGTCGCGGGCCTTGTCGATGGAGACGTAGGAGTCGGCGGTGAGCTTGTGGAGCAGGCGGCCGTAGACGGGTGACAGGCGGGCGCGCTGCAGGGTGTTGAGGACGGCGAGGGCGGGCCGCGCGGGCAGGCCCACCACGCGCCTGCCGTGGCCGGCGGCGTCCAGCACGGCCTGGAAGTCCTCGCGCAGGGTGCCGAATTCGGCGGCGGCGAGGTTGTAGGTGTCGTTGGCGACCTCGTCGGGGGCGTGCAGCACGGTGACGACGGCGTCGACCAGGTCGTCGATGGCGAACATCTGGGTCTTCACGTCGCCGCGGCCGAGGACGGGGAAGTGGCGGCCCTCCTCGGCCCATTCGAAGAGCATGGCGAACAGGCCCATCCGGCCGGGGCCGACGAACGTCTTGGGGCGCAGGATCGGCACGCACAGGCCGTCGGCGCGGTGGCGTTCGGCGATCTCCTCGGCGGCGGCCTTGGCGCGGCTGTAGGTGTCGACCGGTTCGCGGGGGTGGGTCTCGGGGGTGGGGACGAGCCGGGGCAGGCCGTAGACGGCGGTGGAGGAGATGTGCACGACGCGGGGGGTGCCGGCGGCGCGGGCGGCGGCGAGGACGGCGCGGGTGCCGTCGACGATGATCGAGCGGATCTGCTCGTCGGGGTAGCTGGGGAGGGCGGCGGCGGCGTGCACCAGGACGTCGGCGCCGTGCAGGGCGCGGTCGAGGGCGGCGCGGTCCCGGATGTCGCCGACGACCTCGACGCCCGGTCCGGGGCGCAGGTCGATGCCGCGCACCCGGTGGCCGTCGGCGGTGAGGCGTTCGGCGAGGCGGGAGCCGAGCATGCCGGCGGCGCCGGTGACGGCGACGGTCAGCGCGGGGGTGCGCTCGGGGGTGCGCTCGGGGGCGGGGCCGGAGGTCACCACTGGGAGCCCACCTTCTGCTTGACGAAGCGGGTGACCAGCCGGCCGAGGCCCTGGTCGAGGACGGTGCCGAGGGCGTCGACGGTGCGTTCGACGTCGGCCGGGTCGGTGACCAGGGAGGGCCCGATGATGAGCGGGTTGCGGCCGTTGAGGGTGTAGTAGGCGAAGATGCCGTGGTCCTGGTAGAGGGCGTTGATGACCGCGCAGGTGACCAGCTTGGTCTTGAACCGGGGGTCGCGGGCCATGCCGCCGGGGGCGAGCTTGGCGACCAGGTCGAGGATGCGGGGCCCGCCGTCGATGAACACGCCCCACAGCGCGCCGGCCCCGTCGACCCGGGCGACGGTGTCGGGGTGCTCCTTGGCGATCCGGCGCAGGCCGGGTTCGAGGACGGCGCCGATGGCGCGGGCCCGGGCCGGGTAGTCGTCCTCGACCGCGATGTTGACGGCCTCCAGGGCGGTGGCGCACTCCTCGCCGAAGCCGTAGTAGGTGGTGGAGGTGGACTGCAGCAGGGCGTCGCCGAGGTTGTCGTAGGCCTTGCGGAAGACGGGCTCGCGGGCGATGAACGCGGAGATGGAGGACTTTCCGCCGCCGAAGGACTTGGAGGTGGTGAGCACGTCGGGCAGCAGGCCCGGGTAGCGCATGAAGTGGAAGAGGGTGCCGGTCTTGCCCCAGCCGGTGTAGATCTCGTCGAAGATCAGCACGATCTTCTCGCGGTCGCACAGCTCGCGCAGTCCGCGCAGGAACCCCTCGGAGCAGGCCTCGATGGTGGAGGCGCTGAACGGCTCGATGAGGATCGCGTAGACGTCGCCGGGGTGGGCGGCGACGGCGCGGCGCACCGAGGCGAGGTCGTTGTAGGCGAAGGTGTCGATGCCCGGGATGGTCGGGAAGGCGAACTGGGCCTGCCCGGTGAGGCCGCCGGAGCCGAGGAGCTTGCCGTGGAAGGCGCGGTCGGCGCGCAGCACGGTGCCCCGCTTGCCGTTGTGGTACTTGTACGCGAGTTTGACGGCGCCTTCCACCGCCTCGGCGCCGGAGTTGGGGAGGAAGGACATCGACAGGTCGCCGGGCAGCACCTCGGCGAGGTTGTGGGAGAGGGCGGCGAGGTAGGGCGAGAAGTAGGTCTTGTGGACCTCCATCCGGTTCTGGCGGGCGAAGCGTTCGCGGGCGGCGAGGATGCGCGGGTGGTTGTGGCCGTGGTTGAGCACGCCGACGCCGCCGGTGACGTCGAGGATCCGCCGGCCGTCGGTGAGGGTGAGGTGGGCGCCCTCGGCGTGGGCGACGAGCTCGCGGCCGAAGCCGAAGGAGGTCATCAGCGAGACCTGGCTCTTGTTCACGTAGCGGCGGTACAGGTCGTGCACCTCGCCGACCTCGAACCGTTCGGCGTCGTCAAGGGTGTACACGGGTGTCTCCCATCGGGGCGGGTGGCGGGGCCAGTGGCGGGTCGGGGCGGCCGGGGGCGGGGGGCGGGTCGGGCGTGCCGGACGGGGAAGGCTCGCCGGACGGGGCGGGCGTACCGGACGGTGCGGGCGTGCCGGGGGCGAGGGGCGTGCCGGGGGCGAGCGGGGTGCCGCGCAGCCGGGCCCAGGCGAGGACGGCGGCCGAGCTGCCGAGTTCGGCGACGACGCACACCACCCGGCTGGCGACGGCGGCCGTCGCGGCGGTGCCGCCGGGCAGCACGGTGGCCAGGGCGGCGGTGATGGTGAGTTCGCGCACGCCCCAGCCGTCGGGGACGACCACGGCGAGGCTGCTGACCACGGTCGCGAGCGCGAACGCGCCGATGCCGGCCCCGGCGGAGTCGGCGGCGGGCGCGCCGAGGGCGATCGCGAGGAACCACAGGTGCAGTCCGGAGACCAGCCAGGAGGCGACGGCCAGCGCGATCGCCCGGCGCACGGCGGCGTCCGGCGGCGGTTCGACGCTGCGGCGGGCGAGCCTGGCCAGGGCCACGACCGGGCGGGTGGCCAGGGCGGGGCGGGCGACGCAGGCGAGCAGGCCGGCGGCGGGCAGCCAGAGCCAGAACCACTGCCCGGGCAGGGCGGCGGGTGCGGCGAGCAGGCTGACGCCGGCGCCGGTGAGCAGGGTGAGGGCGAGGCTGAGCAGGTAGGCGGAGGTCATCGTGGCGGCGGGCACGCCGGCCGCGCGGCCGTGGGTGACATGGGTGACCACGCCCCAGACCCGGCCGGGCAGGTACTTGGACAGCTGGCCGAGGAAGTAGATCCGGGCGGCGGTCAGGCCGCGGATCGGTCCCGGGGTGCCGGGGGCGCTGCCGGGCGGCGCGGGGACGAGCACCCGCCAGGCGTGCACGGCGAGGACGAGGCCGCCGACGTTCGCGGCGAGCGCGGCGAGCAGCAGCGGGACGGCGTCGGCGCGGCCGAGCGCGCGGGCGGCGACGGGGCCCTCGTGGCGCAGCAGCAGGCCGACGCCGACCAGGGCGGCGAGGACGATGGCGGGGGTGAGGAGCCTGCGCAGCCGCTCCGCCATCAGGGCCGCTCCCCCGCCGTGCGCCGCTCCGCCGTGCGCGCGCCTGCCGCGCGCTGCTCCGCCGTGCGCCGCCGGGCCGCTCCGCCCCCGGGCAGCAGCATCCGCAGCGCGCCGGCGCCCGCACCGGTCAACAGCGAGCCGATCACCAGGAAGTGCACGCCGGCGGCGTACGGCACGAAGGCGGCCCCGTGCTGCCGGGCGGCGAAGCGCAGCAGTCCGGCGTTGGCGGCGCAGAAGGCGGCCACTCCCGCGGCGGGCAGCAGCGGTCGGCGGCGGGCCAGCGGCAGCGCGGCCAGGGTGAACGCGGCGGCGGCCACCGAGGCGGGGCTGTTGGCGGTGAGGTTGCGCCGCCCGCCGCGCCGCGCCGAGGCGAGCGCCGGGACGAGCACCAGCGCGCGCCGGTACGTCTCGGCGAGCAGCGGCCCGAGCCGGTCGACCTCGTCGTGGTACGCCATCACCCGCTCGGTCAGCACGATGCGGTAGTGCGGGGCGAGCCGGTCGCTGAGTTCGAGGTCCTCGGAGTCGCGCAGGCTCTCGTCGAAGCCGCCGATCCGCTCGAACACCTCGCGCCGCACGGCCGCCTGGGCGAAGAACGCGGTCTCCACGACCCCGGCGCCGCGCGCCCGCCACCAGTAGGCGTGCAGGACGCGGTAGCGCTCCACCGGCCCGTCGTCGAACAGCGGCGCGGGGGCGATCACTCCGTGCACGCAACCGCATTCCGGGTCCTTTTCCAGGATTTCCAGCGCGTTCGCCACCGAATCGGGCGTCAGCGCCTCGTCGGAATCCAGGAAGAAGACGACGTCACCGGTGGCCCCGGCAATTCCGGCGTTCCGCGCGGCGGAAACACCGCGATTGGGCCACTGCCGGACCAGCGTGCACGGCGGGCCGCCGGCGGGGTGCCGGTAGCCCTCGGCGATGCGGGCGGTGGCGTCGGCGGAGCCGTCGTCCACCACGATCACCTGGTGCGGCGGATGGGTCTGGGCGTACACCGAGTCGAGGCAGGCCGCGAGGGTGCGGGCCGCGTTGTGGGCCGGAATGACGACCGATACGGAAAACGTCATGGGCCCAGTTCAGGCGGGCCCCGTATCGGGCGGGTATCGTCCCCGTATTGGGGGTGTCCGGGTGGCGGATACCGGAATTCCGGCGTTCCGTTCGCCTGCTACGCTCCGCCGCATGGATCCGGATTCCGTTTCCCCGCGCCCCCGGCCCTCCGTCGGTCCGCGGCTGCTGGCCGGTGCCACCGGGCTGTGGGCGGTGTTCCTGCTGGCGGACTTCCTGGCGAGCGGCCGGTGGTGGTTCTGGCTGATACCCGGGCTGGCACCGCCGCTGCTGTTCCTCGCCGTCCCGGTGACGCTGCTCGCGCTGGTGTGGACGGTCCCGGGCCCGCCGCTGCGCCGGTGGCTGGTGCCGACGGTGCTGGCGCTGCTGGTCGCCGGACTTCCCCGGACCGGACTCAACTGGTCCGCCCTGCTGCCGGGTTCGGGCCCTTCGGCGGCCGGCCCGGCGCTCTCGGTGTTCTCCTGGAACACCGAGTACTGGGACACCACCGACGACCCGGACGCCTTCTACCGCTTCCTGCGCTCCCGCGACGCCGACGTCTACCTGTTGCAGGAGTACCTGGCCTGGGTGCGCGAGACCCACACCGAGATCGACGAACTCGACCGCATCCACCGGGAGTTCCCCGGCTACCAGGTGGTGGTGGCCGGCGAACTGGTCACCCTCTCCCGCTACCCGGTGCTCGCCACCCCGCCGGTCGGCCCGGCGCCGGCCCCGGACGCGCCCTGGGCGGAGACCTTCACCCGGCGCAAGGTGCTGCGCACCGACCTCGACGTGAACGGCCGCACGGTGTCCTTCTACAACGTGCACATCCCGGTCCAGGTCGACACCCGGGAGTCGGTGTTCGGCGGCGCCTTCTACCGGGTGGTCCGCGAGGCCGACGCCGCCCGCCGCGAGCAGTTCACCGCCCTGGAGCGCGACGCCGCCGCCAACCCGCACCCCCTGCTGATCGCCGGGGACTTCAACACCAGCCCCGCCATGGGCGACCTCGACCCGCTGCGGGCCCGCTTCGACGACGCCCGCTCGGCGAGCGGCGAGCTCTACCCCGGCAGCTGGGGCTCCGCCCTCGGCGCCGACTGGTGGCGCCTGGACTGGGCGTTCACCTCGCGTGCGGTGGCGGTGCGGCGGTACGCCTTCGTCGACGACCGGGGGATGTCCGACCACCGGGGGCAGGACCTGCGGATCTCTCTGCGGCCGTGATGTTCTGACGTCGCGCCAGATCGCCGTCCCCTATCGTGGTGCCATGGACCTCAGTTCGGAACTGACGACCCTGGCCACCACCGGCGCCACCCACCTGGTGGGCGCCGTCGCGTCCGACACCTGGCCGGCCGTGAAGTCGGGCGTCCTGGCCCTGTGGCGGCGCGCCCGCCCGGAACGGGTCGCGGAGGACCTGGAGGACGCCCGCGAGCAGTTGATCGCTGCCGAGGAGTCCGGCGCCGACCCCGCCGGCCTGCGGGTCCTGCTGGTGAACGAGTGGCAGGCGAGGCTGGCCCGGCTGCTCGTCACCCACCCCGAATCCGCCGGCGAGCTGCGCGCCCTGGTCGACGGCCTGCTGGCCGAAGGCGGTGACCGGCCCTCGGGACCGGTGACGATGACCGCGCACGTCAGCGGCGGCGGCAGCGTCTACCAGGCCGGCCGCGACCTCACCGTCCACCGCCGGACCGCCGACTGACGTGACCGAGCCGCAGGAGCCCGCCCGGCGCCAGGACGTCACCGTCTCCGGCGGCGGCGACGCGTACGTGGCCGGCCGGGACCTCCACATCACCACCGTCCACGGCGGCCCGGCCCCGCGCGCGGCACGCGGTGGCGGCGACGCCTGCCCGTACCCCGGTCTTGAGCCCTTCGGCGCCTCCTCGGCCACCTGGTTCCACGGCCGCGACCGGGCCGTCGCCGAGGTGTGCCGGCGGCTCGACGAGCAGCTGCGCCGGGGCGGCCCGCTGATCGTGCTCGGCCCGTCCGGCGCGGGCAAGTCCTCGCTGCTCGCGGCCGGCGTGCTCCCGGCCGTCGCCGACGGCGCCCTGCCGTCGCCCGGCTCCGCCGACTGGCGGCAGGTGCTGCTCACGCCGACGGCCTCACCGACGGCCGCGCTGGCGGCGGCCTTCGCGGACGTGTCCCGGGCATCCCGGGACGACGACCCGGCCGCGTACGCGGCCGCCGTCCTGGACGCGGTGCGCGGCTCCGGCCTGGTCCTCGTCGTCGACCAGTTCGAGGAGGTCTTCACCCTCGGCGCCGACGAGGCCGAACGCGCCTGGTTCGTCGAGGTACTGGACCGCCTCGCCCGCACGGCGGACGCGAACGCCCTGGTCGTGCTCGGCGTGCGCGCCGACTTCTACGCCCACTGCGCGGCCGACCCGCGCCTGCGCGAGGCCCTGCGGGCCGCCCCCGTCCTGCTGGACCCGCTGACGGAAACCGAGCTGGAGGAGGCGATCCGCCGCCCGGCCGAGGCGGTCGGCCTGGAGGTGCAGGACGGCCTGGTCGAACTGCTGCTCGCCGACCTCGGCGGCGCCGGCCCCGGCGGCCTCCCCCTGCTCGCCCACGCCCTGCGGGCCACCTGGCAGCAACGCGAGGCGGGCGTCCTGACCGTCGCGGGCTACCGGCTCACCGGCGGCATCCACGGCGCCGTCGCCCGCACCGCCGACGCGGCGTACACGGCGCTCACGCCCGAGGGCCGGGCGGCGGCGCGCACCCTGTTCCTGCGCCTGGTCGTCATCGGCCGCGACACCGAGGACACCCGCCGCCACGTCACCCACGCCGAGCTGGTGAGCGGCCTACCCGACGAACGGGCAGCGGCCGACGCCGTCGCCGCCTTCACCCGCCAGCGCCTGCTCACCGCCGGGCAGGACACCGTCACCATCGCCCACGAGGCCCTGCTCCAGGCCTGGCCGCGCCTGCACGAGTGGCTCGACCGCGACCGCGCCGGCCACCTGGTCCGCCAGGATCTGGAGCACGCCGCCGACGCGTGGGACCGCACCGGCGACCCGTCCCTGGTCTACCGCGGCGCCCGTCTGGAGACGGCCGAGGAGTGGGTCGCCGACCACGACGGCGACCTCAGCGACACCGGCCGGGCCTTCCTGGCCGCGGCCAGGCGCCTGCGGAGGCGCCGGCGCCGGGTTCGGCGCGCCCTGGTCGCCTTCAGCCTCGTGCTCGCCATGGTCGCGTCCGGCGCCCTGGTCGTCACCAGGATCCAAGCGGCACAACAGCGCGAGGACGCGGAGCGTCGCCTCGTCGAGCACATCTCGGCGGTGGCAGAGGGCCTGAAGGCCACGGACCCGCGCCTCAGCGCGCAGTTCGCCCTGGCCGCCTACCGGCGCGCCCCGAAGGAGGCGCTGGCCGCGAGGCTCGTGGAGTACCAGAACGGGGTGGTCACCGAAACGGCCGGCACCACGGCCTCCGGCTCCGAGGGGGCCGTCCGATCCGCCGCCCTCTCCCCGGCGGGAGATGTCCTCGCGCTGGGATTCGACGACGGCACCATCCGGCTGATGCCCCGCCCCGGGGCATCCCGGCCAGCCAGGCTCGGCGACTTCCAGGCGGAGAAGGATCACAGCATCACCTCACTCGCGATCAGTCCGGACGGCCGCCTGCTCGCGGCCGGCACCGACTCCGGCACCGCTCACCTCTGGGATCTCGCGGATCGAGCCGACCCGACAGTTCTCGCGTTGCCCGGAGCGCAGAGCGCGAGGGGCGACACCGCGGTGCTGTTCACACCGGACGGGCGCGTTCTCACCGCCGTCGGAAGCACTCCGGACGGCGCGGGCGCCCTGATCTCGCGCTGGGACCTCACCGGCCCGAATCCGCGTCCCGGCCCGTCCCGGCCCCAGATTCTCCCGAGCGGCCCGGTGGCCTCGGCGACATTCCTTCAGGAGGGCGCCGTCCTGGTCACCGAGGGCTCGAACGGCGCGGTCGAACTGTGGGACCTCACCGACCGGACCACCGACTCCGCACCACGCCTCTCGGCCTTCAGCCCCAACGGGAGGCTCCTCGCGGCCGCTCCCTCCCGCGGGCTGCTCGTCACCGGCGGCATCGACGACACGCTCCAGTTCTGGGACGTCCACGACCCGCGCGTCCCCGCGCTCGGGCTGACCAGCCGCCAGCTCTCCGGTCGGGGTGTCCCCCTCGCATCGGCGGCGCTGGACAGCCCCGGGCAGTGGCTGGCCGCCGTCGACCGCAACGGCGCGGCCGGCCTCTGGAACGTCGCCGACCTCTCCGCCGTGTCCAGGGTCGCCGACCTCCCGGCCGCCAAGCCGGACGCCACCGCGTCTCTCGTGATCAGCGCGGACGGCCGGACCGTGGCGACGACCGGCGCGGCCGGCCACGCCATCGTCTGGACCCTGCCGCCCACACTCCTCGCCACCGCCGGCCCCGTGGCGTTCAGCCCGGACGGGCACCTGCTCGCCGCCACCCGGGGGAACACGGCGACGGTGCTGTGGGACGTCTCCGACCCCCACCGTCCGGTCCTGCTGGGATCGGTGGCGCCGGAAGCCGTGCAACCGGTCCGTGCACTGGCGTTCAGCCCCGACGGACGAACCCTCGCCGTCGGCACCGGAGACCTCAGGGGCGCCTCCGGAACGGTCTCCCTGGTCGACGTCACCGACCCGCAGCGGCCCGTCCTGCTCGGCCCCCGGCTCCCCGCCGACGACCCCGTCCCCGTCGTCAGCACGCTGGCGTTCAGCCCCGACGGGCGAAGGCTCGCAACCGGGCACCGTGAGGGCAGCACCAGGGTCTGGGACATCACCGATCCGGCCCGGCCCCGCTTCCTGCGCGGGGCGCCGCCCAACGGGCCGGGACCGGTCCTCTCCTTGGGGTTCACCCCGGACGGAGGATCCCTCTGGGTCGGCACTCCGTCCCGGATGGGATTGCACGACCTCGCCCGTGAGCCCTCGGCCCCTCGGGGAACGTGGGACGTCCTGTTCTCCGGGGTTCCCGCGCTCTGGGTCCGTCCCGACGGTGGGGTCCTGCTGGTGGACAGTGAGAGGGACGACTTCTACGTCCGGAGCTTCGACACCCGGGTGTTCCCTGCCGAGAGGGGGGGGCCAATGGCTCGTGCCCGGCAGCTTCCCCAGCGCCGCCGCCTTCAGCCCCGACGGCCGCACCCTGGCCGTCGGCGGCGGAACCGGCGCCGTCCGGATCGTGTCCCTCCAGCAGCAGGGCCGGTGGATCGAGACGGCACCGGGAGCGTTCCTCACCGGGCCGACCGGCGCAGTCGACTCGATCGCCCTCACGCCGAACGGCCGTACCGTCGCCGTGGCGAGCGCCGACGGGAGCGTCCGGCTCTGGGACCTCGACCCCACGGCGGCCATCGACACCATCTGCGCGACCGGCCGCGGCGCTCTCACCGCCGAGATCTGGAAGAAGCTCGTCCCGGAGGCCCCGTTCCGGGACCCCTGCGCGGACCGGGCCGACGGGCCGGCCTGACCGGCTGTCGGCGGCCCCTGCTTGACTGCCGGCATGCGTGAACTCCTCGCCCGCCTGCCCGGCCCCGCCGCCCTGCGCGACCGCTGCCGGGGCATCGCCATGCTCGAAGCAATCCTCGGCCCCGACTGGGTGGACCGCTACTACTCCTTCAACGCGCGCTGGAGCGAGGGCGAGGAGATGGCGTCCATGCGGGACGGGCAGGGCGACGACTGGTTCATGGTCTTCTCCGCCGCCGGGGTGTACGCGCGCGGGTTCGACCACGCGGCGCCGAACGCGGGGGCGCGGCTGCTCGCGGAGGTGCCTCCGGCGTTCCGCTCCTGCGTGACGGAGCCGGCATTCGGGGAGGAGGACGGTGTGCCGCTCGCCACCGTCTGCTTCTGGCGCGAGCCCGGCGACGCCGCGTGGCGGGCGCCGTCCGCCGGACCCACGGGCGGGGTGGGACTCTTCGGGCTGCTCGCCGCCGAGGATCCGGCGGAGGCGTACCGGGAGTGGGCCGAGGAGTACTACGAGCTGGAGGACGGCCTCGACCCCTCGGCGATCGCCCACGTCCTCGCGCTGCGCCCGCTCACCGACGCCGTCGTGTCCGCCCTCAACCCGGACCTCACCCTCGCCATAGTCGCCGACGACGTCGCCGAGATCGGCTACCCGGCGTCCTGAGGGGCCGGCCCGGTCACGGCCCGGCCCCTCAGGACAGCGCCTACAGCGCGGCCTCGTCCAGCGTCCGGCGCTGCTCGGCCGTCAGCGTCACGTCGAGCGCGCCGAGCGCCTCGTCTAGCTGGGCGACCTTGCTCACGCCGACCAGCGGCAGGATCCGCGCCTCGTGGTCGAGCAGCCAGCTCAGCGCCACCTGGTTGACGGTCGCGCCGGTCTCCTCGGCCACCGCACGCAGGGCGGCGAGGCGCTTCGGGGTACCCGGGTGGTCGTAGGCTGCGCCGATCTCGACGTCGTCGCGGGTCAGGCCGCCGGAGAGGATCGGGCTGTAGACCCACAGCCGCAGGTCGCCCTCGGAGCGGACGTAGTCCAGGAGTTCGGACGTCACGTGCACATGGGCCGAGGACAGCAGCGGCACGTCGAAGCGCGGTTGCAGGTACGAGTACCGGTACTGCAGGTGCGCGTAGCGCGGGCCGTCCCCGGCGAGCGCGCGGGCCCGCTCGACCCGCCACACGGCGTGGTTGCTGGCGCCGACCTCGCCGGCCTTCCCGGACGTCACCAGGTCGGCCAGGGTCTCCACCGTCTCGGCGAGCGGCACCGAGCGGTCCTCGATGTGCGTCCAGTAGACGTCGACGTGGTCCGTGCCGAGGCGCCGCAGGCTGGCCTCGACGCCGGCCCGGACCGCCTTCTCCGACAGGCCCTCCGCCGCCTCCAGACCGGCCCCGGGCACCGTGGGCCGGGCGCCGACCTTGGTGCTGATGACGACCTTGTCCCGCGCCTTGCGGCTGGCGAGCCAGCGTCCGATGACGGCCTCGCTCTCGTCCCCGGTCGCGCCGTCGAGCCAGAACGCGTAGTTGTTCGCGGTGTCGAGGACCGTTCCGCCGTTCTCGATGAAGTGGTCCAGGATCCGGAACGAGGTCTCCTCGTCGACGATCGTGCCGAAGCCCAACGTCCCCAGGACGACGGTGCGCTGAGGAACAGTCATGGGTGTGCATCCCTCCCGTTGTGGTCTGGACCATTCAAGACCCATTCGCGATCACCCGCAACAGCGTCCCGGATCATCGGCCACGACATCACCCGGCCACGAACGCCAGCGCCCCGAGCGCCACCAGCATGCTCCCCCCGAACGCCGACCCGGCCCACAACGCCGCCTCACCCGCCCGCGCCCCGAGCCGGGTGCGGAGGATGAACGTCACCAACCCGACGACGGTGGAGACCAGCACGGCCACCAACAGCCACACCAGCCGCACCCCGACGGCGGGGCCGCTCACCGGTGGCCCCCGGAGAGGCCCTGCGCCGTCCTCGCGGTCAACGCGTCGGCCGCGGCCAGGGCGCGGCGCCGCTCGTCCTCCTCCAGCCAGGCCAGGTCGCTGCCCCTGGCCGCGGCGTCCAACCCGGCAAGGCAGGCCACGGCAGCGTCCCGCACGAGCGGCAGTGGCCGGTCTTCGTCATCCGCCCAGCGGTGCCCGTGCAGCCGTTCGTCGAGCAGGCCCAGCATCGCGAGGGCCAGGTCCCGGAACCGGTCCACCTCCTCCGCCGTCGACCAGCGCCCCCTGCTGAAGGTCCCGGCGAGGTGACACGCCGACTCTCCGGGCCCGCGCGGGACTTCGAGGAGTTCGGCGAGGTACGCGCGGCCTTCCCGGGACGGCATGTCCGCCCGAAGCCGCGGCCGGTTCCAGGTCGTGGCCGACGACTTCGTCGGCATGATCCCGAGCACTTCGACGATCCGGTCCAGTTCATCCATCGCCTCGGCCATCGGCAGCAGGCACCTCGCCGGCCAACGCGCATCCCTGGCCCGCCCGACGCACCGCAGCAACACCGCCAGGCGCAAGGTGACGAAGGCCAGCGAACCTCGCACCTGGTCGCACATCCAGTCCGGGAGCCGGTAGAACCCGTAGTAGTCCGGCCACCAATCAGTGCGCGTGGCCGCCTCGGGCCCGCCGTCGTCGGCGTGCAGCAACCGCCGGACGACCTTCCGGTCCGCGCCCTCGCACTCCAGGTGGGCTGCTATGACGTTGACCAGGTCGCCGATCGCGTGCGCCGCGTCGTTCATGCGGATCATGACGTCGGTCGCCCACGCGCCGTGCGTAGCGGCGCTCTCCTCCAACACGTCCAGCAACGGTTCGACGACCAGCAGGACGCAGTCGACGGCCGCCGCCCGCAGGTGCGGCGGCATGGCGTGGCCGTGGGGGTGTCGTCGCGGCATCGTGCATCCCTCTGACATGCGCCGCCCGTGCCTCGGCGCATGCTCGCGAGCACGGTGGACCGAGGGGTGATCGCGATGACTCAACTTCCGGCCGTCACAGGCATCGTGGGCACGGGCCACAACGCACAGCCGCGGCCGTCGCCACGGCCGTGGCAGCACTATAGACGGTTCCCCGCGGCCGATGTCCAGCTGGCCCGGTGGAGGCGTTCGATGCCGTCGAGCAGCACGTCGAGGGCGAACTCGAACTCGAACCGGTCGTCGCAGCCGCCGCCGGGGGCCGGGCCGTCCTCCGGGTGGGCGGCGGTGGCGGCGATCTCCGCGATGTGCGGGTAGCGGGCGGCGAGTTGGGCGGCCGCACCGGCGTCCGGGGGTGAGGACGGGGAGGTGGTGAACAGCTCCTGGGTGAAGCCCAGGACGCGGCCGCCGAGGGCGTGCATCGCGTGGTGGGTGAGGTCGGCGGAGAGGCCGCCGGAGCGGAACAGGCCGATCACCGCGTCCAGATGGGCGAGCATCGCGGGCGTCGGGGCGGGCAGGGTCTCGATCACGCGCGGCGCCCAGGGGTGGCGGCGCAGCGCCCGGCGGGCGGAGAGGACGCGGTCGCGCACGGCCTCCTTCCACCGCGCGCCGGGGGCGGGCGGGTCGATCTCGCCGACGACGGCGTCGACCATGCCGGTGAGCAGCTCCTCCTTGTTGGCGACGTGCTTGTAGAGGGCCATCGGCACCACGCCCAGTTCCTGGGCGAGTTTGCGCATGCTCAGCGCGTCGGCCCCGCTCCCGCCCTCGCCGTCGGCGAGCGCCACGGCGGCGCGCAGCACGCGCTCGCGGTTCAGCGGGATGCGGGTGCGGCGGGTTCCCTCGCCCTCGGTCATCGTCGGCCCTCCCTGGTGGTCGTCGGCTTGACGAGTGTACGGCGTACGCCTACCGTAAGCCGAGGTGTACGCCGTACACCTTCAGGGGGTGGAGAGGGGATGATCCGGATGGACAGACGGACGGCCGTGGTCACGGGCGCACTGTTCCTGCTGACCGAAGTCGCGGCGGTGGCCGGGATGTTGCTCTACCGGCCGGTACTCGACGGCGCCGCGTACGCGGCCGGTGGCGGCGCGGACGGGCGGGTGGCGGCGGGGGCGCTGTGCGAGGTGGTGCTGGTGCTGGCGGTGGTCGGCACGGGGGTGGCGCTGTACCCGGTGCTGCGGCGGCACCAGGAGGCGGTCGCGCTCGGCTACGTCTGCGGGCGGCTGCTGGAGGCGGCGGTGATCGCGGTCGGCATCGTCAGCCTGCTGGCCGTCGTCACCCTGCGCCGGGACGCCGGGGCCGAGGCCGCCACCGCCGCCCGCGCCCTGGTCGCCGTCCACGACCGGACGTTCCTGCTCGGCCCGAATCTCGTCCTCGGCGCGAACTCGCTCGCGCTCGCGTCCCTGATGCACCGCTCCCGGCTGGTGCCGCGCCCCGTCGCCGTCCTCGGACTGGTCGGCGGGACGCTGATCCTGGCCTCGGGCGTGGCGGTGCTGTTCGGCGTCTACCCGCAGGTGTCGACGGCCGGCTCGCTGGCCGCCCTGCCCGTCTTCGCCTGGGAGGTCACGCTCGCCGTCCGCCTCCTCGCCAAGGGCTTCACCCCGCCCCGCCCCGCCGTCGCCCTCCCTGACTGAACCGGGCTGAACCGGGCCGGGCCGGGCCGCCGTCAGGGGGGGCCGGACCGGCCGGCCCCCCGTGCGACGACTACCAGTCCTCCGCCTCGCGTTCGAAGAAGTCGCTGAAGCAGCCCGCCTCGCGCGCCCCGGACGGGGACTCGCGGACCGTCACCTGACGGGCCATGCCGCGCAGTTCGCCCGGCGTACGGCCGGACAGGGCGCGGAAGTCACGGTTCATGTGGGCCTGGTCGTGGTAGCCGCTCATCGCCGCCACCTCCGCGAGGGAGAGGTGTCCGGGCCGGGCCAGGTTCATCGCGTGCTGGAAACGGAGGACCCTGGAGAGCGTCTGCGGCGGCAGGCCGACGTGGTCCCGGAACACGTGCTGGAGACGGCGCTCGCCGCGGCCCGTCGCGTCGGCGAGTTCACGGGCGGTCATGCCGCCGTAGGTCTCGCGCAGCCGGTGCCAGGCCTCGACGGCGAGGCCGGAGAGCGGCGCGGCGGCCTCGAACCGCGGTCGCAGGGCGGCGTCGACGGCGGCCCAGCGGTCGGTCCAGTCCCGGGCCTCCGCCAGTTGCTCGGTCAGCCGCGCCGTCCAGCCCGGGCCCAGGGCCTCGTCCGGGTGCGTGGCCGAGTTGGCGAGCCGGTGGAGCGGCAGGCCGAACAGGCGGAACGCCCCCATGGCCGTGAACTCGACCTCCACGGCCTGCCCCGACCCCCGGTAGCCCGCCACCACCGGGGCCGTCTGCAGGCCCGCGAGCATCGCGTGGCGGGTCCCCGCGCTGCCCAGCCCCTGCCGGATGGACAGCGGTTCGCCCCAGCCCACCACCAGGGTGACCGCCAGGCTGGGCAGGGTGACTCTCGGAGGCTGGGCGCCGGCCGTCCGGAATCCCCGGCACCGGACGACGTCCCCGCGCATCCAGTCCGGCGGCCGCCGCTCGACGTTCTCACCCTGGTCCTGCTGCTCGTCCACCGTCGTGCCGGCCTTCGAAGCCACGGGCCCTCCCGCCATCCGCGATCCTCCCCGTCGACACCCATGATTCACCACCGCGGCCGCCGCGGGGTTCGCTTTCGTACAAGCGCCCGCCGCCGTCGCGGCGCATCCTGGACGCGTGCCCCTCACTCGGTGTCGGCCCCGCGCGGGGGGCGGGGCCGCCACCGGGAGGGCCACGGCGCGGCCGGTGTCGCGCCCGGTGTCGCGCCCGTCTCCGGTTTGACCCACTGTGTGACAGATCACGGCGACCGCCGCCGCGCTTCGCGCCTACGATTCGGGAACGATGCACCTGCCCCGGGCGAGGAGACGGCACCCGTGACCACCAGCACCATCGCGCGTGAGAGCTACTACCAGCGGACGGGTGAGCGCACGTTCAAGCCCACCGCGCACGCGGGTGGTGCGTGGAGCGCCGACGAGCAGCACTTCAGCCCACTGGCCGGCCTGGTCGTGCACGCCGTCGACCAGTACCTCGCCGGGCGCCCCGGGGGCCTGGCGCTCGCGCGGATCAGCTACGACATCCTCGGCCGGATCGCGCTCGACGAGTGCGAGATCACCGTGGAGACGGTCCGCCCGGGCCGCACCATCGAACTCCTCGAAGCGACCGTGGCGATCGGCGGCCGCGCCGTCGTCCGGGCCCGCGCCTGGCTGCTGGCCACCCTGGACACCTCGGCCGTCGCCGACAGCCCGCGCGAGCCGCTGCCCGCGCCCGCGTCGCTCCCCGTCTGGGCCATGGACGAGGCGTGGGAGGGCGGTTACATCTCCTCCATCGAGGTGCGTCGCGTGCCGCCCGTCCGCCGGGGCCGCACGACGGCCTGGCTGACCTCGCACGTCGACCTCGTCGCGGGCGAGCCGAGCAGCCCGCTCGCCTCCTTCGTCGCGCTGGTGGACACCGCCAACGGCATCGCCCCGCAGCAGGACCCGACCGAGTGGATGTTCCCCAACGTCGACCTGACGATCCACCTCCACCGCGCGCCGCGCGGCCCCTGGACCGGCCTGGACACCACCGCCACCTTCGGCCCGACCGGCCAGGGGCTCACCAGCACCGTCCTGCACGACGTGGACGGCCCGGTCGGCCAGGCCGAGCAGATCCTCACGGTCCGTCCGCAGCCCCGGTAGCGGCACCGGGAACAGCTCCGGGAACGGCCCCGGGAACAGCCCCGGGTACGGGCGGCTCCCCCGCCGCGTACGCCAGCGGCGGGGCGATCGCCTGCGCGTCCGCGCCCTCGCCGACCCAGAGACCGATGAACAGCGCCGCGGTCGCCTCCAGCAGGCCCGCCCGGTCCAGTCCGCCGCCGGCGACCGGCCGGCAGCCCGCGTCCCGCACCAGTTCGCGCACCCGGGCCAGGGCCGCCGGGTCGTCCCCGCAGACCGGGACGGCCAGCGGCCTGCCGTCGAACACCGGCGGCCGCATCCGCCACACGTCCTCGTGGCAGAGGTTGAACGCCTTGACCACCTCGGCCCCGGGGGCGGCCGCGGCGAGCCGGCGCGCCGCCGAGGGTCCGCCGTCCGTCAGCAGCCGGAAGCCGGGGCCGACGGGGTTGGAGCAGTCGACCAGTACCGTGCCGTCCAGCTCCGCCCGCAGGTCCCGCACCACCTCCTCCCCCGCCCCGAACGGCAGCGCGGCCAGCACCACCTCGCCGAACGCCGCCGCCGCGCGCAGCCCGGCGGGCTCCGCGGCGCCCCCGATCCGCCGCGCGAGCCGCTCGGCCCGGGCGGCGTCCCGCCCGCCGACCACCACCTCGTACCCGGCCCGCGCCCAGTGGGTGGCGAGCGCGTCCGCCATGTTGCCCGTGCCCAGCACACCGATCCTCATCACGCAGCTCTCCGTTCGCCGTTCGGAACCGTCGTTCGGAACCGTCCGCACCGACGCTAGGGAATCCGTCGGGCACCATCTGGTACGTGACCACCGACGCGTTCCTCGCCGACTGCCGCGCCCGCCTCGCCTTCGACCTGCTCGCCAACACCTGGAACGCCGTGGTCCTCTGGGCCCTGCGGGACGGTCCGCGGCGCCCGGTCGAGCTGCGCGAACGGATCGGCGGCATCAGCTCCAAGGTCCTCACCGAGACCCTGCGCCGCCTCCAGTTCAACGGCCTGGTCGACCGCCGGGCCCTGCCCGGCGCCCCGCCCCGCGTCGAGTACCGGCTCACCGCGCTGGGCCGAAGCTTCCTCGCCCCCATCGACGCCGTCGGCGCCTGGGCCTTCGAGCACGGCGACGAGGTCATGGCCGCCCAGGAGTTCGGCGAGGCCCGGGCGGAGGCCCGGCGCGGCCGGCTGGGAGAATCCGGGGCGTGACCTCCCCGTTCCCCGTCCGCCGCGTCCTCGGCACCCGGCCGTTCGCCGAAGCCGGCCACCCCGTCCTCACCGAGTCCGACGGGGGGCGCGGCCTGCTGGCCGTCGCCGGCGAGCCCGGGTTCGCCGGGGCGGCGACGGTCGGCGTGTACGGGGCCGGGGACCTCCGCTGCCGGGCGGTGCTCCGTGCCCGCTTCCCGGTCCACGCGCTGGCCTTCCACCCCACGGCGCCGCTGCTCGCCGTCGGCACCGGGGCGTACGACGGCGGCTACCTCTTCGAGGGCGAGCTGCTCCTGCTCGACTGGGAGACCGGCGCCACCACCTCCCTCATCGAGCCCCCCTTCGGCCGCGAGGTCCTCGGGCTGACCTGGCTCGACGAGCAGGCGCTGCGCGTGCTGATGGCGCCGCCCGACGACTGGAAGGACCGGAAGGCCCACGTCGAGGGCCACCTCGCCGTGGTGCGCCGAGCCGACTGGCGCTCCGTCGCCCCCGGTTCGGTGACCGGCGCCGACCTGGCGGGCCCCCGGGTGCCCGCCCCGCGCCCCGACGGGCGGGACGAGGCCCGCCGCGTGCTCAGCGCGCTCAGCCCCGACCGGGAGCCGCGGCGGCACGTCCTCGCCGTGGAGGAGCTGCCGAACGGCGCGGTGCTGGCCACCCTCGACCAGGACGAGGACGACCCGGAGCGGCCCGGCCGCACCCCCCTCGCCGACGGACTGCTGCTCCGGTACCGGACCACGGGGGACGTCGACCGGCACGACCGCCTGCAGATCCGGTACGGCAGCCGGGACTACGTCAACGAGGTCCCGCGCAAGCACCGGGGGCCGGAGCAGCCCCGGCTCTCGGTGCGCTCCCCCGAGGGGGACGGCGTCCAGCCCCTGTTCCCGCTCTCCTGGGAGCCCGGGGAGATCCACTTCCCCGGCCCGGGGGCCGAGACCGACGACGGCGACCTGGTGCACGCCGGCACCGTCCACCACGGCCACGGGCTGCAGCCGGGCGGCTCCTTCGTCGTACGCCGCGCGGCGGCCGACGGCGCGCCGCGCTGGGTCTTCCGCACCGACCACGTCGCGACCGACCTCGACCTCGACCTCGACGGCGACACCGTGTATCTCGCCTACCGCAACGGCGACCTCGTGACCCTCGACCTCCACGACGGCACCCTCCGCCGCCGCCACCGCCTCACCGTCGCCGGCGTCCCCGCCGTCCCGACGGCGCTCACCCTCACCGCACCCGGCCGCCTGCTCGTCGGCACGTCCGACGGCCGGGTCCTGGAATGCGCGGTCGAGTAGGCCCTGCGGGGAGTGGAAGGTCGGCCCGGCCGACTTCCTGCGCCGGTGGGGGCTGCTGCTGGAAGCCGGCGGACCGCCTTCCGCCCCGTCGGCGAGGGTGGGGTCAGAGCCGCCGGGTGCGCAGCACGCCGGTCAGCATGGGGAGGGTGAACTCGCCGTCGGCGAGCTCGGGGCGGCCGGCGAGGAAGGCACGGATCTCGCTGCGTCTGGTCGCGCGCTCCTGTTCCGGCATCAGGAGCATCCCGGCGCGCGTCGCGAGGGTCTCGACGAGGGAGTCGGCGGTGCGGCGCTGCCCGTGCGGGAAGGCGGACTGCTCCGGCGAGCCGAACCGGGGGGCGTCACCGTTCTTCGGGAGGTGCATGTCCGCCGTCTCGGCGCCCCAGCCGGCGGGGGTGTCGCGCACGCCGACGGCCTCGGTCCCGCCGACCCGGGCGAGTCCGGCGACCCAGTCGACCTCGTCGTCCAGGAGGTTCCACAGGCCGGCCAGGACGCCGCCGGGGGCGAGGACGCGGGCGATCTCGGGTCCCGCGACGGCCAGGTCGAACCAGTGCATCGCGTTGCCCGCGACCACGGCGTCGACGGAGGCGTCCTCCAACGGGATCCGCTCCGCGCTGCCCGACAGGGCGCGCACGGCGGGCAGCGAACGCTGCAACTCGGCCAGCATCGCCGGGTCGGGCTCGACGGCGACGACCTCGGCGCCGAGCGCCACCAGCGTGGCGGTCAGCTTGCCGGTCCCGGCGCCCAGGTCGAGCACCCGCGGGCCCGGCGCCGCTTCGAGCGCCCACCGCACCGCGGCCCGCGCGTAGTCCGGCCGGTGCTCTGCGTAGGCGACGGCGGCGGCCCCGAAGGACGAGGCGTGCGGTAACTGCTCGTCATGATCCATACGGGCACGCTACCTCGGCGGTCCGCACCCGTCGACGGGACCGGCCAGCGTCTCGACGGGCCAGAGCGGTCGGGTCCGCTCCTTGCGGGTGAGGGCGGCCAGTTCCTCGGGCGGTTCGGCGCCGTCCCGTACGGAGGCGAGGTAGGCCTTGGCCTCGGGAAGGCCCAGCCCCGGGGCCTTCCGGCGCAGGTGGCGCATCGCGGCCACGGTCCCGGCGGAGCGCAGCAGTTCGCGGACCTCGGCGGCGAGCGGATCGGGGCGTCGGGCGCCCTTGGTCTGGAGCAGGTAGTGGTCCTCCCACTCCTCGGCCTGCCACCAGGCGTCCGGGACGTAGTGCAGGCTCCCGTCGTGCCGGTCCACGAGCACGTGGCTGTTCCCGCCGACGGGCCTGCCGATCCCGTCCCCGTTCCCGTTCCCGTCCCCGTTCCCGTCCCCGGCACGGGCGGCCGCCGCCGGGCCCCAGAACACGAGCCACCCGACCTCGTACTCCTCCACCGCGTGGACGGCCAGTTCCGGTACCGGCCCGTGCCACTGCTCCGCCGGCCGGTCGCC
This sequence comes from Kitasatospora sp. NPDC056184, assembly GCF_042268405.1. Lineage (NCBI taxonomy): Bacteria > Bacillati > Actinomycetota > Actinomycetes > Kitasatosporales > Streptomycetaceae > Kitasatospora > Kitasatospora sp. NPDC056184. The sequence goes on along the minus strand of NZ_JBHJUI010000001.1, from coordinate 343,487 downwards.
CGCCAGGTAGGACTCGACCAGCCCGATGGCGCGTTCCTTGTCGATCACGCTCCCATCGTCCGGCACTGGTCAAGCGGTTATGGCGCAGGAAGTCGGACGGGCCGACTTCCTGCGCACCACTGTTCCACGCGGCGATCGGCCCCGGAGGGCGAGTCCCCCGGGGCCGGCCGTTCCTCCACCCTCTATCCGAGGATCACCAGCTTGCTCAACGCGTCCGCCACGCGGTCGATCGCCGTGCAGACGACCTCGGGCTGGTAGGCGGTGAAGCACAGGCGGAAGTATCCGGGGGCGGGGCTGTGCATCGTCTCGCCCGGCAGCAGGGCGACCTCGGCGGCCGGGCCGGCCAGGTAGTTGAAGAGCCACAGCTCGTCGTCGTTCACGTCGGTGTCCAGGGTGAACGGCAGCGGCGTCACAGCGGCGGCGCCCTCGGGCGGGCGCTTGCCCAGGTACGCCGTCAGGTCCACCCAGAAGAACTGGGCCGGGTTATCGCCCTCCGTATGGACGAACTCGATGTTCCGGGCGACCAGCCGGTCCCGGACCTTCTCGAAGCTCTCGCTCAGCAACTCCCGGTACCGCCGCATCGCGAAGTCGGTGTACAGCTCCGCGCCGCCCCCGTTCACCGTCGTGTCCAGGATCGCGCGGAGCACGAAGTGCTTCAGCGAGTCGACCGGGGTGAACCACGACATCGGGTGCTTCTTCTCCTCGATGCCCTTCGTCCCCAGCATCGCCCGCTGCACCGGCCCGGACTTCGACACCACGAAGCCCGTCCGGAACCCCGAGAGGCCGAAGTCCTTCGCGAACCCCCACACCACGTGGATCCGCTCCGGCGCCCGGTCGTACGCGTCGAGCGCCAGCGCGCTCGTGAACGGGACCCGCGCACCGTCGACCTGCGAATGGCAGTAGATCTCATCGGAGATGATGTGCATGTCGGTCTCGCCGAGCACCCACGCGTAGATCTCGTCCAGCAAGGGCTGACCGTAGTTGACGCCCAGCGGGTTGTGCGGATTGGTCAGCGCCAGCAGCCGGGGGAACTCGCCGAACAGCCGGTTGTGCTTGAAGTACGCCTGCTTGATCGCGTCCAGCGTGAGCTTGAACCGGTCCGGCCCCTCGGTGGACAGCGGCACCGGGACGCACTTCAGCTTCGGCCGCTGCTCGAACGACCAGTTGAACCCCTGCCAGTACGGCGCCGGCAGCAGGACCGCGTCCCCCTCCTTCAACGGCGGCGGGCCGGCCTCCCCCGGCAGCAACGGCCCCTGGAGCGCGAACGCGAGACACTCCAGCGCCGAGCCGACGCCGCCCGTGCCGAACAGGTCGCCCGGCGCGACCGGTGCCTCGAAGGCCTTGGTCAGCAGCACCGCGACCTTCTCGCGCAGCTTCAGGTCACCGTACGGACTGACGTAGTGGATGTACTTCTCCGGCAGCAGACGGGTGTCGTCGAACACCATCTTCTGCATCGAGTCCTCGTAGACGAGGACGTTCTCCGCGACGGACAGGTCGATGAGGTTGTCCGAAGCGAGGTCGCGGCGGTAGATCGCGAGGGCCTGCTCGAAGTCGGGAATCCGGGCGAGCAGCTCGGCGGGCTCGATCGGGCCGGTCGAAACGGTCATGGCGGTGTGGCTCACTTCCGGGGTTGCGAACGGTTCGCATACGGGCTCCAGCGCACCACGACCCCGCAACCACCGCCAGCCGTTCACGCCCATCCGGCGGCGCACCAGGAGCTCACTCCGACCTCCGCGCCCTCCCCCACGCCCACGCGCCCCCGCTCACCACCAGCGCCACGCCCAGCGCGTACGCCGGGAGCCACCGCGTGGTCGTCGCCGCCAGGCAGTCGTTCACCGCCACCCGGCTCTGCTGCTCCTGCGCGAACGCCAGCGCCTCCGCGTCCTGCCCCGCCAGGTTCCCCAGCGCGGCCTGCGCGTGCAGGCCCTCGTACCGCCCCGCCAGGACACACCCCGTCCTGCTCCCTTCCATCGGGAACAGCCAGTCCCACCGCTGCATCGCGGGCGCCAGCGCCAGCGCCACGCACAGGCCGACCACCAGCGAGTACGCCGCCAGGTTCCACGCGTAGCCGGCGGCCGTCCGCACCGGAACGCGCCCGAAGGCCAGTACGACGGTCAGCAGCGTCACCCCGAGATACGTGGAGAACCACTCCCACGAACCCGACGCCAGCGAGAACGCGAGCACCACCCCCAGCGCCGTACTCAGGACACCGGCGTCACTGCCCCCGACCGCCGCACCACCCCGACCGCCCACACGACCTCCCGACCACCCGCCCGCTCCGGAGCACCCAGCCTCCCGCCCACCCCCTCCCCCACCCGCCGGACACGCCGGTCGGGGTCCGGGGCATCGTCCGTCAGGCGGTTTTGAGGGTGCCGCCGTCGATGACGTAGTCGGCGCCGTGGACGTTGGCGGCGCGGTCGGACAGGAGGAAGGCGACCAGCGCCGCCACCTCCGCCGGGTCGGTGAGGCGGCCCGAGGCGATGCCGAACTTCCCGGGCAGGCCGGCGAGCAGGTCGGCGTGCTCCACGCCGAAGGCGGCGGCGACCTTGCCGCCGAGGCGGTGCGGGTCGGTCCACTGCGGGCTGGTCGTGGGGCCCGGGGAGACGGTGTTCACCCGGACGCCGTGCGGCGCCAGTTCCTCGCTGAGCCGCTTCCCGAACAGGTTCAGCGCGGCCTTGGCCTCCGCGTAGCCGACCGGCGCGCCGGCGGGCATCCGGGCGTTGATCGAGGAGATGTTCACGATCGCGCCCCGGCGTTCCAGGATGCCCGGCAGGGCCGCCTTGGTGGTCCACATCGCGCTGAACAGGTTGAGGTCGAAGATCCCCCGCCACTGCTCGTCGTCGGTGTCCAGGAACCCGCCGACGGACATCACGTCCGGGTCGCCCGCGCCGACGTTGTTGACCAGGAAGTCGATCCCGCCGACCGCCGCGCACGCCCGGTCGACGACCGAGCGCGCGCCCTCGCGGGTGCTCAGGTCGACCGGCACCGCGGCCGCGGCGGCCTCCTCCAGCTCGGGCGTGACGGTGCGGGCGGCGCCCACCACCCGGACGCCCTCCGCGGCCAGGGCCCGGGCGATCGCGAGGCCGATGCCGCGACTCGCTCCGGTGACCAGCGCGGTCTTCCCACTGATGCCGAGGTCCATGGTCTCCCCATTCTTGGCTGACATGTTTTTGAACTGAAGGTCAAAAATCAGGGCGCAAAAAGGCCGCCGCCCGGGGCGGCGCGCGTCAGAGGCCCGCGAGGGCCGTGTCGATGATCCGGAGGAGGACCGGGCGGTCGAAGGTCTTGGCCATCACCCGGAGCCCCGAGACGGTCGCCTGGAGCAGCAGCGCCTGCGCCCGGGCGTCGACGCCCGGGTCGACGTCGCCGGCCCGCTGCCCCTGCTCGATGCGGGCGGCGAACAGCTCGATCATCCGCTCCTCGATGCGGTGCACCGCGCGGGCGGCCTCCTCGTCCCGCCCGCCGAGCTCCTCGACCGTGTTCTGGGCCAGGCATCCGCGCCGGACCGGCCCGTCCAGGTCCGCGTCCACGAGCAGCACGACGTGCGCGCGGATGCGCTCCTTGGCGGTGCCCGGCCGGGCGAGGAACTCCTCGGCCGAGGCCGTGCCGGTCCGGCCGTAGAGGTCCAGCGCCTTGCCGAACAACTCCCGCTTGGAGCCGAAGGAGTGGTACAGGCTGCCCTTGGCCACTCCGGTCGCCTCGGCGAGGTCGGCGGGCGAGGTGTCGGCGTAGCCCTTGGTCCAGAACACCTCCATCGCCCGCGCGACGACCACGTCCGGTTCGAAGCTCTTCGGCCTGCCCATGCGGCCAACCGTAGAGAGTATTTGACCCTCGGGTCAAATACTCTCGGCCAGCTCCCACACCGTCGTCGTCTTCAGCGCCGCGTCCTCCAGGTCCGCGATCACCGGGACGTCGTACGCCGCCAGCGCCGTGAACCGCTCGCGCGGCAGGTAGGCGCGGCCCGGGTCGCCGACGATCACCACCGCGCCGCGGGCCCGGGCGCGTTGCAGGAAGGGCAGGAAGCGAGCGGCCATCGTGCGCTCGTAGAAGACGTCCCCGGCGAGCACGACCTCCGCCGGGGCGCCGTCGCCGTCCAGCAGGTCCTCGACGGCGGCGGCCACCTCGACGCCGTTGGCGGCCGCGTTGACCTCGATGGCGGCGACGGCGTACGCGTCGATCTCGGCGGCCCGCACCGAGCGGGCGCCGCGCAGGGCCGCCGCGATGCCGACCAGGCCGGAGCCGGCCGCGAGGTCCAGCACGGTCCGTCCGGCGACCAGCTCCGGGTGGTCCAGCACGTACCGGGCGACGCCGACGCCGCCGGCCCAGGCGAACGCCCAGAACGGCGGCGGCATCCCCTCCTCGCCTCGCGCGGACTCGGTGGTCTCCCACAGCTCGATGGCGTCCTCGGCCATGTGCAGCCGCACCTCGGGCACGAACGGCACCGGGCCGATCCGGGTCTGCGCCCGAACGAACTCCTGGTCCGACAAGATGGCCGCCCCCGAACCGACCGGGCGTGTCTCGCTCAGCATGCGCAGCAGCATAAGGCCCCCGGGCGGCCGCTCCGGACACGCCGTCGCCCGGGCACGGTCGCCGGCCACCTCCTCCCTGACGCCCGATCAGCCCGGGGGCGGGGCCGGTCAGCCGGCGGGCGTCCCGGCCGTGCGGAACCGGTTGATCGCGTCGGCGTGCTTGGCGCGCAGCTCGTGGTCGCGCACGCCCAGGCCCTCCTCCGGGGCGAGGCAGAGCACGCCGACCTTGCCCTGGTGGAGGTTGCGGTGGACGTCGAAGGCGGCCTGGCCGGTCTGCTCCAGCGGGTACACCTTGGAGACGGTCGGGTGGATCTTTCCCTTGGCCACCAGGCGGTTGGCCTCCCAGGCCTCGCGGTAGTTGGCGAAGTGCGAGCCGACGATCCGCTTGAGCGACATCCACAGGTAGCGATTGTCGTACTGGTGGGTGTAGCCGGAGGTGGAGGCACAGGTGACGATGGTGCCGCCCTTGCGGGTGACGAAGACGCTCGCGCCGAAGGTCTCCCGGCCGGGGTGCTCGAAGACGATGTCGACGTCCTCGCCGCCGGTCAGCTCGCGGATCCGCCCGCCGAGCCGCTTCCACTCGCGCGGGTCCTGGGTCTGCTCGTCCTTCCAGAACCGGTAGCCCTCGGCGGAGCGGTCGATGATCGCCTCGGCGCCCATCGCCCGGCAGATCTCGGCCTTCTGCGGGCTGGACACCACGCACACGGGGTTGGCGCCGCCGGCGAGGGCGAGTTGGGTGGCGTAGGAGCCGAGGCCGCCGCTGGCGCCCCAGATCAGCACGTTGTCGCCCTGCTTCATGCCCGCGCCGTTGCGCGAGACCAGCTGGCGGTAGGCGGTGGAGTTGACCAGGCCGGAGGCGGCGGCCTCCTCCCAGGTCAGGTGGGCGGGCTTGGGCATCAGCTGGTTGGACTTCACCAGGGCCAGCTGGGCGAGGCCGCCGAAGTTGGTCTCGAAGCCCCAGATCCGCTGCGCGGGGTCGAGCATGGTGTCGTCGTGGCCGTCGGCGGACTCCAGCTCGACGGACAGGCAGTGCGCGACCACCTCGTCCCCGGGGTGCCAGGCGTTGACCCCGGCGCCGGTGCGCAGCACCACGCCGGCCAGGTCGCTGCCGATGACGTGGTAGGGCAGGTCGTGGCGCTTGCCCAGGGGGGAGTGCCTCCCGTAGCGCTCCAGGAAGCCGAAGGTGGGCAGCGGCTCGAAGATCGCGCTCCAGACGGAGTTGTAGTTCACCGAGCTGGCCATGACCGCGACCAGGGCCTCGCCGGGGCCGAGTTCGGGGACCGGCACCTGCTCGACGTGGAGGGACTTGCGCGGGTCCTTGTCCCGGCTCGCCATGCCGTCGAACATCTCGGCGTCCTGCTTGCGGACCGTCACGGCCCGGTACGACTCGGGAAGCGGCAGGGCGGCGAAGTCCTGCCGGGTGGCTTCGCCGGACACGACGGCGCTCAGGATGGATTCCACGTCATTCACCTCAAGGCGGCTGGCTACTGCAACAGATGGGAGGCGGTGAGGGCGGTCGGGTCCGCGCTGAACGATTCGTCGAAGGGGTCGCCGAACGATTCGCTGAACGATTCGCCGACCGGATCGCGGGGGCGCACCGGCGGCCATCGTAGGAGGCAAGCCCCCCCTACCAGGCCGCCTCACCTCCCCTAACTCCTGTCGCGGGCACCTTCGCCGCGGCGCCCGCGGGCGCCGGCAGGATCCGGCGCGGGACGGTGACCGGGCCGTCCGGGCCCGGCGGCCGGACCGCGTACGGGCTCTCGTGGGCGTCCGGGGGGCGGCACATCCCGACCGGCCGACGGTGGCGCCGCTCGCCGCGGCCCCGGACCGGGTCGTCCCGCACGGTCCACAACGCGCGCTTTCCCGACGCCCGGATCACGGCGGCGAACCGCGGCGAACGGCGGCGAAGCGCGAGCGCAGAACGCCCGGCGCCCACTCCGCGTCCGCAAAGATCTCGCCGACGCCGCGGACCGCCGGCAACCGGTCGGGGCCGGATTCCGGAGGCAAATCTTCAACAATCGCCCGGCTTTCCGGATAGCCGACGTGCAGATCGCCGATACCCGGCCGTCGGCGGCCGTTCATCGACGGTCGTTCATCGGCCGCCGCGGCGAACAGCGCGGGGGCGGCAGTCGCCCCGGCGATCACCCCGCAAAACTGGCTGAAAATATGTCACCGACAGTAGTTTATCCCGGCAGAGGTGATCATGTACACCCCTAACCCCAGCCCACGGCCCCCCTACCTCCCGCGAAGCCGCTGCGCCGGCGAGCGCGATGCGACTCACCGTCAGCTCCCGAACGCCCGGTTCCCGTGTACGAAGAAAGCCAAGGAGGTCGATCTATTGATCGCCACCCCTATCGCTCGGGTAGCATCCCCCCAACTGTCGCCGGCGATACGGGGACCGGCTGGCGGCGAGCTGACCACGATCGGAGTGTTGGGGATGCTGACGGGCAGAGGCGAGCAACTCACCAAGCTGGCGGATGAATTCTCCCGGTGCCTCTCCCGCAATGCAGGTGTCGTCGTTCTCCAAGGGCCAGCTGGATTTGGAAAGACAGCAATCTTAACGGAATTCGCACGACAGTTGGCGCACACTCGGGCCGCCGTTCTCCGTATCGTCGGGAACCCCGGGGAGCGCGACGTTCCGCTGGCCGCCCTGCGCCAGCTGCTCCACGACCCGGCCCTGCCGGCCCCGGCGCAGGCGCCGCTGCGGGCGGCCCTGGGCGTACGCAACCCCGCCGGCGCGGCCTCCACCGCCCCCGACACCGCCGCGGCGGCCGAAACGCCGCCCGGCCAGCAGGGCTTCTGCCTGGCCCTGCACAACCTCGCCTCCCACGCGCCGGTGGTGGTCCTGGTCGACGACGTCCAGCACGTCGACGCGCCGACGCTGCGCCACCTGCTGGCCGCCACCCGCTCCCTGCACGGCGCCCCGATGCTGCTGGTCCTCGCCGAGTCGGCCGTCCACGAACGCTGTGGCGACCCGACCTTGCGCACCCTCCTCCTCCAGCACCCGAACCGGCTCCGGCTCATCCTGCCCCCGTTGCGCCCGGAGGACGTGGCCGAGGCGCTCGGCAGGACCTTCGGCGCGGCCGAGGCGCACCGCCGAGCGCCGTCCTGGCACGCCGTCAGCGGCGGCAACCCGCTCCTGCTCCGGGCCCTGCTGGAGGACCACCACACCGCCGCCGCCCAGGGACACGCCCCCACCACCGGCGAGCCCCTGGTCGGCGAGGCCTTCATCTCCACGGTGCGCAGCATCCTGCGGCGCTCCGGCCCGATCGCCGAGGAACTGGTGACGGGTCTGTCGGTGCTCGGCCGCGCGGCCCTGCCCGACCTGCTCAGCCTCATGCTGGACGTCAGCCGCGGCACCGTGACCCGCGGCCTCCAGGCACTGAACGCGGTCGGGCTGATGGACCGCTGCACCCTGCGCCACCCGCTGGTGCAGACGACGCTGCTCGACGAGATGGCGCCGCAGTCCCGCGCCACCCTGCACCGGCGGGCGGCCGAGGTGCTGCACCGCGCCGGCGCCGGCAACCCGAAGGTGGCCGAACACCTGCTGGCCGCCGCCACCACCGTCCCGTTCCAGCCATGGGCCGTCGACGCGCTGCGCTCCGCGGCCGAGCAGGTGCTGGCCGGCGACGTGCCGCTGGCGGTGCGGTACCTGGAACTCGCCTGCGAAGCCTGCACCGGGCCGGCGCAGCGCACCGAGATCCGGCTCAGACTCGCGGCCGTCCTACTGCGCCTGGACCCCTCGGCGGTCGAGACGCACCTGGTGGAGCCGCTGACCCTGCTGGGCAGCGACCGGCTGCCCGAGTCCTGCGCGGCCCCGCTGGCCCGGCTGCTCTTCGCGCTGGGCCGGGTCGAGGAGGCACGGCAGACCCTCGACCGCTTCGGCGGCGCGGACCAGGACGGTCCCGGCGGCGCGCACGCGCCCGGGACGCTCGACACCGCGCTGCTCGGTTCGACGCTGACGACGCCCGTGTACAGCTCCGCCGCGCCGGCCGTGACGCTGCCCGGCCCCACCCCGGCCCGCCCGGTCCGCAACGAGCCGGTCGCCCTGGTGGCCGAGGGCTCGCTGCAGCTCCTGGCGCTCACCGAGGCGACGTTCGAGCCCGCGGTGACGGCGCTGTCCGCCCTGGCCCGGGGCAACCGCGGCTCCGCCGAGATCGAGACCTGGTGGCAGCTGCTGACCGCCGAGGCCCAGGGCTGGCAGACGCCCGGCTGGCGGACCATACTCGCCATGATCCGCAGCGAGATCTCGCTGTGGCAGGGCGACCTGCACAAGGCGGTGGAGCACGCCTCCGACTCCCTGGAGGGGATCGCGGAGGAGGTCGGCAACGTCTTCGCCGCGGGCGCGATCGCCACCCAGATCCTCGCCTACACCGCCATGGGACGGCTGAACGCGGCGGGCCGCCAGCTCAGCCGCCCGGTCCGCGACAGCGTGTTCCGCAGCACCTACGGACTGAAGTACCTGCGGGCCCGGGGCCACTACTACCTGGCGACGGGCCGGGCGCACGCCGCGCTCGGCGAGTTCCTCATGGCGGAGCGGCTGGCCAAGCAGTGGAACATCGACCAGCCCGTGCTGCTGCCCTGGAACCTGGACGCGGCGGAGGCGTGGCTGCGCATCGGCGAGCGGGAGCCGGCCGAGCGCCTGATCAGGAGTCAGCTCAAGGAGACCGGCAGCTCCCGCATCCGGGGCACCGCGCTGCGGCTGCACGCCGGCCTCAGCGAGCCCGCGCTGCGCCCCCGGACGCTGGCCCTGGCGGTGGCGGAGCTGGAGCGGTCCGGCGACCGGCTCGAACTGGCCCGCGCCCTGGCCGACCTCGGCCGGGCGCACCGGGCCCAGGGCGACTTCAGCCGGGCCGGTGCGGTCACCGACCGGGCCTGGCAGATGGCCAAGGAGTGCGGGGCCGACGCCCTGTGCGAGGCCATCCGGCCGGGCCGGCTGAAGGCGCACGAGCGCTCGCAGGTGGACGACAGCGAGGCCGGCCCGCTCGCCAAGCTCAGCGATTCGGAGCTGCGGGTCGCGGCCCTCGCGGCGCAGGGGTCCACCAACCGCGAGATCGCGGCCGAGCTGTACATCACGGTGAGCACGGTCGAGCAGCACCTCACCCGGGTGTACCGGAAGCTCAACATCCGCGGGCGGCGGCAGCTCATGGTCGACTTCCCCGTGGACCGCGTCCCCATGGCATCCGGATTCGCTTGACGGGACCGGCCGGACACGGATCGTGACGGTTCCCGTACGACTCCGTCCGGCCGACCCCTGTCATGCCCGGTGCGACCCCTACAACGTTCCGCAAGGCTCTCCCCCACCGCCCGCGTTGATAATTTGAATGCGTCGGCACCGGTCATTCGGGCCGCAACCATTCGATGGCACACGGAGGACATCGGGCGGCGGGGGCTTCCGGCAACGCTCCCGAAATGATGCGAAATACGGTAGGGGTCGCCACCGGGAAACTAGGGGATGGCCTGCCCCTACTTCGCGCGATAGCCTCCCGGTAGATCCAACTGCCCGATCTTTCTTCCGCATTTGATTTTCCTGTGGAGAGGCGATCCGAGTCGCGATGTCTGGGAACACCGAGATGCACAACGATCCGATCGCCGTCGTCGGATTGGCCTGCCGCCTTCCGCGCGCGACAAATCCGGATGAATTCTGGGGACTTCTGCGCGACGGCGTCGACGCCATCACCGGAATACCCGGTGAACGTTCCGGCATCGGCGGATCCGACCCGGAAACCGGCCGGGGCGGATTCATCGGGCAGATCGACCGGTTCGACCCGGGGTTCTTCGGGATATCGCCGCGCGAAGCCGTCGCCATGGACCCGCAGCAGCGGCTCGTACTCGAACTGGGCTGGGAGGGACTGGAGGACGCGGGCACCGTCCCCGCCTCCCTGACGGGCAGCCGCACCGGCGTCTTCGTCGGAGCCATCGCGGACGACTACGCGGCCCTCCAGCGCCAGTTGGGCCTGCCCGCCCTCACCCAGCACTCGCTGACCGGACTGCAGCGCGGCATCATCGCCAACCGCCTCTCCCACACCCTCGGACTGCGCGGCCCCAGCCTGGTCGTGGACACCGGCCAGTCCTCGTCCCTGGTCGCCGTCCACCTGGCCTGCGAAAGCCTTCGGCGCGGAGAGTCGCACATCGCGCTGGCCGGCGGTGTCAACCTCAACCTCGCCCCCGAGAGCTTCGCCGGCGCCTCGAAGTTCGGCGCCCTCTCCCCCGACGGCCGGTGCCACACCTTCGACGCCCGGGCCAACGGCTACGTCCGGGGCGAGGGCGGCGCCCTCGTCGTCCTCAAGCCGCTCTCCCGCGCGGTCGCCGACGGCGACCGGGTCTACTGCCTGATCCACGGCTCCGCGACGAACAACGACGGCGGCGGCCTCAGCCTGACCACGCCCGACCGGGCCGGCCAGGAGGAGGTCCTGCGCGAGGCCTACCGGCGCTCCGGAGTCGACCCCGCCGAGGTGCAGTACGTGGAGCTGCACGGCACCGGCACCCGGGTCGGCGACCCGATCGAGGCGGCGGCCCTCGGCGCGGTGCTGGGCGCGGCCCGGCCCGCCGACGGCCCGCTGCGGGTCGGCTCCGCCAAGACCAACATCGGCCACCTGGAGGGCGCGGCCGGCATCACCGGCCTGCTGAAGGCCGTCCTCTCCCTCCACCACGCGGAACTCCCGCCGAGCCTCAACTTCGAGACGCCCAACCCCGCCATCGCGCTCGACGCGTTGAACCTCCGCGTCCAGACCGAGCGCGAGGCGTGGAACCGCACCGACGGCGGCCCGCTGATCGCCGGCGTCAGCTCGTTCGGCATGGGCGGCAGCAACTGCCATGTGGTGCTGTCCAGTTGGTCGGACGCCGCGCAGCCCTCCGCGGCACCGGGGAACGGTTCCGTGGTGCCGTGGGTGGTGTCCGGCAGGTCGGCGGCGGCGCTGCGCGCCCAGGCCGAGCGGCTGCGTGAGCACGTGGCGGCCTCGCCGGAGCTGTCCCCCGTCGACGTGGGCTACTCGCTGGCGACCGGCCGCACCGCCTTCGAGCACCGCGCCGTGGTGGTCGGGCGCAACCGCGAGGAACTGCTGAGCGCCCTGGAGGACGTGACCGCCACCCCGGTGACCGACGGCCGGACGGCGTTCCTGTTCACCGGTCAGGGCGCGCAGCGGGTCGGCATGGGCCGGGAGTTGTACGCGGCGTTCCCGGTGTTCGCCGCCGCCTTCGACGAGGTCTGCGCCGCCGTCGACGGGCACCTCGACCGTCCGCTGCGCGAGGTCATCTCCTCCGACGCCACCGCGCTGGAGGGCACCGGCTACGCGCAGGTCGCCCTGTTCGCGATCGAGGTCGCGCTCTACCGCCTCGTCGAATCCTGGGGCGTGCGCGCCGACTTCCTCGTCGGCCACTCCGTCGGCGAACTCGCCGCCGCCCACGTCGCGGGCGTCTGGTCACTCCAGGACGCATGCGCCCTGGTCGCCGCGCGCGGCCGCCTGATGCAGGCCCTGCCCACCGGCGGCGCCATGATCTCCGTCATCGCCTCCGAGGACGACGTCCTGCCCCACCTGGCCGGACACGAGGACCGCGTCTCCATCGCCGCCCTCAACGGCCCCACCGCCACCGTCCTCTCCGGAGACGAAGAAACAGTCCTGGCCATCGTCGAGGCAGGCGGCTGGAAGTCCACCCGCCTGCGCGTCAGCCACGCCTTCCACTCGCCCCTCATGGAACCGATGCTGGAAGACTTCCGCCAGATCGCCCAGCAACTCACGTACCACGAGCCGAAGATCGCCTTCATCTCCAACGTCACGGGTGACCTGGCCTCGCCGGAACTCGTCCGCTCACCCGACTACTGGGTCCGCCACGTCCGCGCATCCGTCCGCTTCCACGACGGCATCACCACCCTCAACAACCGCGGCGTCACCCGCTACATCGAGGTCGGCCCCAACGCCGTCCTCACCGCCATGGGCCAATCCTGCGTCGAGAACGGCGAGTTCATCCCCCTCCTCCGCAAGAACCACCCCGAGGAAGAATCCGCCATCACCGCGCTCGGCCGCATCCACACCACCGGCCTGAGCATCGACTGGGACACCATCTTCACCACCGCCCACCGCGTCGACCTGCCCACCTACGCCTTCCAACGCGACCGCTACTGGCTCGACACCCCGATCCCCGAGTTCGACGCCGTCGCTGCCGAGGAGCCGTCCACCTGGCGCGACCGCCTGGCCGCCCTCGCCGACGAGGCCGAGCAGCAGGAGGCCGCCGAGGAACTCGTCCGCAAGCACGCCGCGTTCGTCCTCGGCCACGCCGCCCCCGAGGCGATCGACATCGGCCTGGCGTTCAAGGAACTGGGCTTCGACTCGATCAGCTCGGTCGAACTGCGCAACCAGCTGAACGCCGCCGCCGGGCTCCGGCTGCCCGGCACGGTCCTCTTCGACCACCCCACGCCCGCCGCCCTGGCCCGGCACATCCGCACCTCCGCCGCGGCCCTCGACGCGCGGGACCTCGACACGGGGGGCCGCGTCGCCGCCCTCCCCGCGGCGCCCCGGCCGTCCGCCGAGGAGGGTGACGACCACGACCCGATCGCGATCGTGTCGATGAGCTGCCGCCTCCCGGGAGGCGTGCGGACTCCCGAGGACCTGTGGGAGGTGGTCGCCGCCGGCCGGGACGTCGTGGCGGGCTTCCCCACCGAGCGCGGCTGGGACCTCGCGGACCTGTACGACCCCGACCCCGCCAAGCAGGGCAAGAGCTACGTCCGGGAGGGCGGGTTCCTGCACGACGCGGGCTGGTTCGACCCGGCCTTCTTCGGCATCAGCCCCCGCGAGGCCCAGGCCATGGACCCCCAGCAGCGGCTGTTGCTGGAGACCTCCTGGGAGGCCCTGGAGCGCGCGGGCATCCGGCCCGCGTCGCTGAAGGGCAGCCGCTGCGGGGTGTTCGTCGGCGCCATGCCCCAGGACTACGGGCCCCGGATGGAGGAGCCGTCGGAGGGGTACGAGGGCTACCTGCTGACCGGCAGCACCACCAGCGTCATCTCCGGCCGGATCTCCTACACCCTCGGCCTCGAAGGCCCGGCCGTCTCGGTGGACACCGCGTGCTCGGCCTCCCTGATGGCCATCCACCTGGCCGTCCAGTCGCTGCGCCGGGGCGAGTGCTCCCTGGCGCTGGCCGGCGGTGTCACCGTGATGTCCAGCCCCGGCATCTTCGTCGAACTGAGCCGGCAGAAGGCGCTCTCCGCCGACGGCCGCTGCAAGGCCTTCTCCGCGCAGGCGGACGGCACCGGCTGGGGCGAAGGCGCCGGCATGATCCTGCTGGAGCGGCTCTCCGACGCCCGGCGCAACGGCCACCAGGTGCTGGCCGTGGTCCGCGGCAGCGCCGTCAACCAGGACGGTGCGAGCAACGGCCTGACTGCCCCGCACGGCCCTTCGCAGCAGCGGGTGATCCGGGCGGCGCTCGCGGACGCGGGCCTGTCCACCCGGGACGTGGACGCCGTCGAGGCGCACGGAACGGGCACCGCCCTCGGCGACCCGATCGAGGCGGGGGCGCTGCTCGCGACCTACGGCCAGGATCGGGCCGACGGGCAGCCGCTGTGGCTCGGCTCGCTGAAGTCCAACTTCGCCCACCCGCAGGCGGCGGCCGGGGTGGCCGGGGTCATCAAGATGGTGATGGCCATCCGCCACGGCCTGCTGCCGCAGACCCTGCACGTCGACGAGCCGTCCCCGCACGTGGACTGGGAGGCGGGCGCGGTCGAGCTGCTGACCGAGGCCCGGCCCTGGCCGGAGACCGGCGCCCCGCGCCGGGCCGGCGTCTCCTCCTTCGGGATCAGTGGCACCAACGCCCACGCCATCATCGAGCAGGCCCCGCAGGACGCCCCGCAGGAGACCGACGCCCCGCAGAAGGCCGACGCCCCGCCCGAGCGCACGCCGTCCGACGACGTCCTCCCCGCCCCGCTCCCGTGGACGCTCTCCGGCCGCACGGACCGGGCGCTGCGCGCGCAGGCCGAGCGGCTGCGCGCGCACCTCACGGCCCACCCCGGCACCGGGCTCGCCGACCTCGGGTACTCCCTCGCCACCACCCGCACCGCCTTCGCCCACCGCGCCGCGATCGTCGCGGAGGACCGCGCGGGCTTCCTCCAGGGGCTCGACGCCCTGGCGGACGGCGCGACCACGCCCGACCTGGTGCAGGGCACGGGCGGCGACCGGCGCAAGGTCGTCTTCGTCTTCCCCGGCCAGGGCTCACAGTGGCTCGGCATGGCGCAGGAGCTGTGGCGCGACTCCCCGGTCTTCGCCGAGCGGCTGCAGGCCTGCGCGGAAGCGTTCCGGCCGTTCGTCGACTGGTCGCTGCTCGACGTCCTGCGCGGCGAGCCGGACGCGCCCTCGCTGGACCGCATCGACGTGATCCAGCCGACGCTGTTCGCGGTGATGGTCTCGCTGGCGGCCGTGTGGCGGTCGTACGGGATCGAGCCCGCGGCCGTGGTCGGGCACTCCCAGGGCGAGATCGCCGCGGCCCACGTCGCCGGCGGACTGTCGCTGGAGGACGCGGCCCGCATCGTGGCGCTGCGCAGCCTGCTGTGGTCGGAGCTCACCGGGAAGGGCGGCATGACGGCCGTCTCCCTGCCCGCCGACGAGGCCCGCGAGCGCATCGCCCGCTGGTCCGACCGGCTGTCGATCGCCGCCGTCAACGGCCCGAGGTTCGTGACCGTCTCCGGCGACCCCGGGGCACTCGACGAGCTGCAGGCCGCGCTGGAGGCCGAAGGGGTGCAGGCCCGCCGGATCCGCGGCGTCGACACCGCCGGCCACTCCGCCCAGGTGGACGTCCTGCGCGACCGCATGCTGGAGGGGCTGCGGACGGTGGCGCCGACGGCCTCCGCCGTCCCGTTCTTCTCCACCGTGACCGGCGAGCGGTTGGACACCCGCGAGCTGGACACCCGGTACTGGTACCGGAACATCCGCGACACGGTCGACTTCGAGCAGGCCGCGCGGACGCTGCTGGCCGCGGGCTTCACCGGGTTCGTCGAGTGCAGCCCGCACCCGGTGCTGCTGACGGCGCTCCAGGAGATCGCCGAGGAGGCCGGCACCGGGATCGCCACCGTCGGCACGCTGCGCCGGGAGGAGGGCGGAGCGCGGCGCTTCGTCGCCTCCCTCGCGCAGGCCCAGGTCCAGGGGATCGAACCCGACTGGGCGGCGGTCTTCGCCGGGCACGGCGCGCGGCGGGTGGAGCTGCCGACCTACGCCTTCCAGCGCGAGCTGTACTGGCTCTCCCGGCCCGCCGCGAGCGGTGACGTGTCGTCGGTGGGCCTGGACCCGGCCGACCACCCGCTGCTCGGCGCCGCGGTCGCCCTGGCCGGATCGGACGCCCACCTGTTCACCGGCCGCCTGTCCGTGCAGACGCACCCCTGGCTCGCCCACCACACGGCGCTGGGCACCCCGGTGCTGCCGGGCGGCGCCTTCGTCGAGCTCGCCGTCCGCGCGGGGGACCGCCTCGGGTACGAGCGGATCGAGGAGCTGGTCGTCGAGACGCCGCTGGCCCTCCCCGCCCAGGGCGCGGTGGTGATCCAGGTCCGCCTCGGCGCGGCCGAGGACGACCGGCGGACCTTCGAGGTGTTCGCGCGGCCCGAGCGGGCCGAGGAGGAACCGGCCGAGGCGGACCGGCCGTGGCAGCGGCACGCCACCGGCCTCCTCGCGGCCGCCGGCGGCCCGGCCGAGCCGTTCGACCTGGCGGACTGGCCGCCGGCCGGCGCCGTCCCCGCGGAGGGCGCCGGGGCGGACGGGATCACCGCCCTGTGGCGGCTCGGCGACGAGGTGTACGCCGAGGTCGCCCTGACCGAGGACACCGCGGGCGAGGCCGCGCTCTTCGGCCTGCACCCGGCGCTGCTGGAGGCCGCCCTGGGCGCGGCGGACGCGATGAACGGCGAGGGCGGTGCCGAGGGCGCGGAGCACGACGCCCGGCTGGCGTTCGCCTGGAAGGACGTCGCGCTCCACGCGACCGGTGCGTCCGCCCTGCGCGTGCGGCTGACCCCCACCGGACCCGACGGGATGTCCGTCGCGCTCGCCGACCCGACCGGCCGGCCCGTCGCGGCGATCGGCGAGGTGGCACTGCGCACGACGCGCCCCGAGGAGATCCGGGGCGGCCGCCCCGCGTTCCACCGGTCGCTGCTGCGCGTGACGTGGAGCCCGGTACGCGGCGCCGGATCCCCGGGATCCCGCCGGTGGGCGGTCCTCGGGGACGACGGCCTCGCCCTGCGGAGCGGCCTCAACCTCCCGGCCTTCGACCTCGACGCGGACCCGGCCGAGGCACCGGACGCCGTCCTGGTCGCCTGCACGACGCCGCACGACACCGCCGCGGACACCGCGGACGCCGTCCGGGAGGTCACCCACCGGGCCCTGGCGCTCGCCCAGCGCTGGCTCTCCGACGAGCGGTTCGCCTCCTCCCGGCTGGTGTTCGTGACCCGGGGCGCCGTCGCGGCCGCCCCCGACGAGGACGTGCCCGACCCGGCCCACGCCGCGCTGTGGGGGCTGGTCCGCTCGGCGCAGACCGAGGAGCCGGACCGGTTCGTGCTGGTGGACGTCGACGCGGCCCCGGAGTCGCTGCGCGCGCTTCCGGCCGCGCTGGCCTCCGGCGAGCCCCAGCTCGCCGTCCGCGACGGCGCCGTGCTCGTTCCCCGGCTCACCCGGGTTCCGGCCGACGCCCCGGCCGTCCCGCCGTCGTTCGACCCGGACGGCACCGTGCTGATCACCGGCGGCACCGGGACGCTGGGCGCCCTCGCGGCCCGCCACCTGGTGGCCGGGTACGGCGTGCGGCACCTGCTGCTGACCAGCCGCCGCGGCCTCGACGCCGCGGGTGCGGAGGAGCTGCGGTCCGAACTGGCCGCCGCCGGCGCCTCGGTGACGGTGGCCGCCTGCGACGTCGCGGACCGCGCGGCGCTCGCCGGCCTGCTGGCCCGCGTGCCCGCCGCACACCCGCTGACCGCGGTGATCCACACGGCCGGTGTGCTGGACGACGGCGTCGTCGCGGCCCTCACCCCCGAGCGGGTCGACGCCGTCCTGCGGCCCAAGGTCGACGCGGCGGCGAACCTGCACGAGCTGACCGCCGGCCTGGACCTGACCGCCTTCGTGCTGTACTCCTCCGTCGTCGCCACCATCGGCGGCGCCGGACAGGCCAACTACGCCGCGGCCAACGCGTTCCTCGACGCCCTGGCCCGCCGCCGCCGGGCCGCCGGCCTGGCCGGCCAGTCGCTGGCCTGGGGCCTGTGGGCCGAGCGCAGCACCATGAGCGTCCACCTGGACGACACCGACGTGCAGCGGATGGCCCGGTCCGGCATCGCCGCCATGCCTTCAGCGGAGGGCATGGCCCTGTTCGACACCGCCCTCGCGCTCGGCGACGCCGCGCTCGTCCCGGCCCGCACGGACCTGGCGGCGCTGCGGGCCCAGGCCGACACCCGGCCGGTGCCCCACCTGTTCCGCGGCCTGGTCCGGACGCCGAACCGGCGGGCGGCGCAGGGCCTCGCCGACACCGGCGCCTCCTCGCTGGCCCAGCGGCTGGCGGGACTGCCCGGGCCGGAGCGCGACCGGTTCCTGCTGGACCTGGTGCGCTCCCACGCCGCGGCCGTCCTCGGCCACGGATCCCCGGACGCGATCGCCCCGGCCCGGGCGTTCCGCGAGGTCGGCTTCGACTCGCTGACCGCGGTGGAACTGCGCAACCGGCTGAACACGGCCACCGGGCTGCGGCTGCCGACCAGCCTGCTCTTCGACTACCCGACCCCCGAGACGCTCTCCGCGCACATCCGCACGGCGGCACTCGGGGAGTCCGGCACCGCGGCCGCTCCGGTGGCGGCGGGCACGGCGGCCGCCGCGGACGACGACCCGATCGCCATCGTCGCGATGAGCTGCCGCCTGCCCGGCGGCGTGCGCAGCCCGGAGGACCTGTGGCGGCTGGTGGCCGACGGCGGCGACGTGATCTCCACCTTCCCCACGGACCGGAACTGGAACGTCGAGGACCTCTACGACCCCAACCCGGACCAGCGCGGCAAGACCTACGCGAAGGAGGGCGGATTCCTCTACGACGCCTACGACTTCGACCCGGAGTTCTTCGGCATCTCGCCGCGTGAGGCGCTGGCGATGGACCCGCAGCAGCGGCTGCTGCTGGAGACCTCGTGGGAGGTCGTGGAGCGCGCGGGCCTCGACCCCGCCGGGCGGCGCGGGACGCCGACGGGCGTGTTCATCGGCACCAACGGGCAGGACTACGCCTCGCACCTGCGGCAGCTGCCCGAGGACCTGGAGGGCTACCTGCTGACCGGCAAGGCCGCCAGCGTGGTCTCCGGCCGCATCGCCTACGCGATGGGCCTGGAGGGTCCGGCGGTGACGGTGGACACGGCCTGCTCGTCCTCGCTGGTGGCGCTGCACCTGGCCGCGCAGTCGCTGCGGCGGGGCGAGTGCTCGATGGCGCTGGCCGGCGGTGTCACCGTGATGTCCACCCCCAGCCTGTTCATCGAGTTCAGCCGGCAGCGCGGACTGGCGCGCGACAGCCGTTCCAAGGCGTTCTCGGCGGCCGCCGACGGGACCAGCTGGTCCGAGGGCGCCGGAATGGTGCTGCTGGAGCGGCTGTCCGACGCGCGGCGCAACGGCCACCAGGTGCTCGCCGTCCTGCGGGGCAGCGCGATCAACCAGGACGGCGCCAGCAACGGCCTCAGCGCGCCCAACGGCCCCGCCCAGCAGCGGGTGATCCGGGCCGCGCTCGCGAACGCCGGGCTGCGGCCCGAGCAGGTCGACGCGGTGGAGGCCCACGGCACCGGGACGACACTGGGCGACCCGATCGAGGCCGGCGCCCTGCTGGCCACCTACGGCCAGGGACGGTCGGACGACCGGCCGCTGTGGCTGGGGGCGCTGAAGTCCAACATCGGCCACACCCAGGCCGCCTCCGGTGTCGCGGGCGTCATCAAGATGGTGATGGCACTGCGGCACGGCGTGCTGCCCGCGACCCTGCACGTCAACGAGCCCTCGCCGCACGTCGACTGGTCGGCCGGTGCGGTCGAACTGCTCACCGAGGCCCGACCCTGGCCGCAGACCGGCGCCCCGCGCCGCGCCGGCGTCTCGGCCTTCGGCATCAGCGGCACCAACGCGCACGCCATCGTCGAGCAGGCGCCGGACGCCGCCGATGAGCCCTCCGCGCAGGTCGTGCCCCACGGTGTCGATTCCGTGGTGCCGTGGGTGGTGTCCGGCAAGACGGCGGCGGCGCTGCGCGCCCAGGTGGAGCAGTTGCGCGAGTACGTGGCGGCCTCGCCGGAGCTGTCGCCGGTCGACGTGGGCTACTCGCTCGCGACCGGCCGCACCGCCTTCGAGCACCGCGCCGTGGTGGTCGGACGCAATCGCGAGGAACTGCTGAGCGCCCTGGAGGACGTGACCGGCACCCAGGTCACCGACGGCCTGACGGCGTTCCTGTTCACCGGACAAGGCGCACAACGCGTCGGCATGGGCCAGGAGTTGTACGCGGCGTTCCCCGTGTTCGCCGCCGCCTTCGACGAGGTCTGCGCCACCGTCGACGGGCACCTCGACCGTCCGCTGCGCGACGTCATCTCCTCCGACGCCACCGCGCTGGAGGGCACCGGCTACGCGCAGGTCGCCCTGTTCGCAATCGAGGTCGCGCTCTACCGCCTCGTCGAATCCTGGGGCGTGCAAGCCGACTTCCTCGTCGGCCACTCCGTCGGCGAACTCGCCGCCGCATATGTCGCGGGCGTCTGGTCACTCCAGGACGCATGCGCCCTGGTCGCCGCGCGCGGACGCCTGATGCAGGCCCTGCCCACCGGCGGCGCCATGATCTCCGTCATCGCCTCCGAGGACGACGTCCTCCCCCACCTGGCAGGCCACGAGGACCGCGTCTCCATCGCCGCGATCAACGGCCCCACCGCCACCGTCCTCTCCGGAGACGAAGAAACAGTCCTGGCCATCGTCGAAGCGGGCGGCTGGAAGTCCACCCGCCTGCGCGTCAGCCACGCCTTCCACTCACCCCTCATGGAACCGATGCTGGACGACTTCCGGCAGATCGCCCAGCAACTCACCTACCACGAGCCGAAGATCGCCCTCATCTCCAACGTCACCGGTGACGTGGCCGAGCCGGAACTCGTCCGCTCGCCGGAGTACTGGGTCCACCACGTCCGCCAGGCCGTCCGCTTCCACAACGGCATCACCACCCTCAACAACCGCGGCGTCACCCGCTACATCGAGGTCGGCCCCAACGCCGTCCTCACCGCCATGGGCCAAACCTGCGTCGAGAACGGCGAGTTCATCCCCCTCCTCCGCAAGAACCACCCCGAGGAGGAATCCGCCATCACCGCGCTCGGCCGCATCCACACCACCGGCCTGAGCATCGACTGGGACACCCTCTTCACCACCGCCCACCGCGTCGACCTGCCCACCTACGCCTTCCAACGCGACCGCTACTGGTTCGCGACGCCCGCCGTGGCCGACGCCCCGACGGGCGGAGCGCACGACCGCGCGTCCGCGTCGCCGTCCGCCTCCGCGGACGGGCGGTTCTGGGCGGCGGTCGAGCACCAGGACCCGGACGCGCTGGCGGCGATGCTCGAAGTCGACCCCGCCACACCGCTGAGCGACATGGTGCCCCTGCTGTCCTCCTGGCACCGCCGGCAGAACGACCGGGCCACCCTGGAGGCGTGGCGGTACCGGATCGCCTGGCACCCGCTGGCCACCGAGCCGCGCGGCAACCTGTCCGGCACCTGGCTGGTCGCCGTTCCGGCGGCCACCACGCCGGACGCCGGCGGCGACGCCCACGCCGCCGTCCTTCGTGCCTTGGAGGAGCGCGGAGCGCGGACGGTCACCGTCGAGCTGGCCGAGGACGATCGCGGCGCGGTCGCCGCACGCCTGCGGGAGGCCGCGGCCGGCCAGGCGCCGGCGGGCGTGCTGTCCCTGCTCGCCTTCGCCGACGGGCCGGACCCGCGGCACCCGGTCCTGCCGCACGGCCTGGCGCTGAACCTCGCCCTGGTGCAGGCGCTCGGGGACGCGGAGGTCCACTGCCCCCTCTGGCTCGCGACCCGCGCCGCCGTCTCGGTGAGCCCGACGGACCCCGTCGACCGTCCCGAGCAGGCGACCGCCTGGGGCCTGGGACGCGTGGTCGGCCTGGAGCACCCCGAGCGCTGGGGCGGTCTGGTCGACCTGCCCGCCGTCGTCGACGAGCGCGCCGCCGCCCGGCTGGCCGGGGTCCTCGCCGCCGCGGGCGACGAGGACCAGCTGGCGGTGCGCACCGCGGGCGTCTTCGTCCGGCGGCTGGTGCACGCCCCGCTGGGCACGCCGGCCGGCGAGGCCAAGTGGCAGCCGGGCGGCACCGTCCTCATCACCGGCGGCACCGGCGGTCTGGGTGCCCAGGTGGCCCGCTGGCTGGCCCGCACCGGGGCCGAGCACCTGGTGCTCACCAGCCGGCGCGGCTCCGCGGCGCCGGGGGCCGAGGAGCTCGCGGCCGAACTGCGGGACCTGGGCGCCCGGGTGACGGTCGCCGCGTGCGACGTCGCGGACCGCGCGGCGCTGGCCGGGCTGCTGGACGGCCTGGAGGCCGAGGGCCGCGCCGTCCGCGCGGTGTTCCACGCGGCCGGGGTGGTCCACTTCCGGCAGGTCGCCGACAGCACGGCGGCCGACTTCGCGGCGATGGCCGAGGGCAAGGTGTCCGGGGCCGTCCACCTCGACGAACTCCTGGACGGCCCCCGCCTGGAGGCGTTCGTGCTCTTCTCGTCCGTCGCCGCCGCCTGGGGCAGCGGCGGGCAGAGCGCCTACGCCGCGGCCAACTCCTTCCTGGACGCGCTCGCCGAGAAGCGCCGGGCGCGCGGCCTGGCGGCCACCTCGGTGGCCTGGGGCCCCTGGGCGGACAAGGGCATGATCGAGGGCGAGGGCGTGGAGGAGCACCTGAGCCGCCGGGGCCTGCCGCCGATGGCGCCGGACCTCACGGTGGCGGCCCTGCACGGGGCGCTGGCCCGCCAGGAGACCACGCTGGTCCTCGCGGACGTGCGCTGGGACCGGTTCGTGCCGGGCTTCACCGCCGCCCGCCGCCGCCCGCTCATCGACGAACTGCCGGAGGTCCGGCGGGCGTTGGAGGCGGCATCGGAGCCGGAGGCCGCCGTGCGGGAGAGCGCCGGCAGCGTCACCGAGGGCCTGGCCGCCCTGCCGGACGCGGAGCGGGAGCGGATCCTGACCGACCTGGTGCGGACGCACACCGCGGCCGTCCTCGGCCACTCCTCCCCCGACGCGATCTCCGACGACCGCGCCTTCAAGGAGCTGGGGTTCGACTCGCTCACGGCCGTCGAACTGCGCAACCGGCTGAACGCCGCCACCGGGCTGTCGCTGCCCGCCACGCTGATCTTCGACTACCCCGCCCCGGCTCCGCTCGCCCGGTACCTGCGGGCCGAGCTGTTCCCGCCGCAGCCGATGACGGCCGACGCGGTCCTGGAGGACCTGGACCGGTGGGAGGAGGCGCTGGCGGAGCTCACCGCGGACAGCGGCGTCCGCGAGCGGCTCACCAGCCGTCTGCAGGGCCTGGTGGCACGGCTCGAAAGCACCGGCGGCAACGGCGGCACCCCGCAGGGCGGCGCCGCGGCCTCGGTCGAGGAGCAGCTGCTGACTGCTTCCGCCGACGAGATCTTCAAGCTGATCGACAACGACTTCGGGGCGTCCTGATGGCCAACGAGCAAGAAGAGAAGCTTCTCGACTACCTCAAGCGGGTCAGCACCGACCTGCACCGCACCCGCCAGCGCCTCCAGGAGGTGCAGGACAGGGAGCGGGAGCCGATCGCGATCGTGGGCATGGGCTGCCGCTTCCCGGGCGGGGTGCGCTCGCCCGAGGACCTGTGGGAGCTGGTCGCCGCGGGCCGGGACGCGGTCTCCGCTTTCCCCACCGACCGCGGCTGGGACCTCGACGGCCTCTACGACCCGGATCCGGCCACCTCCGGCACCTGCAACACCCGCCAGGGCGGCTTCCTCTACGACGCCGGCCGGTTCGACCCGGCCTTCTTCGGGATCTCGCCGCGCGAGGCGCTGGCGATGGACCCGCAGCACCGGCTGCTCCTGGAGGTCTCCTGGGAGGCCGTCGAACGCGCCGGGATCGACCCGCTGTCGCTGAAGGGGGCGGACGCGGGCGTCTTCGTCGGCGCGACCTCCTTCCAGTACGGGGGCGATCCGGCGGTGGCGGACCCGAGCGTCGAGGGCCACCTGCTGATCGGCAACGTGACCAGCGTGGCCTCGGGCCGGATCTCCTACACCCTCGGGCTGGAGGGGCCCGCCATCACCCTGGACACCGCCTGCTCGTCCTCGCTGGTGACCCTCCACCTGGCCGTCCAGTCGCTGCGCCGGGGCGAGTGCTCGCTGGCCCTCGCGGGCGGCGCCGCGATCGTGGCCAACCCGGGCGTCTTCGTCGAGTTCAGCCGCCAGCGCGGCCTGGCCCCCGACGGCCGCTGCAAGGCCTTCGCCGCCGCCGCCGACGGCACCGGCTGGGGCGAGGGCGCGGGCATGGTGCTGCTGGAGCGGCTGTCGGACGCGCGGCGCAACGGGCACCCGGTGCTGGCCGTCGTGCGGGGCAGCGCGATCAACCAGGACGGCGCCAGCAACGGCCTCAGCGCGCCCAACGGCCCCGCCCAGCAGCGGGTCATCCAGCAGGCGCTGGCCGCGGCCGAACTGACCGCGGCCGACGTCGACCTGGTGGAGGCGCACGGCACCGGCACCCGGCTCGGCGATCCCATCGAGGCGCAGGCGCTGCTGGCCACCTACGGCCGGGGCCGGCCGGCCGACCAGCCGCTGCGGCTCGGCTCGCTGAAGTCCAACATCGGCCACACCCAGGCGGCCGCCGGGGTCGGCGGCATCATCAAGACCGTCCTGGCGATCCGCCACGGCGTCCTGCCCGCGAGCCTCCACATCGACGAGCCCTCGCCCGCCGTGGACTGGTCCGCCGGCGCCGTCTCGCTGCTGCGCGAGGCCGCGCCGTGGCCGGAGCTGGGACGCCCCCGCCGGGGCGCGGTGTCGGCGTTCGGGGTCAGCGGCACCAACGCGCACGTCATCCTGGAGCAGGCTCCGGCCGAGGAGGACGCGGAACCCGCCACCGCCGGCGCCCCGGCCCCGGGCCCGCTGGCCTGGCCGCTGTCCGGCCGCACCGAGGCCGCGCTGCGGGCCCGCGCCGCGCAGCTGCGCCTGCACCTGGACCGCCGTCCGCTGGACGAGCCGGCCGACCTCGGGGCCGCGCTGGCGCACACCCGCTCCGCGTTCGAGCGCCGCGCGGTCCTGGTCGGCCGCACCCGCGAGGACTTCCGCGCCGGCCTGGACGCGCTCGCCGCCGGGGCCGCCGCCCCGGGGCTGGCCGAGGGCGTCGCGGTGAACACCACCCGGCCGGTCTTCCTGTTCCCCGGCCAGGGCTCTCAGTGGGCCGGCATGGCCGTCGAACTCCTCGACTCCTCCCCGGTGTTCGCCCAGCGCCTGGCCGAGTGCGAGCAGGCCCTCGCCCCGTTCGTCGACTGGTCCCTCGAAGACGTCCTGCGCGAGGCCCCCGGCGCGCCGGCCTTCGAGCGCGTGGACGTGGTCCAGCCGCTGCTGTTCTCGGTCATGGTGGCCCTCGCCGCCGTGTGGCGCTCCTACGGCGTGGAGCCCGCCGCCGTGGCGGGCCACTCCCAGGGCGAGATCGCCGCGGCGTGCGTGGCGGGCGCGCTGTCGCTGGAGGACGCCGCCCGGGTGGTGGCGCTGCGCAGCCAGGCGCTGCGGGCGCTGTCCGGGGACGGCGGGATGATGTCCGTCTCGCTGCCGCAGGACGCGCTCCTCGCGCGGATGGAGCCGTGGGGCGAGCGGCTGTCACTGGCCGCCGTCAACGGCCCCGGCTCGATGGTGGTCTCCGGCGAACCCGGGGCGCTGCGCGAGCTGCTGGCGTCCTGCGAGTCCGACGGCGTCCGGGCGAGGATCATCCCCGTCGACTACGCCTCGCACTCGCGGCAGGTGGAGCGGATCCACGGCCGGCTGCTGGAGCTGCTCGCGCCGATCTCCCCCCGCTCGTCCGAGACGGTCTTCTACTCGACGGTCACCGGTGAGCCGATCGACACCTCCGCCCTGGACGCCGAGTACTGGGCCCGGAACCTGCGCGAGACCGTCCTCCTGGAGCAGGCCACCCGCCGGATGCTGGCCGCGGGCCACCGGATCCTGGTCGAGGTGAGCCCCCACCCCGTCCTGTCCTTCGCCGTGCAGGAGACCATCGAGGCGGTCGGCGCGGAGGCCGCCGTCGTGGGTTCGCTGCGCCGCGACGAGGGCGGCCCCGACCGGATGCTGCTGTCGCTGGCCCAGGCCTACGTGCGCGGGGCCGCGGTCGACTGGGCGGCCGTCCACCCCGGCCCCCGCACCCGCGCCGTGGAGCTGCCCACCTACCCCTTCCAGCACCAGAACTACTGGCTGGAGACCTCCGCCGCGGCGTCCGCGACCGCGCACGACCCGGTGGAGGCCGCCTTCTGGGCGGCGGTGGAGCGCGAGGACCTCCCGGCGCTGGCCGCGACCCTGGACGGCGACACCACCTTCGGCACCGGCACCCTGCTCGGCACCGACACCGACACCAGCGCCGACGCCGACACCGGTGCCGGGACGGCCGCCGCGCTGCGCTCGGCGCTGCCCCTGCTGTCCGCGTGGCGCCGCCGGCGGACCGACGGCGCGGCACTGGACTCCTGGCGGTACCGGATCGGCTGGCGGCCGCTCCCCGAGCCGGCCGGCGCGCCGCTCGCGGGCCCCTGGCTGGTCGCCGTCCCGGCGGGCCACACCGCGGAGCAGCCGGCCGCGGCCGTGCTCACCGGCCTCGCCGGGCTCGGCGCGGACCTCGTCCCCGTCGAGGTCGCCACCGGCACGGACCGCGCCGCCCTGGCCGGGCTGATCGGCGCGGCGCTGGCGGACACCGCGACGGCACCCGCCGGGGTGCTCTCGCTGCTCGCCCTCGACGAGGCGCCCCGCCCCGGTGCCCCGTCCGTCCCCGCCGGGCTCGCCCTCTCCCTGGCGCTGGTCCAGGCGCTGGGCGACACCGGGATCGAGGCGCCGCTGTGGCTGGCGACCCGGGGCGCGGTGTCGACCGGCGCCGACGACCGGCCCGACAGCCCCGCCCAGGCGGCCGTCTGGGGGCTGGGCGCGGTGGTCGGCCTGGAGTCCCCGCAGCGCTGGGGCGGCCTGGTCGACCTGCCGGCCGTCCTCGACGACCGGGCCGTGGCCCGGCTGGCCGCCGTGCTGGCCGATCGGCGCGGCACGGGCGGCGACGAGGCCGAGGACCAGCTCGCGGTGCGGGGCGCGGGCGTGTTCGCCCGCCGTCTGCTGCGCGCCGCCGCGCCGGACCCCTCGGCCGACTGGCAGCCGACCGGCACCGTCCTGATCACCGGCGGGACGGGCGGCGCGGGCGCCGCGGTGGCCCGTAGGCTCGCCCGGGAGGGCGCCGAGCACCTGGTGCTGGTCGGCCGGCGCGGCAGCGCGGCACCCGGCGCCGCGGAGCTGGAGGCCGAACTCACCGCGTCCGGCGCCCGGGTCACGATCGCGGCCTGCGACGTCGCCGACCGCGCCGCGCTCGCCGGCCTGCTGGAGTCCCTGCCCCGCGAGCTGCCGCTGACCGCCGTGGTGCACGCCGCGGGCGTCCTCGACGACGGCGTCCTCGACACCCTGACGGCCGAGGAGGCCGACCGGACCCTGCGGCCGAAGGTGACCGGGGCGCTGAACCTGCACGAACTCACCAAGGACTGCGACCTGTCCGCGTTCGTGCTCTTCTCCTCCATCGCCGGCACCGTGGGCGCCGCCGGCCAGGGCAGCTACGCCGCGGCGAACGCCGTCCTGGACGCGCTCGCCCACCAGCGCCACGCCGACGGGCTGGCCGCCACCTCGGTGGCCTGGAGCGCGCTCGCCGACGGCGGCATGATCGACGCGGCGGTGGCCGAGCAGCTGCGGCGGCGCGGCGCGGCCCCCATGGCCGGCGACCGCGCCGGCGACGCGCTGCTCCAGGCGGTGGGCGGCGGAGAGCCGTGCCAGGTGGTCGCCGACCTCGACTGGGCACGGTTCGCGCCCGCGCTCGCCGCCGGCCGGCCGCTGCCCCTGCTGCGCGACCTGCCGGAGGCCCGGGCGGCCCTCGCGGCCGCGCCGGGCCCGGAGGGCGAGGACCACGACGACTCCGAGGCCCTGCTGCGGCGCCTCGCCCCGCTGGGCGGCGAGGACCGGCAGCGGGTCCTGCTCGACCTGGTCAGGTCGCTGGCCGCCGTCGTCCTCGGCCACCCCAACCCCACCGCCGTCGAGGCCGACCGGGCGTTCAAGGAGCTGGGCTTCGACTCGCTCACCGCGGTGGAGCTGCGCAACCGCCTGGGCGCGGCCACCGGGCTCCGGCTGCCGGTGACGCTGGTCTTCGACCACCCCACGGCCGCCGCGCTCGCCGCCCGCCTCGACGCCGAACTGCTGCCCGACGGCGGCTCGCCCGCCGGGCCCGTCCTCGCCGAACTGGACCGGCTGGAAGCGTCCCTGGCGGCGATCGGCTCCGACGCGGAGGCCCGCGCCGCGGTGTCCGAGCGCCTGCAGTCCCTGCTGCGCGACTGGTCCGCTTCCTCCGAGGCGCACGGCACCGTCGACGACCTCGAAGCGGCCACCGACGAGGAGATGTTCGACCTGCTGGACCTGGAACTCGACGACATCGCATGAACCACCGCACACCCACCCACGGCCTTCCGTTTCACGGTCTTCGAGGAGCTGACGAGTGATGGAGAACGAAGCGAAGCTTCGCGACTACCTCAAGCGGACAACCGCCAACCTGCGTGTGGCCCGTCAGCGCCTGGAGGAGCTCCAGGAGAAGGAGCACGAGCCGATCGCCGTCGTGGCGATGGGCTGCCGCTTCCCGGGAGGCGTCCGGACCCCCGAGGACCTCTGGGACCTCGTCGCCGAGGGCCGGGACGCGATCACGCCGTTCCCCGCCGACCGCGGCTGGGACCTCGACACGCTCTACGACCCGGACCCGGACCGCACGGGGCGGACCTACGTCCGCGAGGGCGGGTTCCTCGACGACGTCGACCGGTTCGACGCCCCCTTCTTCGGCATCTCGCCCCGTGAGGCGCTGTCGATGAACCCCCAGCAGCGGCTGCTGCTGGAGGTCGCCTGGGAGACGCTGGAGCGCGCCGGGGTCACGCCCGGCTCGTTGCGCGGGTCGCGGACGGGCGTGTTCATCGGGGCCACGGACTTCGACTACGGCAGCAATGTCACCGACCTCCCGGAGGGCCTGGAAGGCCAGATGTCGCTGGGCGCGTCCGGTGCGATCCTGTCCGGCCGCGTCTCGTACACCCTCGGCCTGGAGGGGCCCGCGCTCACGGTCGACACCGCCTGCTCGTCCTCGCTGGTGGCGCTGCACCTGGCCTGCCAGTCGCTGCGCAAGGGCGAGTCGTCGATGGTGCTGACCGGGGGGACCACGGTCATGGCGACCCCGACCGGCTTCATCGAGTACAGCCGTCAGCGCGCGCTGTCCCCGACCGCCCGCTGCCGGGCGTTCTCCGAGGCGGCGGACGGCACCGTGTGGGCGGAGGGCGTCGGCGTGCTGCTGCTGGAGCGGCTGTCGGACGCGCGGCGCAACGGGCACCAGGTGCTCGCGGTCGTCCGGGGCAGCGCGATCAACCAGGACGGCGCCAGCAACGGCCTGACCGCCCCGAACGGCCCCGCACAGCAGCGGGTGATCCGGGCCGCGCTGGCCGACGCCCGGCTGAAGCCCGAGCAGGTCGACCTGGTCGAGGCGCACGGCACGGCGACGACGCTGGGCGACCCGATCGAGGCCGGCGCCCTGCTCGCGACGTACGGCCAGGGGCGGCCCACCGAGCGGCCGCTCTGGCTGGGCTCGCTGAAGTCCAACCTCGGGCACTCGGCGGCGGCCTCCGGCGTGGCCGGGGTCATCAAGACGGTGATGGCGCTGCGGCACGGTGTGCTGCCGCGCACGCTGCACGTGGACGAGCCGTCGCGGAAGGTGGACTGGGAGTCGGGCGCGGTGCGGCTGCTGATGCGGGAGCAGCCGTGGCCGCAGGGCGAGGAGCCCCGGCGGGCCGGCGTGTCCTCCTTCGGTGCCAGCGGCACCAACGCCCACACGATCATCGAGGAGGCGCCGGCGGAGGACCCCGAGGACGGGGTGGCCGAGGAGGCGCAGGGCGGGCCCGACGTGGCCGCCGCGCTGCCGGGGTCGGGTGTGGTGCCGTTGGTGGTGTCGGCGCGCAGTGCCGCCTCACTGCGCGGCCAGGCCGAACGCCTCGGCGCCCTCCTGGCCGACGGCGGAACCGAGTTGGGCGAGGTCGGCTACTCCCTGATCGCCTCACGCGCCGTGTTCGAACACCGCGCCGTCATCCTCGCCACCGACACCGCCGACGCCACCGCCGGCCTCGCCGCGCTGGCCGCCGACACCCCCGCGGACAACGTGACCACCGCCGTCGCGGGCCCCGTCGGCCGGCGGGTGTTCGTCTTCCCCGGCCAAGGCTCCCAATGGGCCGGTATGGCCGTCGAACTCCTCGACACCTCACCCGTGTTCGCCCAGCGCCTCACCGAATGCGAACAGGCCCTCGCCCCGTTCGTCGACTGGTCCCTCGAAGACGTCCTGCGCGAAGCCCCCGGCGCACCGACCTTCGACCGCGTCGACGTCGTCCAACCCGCCCTCTTCGCCGTCATGGTCTCCCTCTCCGCCCTCTGGGCCTCCCTCGGCATCACCCCGGACGCCGTCGTCGGCCACTCCCAAGGCGAAATCGCCGCCGCCTGCGTCGCCGGAGCCCTCACCCTCGACGACGCCGCCCGCGTCGTCACCCTCCGCAGCCAGGCCATCCGCGCCCTCTCCGGCACCGGCGGCATGATGTCCGTCTCCCTCCCCCAGGACCAACTCCACGCGCGTATGGCGCCCTGGGGCGAGCGCATCTCCCTCGCCGCCGTCAACGGACCCACCTCCATGGTCGTCGCCGGCGAACCCGAAGCCCTCCGCGAACTCCAGACCTCCTGCGAAACCGACGGCATCCGCGCCAAGATCATCCCCGTCGACTACGCCTCCCACTCCGTCCAGGTCGAACGCATCCGCGAAGAACTCCTCGAAGCCCTCACCCCCATCGCACCGCGCTCCACGACCGTGCCGTTCTACTCCACCGTCACCGGCACACCCCTCGACACCGCCGCCCTCAACGCCGAGTACTGGTACACCAACCTCCGCCAGACCGTCCAACTCGACACCGCGACAAAAGCCCTGGCCCGCGACGGATACGGCGTCTTCATCGAGGCCAGCCCCCACCCCGTCCTCACCATGGCCCTCCAGGAAACCCTCGACACCACCGACACGGACAGCATCGTCACCGGCACCCTCCGCCGCGCCGAAGGCGGACCCACCCGCTTCCTCGCCTCCGCCGCCCACCTCTTCACCCACGGCACCACCCTCGACTGGCAGGCCGCCCTCAACCCCGACACCCACCACCGGATCGACCTGCCCACCTACGCCTTCGACCGCCGCAGCTACTGGCTCGAACCCGCAACCGCCAGCACCGCCACCACCACCGGCGCCGACCCCGTCGAAAGCGCCTTCTGGGACGCCGTGGAGCGCGAGGACCTCGACTCCCTCCTCACCACCCTCGACCTCGACGCACCCGACACCCTGCTCCCCCTCCTCCCCTCCCTCGCCTCCTGGCGACGCCGCAGCCGCGAACAAGCCGTCACCGACTCCTGGCGCTACCGCATCACCTGGAAGCCCCTGGCCGATCCCAGGACCACCGTGCCGTCCGGCACCTGGCCGGTCGTGGTCCCCGCCGGCGCCCCCGAGGCGCAGCAGGTGATCGAGGCACTGCGCGGCCAGGGCATGACCGTGGTGCCCCTGGAGGTCAAGCCGGCCGACGCCGACCGCGAGGCGCTCGCCTCGCAGCTGCGGGAGGCGCTGGACGGCACGCCCCCCGCCGGAGTGCTCTCCCTGCTGGCCCTGACCGAGGGCCCGCACCCGAGCTGCCCGGACCTGCCGGTCGGACTCGGCCTCACCCTGACGCTGATCCAGGCGCTCGGCGACGCGGGTGTCGACGCCCCGCTCTGGCTCGCCACCCGCGGCGCCGTCACCACCGCCCCCGCCGGCACCGCCGGCAGCGACGGGCCGGTCGACCCCGTCCAGGCCGCCGTGTGGGGCCTGGGCCGGGTCGCCGCCCTCGAACACCCGCAGCGCTGGGGCGGCATGATCGACCTCCCCGAGAGCCTGGACGGCCGCGCGGCCGCGCTGCTGTGCGCGGCCCTGGCCGGCCCCGAGGACGAGGACCAGCTGGCCGTGCGCGGCACCCGGATCCTGGTCCGCCGGCTGGTCCGGTCGTCGGCCGCGGCGGATCCCGTCCCGGCCTGGAAGCCCCGCGGCACCGTTCTGATCACCGGCGGCACCGGCGGCATCGGCAGCCGGACGGCCCGCTGGCTGGCCCTCAACGGCGCCGAGCACCTCGTCCTCACCAGCCGCGGCGGAGCGGCCGCCCCCGGCGCGCGGCAGCTGGAAGCCGAACTCACCGCACTCGGCGCCCGCGTCACCCTCGCCGCCTGCGACGTGACCGACCTCGACGCCCTGACCGCGCTGGTCCGACAGGTGGAGGCCGACGGTTCGACGATCCGCACCGTGATGCACATCGCGGGCGCGGGCGTGCTCGTGCCGCTCGCGGACACCGACCTCCCGGAGTTCTCCGACACCGCCCACGCGAAGATCGTCGGCGCGGCCAACCTGGACGCGGTGTTCGACGGCGCCGACCTGGACGCCTTCGTGCTCTTCTCCTCCATCTCCGCGGTCTGGGGAAGCGGGGACCACGGGGCGTACGCGGCGGCCAACGCGTACCTCGACGGCCTCGCCGAGCGGCGCCGGGCCCGGGGCCTCGCCGCCACCTCGGTGGTCTGGGGCATCTGGAGCCCGGAGGACGGCGGCGGCATGGCGGCCAACCTCGCCGAGGAGCAGCTGCGCGGCCGCGGCATCCCGTTCATGTCGCCGCGGCTGGCCATCGACGCCTTCCAGCGGGTCATGGACCGCGACGACGGCGTGGTGGTCGTCGCGGACGTCGACTGGGAGCGGTTCGTGCCGGTGTTCACCTCCGCACGGCCCAGCCCGCTGCTCGGCGGAGTGCCGGAGGTGGCCAGGATCCTGGCCACCGAAGCCGCCCCGGCCGAGGCCGGGGCCGACGACTCCTCGATGCGCCGGCGGCTGGCCGGGCTGTCCGCCGAGGACCGCCGGCGCGCCCTCTCCGAGCTGGTGTGCACCCAGATCGCCGCGGTGCTCGGCTACCCCGGCCCGGCGGCCGTCGACGAGTCGCGGGCCTTCCGGGAGCTCGGGTTCGACTCCCTGAGCGCCGTCGACCTCCGCAACCGGCTGACCGCCGCGACCGGGCTGCGCCTGCCCGTCACGGTGGTGTTCGACTACCCGCGGGCCCGGGCACTGGCCGAGCACCTCGGTGCCGCGCTCTTCCCCGACCAGGGCCGCGCGGTCCCGGCCGACCCCGCCGAGGCGGAGGTCAGGGAGCTGCTGGACTCCATTCCGCTGCTGCGGCTCCAGGAGTCCGGGCTGCTCGACGAGCTGCGCAGGCTGGCCCAGTCGCCCGACACCGATTCCGCCGCGGTGCCCGGCGACGACGACTCCGCCGGCGCCATCGACGATCTGGACGTCGACGGGCTGATCCGCATGGCGTACGACAAATGACCTCTGAGAAGACGCAAAGAGCGGAGCAGATGATGACGAGCGCCGATGACAAGATCGTCGGAGCACTGCGCGAGTCTCTGAAGGAGACCGAGCGGCTGCGGCGGGCCAACCAGCAGCTCACGGCGGCCTCACGGGAGCCGATCGGCATCGTCGCCATGAGTTGCCGCTACCCCGGGGTCGCTTCCCCGGAGGAGCTGTGGAACCTGGTCGCGGAGGAGAAGGACGCCATCTCCGGGTTCCCCGTCAACCGCGGCTGGGACCTGGACGGCCTCTACGACGCGGACCCGGACGAGCACGGCAAGGTCTACACGACCGAGGGCGGCTTCCTGCACGACGCCGACCGCTTCGACCCGGCGTTCTTCGGCATCTCGCCGCGTGAGGCCGGTGCCATGGACCCGCAGCAGCGGCTGCTGCTGGAGACCTCCTGGGAGGCCTTCGAGCGGGCCGGCATCGACCCCTCGGCCCTGAGCGGCAACAAGGTCGGCCTGTTCGTCGGAGCGGCGTACCAGGGCTGGGGCATCGACTACCAGAACGTTCCCGACGGCGTGCAGGGCCACCTGGTCACCGGCATGTCGACCAGCGTCATCTCCGGCCGCGTCTCGTACACCCTCGGCCTGGAGGGCCCCGCCGTCACGGTCGACACCGCCTGCTCGTCCTCGCTGGTGGCGCTGCACCTCGCCGTCCAGTCGCTGCGGCAGGGCGACTGCGCGATGGCTGTGGTCGGCGGCGCCGCGATCATGGCCGACCCGCTCGGCCTGGTCGGCTTCAGCCGCCAGCGCGGCCTGGCTCTGGACGGTCGCTGCAAGGCGTTCAGCGAGGACGCCGACGGCATGGGCCTCGGCGAGGGCGTCGGCGTGGTGCTGCTGGAGCGGCTGTCGGACGCGCGGCGCAACGGGCACCGGGTGCTCGCCGTGATCCGGGGCAGCGCGATCAACCAGGACGGCGCCAGCAACGGCCTCAGCGCGCCCAACGGCCCCGCGCAGCAGCGGGTGATCCGGGCCGCGCTGGCCAATGCCCGGCTGAAGCCCGAGCAGGTCGACCTGGTCGAGGCACACGGCACCGGGACGACGCTGGGCGACCCGATCGAGGCCGGCGCCCTGCTGGCCACCTACGGCCAGGGACGGTCGGACGACCGGCCGCTGTGGCTGGGCTCGGTCAAGTCGAACCTCGGGCACGCCCAGGCGGCGTCCGGAGTGGCCGGGGTCATCAAGATGGTGATGGCACTGCGGCACGGTGTGCTGCCGCGCACGCTGCACGTCGCCGAGCCGTCGCGGAAGGTGGACTGGGAGTCCGGCGCGGTCCGGCTGCTGACGCAGGCCCGACCGTGGCCGCAGGGCGAGGAGCCCCGCCGGGCCGGCGTGTCCTCCTTCGGCGTGAGCGGGACCAACGCGCACATCGTCCTGGAGCAGGCGCCGCCGGAGGAGCCGGCCGCCGTCGAGAACCACGCGTCCGTGATGACTGCGGGTGTGGTGCCGTTGGTGGTGTCGGCGCGCAGTGCCGCCTCGCTGCGCGGCCAGGCCGAACGCCTCGGCGCGCTCCTGGCCGACGGCGGAACCGAGTTGGGCGAGGTCGGCTACTCTCTGATCGCCTCACGCGCCGTGTTCGAGCACCGCGCCGTGATCCTCGCGACCGACACCGCCGACGCCGCCGCCGGCCTCGCCGCGCTGGCCGCCGACACCCCCGCGGACAACGTGACCACCGCCGTCGCGGGCCCCGTCGGCCGACGGGTCTTCGTCTTCCCCGGCCAAGGCTCCCAATGGGCCGGCATGGCCGTCGAACTCCTCGACACCTCACCCGTGTTCGCCCAGCGCCTCGCCGAATGCGAACAGGCCCTCGCCCCGTTCGTCGACTGGTCCCTCGAAGACGTCCTGCGCGAAGCCCCCGGCGCACCGACCTTCGACCGCGTCGACGTCGTCCAGCCCGCCCTCTTCGCCGTCATGGTCTCCCTCTCCGCCCTCTGGGCCTCCCTCGGCATCACCCCGGACGCCGTCATCGGCCACTCCCAAGGCGAGATCGCCGCCGCCTGCGTCGCCGGAGCCCTCACCCTCGACGACGCCGCCCGCGTCGTCACCCTCCGCAGCCAGGCCATCCGCGCCCTCTCCGGCACCGGCGGCATGATGTCCGTCTCCCTCCCCCAGGACCAACTCCACGAGCATATGGCGCCCTGGGGCGAGCGCATCTCCCTCGCCGCCGTCAACGGACCCACCTCCATGGTCGTCGCCGGCGAACCCGAAGCCCTCCGCGAACTCCAGACCTCCTGCGAAACCGACGGCATCCGCGCCAAGATCATCCCCGTCGACTACGCCTCCCACTCCGTCCAGGTCGAACGCATCCGCGAAGAACTCCTCGAAGCCCTCACCCCCATCGCACCGCGCTCCACGACCGTGCCGTTCTACTCCACCGTCACCGGCACACCCCTCGACACCGCGACCCTGAACGCCGAGTACTGGTACACCAACCTCCGCCAGACCGTCCAACTCGACACCGCGACAAAAGCCCTGGCCCGCGACGGATACGGCGTTTTCATCGAGGCCAGCCCCCACCCCGTCCTCACCATGGCCCTCCAGGAAACCCTCGACGCAGCCAACGCGGACAGCGTCGTCACCGGCACCCTGCGCCGCGGCGAAGGCGGACCCACCCGCTTCCTCGCCTCCGCCGCCCACCTCTTCACCCACGGCACCACCCTCGACTGGCAGGCCGCCCTCGACCCCGACACCCGCCACCGGATCGACCTGCCCACCTACGCCTTCGACCGCCGCAGCTACTGGCTCGAAGACCGAGGCACCACGACGGCCACCACCGTCCTCGGTGCCGACCCCGCGGAAAGCGCCTTCTGGGACGCCGTCGAACGAGAAGACCTCGACTCCCTCCTCACCACCCTCGACCTCGACGCACCCGACACCCTGCTCCCCCTCCTCCCCTCCCTCGCCTCCTGGCGACGCCGCAGCCGCGAACAAGCCGTCACCGACTCCTGGCGCTACCGCATCACCTGGAAGCCCCTGGCGGAGCCGACGCCCGGCGCTCCCTCGGGAACCTGGCTGCTGGTGACACCCGCCGGCCGGTCCGGGACGGACCCGGTGGCCGATGCCCTCACCCAGCAGGGCATGACCCTGCTGCCCCTGGAGATCGGCGCGGACGACAGCGACCGCGAGGCGCTCGCCGCCCGTATCCGGGAGGCGCTGGACGGCACGGCCCCCGCCGGAGTGCTCTCCCTGCTGGCCCTGACCGAGGGCCGCCACCCGGGCCACCCCGAGCTGCCGGCCGGATTCGCCCACACGCTGACGCTGATCCAGGCACTCGGCGACGCGGGCATCGACGCCCCGCTCTGGCTCGCCACCCGCAGCGCCGTCACCACCGGCAGGCCGGAGTCCGTCGCGGACCCGCTCCAGTCGATGGTCTGGGGCCTGGGACGGATCGCCGCGCTGGAGTACCCGCAGCGATGGGGCGGCATGATCGACCTCCCCGCGGCCCTCGACCCCGTCACCGCGGCACGCCTGGCCACGGCCCTGGCGGGCCGGCACGGCGCGGAGGGCGAGATCGCCGTCCGCACCTCGGCGGCCTTCGGCCGACGGCTCGTCCGCGCCACGCCGGGAGGCGCGGCGCGCGGGACCTGGCAGCCCGGGGGCACCGCCCTGATCACCGGCGGCACCGGCGGCCTCGGCCGTCACGTCGCCCGGTGGCTGGCCGGCCACGGCGCCGAGCACCTCGTCCTCGTCAGCCGCAGCGGAGCGGCCGCCCCCGGCGCGCAGCAGCTGGAGGCCGAGCTCACCGCACTCGGCGCCCGCGTCACCCTCGCCGCCTGCGACACCGTCGACCGCGACGCCCTGGCCGCCCTGCTCGACCGCCTCGACGCCGAGGGCTCCCCGGTGCGGTCGGTCTTCCACACGGCCGGTGTCCTGGACGACGGGGTCCTCGACACCCTCACCGCGGAGCGGGCCCGCACCGTGCTGCGGCCCAAGGTGGACGCCGCGCTGAACCTGCACGAGCTGACCGCGGGCCGGGACCTCACCGCCTTCGTGCTGTTCTCCTCCTTCGCGGGCACGCTGGGCGGCCCCGGCCAGGGCAGCTACGCGGCGGCCAACGCGTACCTCGACGCCCTGGCGCAGCAGCGCGCCGCCGCCGGTCTGGCGGCGACCTCCGTCGCCTGGGGCCCCTGGGCCGGCGGCGGTCTGGTCGACGACGCCACCGAGGCGCGGCTGCGCAAGGGCGGCATGCCGGCGATGAAGCCCGCGTCGGCGATCGCCGCGCTCCAGCAGGCCCTCGACCTGGGCGACCCGTACGTGGCCGTGGCCGACATCGACTGGGAGCGGCTGACGGCGTCCTCGCCCGCCGGTCCCACCGCGCCCGCGCTCGCCGAACTGCCCGAGGTGCGCGGCGTGCTCGGCGCCGCCGGTTCCGGCACGACGGCCGGCGGGAGCGGCAGTGACTCCCCGCTGGCCCAGCAGCTGGCGGGCCTGTCGGACGGCGAGGCGGTCCAGGCCCTGGTGGAGCTGGTCAGCGCCCAGGTCGCCGCCGTGCTCGGCTACGCCGGTCCCGCATCCGTCGAGGAGGGCCGGGCGTTCCGCGAGCTGGGCTTCGACTCGCTCACCGCCGTCGACCTGCGCAACCGGCTGTCGGCCGGCACGGGCATGCGGCTGCCGGTCACCCTGGTCTTCGACTACCCGTCGGTCACCGCGCTGGCCCGGCACCTGCACGCCGAGCTGATCGGCACCCGGCCCGCCGCGCCCGCGCCGACGGCCGGGGCCGCGGCCGTGGACGACGACCCGATCGCGATCGTCGCGATGAGCTGCCGGCTCCCCGGCGGCGTGACCACCCCCGAGGAGTTGTGGGAGCTGGTCGACCAGGGCCGGGACGCGGTCGCCGGCTTCCCCACCGACCGCGGCTGGGACATCGAGGGCCGCTACGACCCGGACGCCGACAAGCCCGGCACCTTCTACGCGCGCGGCGGCGGATTCCTGTACGACGCCGACCACTTCGACCCGACGTTCTTCGGCATCTCCCCGCGCGAGGCGCTGGCGATCGACCCGCAGCAGCGACTCCTGCTGGAGACCTCCTGGGAGGCCTTCGAGCGGGCCGGCATCGCGCCGGAGTCGATGAAGGGCACCGAGGCGGGCGTGTTCATCGGCGCCAGCTACAACGACTACGGGTCCCGCTTCCAGCAGGCGCCCGAGGAGTTCGAGGGCTACCTCGCGACGGGCAGCGCCAGCAGCGTCGCCTCCGGACGGGTCTCCTACACCTTCGGTCTGCAGGGCCCCTCGCTGACCGTCGACACGGCCTGCTCCTCCTCGCTGCTCGCCCTGCACCTGGCCGCGCAGTCGCTGCGCCAGGGCGAGTGCTCGATGGCACTGGCCGGCGGCGTGGTCGTGATGTCCACCATGGACAGCTTCATCGAGTTCAGCCGCCAGCGCGCCATGTCCCCCGACGGCCGCTGCCGGGCGTTCTCCGCCCGGGCGGACGGCGCCGGGTGGTCCGAGGGCGTCGGCATGATCCTGCTGGAGCGGCTGTCCGACGCCCGGCGCAACGGGCACCCGGTGCTCGCGGTGCTCCGGGGCTCCGCCGTCAACCAGGACGGCGCCAGCAACGGCCTCACCGCCCCGAACGGACCCGCGCAGCAGCGCGTCATCCGGACGGCGCTCGCCTCCGCCGGGCTCGCACCGGCGGACGTGGACGCGGTGGAGGCGCACGGCACCGGCACCCCGCTCGGCGACCCGATCGAGGCCGGCGCGCTGCTGGCCACCTACGGCCAGGGACGGCCCGCCGACCGGCCGCTGTGGCTGGGGGCGCTGAAGTCCAACATCGGCCACACCCAGGCCGCCTCCGGCGTGGCGGGCGTGATCAAGACGGTGATGGCGATCCGGCAGGGTGTGCTGCCGCGCACGCTGCACGCCGACGAGCGGTCGGAGAAGATCGACTGGTCGGCGGGGGCGGTCGAGCTGCTGACCGAGGCCCGGCCCTGGCCGGAGACCGGTGCCCCGCGCCGGGCCGGTGTGTCGGCCTTCGGTGTCAGCGGCACCAACGTCCACCTGATCCTGGAGCAGGCCCCCGACGCTGCCGACACGCCCTCCACGGGCAGCGGATCGGTGGTGCCGTGGGTGCTGTCCGGCAAGTCGGCGGCGGCGCTGCGCGCCCAGGCCTGGCGGCTGCGGGAGCACGTGGCGGCCTCGCCGGAGCTGTCCCCTGCGGACGTGGGCTACTCGCTGGCGACCGGTCGGACGGCGTTCGACCACCGCGCGGCGGTGGTCGGGCGTGATGTCGAGGAACTGCTGCGCGGCCTGGAGTCCCTGGCCGACGGCCACAGCGACGGTAGCCGACCCGTGTCCGGCCGGACGGCGTTCCTGTTCACCGGTCAGGGCGCGCAGCGGGTCGGCATGGGCCGGGAGTTGTACGCGGCGTTCCCGGTGTTCGCCGCCGCCTTCGACGAGGTCTTCGCCGCCGTCGACGGGCACCTCGACCGTCCGCTGCGCGAAGTGGTCTTCTCCTCCGACGCCGCCGCGCTGGAGGGCACCGGCTACGCGCAGGTCGCGCTGTTCGCGATCGAGGTCGCGCTCTACCGCCTCGTCGAATCCTGGGGCGTGCGCCCCGACTTCCTCGTCGGCCACTCCGTCGGCGAACTCGCCGCCGCCCACGTCGCGGGCGTCTGGTCCCTCGCCGACGCGTGCGCCCTGGTGGCCGCACGCGGACGCCTGATGCAGGCCCTGCCCACCGGCGGCGCCATGGTCTCCGTCATCGCCTCCGAGGACGACGTCCTGCCGTTCCTGGCCGGCCATGAGGACCGCGTCTCCATCGCCGCGATCAACGGCCCCACCGCCACCGTCCTGTCGGGCGACGAGGAAGCGGTCCTGGCCATCGTGGAAGCGGGCGGCTGGAAGTCCACCCGCCTGCGCGTCAGCCACGCCTTCCACTCCCCCCTCATGGAACCCATGCTGGAGGACTTCCGCCAGATCGCCCAGGGCCTGGAATACCACGAGCCGAAGATCCCCCTGGTCTCCAACGTCACCGGTGACGTGGCCGAGCCGGAACTCGTCCGCTCGCCCGAGTACTGGGTGCGGCACGTCCGCGCATCGGTGCGCTTCCACGACGGCATGACCACGCTGGGCGCGCACGGCGTCACCCGGTTCATCGAGCTCGGCCCGGCCGGTGTGCTCAGCGCCATGGGCCAGTCCTGCGTCCAGGACGGCGAGTTCATCCCGCTCCTGCGCAAGGACCGCCCCGAGGAGGAATCCGCCGTCGCGGCGCTCGGCCGCATCCACACCACCGGCCTGAGCATCGACTGGACCACCGTCTTCACCGGCGCCCACCGCGTCGACCTGCCCACCTACGCCTTCCAACGCGACCGCTACTGGCTCGACGCGCCCCAGGGCACCGGCGACCTCACCCAGGCCGGCCTCGGCACCGCCGACCACCCGCTCCTCGGCGCGGCCCTCCCCCTCGCCGACAGCGACCGCCTGATCCTCACCGGCCGCCTCTCCGTCCGGACCCAGCCCTGGCTCGCCGACCACGCCGTCTCCGGCGTGATCCTCTTCCCCGGCACCGCCTTCCTCGAACTCGCCCTGCGGACCGCCGACCGCGCCGGCTGCGACCAGGTCGACGAACTCACCCTCGAAGCACCCCTCGTCCTCCCCGAGCGCGGCGCCGTCGTCCTCCAGATCACCACCGAAGCCCCCGACGACAACGGCACCCGCTCGATCACCATCCACTCCCGCCCCGAGAACGCCGACCCCGACCACCCCTGGACCCGCCACGCCACCGGCGTCCTCGGCCTGGGTGCGCAGGAGGGCTCGTACGACCTCCAGGCCGTCTGGCCGCCGGAGGGCGCCACCCCGATCGAGGTCGACGACCTCTACCAGCGCTTCGCCGACGGCGGCTTCGCCTACGGCCCCGCCTTCCAGGGCATCCGGGCGGCCTGGCTGGTCGGCGACACCGTCCACGCCGAGGTGCGGCTGCCCGAGGAGCAGCAGTCCGCCGCCGGCGCGTACGGCCTGCACCCGGCCCTGC
The DNA here is from genome assembly GCF_042268405.1 of Kitasatospora sp. NPDC056184. Taxonomy (NCBI): domain Bacteria; kingdom Bacillati; phylum Actinomycetota; class Actinomycetes; order Kitasatosporales; family Streptomycetaceae; genus Kitasatospora; species Kitasatospora sp. NPDC056184. The sequence goes on along the minus strand of NZ_JBHJUI010000001.1, from coordinate 302,326 downwards.
TCGACGCCGCCCTGCACAGCATCGCCCTGAGCCCGGCGCTCCAACTCGGCGGCGGGAAGCTACCGTTCTCGTGGGCGGGAGTGACGCTGCACGGTTCGGGTGCCGGCGAGGTGCGGGTGCGGCTGACGCCCGTCGGCGCCGACACGGTGTCGCTGACCCTGTCGGACCCGATCGGCCGGCCGGTGGCCACGGTCGATTCGCTCGCCCTGCGGGCCCGGCCCGAGCGGCTGGGCGCTCCCGGCACGGACGACTCCCTGTACGTCCTCGACTGGCCCGAGCTCGACGCGAACACCGACTCCCGGCCGTCCGCCGCGGGCTGGGCCCTGGTCGGTGGCGACGACTTCGGCGTGGCGGCGGCGCAGGGACTGCCGGCCTACCCGGACCTGGACGCCCTGGCCGCCGCCACGGACCTGGCGGCACCGCCCGAGTTCGTCCTCGTGGCCTGCCCGCCGCAGCCCGCCGACGCCGACGGTCTCGCCGCCTCGGTGCGCACCGCCCTCGACCGGGCGCTGGAGCTGGTCCAAGGGTGGCTCGCGGACGAGCGCTTCGCGTCCTCCCGGATGGTCTTCCTCACCCGCGGCGCGGTGGCCGCCACTCCCGCCGAGCGGGTGACCGACCTGCCGCACGCCGCAGTCTGGGGACTGGTCCGCTCCGCGCAGTCGGAGAACCCGGACCGGTTCGTCCTGATCGACACCGAAGCCGACACCGACGCCGCGGACATCGGCGCGCGCCTGCGCGAACTCGTCACCGACGAGCCCCAGTTGGCCCTGCGCGACGGCTCCTTCCGGGCCGCCAGGCTGGCCCGCGTCCCCGCACCGTCCGCGTCCGGCCCCGCCGAGCGGCCGGCCCCCGACTGGGGCTCCGGCACGGTGCTGGTCACCGGCGCCACCGGCGTCATCGGCGGCGTGATGGCGCGGCACCTGGTCGCCGAGTGCGGCGTGCGCCACCTGCTGCTGACCAGCCGGCGCGGCGGCGATGCCGACGGCGCGAAGGAGCTGTGCGCCGAGCTGACGGCGCTCGGCGCCGACGTCACCCTCGCCGCCTGCGACGTCGCGGACCGCGCGGACCTGGCCCGGCTGCTGGCCGGCGTCAGCGGCGCGCATCCGCTCACCGCGGTCGTGCACACCGCCGGCGTGCTGGACGACGGCGTCGTGAGCGGGCTCACCCCCGAGCGGGTCGACCGGGTGCTGCGCCCCAAGGTGGACGCGGCGGTCAACCTGCACGAGCTGACCCGCGACCTCGGGCTCTCCGCCCTGGTGCTGTTCTCCTCCATCGCCGGCACCTTCGGCGGCATGGGCCAGGGCAACTACGCGGCGGCGAACGCGTTCCTCGACGCCTACGCCACCCACTGCCGCGCCCAGGGCTTCCCCGTGCAGTCGCTGGCGTGGGGCCTGTGGGAGCAGCGCAGCGAGATGACCGGGAAGCTGGCCGACGCGGACCTCTCGCGGCTGGCCCGCGGCGGCATCGTCGCGTTCTCCTCCGCCGAGGGCGCCGCGCTGTTCGACGCGGCGCGGGCGCTGGACGCGCCGGTGCTGCTGCCGATGCGGCTCGATGTGGCGGCCCGGCCCGGCGGCCCCGGCCCGGTGCCGCCGCTGCTCCGCGGCCTGGTCCGGACGCCCGTCCGGCCCGCGGCCCGCCGCACCGCGGGCGGCGGCACGGCCGCCGAGGACGCCGGGGGGCTGATGGCCCGGCTGGCGGGGATGTCCGAGGCGCAGCGCGGCCGGGTGCTGCTGGACCTGGTGCGGAGCCAGGCGGCGACCGTCCTCGGGTTCACGGACCCGAACGCGATCGACGTCGACCGCGGGCTGCTGGAGATCGGCTTCGACTCGCTCACCGCCGTCGAACTGCGCAACCAGCTGGGCCGGGTGACCGGGCTGCGGCTGGCCGCCACCCTGCTCTTCGACTACCCGACGACGAGCGCGATCGCGGCGCACCTGGCGGACTCGGTCACTCCGGCCGAGCCGGCGGCCGTCCCGCTGGTCTTCCCCGAGCTCGACCGACTGGAGCAGGACCTGCCGCGGGTGGCCGCGGACGAGGCCGCCCGGACCAGGCTCGCGACCCGCCTGCAGGACCTCCTGTCGAAGCTGGGCCACGCCCAGGACCCGGTGGACGACCTCGCGGAGGCCGGACTCGATTCCGCGTCCGACGACGAGATCTTCGACTTCATCGAAAACGAACTCGGACTTTCCTGAAGAAAGCGGCGGTTGAACGGTGAGCACCGTGAGCGAAGAGAAGCTTCGCGACTTCCTCAAGCGCGTGACGACGGACCTGCACCGCACGCGCCAGCGTCTGCAGAAGATCGAGGAGCGGGACCAGGAGCCCATCGCGATCGTCGGCATGAGCTGCCGCTACGCCGGGGGCGTGCGCACCCCGGAGGACATGTGGCGGCTGGTGGCCGAGGGGCGTGACGCGGTCGGTCCGCTGCCCGGCGACCGGGCCTGGGACGTCGAGGCGATGTACGACCCCGACCCGGACGCCCAGGGCAAGAGCTACGTGGAGGAGGGGGCCTTCCTCGACGACGCGTACGACTTCGACCCCGGCTTCTTCGGCATCTCCCCGCGCGAGGCGCTGGCGATGGACCCCCAGCAGCGGCTGCTGCTGGAGACCGCGTGGGAGACCTTCGAGCGGGCCGGCATCGACCCGACCACGCTCAAGGGCAGCCGGACCGGTGTGTACGCGGGCGTGATGTACCAGGACTACGGCTCCCGGCTGACCACGGTGCCCGAGGACGTCGAGGGCTACCTCGGCGCCGGCGGGTCCGGCAGCGTCGCCTCGGGCCGGATCTCCTACACCTTCGGCCTGGAGGGGCCCGCCGTCTCCGTCGACACGGCCTGCTCGTCCTCGCTGGTGGCGCTGCACCTGGCCGCGCAGGCGCTGCGCCGCGGCGACTGCTCGCTCGCCCTGGTCGGCGGCTCCATGGTGATGTCGACCCCGGTCGCGTTCATCGAGTACGCCCGGCAGCGGGCGCTGTCCTCGGACGGCCGCTGCAAGGCGTTCTCGGCGCGGGCGGACGGCACCGGCTGGGGCGAGGGCGTCGGGATGCTCCTGGTGGAGCGGCTGTCCGACGCCCGGCGCCTCGGACACCCGGTGCTCGCCGTGGTCCGCGGCTCGGCCGTCAACCAGGACGGCGCCAGCAGCGGGCTGACGGCGCCGAACGGGCCCTCGCAGCAGCGGGTGATCCGGGCCGCGCTGGCCGACGCCCGGCTGTCCGCCGCCGAGGTCGACGCGGTGGAGGCGCACGGCACCGGCACCAGGCTCGGCGACCCGATCGAGGCCGGCGCGCTGCTGGCCACGTACGGCGCGGAGCGTCCCGAGGGCCGGCCGCTGTGGCTGGGCTCGCTGAAGTCCAACCTCGCGCACACCCAGGCCGCGGCCGGGGTCGGCGGGGTCATCAAGATGGTGCTGGCGCTCCAGCACGGGGTCCTGCCGAAGACCCTGCACGCCGAGGACCGCAGCCCGATGGTCGACTGGGAGGCCGGCGGCGTCGAGCTGCTGACGGAGTCCCGGGAGTGGCCGAGGACCGGTGCCCCGCGCCGGGCCGCCGTCTCGGGCTTCGGCTTCAGCGGCACCAACGCCCATGTGATCCTGGAGCAGGCGCCCGAGCCGTCGGCGGACGAGGCGGACGAGGCGGACGCCGCCGACCGGCCCCCGGCCGAGGCCCCCTCGGTGCTGCCCTTCCTGGTCTCCGGCCGGACGGCGGAGGCGCTGCGCGCCCAGGCCGGGCGGCTGCTCGACCACGTGACCGCCCGCCCCGAGCTGGCCGCCGCCGACCTGGGGTACTCGCTGGCCCTGGAGCGCGCCTCCCTCGACCACCGAGCCGCGATCGTCGTCCCGGACCGGGAGGGGCTGCTGGGCGCCCTGCGGGCCCTCGCGGCCGGCGAGCCGGCGGCCCAGCTCGTCCAGGGCCTGGCGGACGGCCGCCGCAAGACGGTGTTCGTCTTCCCCGGCCAGGGCTCGCAGTGGGCCGGCATGGCCCGGCCGCTGCTGGCCTCCTCGCCGGTCTTCGCCGAGCAGCTGCGCGCCTGTGACGCGGCGTTGGCCCCGTACCTGGAATGGTCGGTGCTCGACGCCCTCGGCGGCGCCGAGGGTGCGCCGGCGGCCGACCGGACCGACGTCGTCCAGCCGGTGCTGTTCTCCGTGATGGTCGCGCTGGCCGCGCTGTGGCGCTCGCACGGTGTCGAGCCCGACGCGGTCGTCGGCCACTCCCAGGGCGAGGTGGCCGCCGCGTACGTGGCGGGCGCCCTGTCGCTGGAGGACGCCGCCCGGGTGGTGGCACTGCGCAGCAGGGCGATGCTGGCCATCGACGGCAAGGGCGGCATGCTCTCGGTGCTGGCCTCCGCCGAGCGGATCGCGCCCCGGCTGGAGGCCCTGGCCGGCCGGCTGGCCCTCGCGGCGGCCAACGGCCCCGCCTCCGTGACGGTCGCCGGCGACCCCGACGCCCTCGACGAGCTGCTGGCCCGGCTCACCGAGGACGGCGTCAAGGCCCGCCGGGTCCCCGGCGTGCGGATGGCCGGCCACTCGCCGCAGGTCGAGGCGCTGCGCGAGCGGCTGCTCACCGACCTGGCGCCGGTCCGGCCGCGCGCCGCGCAGATCCCCTTCTACTCCTCGGTGACCGGCGCCCTCCAGGACACCGACGGGCTCGACGCGGACTACTGGTACCGGAACATGCGGCAGCCGGTGGAGTTCGAGCGCGCGGTCCGCGCGCTGCTCGCCGACGGCCACACCGCGTTCGTCGAGGCCGCCCCCCACCCCGTCCTGGCGATGGCGATGCAGGAGACCTTCGAGGACGCCGGCTCGGGCGCCGTCGCCGTGGGCACCCTGCGGCGCGACGAGGGCGGCTACGACCGCTTCCTCGGCTCGCTCGGCGAACTGCACGTCGCCGGCGGTTCGGTGGACTGGGCGACGGTGTTCGCCCGCACCGGGGCACGCGGCGTCCCGCTGCCCACCTACGCGTTCCAGCGGCAGCGCTACTGGCTGGAGTCCCCGGTGGCCGCCGGGGACGTGGCGTCGGCCGGACTCGGCGCCGCCGACCATCCGCTGCTCGGCGCCGCCGTGCACCTGGCGGACTCCGACCGGCTGCTGCTGACCGGCCGGCTGTCCCTGGAGACCTCCCCCTGGCTGGCCGACCACGCCCTCACCGGCAGCGTCCTGCTGCCCGGCACGGCGTTCCTGGAGCTCGCGGTGCAGGCCGCCGACCGGGTCGGCTGCGCGCAGGTCGAGGAGCTGACCCTCCAGGCGCCGCTGCTGCTGCCCGCGACCGGCGGCGTGGCGGTGCAGGTCACCGTCAGCGAGCCGGACCCCGCCGGGCGCCGCACGGTGGGCGTCTACTCGCGCGCGGAGCACGCGGCGGAGGACGCCTGGGTCGCTCACGCCTCCGGCACGGTCGTGCCCTCCGGCGGAGCCGCCTCCTTCGACCTCGCCGCGTGGCCGCCCGCCGGCGCCGAGCCCGTGGCCGTCCAGGACCTCTACGAGCGGTACGCCGAGAACGGCTTCGGCTACGGGCCCGCCTTCCGCGGCCTGCGCGCCGCCTGGCGGCTCGGTGACGACGTGTTCGCCGAGGTGCGGCTGCCGGCGGACCACCAGGAGGGCGCGCGCGCCTTCGGGCTCCACCCCGCGCTGCTCGACGCGGCGCTGCACGGCATCGCGCTCGGGCCGCTGTTCGCCTCCGAGGAGGCCGGCGGCGGCAACGGACGGCTGCCGTTCTCGTGGACGGGCGTCACCCTGCACGCCTCCGGCGCCGGCGAGGTGCGGGTGCGGCTGTCCCCCGCCGGCCCCGACGCGGTCGCCCTCCGGGTCGCCGACACCGCCGGCCGGCCGGTCGCCTCCGTCGACGCGCTGCTGCTGCGCGAGATCCGCCCCGAGCGGCTCGCCGGCGCCGGGTCCGCGCTCACCGACGCCCTGTTCCGGGTCGACTGGACGCCTTCGGCGCTCGCCGACCCCGGGTCCGCCGCCCCCTGGGGCGTGTGGGGCGCGGACCGGCTGGGCCTCGGCGCCCTGCCGGGGCTGGCGCCGCTGGACCCGGCCGCCCTCGACGCGGCCGACGGCCCGCTGCCGGAGGTCGTCCTCGTCCCGTGCGCCCCCGGACCGGACACCGACGCGGCCGACGCGGCCGGGGCGGCCCGGGCCGCCGCCGAGCGGGCCCTGGACCTGGTGCAGACCTGGCTGCGCGACGAGCGCCTCGCGGACTCCCGGCTGGTCTTCGTCACCCGCGGCGCCATCGCCGTGCCCGGCGAGGACGTGACCGACCCGGCCCACGCCACCCTGTGGGGCCTGGTGCGCTCGGCCCAGACCGAGAACCCCGGCCGCTTCGCCCTGGTGGACATCGACGGGCACCCGGACTCCGTCCGGGCCCTGCGCGCCGCCCTGGCCGGCGGCGAGCCCCAACTCGCCGTCCGCGAGGGCGCCGTACGGGCGGCCAGGCTGGCCCGGGTCCCCGTCCCCGCCGCCGGGTCCGCCCTCGACTGGGACGCCGACGGCACCGTGCTGATCAGCGGCACGGGCACCCTCGGCGGACTGCTCGCCCGCCACCTGGTCACCCGGCACGGCATCCGCCACCTGCTGCTGACCAGCCGCCGCGGCCTCGACGCCGCGGGCACGGAGGAGCTGCGGTCCGAACTGACCGCCGCCGGCGCCTCGGTGACGGTGGCCGCCTGCGACGCCGCCGACCGCGACGCCCTGGCTGCCCTGCTGGCCGGCATCGACCCGGCCCACCCGCTCACCGCGGTCGTGCACACCGCCGGTGTGCTGGACGACGGCGTCGTGAGCGGACTCACCGCCGAGCAGCTGCGGCGGGTGCTGCGCCCCAAGGTCGACGCGGCCGTCAACCTGCACGAGCTGACCGCGGGCCTGGACCTGTCCGGCTTCGTGCTCTACTCCTCCGCGGCGGGCGTCCTCGGCGGCCCCGGCCAGGCCAACTACGCCGCCGCCAACGCGTTCCTCGACGCCCTGGCCCGCCGCCGCCGGGCCGCCGGCCTGGCCGGCCAGTCACTGGCCTGGGGCCTGTGGGCCGACCGCAGCGGCATGACCGGCCACCTCGACGCCGAGGACACCGCGCGCTCCGCCCGCTCGGGCGTGGCCCCGCTCTCCGCCGACCAGGGCATGGCGCTGTTCGACGCCGCCGCGGCCCTGGACGAGCCACTGCTGGTGCCCATGCTGCTGGACACCGCCGCCCTGCGGGCGAGCGCCGCCACCGGCTCCGTCCCGGCCATGCTCCAGGGCCTGGTCCGGACCCCCGCCCGCCGCGTGGTGGAGGCCGGGACGCCGGAGGACGGCACCGACTCGCTCGCGCGGCGCCTCGCCGGGCAGAGCGAGACCGAGCAGCAGCGCTTCCTGCTGGACCTGGTGCGCTCGCTGGTCGCGGCCGTGCTGGGGCACGCCTCGGCCGACGCGATCACCGCGGACCGGGCCTTCCGCGAGCTCGGCTTCGACTCGCTGACCTCGGTGCAGCTGCGCAACCGGCTGAACACGGCCACCGGGCTGCGGCTGCCGACCACGCTGGTCTTCGACTACCCGAACCCCACGGCGCTCGCCGAGTACCTGCGGACCGAGGCCCTGGGCGACCGGCTGCGCACGGCCGCCGCGGCCACCGGCACCTCGGCCGCGTCACCGGTGCGCGACGGCGCCGAGGACGCGATCGCCATCGTCGGCATGAGCTGCCGCTTCCCCGGCGGCGTGCGCAGCCCGGAGGACCTGTGGCGGCTGGTGGCCCAGGGCACGGACGCGATGGCCGCGATGCCGACGGACCGCGGCTGGGACGTCGAGGACCTGTACGACCCGACGGGCAGCCTGCCCGGCAAGTCCTACGCGAACGAGGGCGCCTTCCTCTACGACGCCTACGACTTCGACCCGGCCTTCTTCGGCATCTCGCCGCGCGAGGCGCTGGCGATGGACCCGGTGCAGCGGCTGCTGCTGGAGACCTCCTGGGAGGCCTTCGAGCGGGCCGGCATCGCGCCGGGCTCGCTGAAGGGCAGCCGGACCGGCGTGTTCGCGGGCCTGATGTACCAGGACTACAGCCTGCGGCTGCCGCAGGTGCCGGAGGACCTGGAGGCGTACATCGGCAGCGGCAGCTCCGGCAGCGTCGCCTCCGGCCGGATCTCCTACCTCTTCGGTCTGGAGGGTCCGGCGGTGACGGTCGACACCGCTTGCTCCTCCTCGCTGGTGGCGCTCCACCTGGCCGCGGAGTCGCTGCGCCGGGGCGAGTGCTCGATGGCGCTGGCCGGCGGTGCCACCGTGATGTCCACCCCCAACCTCTTCATCGACTTCAGCCGCCAGGGCGGCCAGGCCCCCGACGGCCGCTGCAAGGCGTTCTCCGCGGCCGCCGACGGCACCGGCTGGGGCGAGGGCGCGGGCATGCTGCTCCTGGAGCGGCTGTCCGACGCCCGGCGCAACGGCCACCGGGTGCTGGCGGTCGTCCGGGGCACCGCGATCAACCAGGACGGCGCCAGCAACGGCATGAGCGCCCCGAACGGCCCCTCGCAGCAGCGGGTGATCCGCGCCGCGCTGGCCTCGGCCGGCCTGGGCACGGCGGACGTGGACGCGGTGGAGGCGCACGGGACCGGGACGACGCTGGGCGACCCGATCGAGGCCGGCGCCCTGCTGGCCACCTACGGCCAGGGACGGTCCGATGACCGGCCGCTGTGGCTGGGGGCGCTGAAGTCCAACATCGGCCACACCCAGGCCGCCTCCGGCGTGGCCGGCGTCATCAAGATGGTGATGGCGCTGCGGCACGGCGTGCTGCCCGCGACCCTGCACGTCAACGAGCCCTCGCCGCACGTCGACTGGTCGGCCGGTGCGGTCGAACTGCTCACCGAGGCCCGGCCCTGGCCGCAGACCGGCGCCCCCCGCCGCGCCGGCGTCTCGGCCTTCGGCATCAGCGGCACCAACGCCCACACCATCTTGGAGCAGGCCCCCGACGATGCCGACACGCCCTCCGCGGGCAGTGGTGCTGTGATCCCGTGGGTGCTGTCCGGCAGGTCGGCGGCGGCGCTGCGCGCCCAGGTGGAGCAGTTGCGCGAGTACGTGGCGGCCTCGCCGGAACTGTCCCCCGTCGACGTCGGCTACTCGCTGGCGACCGGCCGGACGGCGTTCGAGCACCGCGCCGCGGTGGTCGGACGCAACCGCGAGGAACTGCTGAACGCCCTGGAGGACGTCACCGCCACCCCGATGACCGACGGCCGGACGGCGTTCCTGTTCACCGGACAAGGCGCACAACGCATCGGCATGGGCCAGGAGTTGCACGAGGCATTCCCGGTGTTCGCCGCCGCCTTCGACGAGGTCTGCGCCGCCGTCGACGGGCACCTCGACCGTCCGCTGCGCGAAGTCATCTCCTCCGACGCCACCGCGCTGGAGGGCACCGGCTACGCGCAGGTCGCCCTGTTCGCGATCGAGGTCGCGCTCTACCGCCTCGTCGAATCCTGGGGCGTGCGCCCCGACTTCCTCGTCGGCCACTCCGTCGGCGAACTCGCCGCCGCTCATGTCGCAGGTGTCTGGTCGCTCCAGGACGCGTGCGCGCTGGTGGCCGCGCGCGGACGCCTGATGCAGGCCCTGCCCACCGGCGGCGCCATGGTCTCCGTGATCGCCTCCGAGGACGACGTCCTGCCGTTCCTGGCCGGACACGAGGACCGCGTCTCCATCGCCGCGATCAACGGCCCCACCGCCACCGTCCTGTCGGGCGACGAGGAAGCGGTCCTGGCGATCGTCGAAGCGGGCGGCTGGAAGTCCACCCGCCTGCGCGTCAGCCACGCCTTCCACTCGCCCCTCATGGAACCCATGCTGGAGGACTTCCGGCAGATCGCCCAGGGCCTGGAATACCACGAGCCGAAGATCCCCCTCATCTCCAACGTCACCGGAGAGGTCGCCTCCCCGGAACTCGTCTGCTCACCCGACTACTGGGTCCGCCACGTCCGCCAGGCCGTCCGCTTCCACGACGGCATCACCACCCTCAACAACCGCGGCGTCACCCGCTACATCGAACTCGGCCCCAACGCCGTCCTCACCGCCATGGGCCAGTCCTGCGTCGAGAACGGCGAGTTCATCCCCCTCCTCCGCAAGAACCACCCCGAGGAGGAATCCGCCATCACCGCGCTCGGCCGCATCCACACCACCGGCCTGACCGTCGACTGGGACACCCTCTTCACCACCGCCCACCGCGTCGACCTGCCCACCTACGCCTTCCAACGCGACCGCTACTGGCTCGACGCACCCCACACCACCGCCGACCTCACCCAGGCCGGCCTCGACGCCGCCGACCACCCCCTCCTCGGCGCGGCCCTCCCCCTCGCCGACAGCGACCGCCTCGTCCTCACCGGCCGCCTCTCCGTCCGAACCCACCCCTGGCTCGCCGACCACGCCGTCGCCGGAGCCATCCTCTTCCCCGGCACCGCCTTCCTCGAACTCGCCCTGCAGACCGCCGACCGCACCGGCTGCGACCACGTCCACGAGCTCACCCTCGAAGCACCCCTCATCCTCCCCGAGCACGGCGGCATCACCCTCCAGATCACCGCCGAAGCACCCGACGACACCAACACCCGCTCGATCACCATCCACTCCCGCCCCGAGAACGCCGACCCCGACCACCCCTGGACCCGCCACGCCACCGGCGTTCTGGGCATCGGTGACGGCACCACCGCCGCCGACGGCGACCTGGTCGTGTGGCCCCCGGTCGGCGCGGAGCCCGTCGAGGTCGGCGACCTCTACGAGCGCTTCGCCGAGGGAGGCTTCGGCTACGGCCCCGCCTTCCAGGGCCTGCGACAGGTGTGGGTGACCGGCGACGCCGTCTACGCCGAGGTGCGGCTGCCCGAGGACCAGCAGTCCGCCGCCGCCTCCTACGGCCTGCACCCGGCCATGCTGGACGCCGCCCTGCACGGCCTCGCGCTCGGCTCGATCCTCGACAGCGGCCCCGACAGCGGCCCCGACAACGAACGAGAGGGCCGCCTGCCGTTCTCCTGGACCGGCGTCTCCCTGCGGGCCTCCGGAGCGACGGAGCTGCGGGTGCGGATCGGTGCCGCCGGCACCGACGCGGTCTCGGTGGCGGTCGCGGACTCCTCCGGCAGCCCGGTCGCCGTCGTCGACGCCCTGGTGCTGCGCAGGATGGCGGCCGGGCAGCTCGGGTCCGCCCGGCCGTCCGGGCAGGAGTCGCTGTTCCGGGTCGACTGGCCGTCCGTGCCGGCCCCGGCGCGGCAGCCGTCCGGCACCAGGCTGGCCCTGGTCGGGTCGGACGACCTCAAGCAGATGGAGGTCCTGGACGAGCTCGGGTTCCTCCTGGAGTCCTACACGGACCTGGACGCCCTCGCCGGCGCCGTTGCCTCGGGCAGCTCGGCCCCCGCGATGGTGCTCGTCTCCTGCCCCTCCGCGCCGGACGGCGCCGAGGCGGTGCGGGCCGCCACCCACCGCGCCCTGGCGCTGGTCCAGGGCTGGCTCGCGGACGAGCGGTTCGCGTCGTCCCGGATGGTGTTCGTCACCCGGCGGGCGGTCGGCACCGCCCCCGACGAGGGCGTCTCCGACCTGGCCGACGCCGCGGTGTGGGGACTGGTCCGCGCGGCGCAGTCGGAGCATCCCGACCGCTTCGTCCTGGTCGACGTCGACGAGGACGCGTCCTCCGGCCGGGCCCTGGGCGCGGCGCTGCTGTCCGGCGAGCCCCAGGTGGCGGTGCGCGGCGGCGAGCTCTCGGTGCCGCGGCTGGCCCGGGTGGCGTCCGTCCCGCAGGACGCCGCGCCGCAGTGGGACCCCGAGGGCACCGTGCTGATCACCGGCACGGGCCTGCTGGGCGGGCTGCTCGCCCGGCACCTGGTCCGCGAGCGCGGCGTCCGCCGGCTGGTGCTGACCAGCCGGCGCGGCCCGGCCGCCGAGGGCGCCGAGGCGCTGCGGGCCGAGCTCACCGGGCTCGGCGCCGAGGTCGCCCTCGCCGCCTGCGACGCCGCCGACCGCGAGGCGCTGGCGGCCGTGCTGGCCGCGATCCCCGCGGAGCACCCGCTGACCGCCGTGGTGCACACGGCGGGCGTCGTCGACGACAGCCTGGTCGACGGGCTCACGCCGGAGCGGCTGGACGCGGTGCTGCGGCCGAAGGTGGACGCCGTGCTGAACCTGCACGAGCTCACGCGTCACCGGGACCTCGCCGCCTTCGTGGTGTACTCCTCGGCGGCCGGGGTGATGGGCAGCGCGGGCCAGGCCAACTACGCGGCGGCGAACTCCTTCCTGGACGCGTTCGCGCACAGCCGGCGCGGCCAGGGGCTGCCCGCCGTCTCGCTCGCCTGGGGCCCCTGGGACGAGCTCAGCGCGATGACCGCCACGCTCGACGCCGGCGACCTCGCCCGTGCGGCCCGCGCCGGTGTGGGCGGGCTGTCGTCCGAGGAGGGCCTGCGGCTGTTCGACGCGGCGCTGGTCCTCGGTGAGCCGCTGCTGGTGCCGATCCGGATCGACACCGGCGCCCTGCGGGCCGCCGCGTCGGGCGTCCCCCTTCCCGCCGTGCTCCGCGGCCTGGTCCGCACCCCGGGCCGTCGGCCCGCGGCCGCGGCCGGAAGCGCGGCCGGCGACGGCGGCACGGGCGGCCCGTCCTTGGCCGGGCGCCTGGCGGCGCTGCCGGAGGCCGAGCAGCTCGCCGCGCTGGTCGAGCTGGTGCGGGTCCAGGTGGCGGCCGTGCTGGGCCACGCGGGGCCGCAGGCGGTGGCCGAGGACCACCAGTTCGTGGACTCCGGCTTCGACTCGCTCACCGCGGTCGAGCTGCGCAACCGCCTGAACGCCGCCACCGGCCTGCGGCTGCCCGCGACCCTGGCCTTCGACCACCGCACCCCGGTCGACCTGGCGGAGCGGCTGCGCCGCGAGCTGGCCGAGGCTCCCGCCACGGCGGACCGGGCACCGGAGGCGGCGGCCGCCGCCCCGGCGGGCGGTTCGGCGACGCTGGCCTCGCTCTACCTGGGGGCCTTCCAGCGCGGCAAGTGGGGGGAGGCCTTCGACCTGCTGCGGGCGGTCGCCGCGCTGCGGCCGCAGTTCGGCTCCGGCGCCGAGCTCGACAAGCCGCCGACGCCGATCAAGCTCGCCCGGGGCGAGGCGCCGACCCAGGTGTTCTGCCTCCCCTCCTGCCTGGCCCTGGCCGGGCTGCACCAGTACGCCCGGTTCGCGTCGTCCTTCCGGGGGCTGCGCGACGTGTCCGCGCTCCCGCTGCCCGGGTTCGTGAAGGACGAGAGCCTGCCGACGACCATGGAGGCCGTCGTCCAGGCCCAGGCGGCCGCCGTGGCCGAGGCGGCGGACGGTGCCCCGTTCGTCCTGCTCGGCACCTCGGCGGGCGGCTGGTTCGCCCAGGCCGCGGCGGGTCGGCTGGAGGAGCTGGGCGTCCGGCCGGCCGGTGTCGTCCTGGTGGACACGTACGTGCCCAGGAGCAACTTCGTCAACCAGTTCGGGCTGGCCCTGATGGACGGCATGACGGAGCGCGAGGGCAGCTTCGTCGCGATGGACGACGACCGGCTGACGGCGATGGGCTGGTACCTGGACATCTGCAAGGAGTGGGAGCCGCGGCCCGTCGAGGCGCCCACCCTGCTCGTCCGGGCCGAGCAGCCGCTGGGCGGCGGCGCGGCCGCGGCGTCCCCCGAGGGGTGGCGCTCCTTCTGGGACCTGCCGCACGACGTCGTCGACGTCCCGGGCAACCACTTCAGCGTGATGGAGGACCACGTCGCCTCCACCGCGGCCGCCATCGAGGCATGGGTCTCGGCCCTGCCCCGGCGGGACGACGCCCGCTGAGCGCACCACCCGCCGCCGCGCCCCCACGCGGCGGCGGGTGCACGGCACACGGTTCGCATTCGACCAGTACCGGCACGACCGGTGAGACCGAAAGGGACACCCATCACCATGGCATCGCCCACCAGCGACGACGACAGCCTGTGGCTGCGCCGCTTCCACCCCCAGCCCGAGGCCACGGTGCGGCTGATCTGCTTCCCGCACGCCGGCGGGTCCGCGAGCTTCTTCTTCCCGATGTCGGAGGAGATGTCCCCGGGGATCGAGGTGATGGCCGTCCAGTACCCGGGGCGGCAGGACCGGCGCACCGAGCCGGCCGTCGAGAGCGTCCAGGAGCTGGCCCGGGAGATCCACACCGTGCTCACCCGCTGGACGGACCTGCCCGTCGCGCTGTTCGGCCACAGCATGGGCGCCAGCGTGGCCTTCGAGGTGGCCCGGCTGCTGGAGCGGGAGTCCGGCATCGTCCCGGCCGCCCTGTTCGCCTCCGGCCGGAACGCGCCGTCGCAGCACCGCAGCAACGAGATCCACCTGCTCGACGACAACGGCATCGTCGCCGAGCTGCAGCGGCTCAGCGGCACCGACTCCCGCGTCCTGGGCGACCTGGAGCTGCTGCGCTTCGCGCTGCCCGCGATCCGCAGCGACTACAAGGCGGCGGAGACCTACCGCTACGTTCCCGGGCCCCCGCTGCGGTGCCCCGTCGTGGGGCTCGGCGGCGACAGCGACATCCGCGTCGACGTCGAGGAGGTGGCGGCGTGGGGCGACCACACCTCCGGCACTTTCGATCTCCAGGTCTTTCCCGGCGGGCACTTCTACCTCAGTGACCAGAAGGCCGCCGTCGTGAACACGGTCTCGGATTTCCTCATCGCCCGGAACCCGATCACGCTGCTGCCTTCGCCGGGCACCGCCGCCGGGTGAGTGCGCGGGCAAGGGCCCGCGGGCCCTACACCAACTGAATTCCAGCTGAACACGCATTCCGCTGCATAAGGGGTGGTAGGGGTTGTCGCCGACCTTCCCGGTCAGCTTTGCTGAATGCGCCTAACGGGACTCCAGGAAAGAAGAAACACACATGCGCGTGTTGTTCGCCACCGTCTCCGAGAAATCCCACCTGTACACCATGGTCCCGTTGGCATGGGCGTTCGCCGCCGCCGGGCACGAGGTGCGGATCGCCAGCAACCCCTGCCTGGTCGAGGACATCAGCCGGACCGGTCTCACCGCGGTGTCCGTCGGCACGGACCACAACATTCACCAGCTGTTCGCCATGCACCACGAGCAGCTGGAGAACGAGATCTCGGACTGGTCGCAGCCGTTCGCGGACCAGCAGACCTGGGAGAAGGTACTCACCAAGTACCGGATGAGCGTCCAGTTCGCCTACCGGATCTACAACGACGGCATGGTCGACGACATGGTCGCCCTCGCCCGGGACTGGCAGCCCGACCTGGTCATCTGGGACCCGCTGACCTACGCCGCGCCGGTGGCCGCCCGCGTCGTCGGCGCCGCCCACGCGCGCATGCTGTGGTGCGTCGACGTCTACTCCACGATGCGCTCGGCCTTCCTGGAGCTCCTGGAGCAGCAGCCGGAGGACCAGCGCGAGGACCCGCTGGCCGCCTGGCTGACCGAGCTGCTGACCCGCTACGGCTCCGACTTCGCCGAAGAGGTCACCACCGGGCAGTGGACCATCGACCAGATCCCCGAGAGCCTCCAGCTGCCGCTGGCCGTCAAGCGCGTCCCGCTGCGCTGGGTGCCGTACAACGGGCCGTCGGTCGAGCCGGCCTGGGTCCGCGAGAAGCCCCAGCGCCCCCGGGTCTGCCTGACCTCCGGTGTCTCCTTCGGGGCGCTGGGCGGCTCCTTCGTGCCGGTCCAGGAGATCCTGGACGCGGTCGCGGACCTCGACATCGAGCTCGTCGCGGCGCTGCCCGAGGAGGTGTCCGCCGGGCTGGAGCGGATTCCGGCCAACACGCGCCTGGTGGACTTCGTGCCGCTGAACACGCTGCTCCCGACCTGCTCCGCCATCCTCCACCACGGCGGTTTCGGCTCCTGGACGACCGCGCTGGTCCACGGCGTTCCGCAGTTCATGGCCCCGATCCGGTTCGCGGACTGGTGGAACAAGGCGAACGCCCTGGAGGACGCGGGCGCGGGGATCTACGTGCACGCCGGTAAGCTCACGGCCCAGGGCGTGCGCGAGGGGATAGAGCGGCTGCTCAACGAGCCCTCCTTCCACGAGTCCGCGGCCCGACTGCAGGCGGAGATCAAGTCCACGCCGAGCCCGGCCGACCTCGTGCCGGTGCTCGAGAAGCTGACCACGGAGCACCACTAGTGAAATACCGCGAACTGTCCATCGGCGGG
Organism: Kitasatospora sp. NPDC056184; assembly: GCF_042268405.1. Classification (NCBI taxonomy): domain Bacteria; kingdom Bacillati; phylum Actinomycetota; class Actinomycetes; order Kitasatosporales; family Streptomycetaceae; genus Kitasatospora; species Kitasatospora sp. NPDC056184. Next base: position 286,258 of record NZ_JBHJUI010000001.1, on the reverse strand, counting down.
GCTTTCGCCTTCACGCCGAACGTCTTCCCCGACGACCGGGGGTCGTTCTGCGCGAACTACACCGACTCCGTCTTCACGGAGGCGATCGGGCACCCGCTGCGCCTCGGGCAGTACCACAACAGCGTGTCCCGGCGCGGCGCGGTCCGCGGGGTCCACTTCGCGGACGTGCCGCCCGGGCAGGCCAAGTTCGTCACCTGCACCCGGGGCTCGCTGCTCGACGTGGTGGTGGACCTCCGGGTGGGCTCGCCGACCTTCGGGCAGTGGGACTCCCTGGTGCTGGACGCCGTGACCTGCCAGGGGATCTACCTCTCCGAGGGGCTCGGGCACGCGTTCATGGCCCTGGAGGACGACACCGTGGCCGCGTACCTCAACTCGACCGAGTACAACCCGGGCGCGGAGCACGAGATCGACCCCTTCGATCCCGAGCTCGCCCTGCCCTGGCCCGACGACGTCGAGTTCCTGGTGTCGGACCGGGACCGGAACGCGCCCGGCCTCCGGCAGGCCCTGGAGGCCGGTGCCCTGCCGGACTACGAGACCTGCTTGGCACGCTACGCTGCACTTCGCACGAACTGACGTACCGCGGTACCCGGCATCCCGACGTACCGACGGCACGCCCTGTCGACAGCTCCGCCGCCGGTTGTCCCCACAGCCGGCGGTGGAGCCGTGCCGTTCACCGGACGGAAGGCCGCCGATGCCCCGCATCGGGCGGCCCGAAGCGGGCACGGGTCCACCCGTGTCCGACGGCGCGGATGCACGGAATCCCGGTGGAGAAGAAAGGGAAGGCATGCCGGTGATCGAGGTCCAGGACCTCCGCAAGACCTACGGCGACCACGTCGCCGTGGACGATGTCTCCTTCACCGTGGAGGAGGGCGAGATATTCGGCATCCTCGGCCCCAACGGCGCGGGGAAGACGACGACCGTGGAGTGCATCGAGGGCCTGCGCCGGTACGACCGCGGCAAGGTCTCCGTCATGGGACTCGACCCGCACCGCGACAAGGAGCAGCTGCGCCAGCGCATCGGCATCCAGCTCCAGGAGAGCGAGCTGCCGCCCCGGCTCAAGGTCTGGGAGGCGCTGCAGCTGTACAGCACCTTCTACAGCGACCCCACCGACTGGCGGAAGCTGATCACCGACTGGGGGCTGGAGAGCAAGCGCGACAGCCGGTTCGGGCAGCTGTCCGGAGGCCAGAAGCAGCGGCTGTCCATCGCCCTCGCCCTGGTCGGCAACCCCCGGATCGCGGTGTTCGACGAGCTGACGACCGCGCTCGACCCCCGGGCCCGGCGGGAGACCTGGGAGCTGATCGAGAAGGTCCGCGCCCAGGGCGTCACCGTGCTGCTGGTCACCCACTTCATGGAGGAGGCCGAGCGGCTCTGCGACCGCATCGCGGTGATCAAGGAAGGGCGGCTGGCGGCCCTCGACACCCCGGCCGGCCTGATCTCCGCCGCCAACTCCGAGCAGCGTCTGCGCTTCGTCCCCTCCGCCCCGCTGGACGACTCCCTGCTGACCGGGCTGCCCGAGGTCACGTCGGTGACCCGGGCCGGCTCCCGGGTGACGGTGACCGGCACGGAGAACCTCGTGTACGCGGCCGTCTCGGTCCTCTCCCGGCACGGGATCGTCCCCGGGGAGCTCCGCCTGGAGCAGCCGACGCTGGAGGACGCCTTCGTCAAGCTCACCGGTTCCGCGCCGGTCGGAAACTGAGCCGTGCCCGGACCGACCGACGCCGGGCCGCACCGGCCTCAGGACGACCCGCCGCCGGCCCGCCCGGCGACCACCCCGACCGAAGGCGGCCCCCGTCCGCCAGGAGGACACCCATGACCGGGCGCTCGCAGCTCACCCTCGTCGAGACGAAGCTCTTCCTCCGCGACCCGACCGCGGTGTTCTTCGTGATCGCCCTGCCGATCATGCTGTTGGGGATCTTCCACATCATCACCACGAACTCGGACGACACGCCCGAGGAGAAGCTCGCGATGGCGGCGTTCGTCCCGGCCATGGCGATGTCCATGTGCCTCACCATGCTGTCGCTGAACCTGCTGCCCACCACCCTGGCGACCTACCGGGAGAAGGGGATACTGCGCCGCATGGCGGCCAGCCCCGTGCACCCGGTCAACCTGCTGCTCGCCCAGCTCGTCATCAATCTGGCGACCGCCGTCGTCGCGGCGGTGCTGGTCCTCGGGGTCGGCCGGTACGCGTTCGACACGGCGCTGCCGGAGCAGGTGCCCGCCTTCCTGCTGACCTTCGCCCTCGGCGCCTGGGCACTGTTCTCGGTCGGCCTGGTGGTCGCCGCGATGGCGCCGGGCAGCCGCGCGGCGACCTCGATCGGCCTGTCGCTGCTGTTCCCCAGCCTGTTCTTCGGAGGCGTGTTCCTCCCGAAGGAGCAGTTGCCCGACACCGTTGCCACCATCGGGGACTACACCCCGCTCGGCGCCACCCTGCAGGCACTGCGGGACTCCTGGGAGGGACACTGGCCGCAGACGCTGCACCTGGTCGTCCTCGCGACCGTCGGCGCGCTGTGTAGCGTACTGGCGTCCAGGCTGTTCCGCTGGCAGTGAGACCCGGGCCCACATCCGCCCACGCGAGGCCCCGGGGTGATCACCCCGGGTCTCCCTGACGCGGTTGCCCGCCGGCCGACGGCCGGCGGGCGTCCGCAGAGAACAAGTACCGGAAAAGGAATCTGTACATGGAGTACACCTACCTCGGCCGCACCGCCCTCCAGGTGAGCCGGCTCTGCCTCGGCACGCTGAACCTGGGGGTCCGGGCGACCAAGGAAGAGAGTTTCGAGATCTTGGACCGCGGTCTGGACCGCGGGATCAACTTCCTCGACACCGCCAACCAGTACGGCTGGCAGGTCCACAAGGGCTTCACCGAGGAACTGCTCGGCGAGTACTTCGCCCAGGGCGGCGGCCGCCGCGAGCAGGTCGTGCTCGGCACCAAGGTGTTCACCCCGATGACCGACCGTCCCAACGACGGCGGCCTGTCCGCCCGGCACATCATCGCGTCCTGCGAGGACTCGCTGCGCCGGATGCAGACCGACTGGATCGACATCTTCCAGATGCACCACATCGACCGCCACGCCCCCTGGGACGAGGTCTGGCAGGCGATGGAGATGCTGACCCAGCAGGGCAAGGTCCGGTACGTGGGCTCGTCCAACTTCGCCGGCTGGCACATCGCCGAGGCGCAGGAGGCCGCGAAGCGCCGCAACTTCCTCGGCATCGTGTCCGAGCAGTCGGTCTACAACCTGGTCACCCGCTACATCGAGATGGAGCTCATCCCGGCGGCCCAGAAGTACGGCGTGGCCGTCCTCGCCTGGTCGCCGCTGCACGGCGGGCTGCTGAGCGGCGCGCTGCGCAAGCTGCAGGAGGGCACCGCCGTCAAGACCGCGCAGGGCCGCGCGGTGGAGGCGATGGAGAAGCACCGCGACGCCATCGCCGCGTACGAGAAGCTGTGCGACGAGATCGGCGCCGACCCGGCCGAGGTCGGCCTGGCCTGGGTCATGTCCCGTCCCGGCATCACCGCGCCGGTCATCGGCCCGCGCAGCATCGCCCAGCTGGAGAGCGGCCTGAACGCCCTGGAGCTGAAGCTCTCGGACGAGGTGCTGGCCGAGCTCGACCGGCTGTTCCCGCCGATCGGCAACGGCGGCCCCGGCCCGGAAGCGTGGGCCTGGTGACCACTCTCACGACCCGCGTCGCGCGCTCCGCGCACGCCCTGGACACCCCCACGGCCACCCTGGCCGGCTTCCACGAGTGGCTCGACGCCCGGAGCCGGGCCGACGAGTCGAGGATCGAGCGGATAGCCTTCGCGGACATGCGCGGCTGGGGCTTCGACCCGGAGACGGGCAACCTCGTCCACGACAGCGGCCGGTTCTTCAGCGTCGAGGGTCTGGACGTCACCATGCCGGGCCTCCCGGTCGAGCGGTGGACCCAGCCGATACTCAACCAGCCGGAGATCGGCATCCTCGGCATCATCGCCAAGGAGTTCGACGGTGTCCTGCACTTCCTGATGCAGGCCAAGATGGAGCCCGGCAACTGCAACGGGCTGCAGCTCTCGCCGACCGTGCAGGCCACCCGCAGCAACTACACCCGGGTCCACAAGGGCGCGGCCGTCGCCTACGTCGAGTACTTCCAGCAGCCCGGGCGCTACCGGACCCTCGCCGATGTGCGCCAGTCCGAGCAGGGCTGCTGGTTCTACCGCAAGCGGAACCGCAACATCATCATCGAGGTGGACGAGGACATCGAGGTCCTCGACGGGTTCCACTGGCTGACCCTGCGGCAGCTGCACGAGCTGCTCGTCGTCGACGACCTGGTCAACATGGACTCGCGCAGCGTGCTCGCCTGCCTGCCCTTCCCGTTCCAGGGGAGCGAGCTGGGCGACGGCGGCTCGGACGTCGCACCGGTCCGCACCGACCTGCTCAGCTGGATCACCGAGGCGCGCACCCGGTACGAGCCGCGCGCCGAGCTCGTCCCGCTGAACAAGGTCCAGAACTGGAACCGCTCGGCGGACCGGATCTCGCACGAGAACGGCACCTTCTTCAGCGTCATCGCGGTGGACGTCCAGGCCGGCGGCCGCGAGGTCCGCAGCTGGACCCAGCCGATGATCGAGCCGCACGGCATCGGCCTGTCGGCCTTCCTGACCCGGCGCGTCGACGGCGTCCTCCAGGCGCTGGTGCACGCCCGCGTGGAGCCGGGGTACACCGACGTCCTGGAACTCGCGCCCACCGTCCAGTGCACGCCCGAGAACTACGCGCTGCTGCCGGCCGCCGCCCGGCCGGCGCTGCTCGACGACGTGCTCGGGGCTCCGTCGGAGCGGGTGCTGTTCGACTCGGTGCTCTCGGAGGAGGGCGGGCGCTTCTACCACGCCCGCAACCGCTACGTGGTCATCGACGCCGGCCCCGCCCTGCGTGACGTGGTGCCCGGACCCGACTACCGGTGGATCCCCGTCCCGGAGCTGCTCGGGCTGATCCGGCACAGCCACTACCTCAACATCGAGGCCCGGACGCTGCTCGCCTGCCTGCAGAGCGTGGACGCGCCGATCGTGGCGAAGTAGGGCAACCGGCCGGGCCCGCGCACCGCACCGACCGCCACCCGGCGGCGGCGCGGTACGCGGGCCCGGCCGCGCCGTGTCCGCACCGTCTTCGTGCTGTCTTCGTGCTGTCTTCGTGCCGTAGCCGCGGGATCCGCCGGAGGGTAGGTTCTCCCCGGAGCCGGTGTGCGGCCGGCCGGGAACGGGGTGTCGGGATGTCGGACGAAGCTGACCCGGTACGGGCGGGCCGGGTACTGGCGGGCCGGGCCGCGGTCGTCACGGGCGGCTCGCGCGGGATCGGGCGCGCCGTGGTCGAGCGGCTGGCCGCGGACGGCGCGGACGTCGTCTTCGGGTACGCCCACGACGACGCGGCGGCCCGGGAGGTGGAACGCGTGGTCGCCAGGCACGGCGCCGGACGGGCCCACGCGGTGCGCGCCGACCTCGGAGAACCGGACGGCGCCGAACGGCTGATGGCCGAGGCCGAGGAACGGCTGGGCGGTCTGGACGTCCTCGTCAACAACGCGGCGCGCAGCTTCACCCGGACCCCGCTCGCCGAGACCGGGGCGGCGGACTTCGACGCCGTGCTCGCCGTCAACACCCGCGCGGTGTTCCTGACCCTGCGGTACGCGGCGCGGCGGATGCGCGACGGCGGGCGGATCGTCAACGTCTCCTCCCTCAACACCCGCCGCCCCGCCCCCGGCATCGCGCCGTACCTCGCCAGCAAGGGCGCGCTGGAGCAGCTGACGGCGGCCGCGGCCGTGGAGCTCGGCCCGCGCGGGATCACCTGCAACACCGTCTCCCCCGGGCCGGTGGAGACCGACCTGCTGCGGTCCACCAATCCCCCGCAGGCGCTGGAGACGGTGGCCGGGTTGACGCCGCTTCGACGGCTCGGCCGGCCGGCCGACGTCGCCGACGTGATCGCGTTCCTGGTCGGCCCGGACGGCCGGTGGGTGTCGGGGCAGAACCTCGGCGCGACGGGCGGCCTGTCCTGACGCCGGACGATCCGGGCAGGGTCACGCACTGCCACCCGATCCGTACCATTTCGATACCGAAGCCTTGATGAGCTGGGAAGATGCTCGCCGGGCGGAGCGGGCCCCGGTAGCATCCGGCTCAGGCCACCCCGGACCGGCGCAGGCGGCACAGCACCGCCCTGCCGTTCCGCCGGGCGGCTGACTCCCGCGGGCCCGCCCGGGGGCGGCCTCCGGCACGACCGGCCGGTGGCGTCGCCCGACGGTGCCCGTGTACACGGCACGCGCGAAAGGGCAGTCGCGCGGAACGGCGAAGGGCAGCGTCTTGGCGGACAGACTCACCGGTGGCGACTCCTCACTCCTGCGGCGGATCAACGCCGCGGTGACCCTCCGGGCGCTGCGCGAGGGCCATGCGGTGACCCTGACCAAGCTGGTCGGCGACACCGGCCTCTCCCGGCCGACGGTCGAGGGCGTGATCGAGGGGCTGGTGGAGACCGGACTGGTCGCCGAGGTCGAGCAGCCGCAGCCGGGCAGTCAGCCCGGCGCCGGGCGGCGCGGCCGGCCGGCCCGGTGGTTCCGGTTCCGGGCCGAGGCCGGGCACATCCTCGGCATCGAGATCGGCGTGCACGACATCCGGATCATCCTCGCCGACCTCGCCGGCGAGGTGGTGGGCACCCACTTCCGGCCGGTCGAGGAGAGCCTGGACGCGGAGGAGCGGCTCACCGCGGTGCGGTCGGTGGTCGCGGAGGTGCTCCGCAAGGCGGGCGTCTCCCGGGACAACCTGTGGGCGGTGGGCGTCGGCACCCCGGGCATCGTCGACCGGGACGGCACCGTGCAGTTGGGCACCGCGATGCCCGGGTGGACGGGCCTGGACCTCGGCGCGCGGCTGCGGCGCTCGTTCCGCTGCCAGGTGATGATCGAGAACGACGCCAACCTCGCCGCCATCGCCGAGCACTGGCAGGGCGCGGCGGTCGGCGCCGACGACGTCGTCTTCGTCATGGCCGGGCTGAGCCCGGGCGCCGGCTCCCTCATCAACGGCCGCCTCCACCGCGGCTTCGGCGGCGCGGCCGGCGAGATCGGCGCCCTGCACCTGCTGGGCCAGGAGGTGACGCCGGAACGGCTGCTCTCCACCACGGGCAAGCCCCTCAACCCGCTGGACGAGGCGGCGGTGGCCCGGGTGCTGAAACTGGCCCGCGAGGGCGACGAGGTGGCCAAGGTCGCCACCGACCGCTTCCTGACCCGCCTGGTGCAGAGCGTCGCCGCCCTCGTCCTGGCCATCGACCCGCAGCTCGTCGTCATCGGCGGCTGGGCCGCCGGCCTCGACGGCGTCCTCGACCCCCTCCGCGAACGCCTCGCCCAATTCACCCTCCGCGCCCCCGAGGTGGCCCTCGCCGCCCTGGGTTCGGAAGTCGTCGCCATGGGCGCCCTCCGGGTCGCCCTCGACCAGGTCGAGGAGCAGCTCTTCGCCGTCAACCCCCCTGCGGTGGAACCGACTCCGGCCCGCGCCTGACCGCACCGGGCCCGTACAGGTCGATCCCGCCCCGCCGCGGCAGCTCGTCCTCGAAGTCGCAGGCGGCGACGGCGGGCCGGCCGGCGCCGTGGAGGGCGACGAGGACCCGGGCGACGAGCGCGACCGCCCCGCCCGGGACCGGCCCGGGCGGGAAGTCGAGCTCCACGGTGACCGGCCAGCACAGGAAGTCCGTCGCACCCGCCGCCGCGTCCTCGTTGCGCCGGACCTCGACGACGGCCTCCGGCAGCTCCAACGCCCCGTCCACGAACCGCCCACCGGTGGCGGCCTCCAGCACCACACGGGTCGCCCGGAGGCCGCCGTCCACGAAGATCCGGCAGAACGCGCCGGTCTCCGTCATCGGCCCGGGCCGAAGTCGGGGCGCCGGTCCCGCTCTCGCCTCCGGAGCCCGCAGGTGCGGTACCCGAGCGGCTGACGATCACTCGTCATTGCGGCTCGGTACCTCCGCGAGTGCCACCGAGACGGTCCTTCCGACCACCTCGATCGCCATCGGGCCCTCGACGAACAGCCGGACGACGTCCGGTGTTCCCGCAGGCCGGGGTCCGAGCCGCGCAAGACCCTCCGGCCAGTCGGAACGTGCCGAAGCGATGAGGTCCAGCGAGATCCCGTCGATGAAGGCGCCGTCCATCTCCAGAAAGGGCCCTGCGGCGAAGTGCAGGATGCCGGTGAGCGAGATCACCGCGTCGGGACGACCCGGTCCGTAGCGGAGGCAGACGTCCACTCCTCCGCCCTCCGTCGAGCTGTCGACCAGGACACGCTCGATGAAGTGGTCGCCGAGGCCGGCGAGATCAGCCGCGGCCTGCTCGCAGGCGGCGGCGAGCGAGTCAGCAGTCAAGGTTCTCTCCGTGGTCGTGCGACTGGGTCCGATTGCCCTTCTGGTCCCAACGCAGAGGGTAGTTCTTCTCGTTCGGCCCGGGGTCGAACATCGAGGTGCGAGTCACCCTTCCGTCCTCGATCCGGATCGTCAGCTTGCTGCTGTCCGCACCCTGGTACGTGGCGTACTTCTCGGATATCGCCTGAAGGCTGAACCCGTACTGCCCGAGGATCGCGTCGGCCTGCGTCTGTGTCAGGCCGGAAAAGTCCGGCAGGCGTGCCACGTCGGGGCGGTCGTCCGAGTTGGCATCACCTGGTTCGTCGGGGTAGCCGTCGCAGTTGGGGGCGTCCACCGTCGGGGGCTTCTTGCCGCCCTGGCCGGCGTCGGCCGGGACCGGGGTGCGGTCGAGGGCTCCGTTGGGGAGGGGGCCGGCGGCGGCTGCGGCGGCGCAGGTGTCGGCGGGGCCGCCGGTGCCGCAGCCGGCGGCGGGGTCGGCGGGGTTGTCGATGTGCGGGTCGGGGCTGCTGGTGTCGGTGGGGACCGGCAGCTCGACCGGGCTGGAGAAGTCGATCAGTGCCTTGCGGAGGGTCTCCCAGAGGTGGCGGACGCTGATCTGCGGGCCGCTCTCGTACCAGCTGCCGTCGGAGTAGTGGGAGGTGATGAACGTGGTGTCGGTGATCCAGGTGTCGGTGCGGTTGTAGAGGTAGCTCTCGTCCCACCAGTGGCTGGTCTCGGTGCGGACGTCCTCGGTGGTGGTCCAGCTGATGCCGGTGAAGACGACCGGCTCCGGCTCCGGCTCGGGCTCCGGGGCAGCGGCCGGCTCCTCGTAGGGCGGGGTGCTCTGCGGGAGGGGGACGTGCCGGACCGAGGCGGTGACGACGTTCCTCAGGCGGGGGTTGCCGCGCTTCACCGGGTTCGGCGGGGGCGGCGGCGGGCCGACCCGCGGGTCGGGCGACGGCTCGGCGTCCGGCCGGACCCGGGCCTTGGGGTTGGACGTGCGGCTCGTGGAGCCGTTGGAGTTGAGGACCTTGTAGACGATGACGCCCGCCACCACCGTGGCGATGACCGTCCCGACGACGATGGCCGTGACGCACCCGACGGCACAGGCTGCGACTGCGGCACCCGCTTCCACGGCCGCGGCTCCCACCTCCACGGCGGCGGCTCCGGCGGCCACGGCCTCGCTGCCGACCGCAACCGCGGCCTCACCGAGGATCGAGAGCGCTCCCCCGCCCAGCTTGATGGCCCCATGGATGAGTGCGTCCCCGAAGAAGTGGCCGTTCGGGTCCCAGTGGTTGACCGGGTCGCCGCCGCCATAGGCGTAGCGGTTGGTGGCGGCGGCCGAGCCGAGGCCGGGCACCCGGTCGTCGCCGGAGGTGAAGGTGCCGGTGCCGGGGTCGTACCAGCGGGCCTGGGCGTGCACGCGGCCGGTGGCGGGGTCGGTCCAGCCGCCCTGGAAGCCGAGGCCGGGGGCGGCGCCGGTGGTGGCGGTGGGCTTGCCGAAGGGGCTGTAGGCGCGCCCGGCGGTGAGGGTGCCGCTCCCGGTGTCGGTGGTGCCGAGGACGTCGTGGTGGGCGTCGGTGAGCAGGGTGCGGCCGGTGCCGCCGCCGCTCGGGGCGGCCGCGAGCGGGGTGCCGTCCAGTGCCCGGGCGTAGGACCAACTGCCGTCGGAGTCCGGCTCCTTGGCGAGGCCGGGGTAGCTGAACGCGGCCGCCGCCGCGCTGCCCGCCGTCGCAGCGGTGAGGCGGTCGAGGGCGTCGTAGGCGTAGGAGCGGCCGTCGACGCCGGTGAGCCGGCCGAGCGCGTCGTAGCGGTTGGTGGAGGAGGCGGTGACGGCGCCCGCGGCGTTCTTGGTGGTCGTGGTGGCGAGGGTGCCGCGCGGGGTGAAGGTGTAGCCGGTGGTGGCGCCGTCGGCGGCGGTGCTGGAGGTGAGGCGGTTGCGCGCGTCGTAGGCGGCGGTGCTGGTGCCCGTGGTGGTGTGCTGGGCGGGGGTGCCGGTCCAGTCGGTGACGGAGGTGCGGTTGCCGACGGCGTCCCAGCCGTAGTCGGTGCCGGTGCCCCTGGTGGTGTTGGTGACCCGGGTCAGACGGCCGGCCGGGTCGTAGTCGTAGGTCTCGCCGTGCGGGTCGGCGGTGCCGGTGGAGCCGCTGGTGAGCCGGCGGCCGGCGGCATCCCAGGTGTAGCTCAGCTGGGTGGAGACGTGGCCGGTGGGGTCGGTGACGGTGTCGGCGGTGAGGCGGCCGAGGCCGTCGTAGCCGAGGGTCCGGGTGGGCCCGGCGGTCTGCCCGGCCTTGCGCTGTTCGGTGGTGACCTGGCCGGCCGGGTCGTGGGTGAGGGTGCGGGTCAGGCCGGAGAGATTGTCGGTGACGGTGCCGAGGTCGCTGTTGCCGCTCCAGGTGTAGCTGACGCGGGCGCCGCCGGGGTCGTTCTCGGTGAGCGGGCGGCCCGCGGCGTCGTAGGTGTAGGCGCTGGTGCCGAGCGGGCCCTGGCTGCCGGTGAGCAGGCCGCGGTCGTCCCAGGCGAAGGTCTGGGCGCCGCCGGGGGCGGAGGCGGAGGTGACCCGCCCGCCGAGGTCGTAGCCGAAGGTGCGGGAGGCGTTGCCGTCGCCGCCGGTGCCGGCCTCGGTGGTCAGCCGGCCGAGGCCGTCGTACGTGAACGCACGCTGTACGCCGCCGGGTTCGGTGATGCCGGTGACCTGTCCGGCCGCGTCGTAGACGCTGGTGGTGGTGCGGTCGGCGGCGGACTGGTCGGCGGGGACGGCCGGCAGCGACTGCGCCTCGGCCAGGCCCAGCGTGTTGTACCGCTGGTGGGTGGCGTTGCCGTTGGCGTCGGTGATCCGGGTGAGCCGGCCGAGCAGGTCGTGGCCGAGGCCGGTGACCGGGGCGGAGGCGGCGTCGCCGGGGCGCACGGGCGGGTCGGTGAGCGTGGTGGCCTGGTTGCGGGCGTCGTACGCGGCGCGGCGGACCTGGCCGCCGGGGTCGGTGACGCTGACGGTGTTGCCGGCCGCGTCGTAGCCGTAGGCGGTGCGGGCGAGGACGGTGCCCGCCGGGTCGGCGAAGGCCTCGGCGGTGGCCCGCCCGGCCAGGTCGTACGTGCGGGTGGAGGTGCGGCCGAGCGGGTCGGTCACCGTGCGCGGGCGGCCCGCGAGGTCGTACGTGTAGCGGGTGGTGCCGCGCCCGGCCGGGGTGCTGGAGGCCGGCTCGCCGAGCTTGTCGTAGGTGTACGTGGTGGAGGTGGCGCCGAGGGTCTCGGTGAGGACGTCGCCGAAGTCGTCGTGGGTGTAGGTGGTGGTGTGGCTGTCGGGGGTGGCGGTGCCGTTGCGGACCACCGCGGTGGCGGAGATCCGCCGGTCCATGCCGTCGTAGACGGCGAGGGTCTGCGAGCCGGTCGGGTCGATGACGGACAGCACGTTGCCGTTGTCGTCCCGGCGCACCACGGTCACGCCGGGCGTCGCGCCGGGGGTGGCGGGCGGCAGGGTGGTGCGCACCAGCCGGTCGCGCAGGTCGTAGGTGTAGGTGGTGGTGCGGCCGAGGGCGTCGGTGTGCGCGGTCCGGTTGCCGTCGGCGTCGTACGTCCACTTCTCGACCGGGTTCAGCGCGGCGGTGGCGCCCGGCGGGGTGTAGGCGGGCAGCCTGGCCTCGGTGCGCCGGCCCTGCTGGTCGTAGAGGTAGCGGGTGATCCGGCCGGTCGCGTCCTTGAGGTCGGTGAGTTCGCCGAAGGTGTTGTAGCCGTGGGTCGTGGTGCCCTGCTGGGCCGCCGGGGCGGCGCCGGGGGTGCCGTCCTCGACGGGGGTGGCGGGCGTCGTCGAGGTGGACAGCCGGCCGAACAGGTCGTACGTGTGGGTGGTGGTGTACGCCGGGTCGGGCTGGCCGGGCGCGCCGGGCTGCGGCATGCCGCGCGGGTCGGTGGAGGCGAGGACGCTGCCCCGGGCGTCCCGCCGGAAGCCGGTGACCAGGGCGGTGGCCGGGTCGGGCCGCTGGACGGTGGCGGCGAGCTGGCCGGTGGCCTGGTCCCAGACGCTCTCGCGGACCTCGGTGCGGGTCCCGTCGGTGACGGCGGTGGCGGTGATCAGGCCGGCCAGGTCGTAGGTCGTCGTGGTGGTGCGGTTGAGTCCGCCGGGGTCGGCGACGGTGCGGACGTGGCGGTTGGCCGCGTCGTACGCGTAGGTGGTGGTGCGGGCGGCGGCGCCGTCGCCGCGCACGTCCTTCACCACGTTGCCCGCGTCGTCGTAGGTGTAGGTGTGGAGGGTGATCTCGCGGCTGCTCGTCCCCTGCTGGTTCACCAGCGAGTACGTCTCGGTGAGCACCAGGTCGTCGGCGGTGTAGGTGTAGGTGACCAGGTGCTGCATCGCATCGGTGGCGGCGGAGAGACGGCCGGCGGCGTCGTACATGTAGCCCTGGAGGCGGATGCGGCGCGGCGCGGTGTGGGCGGTCGGGTCGTCGACGAAGTCGAGGAGGTCGACGCCGCTCAGCCGGCCGTTGACGTCGTAGCTGTAGACGTAGTGCGCGCCGTTCGGGCTCCAGCTGTCGGTGACGTTGCCGAGCTGGTCGTACGTCACGCGTTTGGTGGTGACGCCGTCCTGGGTGACGGTGGTGAGCCGGTCCTGGGCGTCGTAGGCGTAGCCGGTGACGCGCGGGGCGTCGCCGCCCTGGGCGGCCGGGGTGAGGTCGGCGACGGTGCGGGTCGCCGGGTTGCCGTCCTTGTCGTAGGTGTAGGTGGTGCGGGACTGGTGGGTGACCCCGGTGACGGGGTTCGTCACCGGGGAGCCGGTCTCGGTCGCGACCCGCCCGGCCTTGTCGTAGGTGTAGGTGGTGACGACGCCCTCGGGGTGGGCGGCGTCCGTGGTGCTGCGCTTCACGACGCGGCCGAGGTCGTCGTAGAAGGTGTTGGCGCTCTGCCCGTCCGGGGTGGTGACCTTCGTCTGGTCGCCGTGGACGTCGTAGCCGTAGGTGGTGGTCCGGCCGTCGGGGTCGGTGATGGTGACCGGCACGTTGCAGGTCGAGGCGGCGCCGCCCTCGTGTCCGGGGTGGGAGTCGTTGACCGCCGGCGGGCTCGGCACGCCGTCCTGGCAGGCCCACGTCGTCCGGGTGACCCCGCCGGTCGGGTCGGTCTCGCTGCTCTGGTTGCCGAACCAGGTGAGGCCCATCGAGGTGGTGTGCAGGTTGGCGTCGGTGGCGCTGATCGGCCGGCCGTTGCGCCGGTCGCCCGCCCACGCCGCGCTGTAGTACTCGGTCCGCTGGGTGACGAGCGGCTGGGTGGGGGTGCGGTAGCGGATGGTGCTGCCCAGCTCGTTGGTGCCGGAGTACCAGCCGTAGCGCTGGACGTTGCCGTTCTCGTCGACGGCGGCGGAGAGGTGGCCGACCGCGTCGTACAGGAACATCCGGGTGCGGCCCGGCGGCGGGGTCGGTGTCCCGTACCACCGGTACTCCAACTGCCCCGCCGGGTTGTACTGGTAGTAGGTGTGCACGCCGCGCGGGTCGGTGCGGTGGACGATCAGGTTCGGCCGCGGCCCCGAGGTGTCCGTCCACCGGTCGTACGTCCAGCCGTTGTCGACGCCGGTGGCGGTGTTGTCGGACTTGCCGACGTGCTCGACCAGGTTGCCGTTGTACGTGATGGTGGTGCTGTTCTCGGCGCGGGCCCGCTGGACCTTGACCAGCCGCCGCGGGGCGCCGTCGGGGCGGCTCGCCTCGTAGGTGTAGGTGGTGCAGTTGTCGACCGGGTCGCAGACCTTGGTCAGGTAGTCGCCGTCGTACGTGTAGTGCCAGGTGAGCGCGCCCTGGGCCTGCGGCCAGGAGTCGGTCGACACCCAGATGACCTTGCCGCCCACGATCTGCAGGTACAGCTTCCGGCCGGAGGAGGCGAGGTTGATCACGCTCAGGCTGCCGGTGGGGTCGGTGTCCTTGTAGAGGTTGCCGAAACCGTCGGAGCGGGTGACCTGGCGACCGCCGTAGTAGTCCGTGCCGTCGACCCGCAGATGCCCCGGGCCGACCCACTCGCCCACCCCGCTGCCGCCGTACTCCGGGACGAGGGTGCCGTCCGGGTTGCGGCCGAAGTTGACCTTCCGCCCGTCCTCCAGCCACAGCGTGGAGATCTCGCCGCCCTGGTCGGTCATCCCGGTGTCCCAGAACGTGGACCAGCCCATGCCGAACACACCCTTGGTGGTGCCGGCGCTGTTGTACGTCCGCTTGATCTGCAGGCCGATGCTCGGCTGCGGCAGGTCGATGTCGATGTCCTGCCGGGCGTAGTTGCCGGCGTAGAGGTTGACCCCGGTCTCGTCCAGGGCCGCCGGGTCCAGGCCCAGGTGGCCGCCGTCGTTCGGCACCGGGACGACCACGGTGAACGGGCTCATGCTGCTGAACGGCGAGGTGTAGCCGGCGTCCTGGACGCGGATGCGCCAGTAGTAGGTGGTGTTCCAGCGCAGCGCGTCGGCGGGCGGTGTCCAGGTGGCCAGGACGCCGAACCCGGTGTGGGCCCGGAGCGGCGTCATGCCGGAGCCCCAGCAGCCGCCCGCCGCCGGGTCGTTGGAGGGGCACACCTGGAACTCGGCGGAGGTGGGCACCGTGCCGTCGTCGGCGACGAAGGCGGACAGCTCCGGGGTGCGGGAGTTGACGGTCCCGCCGACGCCGGGCCAGCCGTCCCGGGCGGTCGGCGCGTAGTGCGGCACGGTCAGCGCGGCGGCCTGGGCGGCGGGGACTCCGTAGTGGGAGAAGAAGTAGGCGCCGTTGCTCCGGTCCGTCATCTCGTACACCAGCAGGTAGCTGCCCGCGCCGAGGAAGGGGATGACGGCGTTGAAGGTGAGGGACTGCCCGGGGGCGACGTCGGAGGGGAGGTTGGTGAAGGAGGCGATGTAGTTGATCAGGGTCTGGTCGGACCGGTAGAGGTGCAGGCCGATCGCCTGGCCGGTGGTCGTCCAGGTGAAGTCGGAGGTGTTGGTGACCGTCACCTGGAGGTAGCCGACCTCGTCGTAGCGCGGGGCCAGGACGAGCGGGCCGACCTGGTAGGTGGCGCCGTAGGTCTGGGCGGCGACGGCCTGCGGGGCGGCCTCCTTCGTCGGCGCCGCCAGTTCCTCCAGCGTCAGCGGGGCCGGGCCGGCCGGGGAGCGCCGGCGCTTGCCGGTGTCGTCCACCTCGGCCGTCGGGATCCGGTACTCCGGCAGCTGCTGCGCGGCGGCGAGCTCTCCGAGGCGCTTGCCGTGCTCGGCGGCGTCCGGCGCGGGGTCCGGACCGGGGGCGGGCCGCACGGGCTGCTGCGCGGCCTTGACCTCGGTGGCGATCCTCGCCCGCTCCTGGGCGAGCGGGCTGTCGTCCGGTGCCGTTTCCTGCGTCGGTGGCGGATCGACGCTCCGTCCGTCGGCGCTGACCTTGCCGGGTGGCAGCGGCTTGGAGACCACCGGGTGGTCCCGGCCCGCCGCCCACGCCGCGGTCGGCGGGATGCCGAGGCCGAGCGCGAACATCGACAGGATGAGCAGCTGCGCGACGCGGCGCCCGACCGGGCCCCCGCCGATCCTGCCGTACCAGTGCGTCTTCAGGTGCGCGTTCAGGTGCGTGTTCAGGTGCGTGTTCACGTGCGCGTTCACGGCCCCACCCCAGGATCGCCGGACACTTGGCTTGCACGAACGGGTCTTTCCTGCCCCGGTCCTGCGCCGCGGTGCCTCGCGCGGACGGGTCGCACAGAGATCGTCCGTAACCTATCGACCCTTGCGGCGCCTGCCCAGGGGCGGCCCCGAACGGTTGCCCCTCGTTCAGGAACCCGTGATGTCCGGGCGCCGCCCCGCCCCCCGCCTCCCCGCCTCCCCGCCTCCCCGCCGGACACGAAACGGCCCAGGCCCGGGCGCCTGGTGGGGCGCTCGGGCCTGGGCCTGAGGGTTTTCGGGAGTGGTTCAGGAGGCGGCGGCACCCACGGGGGCGGCGCCGACGGGGGTGACCTCGACGAGGCCGGTCTCGCCGAAGGTCAGCTTGCAGGTGTCCGCGCGGTAGGTGGAGACGGCGAGCGCGACGAGCCGGCCGGCCGCGGCGTACTGCGTGGTCATCACCAGCACCGGCGAGCCGGGCGGGCGCTCCAGCAGCGCGGCCTGCTCGGCCTCGGCGACGCCCAGCTCGACCGAGCGGGACTCGCCGTCGACCTCCAGGCGCTCCAGCTGCCGCAGCACCGAACGGGCGCGGTCGCTCTCGGCGCGGAAGCCCGGCAGGTGCGGCAGCGCGGCGGCGGGGACGTGCAGCGACTCGGTGGCCATGGACCGGCCCTGCACGAGGCGCACCCGGCGGACGGTGTGCACGGGGGCCCCCTCGGCGACCCCGAGCGCCTCGGCCAGCCGCCGGGCGGCCGGGGCGGTGGTGCAGTCCACGGTACGCCAGGCCTGGCTGCGGGCGGCGCCGGGCCAGCCCTCCTCCTGCCGGTTCACCGGGACGCCGACCCGGGGGGCGGCGATGAGGGTGCCGATGCCGCGCCGGCGGACCAGACGGCCCTCCAGCTCCAGCTGGTCGAGCGCCTGCCGCAGGGTGGCCCGGGCGACACCGAAGCGGGCGGAGAGCTCGCGCTCGTTCGGCAGGATCTGGCCGGTGGAGAACTCCGTGTCGATGGCGCGGAGCAACACCGTGCGCAGGTGCCAGTACTTCGGTTCCGGTACCGCCGTGAGCTGTCCTGTCGTTCCCACCGTGTCCTCCACCCTGGTGTCTTCCGTACTGCTGAAAGAGGGCGGATCCCGGCCCGCTGCCCGCTGTTGCGGCAGGTGGGAGAGCGGGCTTTTTCCGTCCTTCTTTATTAAAGGTCCTTGCAGTAAGTGACCCTAGGGGCTGGATCGGGAGATGGTCAAGACCAATGGCGCGGCGCAACGGGACTGCCTCAGAGTTTCATGGTGCGTTCACGTCAGCTCCGCAAGCGGACGCGTCGCGGCACGGCCCCGCACGCGGCAGTGGGTAGGCTGCCCGGGTGATCGTGGTGACGAGTGTGAATGTGAACGGAATCCGGGCGGCGGCCAAGAAGGGCTTCATCGAGTGGCTGGCCGCCACCGAGGCGGACGTGGTCTGCCTGCAGGAGGTGCGCTCCGAGCCCGAGCAGCTCCCCGTCGAGCTGCGCGACCTGGACGGCTGGCACGCGGTGTGGGCCCCGGCCGCCACCAAGGGCCGCGCCGGCGTGGCGATCCTCTCCCGGACGGAGCCGAGCCGTACGGCCATCGGCTTCGAGTCGGCGGAATTCGACAATTCGGGCCGGTACGTCGAAATCGACCTCCCGGGCCTGACCGTGGCCAGCCTCTACCTCCCCTCCGGCGAGGTCGGCACCGAACGCCAGGACGAGAAGGAACGCTTCATGGCGGAATTCCTCGTCCACCTCACCGAGCTCCGCACCCGCGCCGCCGCCGACGGCCGCGAGGTCGTGGTCTGCGGCGACTGGAACATCGCCCACCGCCCCGAGGACCTCAAGAACTGGAAGGCCAACCAGAAGTCCGCCGGCTTCCTCCCCGAGGAACGCGCCTGGCTCTCCCGCGTCTACGACGAGGCCGGCTACACCGACGTCGTCCGCCGGCTCCACCCCGACCGCACCGGCCCCTACACCTGGTGGTCCTACCGCGGCCGCGCCTTCGACAACGACTCCGGCTGGCGGATTGACCTCCAGGTCGCCACCCCCACCCTCGCCACCCGCGCCACCGACGCCCGCGTCGAGCGCGCCGAGACCCACGCCGAGCGCTGGTCCGACCACGCGCCCGTGACTGTGGCCTATGACCTGGAACACTGAACTGAGTGCCGGAAAACCGGGCTACCGCTCGCATCCATCGGCAGCATGACCGTCACGGTGCTCCGCACCGGATCCCCAGTAGAGCCTCGCTCAGCCCATAGTCGCGAAGCGCCGCACGCCACTCATGCCGGCTGACGGCGAGGAGCCCGGCCGGACTGAGGCAGGTCAAAGCGGAATGGCGGTCCGGCAGCCCGGTTCATCGCGGATCCCGCTCCCGCCGACCGCTGTCCGAAGTTGATGCTTGTGTGCCGTCCGGGTGCCCGGACGGCACACGAGTTATGGATGGCGGAGCCGAGGCAGGACGGCCCGGGCTGCCACGGACACAGTGCGAGGCCACTTGCGCCGTGGGCGAGGCCGCCCGCCGGCAGCCGGGGCCCACCCCTACTTGGTACGGCCCGCCGCGTCGCCGTCTCTCACTCCTCCTTCCAGGCCTCCCCGCCCTCCGCATCGGGCAGCGCGGGCCGCTCCGCGTCTTCGATCCCGGCCGCCTCGCGCAGGTTCTGCATCCGGTCCATCAGCGCCTCAAGACGGCTGATCGGCAGCGTGTCGAGGAATGCCGAGAGATCGCCCCCGCTGAGGAACTGCGGCACGGGTGCCTGGGAGATCTCCCTGAGCATCTTGAGCACCATGACGTTCGGTAGGCCGAGGGACTCGATCTCGGCCTCCAGTGGCAGCCTCAGACGCCGCCGCTCCGCTTCCACCCGCACCTTGTCGATCGCGTCCTCGCGCTCCGCGTTCTCCAGTTGCAGCGCGAGTTTCTCGCTCTCCATCTCCTCGTCGGCTGTCCGCTTGAGCATCTCGTTGAGCCTCTCGTCCTCCGCCCGGAACTCGCCCAGGTGCGTGCTCTCGGCCTCCACCCCCCAGTTACGGAGTCCGTTCTCCACCATGGTGGCGAGGTCGAGCCGGTTCTCCCGGTAGTTCTTCACGAACTCCAGCACGGTCGACGAGGTGGCGATCTGGTTGAAGTACGAGGTGACAATGGGGCCCAGGACGCGTTGAACGAAGCGCTGGACGGGCAGCCGGTTGGCGTCGAGGCCACCGATGTCCGAGATCAGGGCTCCGCCGTTCCTCCGGACCAGTCCGGGAGCGGACCGGGCGGGAATCCGGATGACCTGCTTCACATCCACGGACAGCCGGTAGCCCTGGACGGTGACCGTGATCCTCCCCAGGTGCACGTCGTAGTTGTCCTGCTTCTCGGGCGTCTTCTCGTCCCACTCCAGGACGAGGAGGCTCGTCGGGATCAGCATGACGCGGACGAAGTACGGGTTGAGCGCCGCGACCGTTCCCCCCTTGAGGACCTCCTCCTGCACCCCCCGGCGGCCGCCGTTGCGCAGGAACACCCAGGGCAGGTGGAACCCCTGGTGGCCCGGCACCACCGGTCCCATCTCGTCGCCGTCCCCCGGCTCCGCACCGTCGAGCGTGATCACCACACCGGTCCGGTCGGCGGGGATGGCGATCTGCTTCAGGTGCTCGACTTCCAGCGGTCCGCCACGCGCCTCCGCGTTGAGCACGGTGATGACGTCGAACAGGGCCGGGTTGATGTCGTAGTAGGCACCGCCCTGGAGAACGGCGAGCTGCTTGCCCTGCTGGCCGCCGCCGGCGAGGAACCGGTGGCCGTCCTGGAAGTCGTCGCACTCCACATGACGACCGAAGAGCGCCCCGGGCGGCCGGTTCCCGCCGGCCCTCGCGTCGACCAGGCCGATGGTGCCCGTCGGAACGTGCACCCGGTCCACCAGCCGCACCCGGAACAGTTCCGTGTTGATGGCGTAGGACTGTCCACCGACCAGGACACCGACCTGTGTGCCCTGTTCTCCGCCGTTCAGCAGGAAGCCCGCGCCGTCCTGGAAGTCGTCGCAGGGCACCGGCAGCGCCAGCGCCCGGTTCCCCGGCCGCGTCCGGCCCGCCTTCGCCGTCACCAGTCCGATCTTGCCATCCGGCACCTGCGTCCGGGGGACGGTCCAGGTGCGGACGAACGGTGAAACCCGGTGGCGCCCGGGCAGGAACGTGAAGGCGAGTACCCCGTGGGTGGCGTACGGGGTGACCAGCGGGAAGTCCGGGTGGGTCCGGCCGTACCGGCGCCGCACGAGGCCGACGTGACCGGGTGGCACGTAGAGGACACAGAACCGGATGGCGGTACCGAGCACCATCAGGAGCAGGAGGGAAACGAGCAGGACACCCATGTATGAGACCTCTGCAAGTGTGATTTGGATCAGGACGGCGAAGGAGATGCAGGTCAGGTAGAGTTCGGACCGCTTCCCTTCCCCAGCGCGCACTTTCCGTAGGACGTAGGGGGTGTAAGCCCAGAGGCCGAAGACGTTCACCGCCCCGTGGACGGAGATCGCCAGTCGATTGCAGACGGCCAGCGAGCACAGCGCGGCCAAGGACCCGACCAGGTAGATCGCCAGATCCATCCGACTCGTCCACTTCACCGGCTCACCTCCTTTCCCCCCTGCGTAGATGCACGGCCAGAACCATGGAAGTCCACTCGTCGTACCAGTGGTTGAACGGTTCGTTCTGCGGGTTGCGCAGCGTCGGATAGTACGCGGTGCGGGGACCGGGCCCCGCTCGCTCCGTCACTTCGGGGTAGAACCGCGGCACCAGCGCGTCGGCGGAGCTGCGCCAGCCACAGGCCACCGACAGCGCGAGGAAGTCCGCGTGCCGGTTTCCGCGTACCGCGGCCCGTGCCGCCTGGGCGCTCCAGCCCTGCCGTCCGTGCGTGTGGTCGGCCCAGATGCCGTCGACGCGGGCCAGGACCTCGACGGGGATGCGGCGTGCGTGGCGGGTGCCCAGCCAGCCCTCGTCAAGACGGTCGGCCGCCTCCAGCACGATGGTGGTGGTCTGGAGATCCGCGTGCGCGAAGTTGCCCTCGGCGAGATAGCCGTCGAGGCGTCCGAGGGAGACGGCCGCCGGCACCCGCACCGTCTGCACCGCGGGCCGCTGGAGCGGAGCCGGGAACAGGGCGGACATCTCGTCCGGCGAACTGCCGTTCCGGGAGGCGGTGTCGATGTCCCGCAGCCGGCCGAGTTCCTCCGGGCTCAGCAGTCGACCGTCCCGGGCGTCGACGTACCAGGCGTGTGCCAGGAGGTAGTTGCGCTTCCCGTCCAGCAGGACCAGGAAGAAGGGGCGCTGGTGGTGCATCGCCTCCAGGATCATGTCCGTGACGTCGTCCGAGTCCTGGGAATGTGGTGACATCAGGACGATCACGGCCGTCGCGAAGTCCAACTGCTGGCGCCTCACCCAGACGTGTGAGTCCCCGGCCTTCAGGTCCGCGACCGACCAGAGGTGCAGTCCGGCTCCTCTCACCTGGTCGGCGAGCGCGTGGGCGTACGCCGTGTCGGCCTTGTCGTAGCAGAGGACGACAGCGGGGCGGTCGGGCGGCACGAGGGGTCGGGGCGGCGACGGCTGGGCCGACGCGATGTTCTCCGCGTGCCCCGGTGCGACGGATCCGCCGGAACCGTGCCGGACGGTCTCGCCGCGGATGGCGGCGACGAGTCCGTCGACCTTCCGCTCGTAGTCGGCGGCGTCCACGGTCCTGAAGTCGCGCCAGACCCGGCTCGCGGCCAGGGGCGGGAGCGGGGCGTCCCCGATCAGCAGCGGAATGAGCCGCAACTGCCGCCGCGCCCCGGCCGTGACCAGGGCCGCGTACTCCTCGCGGGCCCAGGACGAGGTGCGCGAGGCCGGGCTGATGACGACCAGGACACACCCGGCGTCCTCGATCGCGGCCTCGGTGTGGTGCACGCCCACGTCACCGGGCAACACGTCCCACTCGTCGAAGAGGACGGTCAGGGCGCTCTGCCTCAGGCGGGCCGCCAGCGCTCTCGCCCAGTCGGCGTCCTCCCGGGCGTAGGAGAGGAACACCTGGGTCATCCGGATTCGCCCCGCGGCCGTACCGCTCGCACCAGCGCGGCGAGGTTCGCGTCGTAGGGCGCGCTGCCGGGGTCGCGCAGGTCCGCGGGCCGGCGGATCCGGGCGAAGGGCGGCAGTTCCACGTCGTCCACGAGCACCGGGATGAACCGCCGCCCACCGCTGTGCGCACGCTGGAGCAGCGCCGCGTACTCGTCGCGGATCGCGGCGTCGTTCATCGTCGCGCTGCTGAAGAGCAGGATCCCGTTGGCCGTGACGCGCAGGGCCGCTTCCTTCTCCAGGCTCTCCACCAGCCCCGGGCCGATCCACTCGGCCAGGAAGACCCGCAGCCCGTCGGCACGCAACCGGCTGGCGAGGGCCTGCGCAACCTCGGTGTCCGCCTGGGCGTAGGAGACGAACGCGTCGTACGTGTCGCCGGGTTCGGCGGCGGGTCCGGTGGCGGGTCCGGTGGCGGGTCCGGTGGCGGATTCGGTGACGGGTTCCAGCGCGGGCGGGGCATCCGCAGGACGCCGTATCCGTGACAGCCGCTCACGCACATCGATGCCGGCCGAGAGCACGGCGGCCCCGGCAGTGAACACGGCGGCGGCCGCGCCAATGGCGGCGATCGCAACTTCCCATGACCCCATACCCGGAGGTTAGCCCCTACTCCCCGAGCCCCCGTGCTTTTCCACCATCATTGAGCTTCTTCAGAGGTAACGGCCGATCCGGTGACGGTCAGCGAGGCCACAACGGGCAAGGGCCTCTGGGCCGTTGATCGGAATGTCCGACGGTTCGACCACGCTCTCCAGGGGTGTCGCCGGCCGTCCGTCCTGCCTTGCGACTCACTCCACCGCCGCCACCGCGCGGCCGGGTTCAGGAAGTTCCTCGCCAAGCCCGACGAGGAGGTGCCCGCCGATCTGGAGGTGCACCTGATCTGCGACGACTACGCCACTCACAAGACCCCCTCGATCCAGAAGTGGCCGGCCGGCCACCCCCGGTGCCATCTGCACTTCACCCCGACCGGCTCGTCCTCGCTCAACCGGGTTGAGCGATGGTTCGTCCTGCTGACGGACAGGCAACTCCGACGCGGCGTCCGCAGTCCGCAAGTCCGTCCAGGCCCAGGAGAAGGACATCAGGGCCTGGATCAAGACCTGGAACGAGGACCCCCGCCCGTTCACCTGGATCAAGACCGCCGACGAGATCCTCGAACGGCTCGCCTCGTTTCTTGAACGAATTCCTGGCGCAGGACCACTAGATGATTGATGCCAAGGGCACGTTGGCGCGCATGAAATGAAGCGAGGGAGTCCAAAGGTTGGTTGTGACGCCTGACCTGGACTCCCTCGCGACCGCACTCTACGTGAAGACCGACGACCTGCTGAAGGAATCGCCGCATCTGGCACCGTGGCGACCCGAGATCGGCATCGCGCCCCGGCTCGGTGACGCCGAGCCGGTCACCCTCGCTGTGATGCAGGCCCTGCTCGGCTTCACCTCCGAACGCCGCTGGATCCGCCACGCCCAGGCTCACCTGCGGCACCTGTTCCCTTACCTGCCCGGGCAGTCGGGCTACAACCGGCGGCTGCGCAAGGCCGCCGACCTGATCGCCCACGTCAACCGCCAGCTCGCGACCGGCACCTCGATGTGGACCGACACCGTGTGGGTCGTCGACTCCACCCCGGTGGAGTGCGGGCGCTCCCGAGAAACGGCCAAGCGCTCCGACCTGGCCGGATGGGCCGAGTACGGCTACTGCGCCAGCCACTCCCGATACTTCTGGGGCCTTCGCCTGCACCTGCTGTGCGCCCTGCACGGCCTGCCCGTCGCCTTCGCGCTGACCGGCGCGAAGGCCGACGAGCGCGAGACCCTGCTCGGCATGTTCCACGCCGAGCCCGACCTCGTCGCCTCCCGCCCGGGCCAGACCCTGATCAGCGACCGGCAGTACTACGGCCGCGTCTTCGAAGAGGAACTCGCCTCGTGGGGCGTGCGTCTGCTGCGGCCGGCCCGCAAGGGCGAGCCCGTGCGGGCCGGCTCCGCTCTGTTCAAGCCGCTGCGGCAGGTCATCGAGTCCGTCAACCAGACCTTCAAGGCCCAGCTCGACCTCGAACGCCACCCGGGCCGCACCCCGGGCGGCGTCATGGCCCGCGTCCTGCAACGCATCCTCGCCCTGACCAGCGCGATCTGGCACAACGACCACACCGGCCAGCCCGTCATGCGCTCGCTGACCGCCTACGACCACTAACCCTTCGCATCATTCATCTAGACGATGATCAACGGCCAGCTCAGACCCACCTACCTTCACGACCGCGGGGTCCAGGCCCGCGCGCGCACCTCCGGCGGCGACATGTACTCCACCTGCAGCGAGTGGATGCAGCTCGCCCGCTGGCTGCACCGCAACGGCGTCACCGACCTCGGCGACTGCACGGCCGAGCGCTGGCGCTCGTTCATCGGCGAGCGCCTGGCCGGCCTCTCGCGCACCACCGCGGCGATCGCCTGCGGCCGCCTGACGGACCTGTGGGCCTTCGACAGGCTCAGCGCTGCACCGACCGGCGTCGCCCGTACGCCCTGGGAGACCGAGGGTGTGGACGACTTCCTGCCGGCCGCCGACGGCGGACACGTCGAGAACACGACCGAGCCACTGGACCCGCAGGTCCTGGGCCCGCTGCTGGCCTGGTCGATCCGATTCGTCGACGACTTCGCCGACGACATCCTCACGGCCTGGAACGAACGCCGCCGTCAGATCGACCTCGCCGCGACCAGCAAGGCCACGACGACGACCTGGGCCGCGCTGGAAGACCTGCTGCTGCCGATGATCCGGGACGGGAAGGCCCTGCCAGCCGGCGCGGGCACGCACAAGGCGTCGCTGTCACGGCAGTACATCGCCGCGCTGACCGGCGCCAGCGTCGGCCAGATCCACCGCTTCGCCCTCCAGCACGACCTGGTGGCCGCCGTGGAACAGCAACCCGGCCCCTGCCCGATGGACGTCCCCGTCCGCGGCCGTCTCGACGGCCGGCCCTGGCGCGAACACATGGACTTCCACGAGACCGCGGAGCTGATGCGGCACCTGGCCACCGCCGCCGCAGTGATCTGCCTCTACCTGACCGGCATGCGGCCCCAGGAAGTCCAGAGCCTGCGCTCCGGCTGCTGCCCCGACCCGCAGCCCACCGTCGACGGCGCACCCGGACGCCACCTGATCCGCGGCCGCCACTTCAAGAACGTCACCGACAGCGACGGCAACCACGTCTCCGCCGGCGAAGTCCGGGCCGTCCCCTGGGTCGCAATCACACCGGTCGTCAACGCCATCCGCGTGCTGGAGCGGATCGTGCCCTCGGGTGAACTCCTCTTCGGCTCGGCTCACCACTTCACCCAGGATCGCGCCGGCGCGCTGAAGGCCGGCACCCTGAACATCCGCATCAAGGACTTCGTGACCTGGATCAACGACGAAGCCGCCACCAAGGACCTGACTGGCCAGAGCATCCCCGACGACCCGCACGGCCCGATCAACACCAGCCGCTTCCGCCGCACCCTGGCTTGGCACATCGCCCGCCGCCCCGGCGGCCTGGTCGCCCTCGCCATCCAGTACGGCCACATGCGAACCGTCCTGGACGCCCGCACCTCCAGCGGCTACGGCACCCGCAGCCGCGGCGGCATCCACACCGTCCTCGACGTCGAGTCCGCGCTCGCCGCGGCCGACACCGCCGCCCGCCTCCGCGACCTACTTGCCGCCGGCGAGCGCATCTCCGGCCCCGCCGCCCAGCGCGCCCTCACCGCGGCCGCCCACGTACCCCGCTTCGAAGGCCGCATCGTCCCGCGCACCTTCGTCCACAAGGCCCGCGACTACCTCGCCCGCGACGGCATCGTCCTGTTCGACAACCCCGACGCCCTGCTGATCTGCGCGTTCAAGCGCGACAACGCCCTGTGCGAACCGGACCCCGGAGCGAACTCGCCCCGCCAGTACGACTGCCGACCCGGCTGTGCCAACACCGTCCGCACCGACACCCACGCCCGTCTGCTTCGGGCCCGGGCCGACGAACTCGACCGCCTCGCCGACCGCCCTGGCCAGCCGGGGCAGCAGCTCCGGGCGGGGAACGCGGCTACCGGCGAGGTAGAGGCTCACCGCCCGCTCGGTCACGCCAACCTCGCGGGCGATCCGGGCGACCGAGGCGCCGGCGGCGGTGCGGGCCGCCCGTAGCTTCTCCGCGTCGAAGCCGTACGGGAACGTGCTCACACCCGTCTCCTACCCGCCGTCGTATGCGAAAGTCCGTTCACCCTGAACGATCGGCACATGGCCCGGGTGGGCGAAGGTCCGTTCAGGGGTGAACGGACCGCAAGGGGGGAGACAGTCTCGCGTTCCGTTCACCCCTGGTGGGGTTCTCACTTGCAGGAAGGGGACCGACTCGGCCGCTCAGCCTCACGTTCCTGACACCTGTAGATGCCTTGTGACCTGCTCAAACGACCCATGAGTCCTGGATAGCAGCTGGCACGGGTCGGCGCGCGCCGGCCGCGACGCGCGGTACGGAAGGGTCCGGTCACCTCGCTTCCGGGCGCTCGCGGCGCGCGGCGGCGGTCAGGCCGACCGTGAGAAGTCGGAGTCTCATGACTGACACGGTGTCAGCAGCGAGGGTGCGGCGGTGCCGTTGTCGCTGGACCGTGACGAGGCCATGGCGCGGCCGGGACGGGGAGTCGGCGGTCGGCGCGCGCACGGGCGGAGCGTCTGTGCGCGCATGCTCCGCCGACGCCACGGCCCTGCGCCCCACCGGCAGGAGCCCTCCCCCCACTCCCCTCCCCGCACGCGCCCCTCGGAAAAGTCCAGCAGCGGCCCGGAGGGGCGGGCGTCCAGCCGGTGCGCCGCGGTCGACGGACTGCCCGCGCACCGGCACCTGGGTCACTCGGCCGGTGCGCGGGCCGAAGGGCCCGGTCGCTCAGGTTCCGCCGGGTTTGCCCGTCGAGACCAGCAGGAGGACGGACGAGCCCGGTGCCACCGGTTCTGCGCCGCCCCGGGGCTGACTGCTGATCACCTGCCCGGCGGGAGCGTTCCAGTCCGTGTGCCGCATGATCGTGCAGCTCAGTCCGAGTCCGCGCAGCAGGCTTCCGGCCTGTTCGACCGGCATGCCGGCCAGGTCCGGCAGCGCGATGCCCGCTCCCGCGGTCTGCTCCTGCTCCTGTGTCGGAGTCGCATCGGCGCTTCCGCT
Source organism: Kitasatospora sp. NPDC056184 (assembly GCF_042268405.1). Taxonomy (NCBI): domain Bacteria; kingdom Bacillati; phylum Actinomycetota; class Actinomycetes; order Kitasatosporales; family Streptomycetaceae; genus Kitasatospora; species Kitasatospora sp. NPDC056184. Next base: position 259,179 of record NZ_JBHJUI010000001.1, on the reverse strand, counting down.
CTTGGGGGTGCCGGTGGCGAGCGGGGTGCACGCCCCGTTCGCCGGTGAGGACAGGGACGGGGAGGCGCCGGGCGCGGGCGGCACGGGCTTCAGCGCGAAGAACCCCACCGTGGCGCACGCCAGCACGCAGCACGCCGCAGCGGTGCCGAGGAGCGCCCGGCGGGTGCGGCTGCGGCTGACGGCTCGCTCGATCGCGGCCGCGTCGACGACCGGCGCCGTCGGCCCGTCGGCGAAGGAGGCCACCGCGGCACGCAGCTCGGCTTCGAGGCCCGGCTCGAACGGGGCCGGTCCGGACGACGTGTTCCTCACTTCGTACCTCCGAAAGCGGCCGGCGGCGTGTGCGGCGCCTGGGCGCCCGATACGGAATCGCGCAGCTTGGCCAGGCCGCGGGCGAGCTGGGACCTCACCGCACTCGAAGAGATGTCCAGGACGTCGGCGACCTGCCGGGCGTCCAGATCGTGCAGGTAGTACAGGACCACCACGCTGCGCATGCCCATCGGCAGTCCGAGCAGTGCCTCGATCAGTTCCGCGCGCAGATCCACCTGCCCGAACCGGTCCCGGGGGTCGGCCGTCTCGGGCACCCCCGACAGCCCGGGGCGCTCGCCCCGGCGCGACAGCCGCCGCCAGCGGTCGTTGGCCAGGTTGACCAGCACTTTGCGCACGTACGCCTCCGGCGAGTCCGCCGCCGCGACCTTCCGCCACTGTCGGCACGCCCGCTCCAGCGTCTCCTGCACCAGATCCTCGGCCACGTGCACGTCACCGGTCAGCGCATACGCGGTGCGGAACAACGCTCCCGACCGCTGTGCGACGAACTCCGTGAATCCGTTGCCCGGACCGCTCCTGCGAAACCTCACCCGCCGACCTCCTCTCCTCGTCCCGTCCCGATCACTGCCCCCATGACGGCGGAACGGGGCCGGGTGCTGCACCGAGCCGCCGGCAGTGACGTGAATCACAGCCGGGACGGAAGGGTGTCCCAGGACCTCGCGCCGCTGCCGCCCGGGGTGCGGGCGGGGCCCGGCGAAGCGGAGGGCCGCCGGGTGGGCGGCCCGCAGTCGGCCGAGAAGAACGGGGGCGCCTCTTGCCAGATACTACGGTGACCGTACTACGGTGTGCCGGGTGAAGAACAAGCGCTCCATGCAGGAGCCGACCTTCCTCCTCCTCACCGCACTCGCCGACCGGCCGCGCCACGGCTACGCGCTCGGGGACGAGGTCGCCGCGATCTCCGACGGTCGGGTGCGACTGGGCGCAGGCAGCCTCTACGGCACCCTTGACCGCCTGCTGGCTGAGGGGCTGATCCGCGTCGAGCGCGAGGAGACGGTGGACGGACGCCCCCGACGCGTGTTCACCCTCACCCCGGACGGAGAACAGTCGCTCAGGACCGAGGCCGACCGCCTGCGCTCCGCCCTGCGCGAGGCGGACCGCCGCCTGGCGGCACCCCGGACCCGTTCCGCAGGAGGCTCGGCATGACCTCGCAGCACCCCCTGAACGCCTGGCTTCTCCGGCGGGCCCTCGCGCTCTACCCGTCCTCGTACGGCACCGGCGCGCTCGCGGAGGTGACCGACTTCGCCGCCCGCCGGATCGCTCTCCGGTCCGGCCGGAGGGCTGCGCGAGGTGGCCGACGTCGCCGGGCACGGAGTCCGGGTCCTGCTCGGCCTGGTCTCCCACCGCCCGACGGGCCGGGCCTTCGCCGCCGCCCCAGGGGTGGGCCGTGGTGACGACCAGGCCGGCGTCGAAGACGAACAACGGGCGGCGGAAGACCGCCACCAGGCTGCGCAGCGGGTGCCGGACCACGTCCGGCACCCGCTGCCGGGAACGGGGGGCCATCCCCGCGGGCGCGGGGAGCAGTCGCGCATCCGGCGCAGCGCCTCGTCGGCCTGGGGGCCATCTCCGCCCGCGCCGGGGCGCCGTAGAACGCCCCGTACCGGGACGCCTGCTCATCCGTCAGAAACTCGACCGCCACAACGGCCCTCCGAAGATCGACAACATCGACCCGCGAAGGTTGGAGCCCACGATCAGCCCAGGTCAACGGCCTCCGGAGACCGGCCCGGCCTTAGCGCACGATCTGGCATGGATGTTCCTCAACCCCCGGGAAGCATTCCGCAACATCCAATATCCGCGCCTACCAATATCCACCAGGACAACGGCATCGCCCACCACGAGGCGTACGACCAGGGCATGCGCCGCCTGAGCTGCCGGGCCTGCCCGCTTGCGCACACCGACGACCTTGTCCGCAGCGCGCAGATCAACCCCGGGCTGTTCGACGAGTACGCCGACGCCGAGGACGAGATGGGCAACCCGTTCAAGAAATCGATCAGCTTGCGCGGGATCGTCGAACGCGCCCGAAGCTGACTGGCGGCGGTCGGCTGAGAGTCTTTCCGCCGAGCCGTAGGCCCAGAGAGGCCCGGCAGGGCGCACAAAGTGCGCGGGAATCCTGCCGGGCCGATGGCCGGCCACCGCGAGACCTCAACAGACCCACAGCCGAACCAGCCACCATCGTTCCACAACTGATCGATCACCAGGGGCACCCCGTGGATGTCGAGGCGCGGCCGAGCTTGCAGATGCGCGGCACCTCGCCACTGGTTCCTGAACACAAGAACTTGACAGGGAACACCACCTTGCTGCGGCGCCTGGTCCGCCTGGCCAAGATGCGCTGGCGGATCGAACACGACTACCGCGAGATGAAGCACGGCCTGGGCCTGGACCACTTCGAAGGCCGAACCTGGCGCGGCTGGCATCACCACGTCACCCTCGTCACCGCTGCCCACGCCTTTCTCACCCTCCGGCGCCACGACCCAAAAGTCGAGGCGCCGGCCTGAGCTTCTACCAGGTCCTCGACCAGATCCAGGACCTCTTGGCCTGCTGGACCGGCACCTGCAAAACCTGCCAACAACCAATCCCGGCAAGGGCATCCAGGCGAAATGCCCGGCCACCAACCCCAACCTAACGAAGTACTACTAGATGATTGATGCCAAGGGCCCACTGGCGTGCATGAGATGAAGCGAGGGAGTCCAAAGGCCGGTTGTGACGCCTGACCTGGACTCCCTCGCGACCGCACTCTATGTGAAGACCGACGACCTGCTGAAGGAATCGCCGCATCTGGCGCCGTGGCGTCGCGAGATCGGCATCGCGCCCCGGCTGAGCGACGCCGAGCTGGTCACCCTCGCGGTGATGCAGGCCCTGCTCGGCTTCACCTCCGAACGCCGCCGGCTCCGTGGCCGTGCAGAGGCTCCCTTCTCCTCGCCCAGGAGGCCATCTCCGGCGGCGACCTTCCGCAACTCGGGGGAACCTCACCCTCGCAGGACGGGGGGTGGCGGACCGGAGGGGACCGGCGCGGGAGGGCCGGCCAGGGCTGCACAGGCCACGTGCTCAGCCGCGTGCACGTGAACGTGCCCTCCGGGTCGTGGGCGCCGCCGGCGATCTCAGGGGATGATGATGACCTTGCCGCGGATCCGGCCGGCATCACTGAGGCGGTGGACGTCCGCGAGGTCGGCCAGCGGGTGGGATGCGCTGATGTCGAGGGTGACCTCACCCGCATCGACGAGCGCCACGAGCTCCGCGAGCTGCGCCACATCGTTGCGGGCGACCATGTGCATCGCCTTCACCCCGGCCTCGACAGGCGGCTCGACCGGGGTGGCGACCGAGACGATCCGCCCGCCCGCCCGTACCGCGGAGGCCAGATCCGCGGCGTCGTGCGGGCTCAGCGGAACGAGGTTGAGCAGAATGTCCACCGGCCTGTCGAGCGCGGTGGCGACCGGCACGGCGGTGTAGTCGATCACGTGGTCCGCCCCCTGCCGCAGGACGGCCCGGGTGCTGCGGGCGCCGGCCGTGGCGATCACCTCCGCTCCGGCACGCTTGGCGAGCTGTGTCACGAAGCCGCCGACCCCTCCCCCCGCACCGTTGACCAGCACCCGCTGGCCGGCGGTCACCTTCCCGTGCTCGAACACCGCCTGCCAGGCGGTCAGGCCGGCCAGGGGAAGGGCCGCAGCGTGCGCGAGAGGAACGGATGCCGGCGCCGGAACCAGCAGTGCGCCCGGCGCCCGAACGTACTCGGCAGCCGCGCCCGCAGCCTCCAGCCGCCCGACGACCCGGTCGCCGACAGCGAACCCGGCAGTTCCCGGGCCGGTCTCGGCCACCGTGCCGGCGACGTCCCAGCCCGGCGTGTAGGGGAGGTCCACGGGCAGGAACGCCTGCAGCAGTCCGGCGCGCAACGCGGCCTCGGTGGGATTGAACGATGTCGCCGCGACACGGACGAGCACTTCACCGCCGGCCGGTCGAGGCTGCGGAACGTCTTCGTAGCGGATCACGGACGCGTCGCCGAAGGCGTGAATGCGCGAGGTCTTCATCGTCATGCCGCGAATCTACGGCCGCCCGCAGGGCGGATCCATGTGTCAGAGTTCCCCGTTCATACGCGCGCGTCTCCCCCGTACGCTCGCCCCATGGATGTGCTCAGCGATGTGATCACGGTGGCGCGGACCGGCCGGCCCCGGTCGGCGTACGTGCGATGGCACGCCCCGTGGGGACAGCAGTTCGCGTCCGTACCGGGGTCGGTGGCCTTCCAGATGGTCCTGGAGGGCTCCTGCTGGATCCTGTCCCAGCACTCGGCGCCGGTCCGACTGGGCGCGGGCGATGTGCTGTTCCTGCCGCACGGCAGTGGGCACACGCTGGCCGACGGCCCGGCAACCGCGGTCACGGCCCCGGCCTGTCCCCCTGACGACCCCGAACTGCCCGAGTCGTACGCGACGGACACCGTCGACCGGTTCGGCCAGGGCGGTCCGGCCACCGTGATGCTCTGCGGGGCCTACCAGATCGACCCGTCCCGGACCCACCCACTGCTGCTGACCCTGCCTGACCTGATCCACCTGCGGGCCGACCCGAGCCGCCACCACGAGCTGAACGCAGCGGTGGAACTCCTCGCCTCCGAGATGCGTCATCCGCGTCCGGGCACCAGCGCGACCGTCCCCGCGCTCCTGGACACGCTCCTGATGTACATCCTGCGCAGGTGGCTCGCCGAACAGCCCGGTCGCGGCAGCACCACCGGTTGGGCTGCCGCCCTCAACGACCCGGCGGTCACCGCCGCCCTCCACGCCGTCCATCGGGACCCGGCGGCTCCCTGGACCGTGGCGGAGCTCGCCGCGGAAGCGGGCCTCTCCCGGGCGGCGTTCGCCAGGCGCTTCTCCTCACTGATCGGCCGGCCGCCCCTCGGCTACCTGACCTGGTGGCGGATGACCACGGCAGCCCGCCTGCTACGGGAGACGGGAGCGCCCCTGAGATCCATCGCCCCCCAGGTGGGATACACATCCGAGTTCGCGTTCGCCACCGCGTTCAAGCGCACGCACGGGGTGGCCCCCGGCGCGTACCGGCGGATGAGCTGAGCCGGCCGCAGAGCACCGCGAGCACGTGCGGGTGTACGCCGACGAGACCGTCGGTGATCCCCGAGCGGCGCCCGCTGTCACCGCGCTGACACCGCCCGCTTGCGAGTCTCGATGCGTTCCACCCCGGCCCGTCCGCGCACCGCGTGGGCGGCGGGGGGACTCATCCGAGCCAGGGAGAGAGAATGCGCGTCAGAGCGGGACTAGCGCTCGCCATGGTGCTGCTGGTCGGCACGGTGGCCTGCGGCGCGGGCGGCGGCGACCGGGAGCGGGTCGCGTCGGCGGGATCCGGCAAGCCGACCGCGACCGCGACCGCGAGCAAGGACGCCGGCAAGGACGCCGGCAAGGGCACCGCGGCGGACTTCGCGAAGTGCATGCGCGACAACGGCGTACCGGAGTTCCCCGACCCCGAGGCGAACGGGTCGATGGTGGTGCCGGAGGGCACCGACAAGAGCAAGATCGACGCGGCGCACACGAAGTGCAAGGACAAGGCGCCGAACGGTGGCGAGCCGCCGAAGACGAGCGCCGAGGACCAGGAGAAGCTTCGCCGGTTCGCGCAGTGCATGCGCAGCAACGGGCTTCCGGGGTTCCCCGACCCCGACCCGAACAGCAGCGGCATGATGCTCGGTCAGGACAGCGGCCTGGACCCGGAGTCGGCGGCCTTCAAGGCCGCCGAGGAGAAGTGCCGGCAGTTCCAGCCCGACGCTCTCAACGGCGCCAGGCCGGGCGGCAAGGCCGCGGGGGCGAGGGGATGAGCGGCACCGAGCGGCAGCGGCGCCGCGGCGGCGGGGCCGCGATGACGACCTTCGCGATCCTCGCCGTGGGCGCCGGTGCGATGGCGGCGACCGGCGTCGGGCTCCCGCGCGGGGGCGGCGCTCCCACGGGCCCTTCCGACCGGCAGACCCGGGCCACCGCCACGGTCGACCGGCAGACCCTGGTGGACACCCGGACGGAGACGGGCTCGCTCACCTACGGCGAGACCGTCACGGTCAAGGGCTCGCTCGGCGGTACCGTCACCCGGCTGCCGGGGGTGGGATCGATCGTCGCGCGCGGGTCGGCGCTGTACATGGTGGACAACAAGCCGGTGGTCCTGCTGTACGGATCGCTCCCCGCCTACCGGACGCTGAAGGCAGGCCAGGAGGGCGAGGACGTCGAGCAGTTGGAGCAGAACCTCGCCGCACTCGGCTACACCGGCTTCACGGTGGACCGGAAGTTCACCGAGGCGACCGCGACCGCGGTCAGGAAGTGGCAGGCCGCCCTCGGCCTGGACGAGAGCGGCGAGGTCGAGGCGGGCCGCGTCCACTACGCCTCCGGGCAGGTACGGGTGGACTCCCGTACGGCGGCGAGCGGCGACGCGCTGCAGCCCGGCAAGGAGTTGCTCGCGTACAGCGGCACCCGCCGCGTGGTCGAGGTGACGCTCGGCATGGACGAGCAGCGGCTGGCCGCGAAGGGCACCGAGGTGACGCTCAACCTGCCCACCGGCACGAGCACCCGGGGCGAGGTCGCCGCCACCCGGACGGTCACCAGCGGGGGCGGCGGCGGCTCGGGCGGCGCCGGGAGCGCCAGCGGGAGCACCGGCGGGAGCACCGGCGGCGGCGACTCGGCGAAGACCGAGCTGAAGGTCACCGTCTCCGTCGACGACCAGGCCGCGCTGGAGGGCCTCGACCAGTCGAGCACCGACGTCCTGTTCACCGCGTCGAAGCGCGACAACGTCCTGACCGTACCGACGGGCGCGCTGCTCGCCCTGACCGAGGGCGGCTACGGGGTCCAGGTGGTCGAGGCCACCGGCACCCGCATCCTGCCCGTCACCACCGGCATGTTCGCCAACGGCCGGGTCGAGGTCTCCGGCGACGGACTCGCCGAGGGCACGGCCGTCGGGGTGCCGTCATGACCGGGCGGGACACCCGGCGGACCGTGGTCGAGCTCGACGGCGTCTCCAAGTCCTACCCCGCCGGCGTCACCGCGCTGCGGGACGTGACGCTCGCCATCGGCCACGGCGAGATGGTCGGCATCGTCGGCCCGTCCGGCTCGGGCAAGTCCACGATGCTGCACCTGGCCGGCACCCTCGACCGGCCCTCGGCGGGCACCGTCCGCATCGACGGCCGCGACGTCGCCCGGCTCGGCGACCGCCGGCTGTCCGCACTGCGGGCGCACCGGATCGGCTTCGTCTTCCAGCAGTTCCACCTCGCGCCCGGCCGGAGCGCCCTGGACAACGTCGCCGACGGGGTCCTGTACGCCGGCCTGCCGCTCCGGGAGCGCCGGCGACGGGCCCGCCGGGCTCTCGAACGCGTCGGCCTGGCCGAGCGGATGACGCACCTGCCGCACGAGCTGTCCGGCGGGCAGCGCCAGCGCGTCGCCATCGCCCGCGCGATCGTCGGCGAACCACCGCTGCTGCTCGCCGACGAGCCGACCGGCAACCTCGACTCGGCCTCGGGCACCGCGGTGCTGGAGCTGCTGCGCGAGCTCAACTCCGCCGGGACGACGGTCCTCGTCATCACCCACGACCGGGACCTGGCCTCCTCGCTGCCCCGGCAGGTGGCGCTGCGCGACGGGGAGGTGGTGTCGTCGTGACGGCCGCGGACGGACAGCGGCCGCCCACGCCCTCCCGGCTCGGGCCGCGCGATGTGCTGCGGGTGGGCGGCGAAGGTCTGCGCACCCGTCCGATGCGGGTGTTCCTCTCCGCGCTCGGCATCGCGATCGGTATCGCCGCGATGGTGTCGGTGGTCGGCATCTCGTCCTCCTCGCGGGCCGATCTCGACCGGCAGTTGGAGGCGCTGGGCACCAACCTGCTCACGGTGGCGCCGGGCAAGACGCTGACGGGCGGCGACGCCAAGCTGCCCGAGGAGTCGGTCGCGATGATCCGGCGGATCGGCCCGGTGCGGCAGGCCGCCGCGACCGGGGCGCTCAGCGGCCCCGAGGGCAAGGTCTACCGGACGGACCGCATCGCCAAGGGCGAGAGCGGCGGCATCTCGGTGCAGGCCGCCGATCTCGACCTGCCCGACACGGCGGGCGCCACGCTCGCCAAGGGGGCCTGGCTCAACGCGGCCACCGCCACGTACCCGGCCGCGGTGCTGGGTTCGGCGGCGGCGCAGCGGCTGGGCATCACCACGGTGGACCCCGACGTACGGATCCGCGTGGGCGGTACCTGGTTCACCGTGGTGGGCATCCTGCGGCCCGTGCCGCTGGCACACCAGTTGGACAATGCGACGCTGATCGGTTGGGACGCGGCCCGGACCTACCTGGGGTTCGACGGCCATCCGACGACCGTCTACACCCGCTCGGCGGACGCTTCGGTCGAGGCGGTCCGCGACGTGCTCGCGGCGACGGCGAACCCGCAGGCGCCCGACGAGGTGAAGGTGTCGCGGCCGTCCGACGCCCTCGCCGCCCGCAGCGCCGCGAACTCCGCCTTCACCAGCCTGCTCGTCGGCCTGGGCGCGGTCGCCCTCCTGGTCGGCGGCGTCGGGGTGGCGAACACGATGGTGATCTCCGTGCTCGAACGCCGCGGCGAGATCGGCCTGCGCCGCTCGCTGGGCGCGACGCGCGGCCAGATCCGTACGCAGTTCCTCTCCGAGTCGCTGATCCTCTCGGCGCTCGGCGGCCTCGGCGGCGTCCTGCTCGGCGTCGCGGTCACCACCGGGTACGCGACGACCCAGGGCTGGCCGGCCGTCGTACCGGCCTGGGCCTCGGCGGGCGGCGCCGGGGCGACGCTCGCCATCGGCGCGCTGGCCGGGCTGTACCCGGCGATCCGGGCGGCGCGGCTTGCGCCGACGCAGGCGCTCTCGGCCCCGTGACGGGCCCGTACAGCGCATCACTCTCCCACTACAGGAGTCGACTTTGAACGACAGGATCCGAACGATCGGCCGGACCAGGCGCGCGCTGACGGCGGTGACGCTGGCCGCGCTCACGGCCGGCTCGGGCGTCGCCGCGTACGCGGACGTCCCCGACGGCGCGTCCGCCGCCTCGACCGGGGTGCAGGCGTGTCGCCCGCTGCCGGCCGACAGTGAGCCGCCGCAGCTGCCGGACCCGACGCCGACCACCACGGCGACCCTGCGGCAGGCGTACGAGTGCATCCTCGACAACGCGTACGCGGGCTCCCGGGTCGACACGCGCGAGTTGCTGCGCGCCGGCTTCAAGGCGTTCACCGAGGAGCTGATACGCCGCGGGGCCGACCGGCCCGAGGCCACCCTGGCCGGCCTGACCGGGCGCCGCGACCGGGACTGGAAGGCGTTCGCCGCGACCTACCAGCGGGTGACGGACGCCCTGCCGCAGGACGCGGATCTGCGGCAGGCCCTCGCGGGCGCCGTGATCAACGGGATGCTCTCCGCCCTGCACGACAACCACGTGCGCTGGGACGGCTTCCGGCCGGGTGGTGGCGGCGGCGGCCCGTTCTCGCTGGGGTTCCTCGAATCCGCCTCCGGCCGGTTCACCCCGCAGTTCGCGGACGCCGCCCCGCCGCTCTACGTCAAGCTGGTCAAGGCCGGCGGCCCGGCCGACCTGGCGGGCCTGAAGCCGGGTGACGTCCTGGTCGCGGTCAACGGCGTCCCGGTCGAGGTCAACGGCAGGATCACCACCGGCGTCATGGAGTGGCTGCACCCGAAGAGCGACCGGGACGCCGTGAAGGTGACGGTGAAGCGCCCGTCCACCGACGAGACGCTCTCGGTGGACCTGCGCCCCTACCGGCGCACGCCGGCTCTTCCGGCCGTGGCGGTCACCCTGCTGCCCGGCAACGTGGCCGGGGTGACCCTCCCGGCCATGCTCCCCGGGTTCGCCGACGAGGCGCTCGCGAAGATCGCGGAGCTGCGGAGGACCACCGGGCTGCGCGGCATCGTCTTCGACGTGCGCGGCAACGGCGGCGGGCGCGCGGAGGAGGGCCTCAAGCTGATCAGCTCCTTCGCCCACGGCAAGGTCGTCGGCCGGGACTGCGACGTGCGGAACCACTGCACCGAGACCCGTACGGACGACACCGTCGCGCTGCTCGACCTGCCGTACGCGGTGGTCACCGACAGCATGTGCGCGTCGGCCTGCGAGGACTTCGTCGCCAACACGAAGTTCCTCGGCCTGGGCAAGGTGGTCGGCACCCGCACGATGGGCGCCGTGTCGGGGCTGCAGAACGGGTTCCAGCTCAACGACAACAGCGTGCTGATCATGCCCACCACGCGCCACCACTGGGCGAACGGCGAGGTGGTCGACGAGATCGGCGTCCCGGTCGACCACCCCGCCGAGCGGACCGCCGAGGACCTCTCCGACGGGCGGGACCCTGCTCTGGACAAGGCCCTTTCGCTGCTTGCGAGTTAGCCGCCCTCAAGGCCCCTGGCCGGCATCACTCACGGTCAGGGGCCTTCTCCTGTCCGGCCACGAGGCGGCCCGACGGCGGTCGCGGCCGGGAATCGGACCGCGACCGTCAGCCCGCCCTCGGGCCCGGCCTCGGCCCGCAGCGCCGCCCTGTGCGCCTCGCTGATCGCCGAGACGATCGACAGCCCGAGCCCGGCACTCGGCCCGGTGCCGGTCCGCGGCGCACCCGATCTCCGGAAGGGTTCGAAGAGCTCGCCGACCCGTTCGGCGGGGACGGGCGGACCGGTGTTGCTCACGGTGACTCCGTGGACCGGCGAGGTCCGCACGGTCACCCGGCCGCCCTCGTGGTTGTAGCGGATGCCGTTGTGGACGAGGTTGCCGATCAACCGGGTGATCATCACGGGGTCGCCGACCGTCTCGACCGGCACCAGGTCGAGGCGGACGGTGACGCCGGCCGCCGCCGCGACGTCGCGGTGCTGGTCCGCGGCCTCGTAGGCGAGCTCCGCGAGGTCGACCAGTGACGGTTCTTCAGGCGACCGCTCACCGCGGGCGAGGGTCATCAGGCCCTCGATCAGCCGCTCGGTGCGGAGGTTGGTGTCGAGCAACTCCCGACGGATCCGGGCCACCTTCTCCGGCGTCGGGTCGGCGAGCCCGACCTCGATCGCGACGCGCTGCACGGCGAGCGGGGTGCGCAGCTCGTGCGAGGCATTGGCGGCGAACCTGCGCTGGCTGTCCGCGGCCCGTTCCAGCCGGTCGAGCATCTCGTCGAACGTGTCGGCCAGCTCCCGGAGCTCGTCCTGCGGACCCGCGAGCGCGATCCGCTCGTGCAGGTTGGAGAGCGACAGCCGCCGCGCGGTCGCGGTGATCCGGTGCACCGGCCGCAGCACCCGCCCGGCGACCCACCAGCCGACCAGCGCGCTGAGCACGGCGAGTGCGGCCGCGGCGATCCAGGTCGCGGTCCACTGGTGCTCGCGGACGGCGATCTGAAGCGCGTGGCCGGACTCGGCGCCGCCCGGCCCGAGCCGGATCGACTCACCGGCCGGCGGCAGGGCCCCGGGCGGCACGTCACCGGCCGGGTGGACCAGGCGCACCTCGCCGCCGATCTTCGGCGGCAGGAGCAGGTTCACCGCGACCAGGACGGTGGTCGTGGTGGCCGTGAAGAGCCCCGCGTACAGCGCGGTCAGCCTGGCCCGGACCGTCGTCAGCCGCACGGGGATCCTTGCCGTCACAGCCGGTACCCGCCGTGCGCAGTGACGATCACCGGAGGCTCGCCCAGCTTGCCCCGCAGCCTGCGGACGGTCACCTTCACGACCGTCGTGAAGGGATCGGCGTTCTCGTCCCACACCCGCTCCAGCAGCTCCTCCGCGGTCACCACCGCCCCCCGCGCCCGCATCAGCACCTCCAGGAGGGCGAACTCCTTGCGCGACAGCGCCAGGTACCGCCCGTTCCGGAACGCCTCCCGCCGCGGCCCGTCCAGGGTGATGCCCGCATGCTCCAGCACCGGCGCCGACGCCGGCGACTGCCGCCGGCTCAGCGCCTGCACCCGGGCCACCAGTTCCGCGTACGCGAACGGCTTGACCAGGTAGTCGTCCGCCCCCAGCCCCAGCCCCGCGACGCGGTCACTCACCGCGTCCGCCGCCGTCAGCATGAGGATCCGCACCCGCGCCCCGCTCCGCACCACCTCACGGCACACCTCGTCCCCGTGCACCTCGGGCAGATCCCGGTCGAGCACCACCACGTCGTACGCGTTCACCGCCAACCGCTCCAACGCCGCCGCCCCGTCGTACACGACGTCCACCGCCATCGCGTCCCCGCGCAGCCCGTCCGCCAGCAGATCGGCCATGAGCCGCTCGTCCTCCACCAATAGAACTCGCATGTACGCCTTGTAACACAGCGCCGGTGACAGGCCGGTGACAGCCCGAGGGCTGCGGCGACAGCGCCTGACGCACCGTTCTTCACGAAAGCGACGAGACCGACGCCGCCGACGTGGCGTCGAGGACCCGCGACCCGATCGCCGTTGCCGCCGTTGCCGCCGCAGCCGCTGGCCGGCCGGAGCCCCCGCGCGAATTCCCCGGCCGCAGTCCCGCCCCTCGGTAAGATCGAATCCACAACTGCCCAGATGAAAACCGGGGGATCTCGTGCGAGTTGTGAGCAGGGCTGCCATGTGCGCAATGATCGCGGCCGGCATGGTCGTGCTCGTCGGCTGCTCCGGCGGGTCGGTCGGTCGGCCCGCGCCGCCGGACGAGGGGGCCGGCAAGGGGGCCGCCGCCCAGGCTTTCGATCCTCCGCTCAAGTTCGGCACGGGCGTCAAGCTGGCCGCCGACTCGAGCCGCTCCACGGAGTCGGCCCTCCGGGGCACTGTCGCGTACCTGCTCACCGAGGCGGCACTAGAGGCGTACGACACCAGGACCGGCGCGAGGCTCTGGTCGGCGCAGGAGCCCGGCATGGCCGCCGGGGTGAAGGAGCGGGCCGTGTCCGGCGGAGCCCCCCTGGTGTTCGCGGAGCAGGGTGGTCGTGCCGTCGTGCTGTTCGGGTACAAGAAGTACACCGAAGGCAGCGGCACGACGGCCGGGCTCACGTCGACCTACGTCTGCGCGGTGGACGCGGAGACCGGCAAGGTCTCGTGGACGGTCGAGCTTCCGGTGACGGCCGTCAAGGGCTCCATCGTCCTGGCCCCGGCAGTCGTCGGTGTGGACGGCACCCATGCGGTCGTCAGGGTCACCACCGGCCCCGGCCCGCGGCTGAGCGACGGCGCCGGCGCGGTGAGCTACGGCGTGGACCTCGGCACGCACCAGGTGGCTTGGGAGCAGAAGAGCTTCGCCGCGGCCGCCGTCGACAAGGGAACCGTCGTCGGTGCCCGGATCCCCGCAGCGGTCGAGTGGGACTCCGAACGGTGGACCGCGACGACCGGGAAGATCGCGCTGGAGGGACGGTCCGCCGCAGACGGGTCGGTGCGTTGGGCGGACCCGCGGGACCTGTTCGGACTGAACGTCCGGCGTGTAGGAGCCGGGATGTTCTCCGTACGGGCCAACACGGAGTACAAGGAGCACACCCCGGCCCACCAACTCCTCGACGTCGCCACCGGCACGGTACCCGCCGGGATGACGGCGGAGGTCTCAGGGCGTCTCGCGGACGGGCGCTGCGCCTACGACCAGCGCTCGGTCGTCGTGTGCCGCGGCGAGAAGGACATGAGCGCCGTGGACGCCGAATCCCACAGCCTCCTGTGGACGATCTCCGGTGCCGACGCCACCCGCAACGTCCCTGACCTGGACACCGCCTGGCACGGGGCCGTGTACGGACGCGCCGGCAAGAACTACGTCGTCGTCGACGCCAGGACGGGCCAGGACCGCGCAACCCTCGACGGCCCTGGCGTGCACGTGGTGAACGAGTACGCCGGGCTCGACCTGGACTTCACCGCCCGTCCTGCCCTCGGCTGATCCCGGCGACACCGTCCCCGGGCGGCTGACGCGGTCCGACCGGGCCCGCTCCGCGGCCGAAGAGGCCGCAGCCCCGAGGGCTGCGGCCTCCCCGCACGGGTCCGCCGGGGATCAGCCCGCGGCGATCTCGCCGAACTGCAGGTAGTGCTCGCCGAACTGGTCGGTGCTCAGCTTCGTCGCGACGACGCGCACGTACCGCGCGCCGGTCGGTGCGAAGGTGAACTCCTCGCCCGCGGCGCCCGGCCGGGTCTGGCCGGTGCGGGAGGCCACCGTGGTCCAGGCGGACTTGTCCGCGGAGACCTGCACGGTGTAGTCGACCGGGAAGCCCCGCCCCGTGTTCGCGCCGTCGGTGCGCGGGGTCAGGCGCACTCGGCTGAGCACATTGGTGCTCTGGAGGTCGACCGTGATCCACTCGCCGGCCGCCGGGCCGGACGCCTTGGCGCTGCTCCAGCCCATCGAGTACCCGAGCGCGGAGTTCACCACCCCGTCGGTCGCCCCGGCCCGGCCCCAGCCGTCGGCCTCCACGCTGCTGGAGGACTCCACCGGCCGGTTCACCGCCAGGTTGCCGCCGGCGGTCTCGATCTCGGCCAGCTGGAGGTGGTAGTTGCCGTGCGGGTCGGTGCGCAGCTTGGTGGCGGCGACCCTGACGTAGCGCACGTCCGCCGGCGGGAACGCGAAGGACTGGGCGGAGGCGTCCGGCCGCGGGTAGCCGGTGCGGTCGGCGACGGTGGTCCAGGCGGTGCCGTCGGCCGAGACCTGGACGGTGAAGTCGACCGGGAAGCCCGCGCCGGTGTCGGCGCCGTCGGCGCGCGGGTAGAGGTCGACCCGCCCGGTGCGCCGGACGGCGCCGAGGTCCACCGACACCCACTCGGCGTGGTCGGCGGAGGAGCTGCCGGCGCTGCTCCAGCCGGTGGGGCCGTCCGTCCGGCCGCGGCGCCCGTCGGTGACGGCGGCCAGGGACCAGCCGTCCGCCTCGTAGCTGCTGGAGGCGGTGACGGCGGCGTTCTCGGCGGCGTCGGTGCCGGGGTTGAGCCGCACGTTGTCGAAGCGGGCGCCGGCGTGGCCGGTGGCGAGTCCGACGCCGCCGACGGGGTAGCCCGTGTCGGTGAGGGTGATCAGGAGCGTGGTCCCGGCGAAGACGCGCAGGGTGTCGCCGCGGGCGTCGACCCGCAGGGCCACCGTCTGCCCCGGGGTGTAGCCGGGCACGGGGGCGGCGGCCAGGGTGGTGCCGCTGCGGTGGACGAAGACCTCGCCGTTGTTGCGCAGGGCCACCAGGTAGCCGGTGTGCGCGTCGGTCGGGTTCTGGCTGCGGATCGTCAGCCCGGCCCAGTCGGTGTCGCCGCCGTCGTCGGCGTCGGTGCCGGTGATCCGCACGTCGACGGAGGCCGCGACGTCGCGGTAGGCGCGGCCGGCGATGCCGGAGACCGTGTCCCAGCCGCTGCGGACGTCGCTCTGGACGTAGCCGCCGTCGGCGGTGACCGACCAGCTGCCGACCGTGTGGCGCCACCGGCTGTCGTTGCCGGCGGAGAAGTCGTCGGCGAACGGGAAGGCCGCGTCGGGGCCGCCGGAGGCGAGCGCGTCCAGGATCTGCCGGTGGCGCTGGTCGGTGTCGGCGCCGGAGGTGGAGAACTCGGTGGTGTTGGTGATCAGCGAGCCGATCAGGGCGCGGGCGAGCACCGGCTTGGCGGCGGCGAGCTGGTTCAGCAGCTCGAAGTCCTGGATGCCGGCGAGCAGGGCCTCGCTGCGGACGCTGTTGTAGAGCTCGTACTTGTCGTTGTTCGGCCCCCGGTTGGGGCGGACCAGGAAGCGGTCACCGTCCTGCCAGTCGTTGAGGGTGTCGACGCGGCTGAAGCCCTTGTCCGGGTCGGTCCAGTGGTTCCAGCCCCAGTGGAGGAAGCCGTTGCCTCCGAGGGCCGCGACCATCCAGGGCGTCAGGCGCGACTCGGACAGCGGGTAGCTGATGAACCGGTTGAGGTGGTGGTCCACGGGGCCGTTGCAGTAGTACAGCCAGAGGTCCTTCCCGGAGAGCCGGAGGTTCTGGTAGTACGCGGCGTTGGGGTCGTAGTTGAGGCCGTCGGCCTGCGGGGTCACGGTGCCCAGGACGGCGTCGATGGCGGGGGCGAGGCCGTTGTGGGCCTCGTTCGTCAGGCCCTGCGGGAAGTGGCCGCGGTACTGCTCGTAGAACCAGGGCGCGGTCACGCTCTGGAGGGGCAGGTCGTCACCGCTCGGCTCGTCGACGGCGCTCATGTAGAGGACGTCGCTCCAGCGCCGGCCCGGGGCGCAGGTCGGGCCCGGGTCGAGGCACTTGGTGTCGAGGTGGGCCTTGAGCGCGGCGAAGACCTTGTCGAGGTACTCCGCGGCCACGTCCCGCTCGGTCTTGGTCGTCAGCGGCAGGTGCTCGACCTTCACGCCGCCCTGTCCGTCGGTGACGAGGGCCTCCAGGCCCTTGCCGTGGTCCTCGATCAGGGTGGGGGTGTAGATGTACTGGAGCGAGCCGGCGTCCTGGAAGAGCTGGACGAAGCGGTCGAAGTCCTTCCACTGGAAGGTGTACTCGCCCTCGACCAGGGTGGTGTCGCGCACGGCGAGGGCCTGGAAGTCGGCGTAGATCACGTTGTTGCGGTGCTCGGCGTGGTTGGCCGCGAAGTTCTTCATCACCTCCCACCAGCCGTCGCTGAAGTCCTCGACGCCGTACTGGGCCCGGATGGAGGTGGAGCTCCAGTTGTAGTCCCAGCCGACCGAGGTGAACCAGTTGTTCATCCGGAAGGCGGAGCGGTTGGCCGGGGGCACGTCGACCGGGTAGACGGTCACCGAGACGGGGACGTCGACGGCGCCTTCCGCGCTCCGGACGGTGGCCTTGCCGGTGTAGGTACCGGGTGCCTGGCCGGCCGGGACGTCGACGCTGTAGTAGTACGGCTGGGTGATGTCGGCCTTCAGGTCGTACGGCGTGTTGTCGACCAGCGCGTCGTAGTAGCTGCTGCCGCCGTCCGGCGGCTCCTGGTGGCCGTCCTTGCCGTTCAGCCACCACCAGGGCAGGACCTTGCCGACGACCGGGTGGTTGTACTCCCGGTTCACCGTGATCCGGGCGGCCGGGATGCCGGCGCCGCCGGGGCCGGCCAGGTCGCCGGGCACCACGTGGAGACCGGTCAGGTCGGTGCCGGAGCGGACGGCGATCTGGGCGGCCTGCGTCTCGTTGCGAGCGACAGCCAGGTCGACGGCCCGGGCGGGGCGCGACGGGGCGGGGGACGAGGAGAAGACGTGGTCGTAGCCGCTCTCCACCCAGACCGACGGCGGTGCGGGCTCGGCCGCGGCCTCGACCGCGGCCGTCCCCGGGACGAGGGCTGCGACCAGCAGGCATATCAGGGACGGGACGAGCGCCCGCGCGGGTGTTCTGTTCACGATCTCGCTTTCTGGCTCCACTGCCTCTGTGTACGCACGCCGTGAAGGCGCGGCGGGCAGAACATGATGGCCAGTCATATCGTATGGAGACGAACGGATGCCAAACGGAGGCAGCGTCAGTGGTGCGGTCGCGCGGCGCCCGGACCGCAGTGGGCCGGACCGGGGGCGGGCGCCGATCCCGATGGACACCGCCCTGCGCGCGTCGCGGTCGGCGAAGTAGCGGAAACCGCGCAACGGACTCTGCGCACCGCCGGGTGAGTCCCCTTCAGGTCCACCGTCCCCGCCAGTGAGGCGTCAGCCTGGCGGGAGGTTCCCACCTGCGGTGACCATGCCTGTCTCATAGGCGATGACGACCATCTGGGCCCGGTCATGGGCGTGGAGCTTGGCCAGCAGCCGCCCGACATGTGTCTTGACGGTCGCGATGCTCAGCCCCAGATGCTCGGCTATCACGCGGTTGGGCAGTCCCCGGGCCACCAAGCAGAGAACCTCCCGTTCCCGTGGGGTCACGCCCTCCAGCTCCCGGGCGAGTCGCGGGCGCGGCTCGTGGCGTCCGGCGAACTCGCGGATCAGACGGCGGGTGACCGCGGGCGCGAGCAGGGCGTCGCCGGAGGCGACCACCCGCAAGGCCGTCAGCAGGTCGGCGGGGAGGATGTCCTTCAGGAGGAATCCGCTGGCTCCGCCGCGCAGTGCCGCGTACACGTACTCGTCCAGGTCGAACGTGGTGAGGACCAGCACACGGGTGCCGACGGCGTCCGGGTCCGCGCAGATGCGCCGGGTGGCCTCCAGACCGTCCGTGCCCGGCATCCGGATGTCCATCAGCACGACGTCGGGCCGCAGCCGCAGGGCGAGTTCGACGGCCTGCTCGCCGTTGACGGCCTCGCCTGCGACGGTGAGGTCCGGCACGCTCTCGATGAGCAGGCGGAAGCCCTCCCGCAACAGCGCCTGGTCATCGGCGATGAGAACCCGGACCGGCCGGTTCACCGTGCTGTCTCCGATCCGCAGGGCAGCCGCGCGTGCACCCGGAATCCGCCCATCGCCAGGGGGCCCGCGGAGAGGGTCCCGCCGCACATGGCCGCCCGCTCCCGCATCCCGATGAGTCCGTGCCCGCCGCCAGGACGCCGGGGCGGGAGCCGGGACGGCGCGTCGTTGACGACCTCGATCTCGACCGCCTCGGAACCCGTCCGGGACAGGTTCACCCGGCAGTCCGCCGATCCCGCGTGCCTGACGACATTGGTGAGGGCCTCCTGAACGATCCGGTAGACCGCCAGCTCCACACCCGGGGGGAGCGGTGGATCCGGGTCGACGGACAGCTCCACGCGCGGGCCCGCGCCGTCCGCGAGCGCGGGCAGGTCCGCCAGACCGGGGGCGGACCCCCACTCGGCCCCGTCACCGGGTGAGCGCAGGACGCCGAGCATGCGGCGCATCTCGGTGAGCGCCGTCCGGCCCGCCGTCCCGACCAGTGCGAGGGTCCGCTCGGCCTCCCGCGGGTTGGTGGAGGCCACCGCACAGGCCACCTCGGCCCGTACCGCGATGACCGTCAGATGATGGGCCACCACGTCGTGGAGCTCACGGGCGATCCGCAGGCGCTCGTCCGTCACGGCCTGCCGGGCGGCGAGCTCCGCGTACGACCGCTGCTCTCTCAGCGCGGTGCCCACCAGCCAGGGCAGGGTCATCATCAACGACGCGAAGACGACGCCCCACGCGACCCCGGAGGCCGGGACCGGTCGCGGTACGAGGGCCATGGCCGCCGCGACGGCGCCCAGCGAGCAGCCGAGCGCCGTCGCGGACCGGCGCCGCGGTTCCCGCGCCGCCACCGTGTACAGGGCGACCCCGACGGGGACCCAGGACTCCTCCCATCCGGTGAACGCCATGGCGAAGACCGCTCCGGCCAGGACCGTGTACAGCACCCGGACGGACCATCTGCGCCGTACCGCGACCGGCAGCCAGACCACCGCCGCCACGGCTCCCGCGCCCCAGCCACCGCTCCGCGTCTCGCTCGCGCCGAACGCCAGGGCGAGGAGCACGGCCGCGACCGTGTCCACGCCGTGCCACTGTCCGTCCCGCAGACGTCTGGCCACCAGCGGCCGTGACTCCCCGTCGCCCATGCCGGCCACGCTATCCAAGCGGGGCCCCAGGGCCTGTCAGCCCGGAGGACGTCATCCCGCGGGCTGAGTCATCCGCGCGGCTGATGCCCGTCGTACCCTCCTGGGCTGACACCGGGTTCGTCCCCGGAGGCGAAGCCGCCGGGGTCGTCGGACGGAACAGTGGAGCCATGAATCGGAGAACACTGCTGTCCTCGTGCGCCGCACTGGCCGCCGCCATGATCACGGGTCCGCTCGCGCCGGTGGCCGTCGCGCGACCGGGGCAGGAGGAACCCGTGCGCTTCCAGCTGCCCGCCCCGAACGGGCCGTACCCGGTGGGTACGATCGCGCTGCACCTGGCCGACACCGCGCGGCCGGACCCCTGGGTGCCCTCCCGCCCCTGCCGTGAGCTGATGATCAGCCTCTGGTACCCCGCCCGCGGCCGCGCGGCCCGCCCCGCGGTTCCCTGGATGCCTCCGGCGGCGGCCGACCGGTACCTGAGCCTCCTCGGCCTGCCTCCCGGCCGGGTACGGCTGGGAGAAACCCACGGCCGCGAGGGCGCTCCCGTCGGCGGCCCACCGGGCCCCCTGCCCGTCGTGCTCTACTCTCCCGGCGCCAACGCGTCACGGTCGTTCGGCACCGGCGTCGTGGAAGACCTCGCCAGTCACGGCTTCCTGGTGGTCACCGTCGACCACACCTACGACGCGGCGGCAGTCGCCTTCCCCGGTGGACGCGTCGAGACGAATCCGCTGGGCGGGATCAGCGACTACGCCAAGGCCATCGCGGTCCGTACCGCCGACATCCGCTTCGTCCTGGACCGGCTCGCCGTCCTCCGCTCGGGTGGCCGCCCCGGCGTCTGCCGCACCCCGCTGCCCACCGGCCTGCGCGGGGCGCTCGACCTGCGGCGCGTCGGGATGCTCGGCCACTCCCTGGGCGGCGCCACCACCGCCGCGACGATGCTCACCGACGGGCGGATCATGGCGGGAGCGAGCCTGGACGGGGGCGCGGTGGGCCCCGTGGTGGACGCCGGGCTCGACCGTCCGTTCCTGGTCGTGGACACCCTGGGCAAGGGCAGCATGGAGAGCAACCCCGCCCTGCGCGCGTTCTGGTCGCATCTGCGCGGCTGGCGCCTGCATCTGACCGTACGGGGAGCCGCGCACCTGTCGTTCGGCGACGATGCGCTGATCCTCCCGCTGATCGCCCCCCTCCTGGGCATGTCGGCGCCCGATCTGGAGTACGAGGTCGGGACGATTCCCGGGCCCCGGGCACAGGCGTTCCAACGCGCCTACCCGCGAGCCTTCTTCGACCTCCACCTCCGCGACCGGGGGCGGCTGCTCGACAGCCCCTCCCCCGACTTCCCCGAGGTCGACTACGCCCGGTGAACGCCCTGGCACCGGTCCCGCCCGTCCGGGCTCGCCGGGGGCGCTCGTCGCCAGGTCGTCCAGCAGGGCATCGGTCAGCTCTTCGGGGTCCTCCAGTCGATGCGGTACGGATGCGCGGTCGTCCGCCGCGCGTCGGAGAGGAGCGGGCCGGTGCGCAGGAAGTCGGCGGAGTCGACTTCCTGCGCACGGCGGGGGTGTCCGGGGCGGGGGCGGTCAGTAGTCCCAGACCACCGGTACGAAGCGGAAGGTGCCGCTGCCGGCATCCGCCACGTGGCAGACGGACGGGAACGGCAGATGACTGGCCATCAGTTGCTCGCCGGTCGACGCCATTTCCGCCAGGAGGCGGGTCCGGATGCGGGCCGACTCCTCGGGGTCGTGGTCGAAGCCGTTGTGCCAGTCGGGCTTGTCGAACCCGCACTGGAACACGGCGTCGCCCGCGAACGTCAGCCGGTCGCCGCCGGACTCCAGGCGGACGATGCTGTGGCCGGGGGTGTGACCGCCGGTGCGGCGGATCAGGACGCCCGGCGCCACCTCGTACTCCTTCTCGAACGGCCGCAACTGGCCGCGGTACAGGTCCAGGAACCGCGAGGCCGTCGTGCGGAGCACGTCCGGCACCGGTGCGGGCATGTCGGTGCGGGAGAAGTCGGGCGCCGCCCAGAACTCGGCCTCGGCGGCGGCCAGGTGGACCCGTAGATCCGTACGCAGCCGGCCCCGCAGCCCCTCGACGAGCAGCCCGCCGATGTGGTCCATGTGCAGGTGGGTGAGCACCACGTCGGTCACCGACGCGGGAGCGATCCCGGCGGCGTCCAGTCGCGCGGCCAGCTGTCCGGCCCGCGGGAAGCCGGGGAACTCCGTCCCCAGGCCGGAGTCGACGAGGACGGTCCGGCCGCCGCTGCGCACGACGGCCACGTTCAGCGGCCAGTTGATCGACTCCAGCGGCAGGTACACGTCGCCGAGCCAGGCCTTCAGGTCGGCCGGGGTGGCGTTGGTGGCCAGCGTCGTCGGGGAGATCGGCAGCACCCCGTCGCTGATCACCAGCACGTCGATGTCGCCGACCTTCAGCGCGTAGCGCGACGGGACCGGTTCGTCGCGTCCCGGCACGGCGGGGTGGGCGAGGTCGATCTGGGTCATGGCTGTTTCTCCTTACGAGGGGCGTCAACCGGAGGCCTGGACGGCGCCACCACGGGCCACGCCGTCCGGTCACCCATGAAGACCGGCGGGCGGTCCGGTCTGTGACAACCGCGGGTACCTCGCGACCGAGTCCGACGAGGTGTCACAGACGGTGGGCGCACTCGGTCTTCCCGTTCGGGAGCGAACGCCGCCACCTCCGGCACGGGTGCGTCCGGCCGGACGGACGGCCGCTCCGACGTCACGACGACACAGGAAGCGAGGCCACGTGAACCTCCGCCGACCAGCAGCGGCCCTCCTGGCCGCCCTGCTGATCCCCTGCGCAGCACCGGAACTGGCCACCGCGGCCCCGGTGCCCGCCCCACCGGCGCTCTCCGCCCCGACAGCGGCCTCCGGCGCCGCCTCCGCCTCCGCGGAGGAGCCGGACCTCAGCTACGCCAACCGCGTCTCCCCGCCGATCGGCATGCCGGACTGGTCGCGCGTCGGCTACCGGGGCGGACAGGACCTGCCGCGCGGCGAGTCCGCCCTCACCGAGGAGGCCGCCTGCCGCGTCTCCCCGCAGCGGCTCGCCGACAGCTACGGGGTGCGCCCGGACGACGGGGCCGACGACACCGCCGGCCTGCAGCGGGCGATCGACGACATCAAGGCCCAGTGCTCGCCCAAGGGCGACTTCAACCGCCTCTCCCTCATCGAACTGCCCGCCGGCCGGATCGACCTGTCCCGGCAGGTCTACGTCGACGCCAGCTTCCTCACCCTCCGGGGGAAGGGATCGGGCCCGGGCGGCACCCGGCTGGTCTTCCGCCCCGACCTCAGCACCCGGTACGACACGGTGGTCAACGGCCGCTGGGACCAGGACTCCATGGTCGCCGGGACCGGCAGCGACGTCGGCACCGGCGGCTGGATGTGGCCGGGGCGCGGCATGTTCCGGGTCCAGACCCGGGAGGTCGCCGCCCGCTACCAGGACGACTGGGCGGCCGCCACGACCGTCCCCCTGCGCAAGGACATCTTCGAGGGCAGCGTCAACCAGCACTGGGTCTCCGGCCTGAAGCTCGCCGCCCAGGACGGCGACCCGGGCTACTCCGCCCGGAAGGGGACCTCCGTCGTCCGGCTGGACGCCAAGGTCGACATGAAGAAGTTCCGGACCGGCGGCTACGTCTGGGTCGGCGCGGCCAACAGCAGGAACTTCTACGCGCAGCAGGGCATCACCGATCCGAGCATGATCGAGGCGCTGCACATGCGCCAGCAGATGTTCAAGGTCGCGCGCATCGACGCCACCGCCAGGACGGTCACCCTGGACCGTTCGCTGGAGTGGGACCTGCCGGTCAACTCCGAGTCGGACGGCTCGCCGCCGATCAACGGCAGCGGCACCCCGTACGCCAGCAAGATCACCCCGCTGAGGACCGTCGAGGGCGTCGGCTTCGAGGACTTCGCCTTCACCCAGGAGATGGACGGCCTGCCGAAGATCGGCGGCCAGGAGACCTACCACCTGACGCCCGAGCAGGCCGTGCACAACTACGGCAACCTGGCGCCCGAGTACGCGATGCACGGCATCGTCTTCAAGTGGGCCGCCAACAGCTGGGCGCGCGGGCTGAAGGCCGAGATGACCGGCTCGCACCCGATCGTCACGGAGAACGCCCGCAACCTCCAGATCGAGCGCAACAGCTTCGACGGCGCCTGGAACAAGGGCAAGGGCGGCAACGGCTACCTGCGCGGCAGCCGCGTCTGGGACTCCCTGTGGGCCCACAACGTCAGCCGCAACCTGCGCCACTTCACCTTCCAGTGGTCGGCCGGCGGCAACGTCGCCTTCCGCAACGACCTCGACTCCGACCTCAACCTGCACGGCGGGTGGGAGCACAACAACCTCTTCGAGCAGAACACCCTGCGGGTCCCGTACGAGCACCGCTCGGGCAGCTGCCAGGCCAACTGCGGCGGCGAGGGCGGTGAGATGGACGAGGGGACGTGGTACCCGATCTGGTGGGCGGCCGGCCCCAAGGCGGGGAAGTGGTCCGGCTCCTCGGGCCCGCAGAACGTCTTCTACAACAACACGATGCTCAAACAGACCACCCCGGGCGGCCCGTTCGAGCCGTACGGGCCCTACGGCACCCGGACCGGCACCGCCTTCCAGTTCGGCTCGGACAGCGAGGACCCGGACCGCTTCCAGCCGCTGGGCCAGGGCGGGCAGGCCATCCCCGACTGGACCGGCCGGGAGACCCTGGACTTCACGGGGGCGGGCGTGGTTCCGCTCGACGTCGGCAAACGGCACTCCCTCTTCCTGCGGTACACCGGCGGCGAGCTCGACCCCCGCGCCGACGGCGACCGCAAGGTGATCACCTGGAACATGCGCGGCCGGTACATCACGGGCTCGAACAACAACTCCGACAAGTGGCGGACGAGCCTGGAGGACATGGCCGCCACCCACGAGCCGGACGTCGTCCTCCTCCAGGAGGCCGGCGCCCCGCCCTTCCCGCTGGGGATCAACGCCGAGCGCATCGAGATCCCGCAGACCGCCTACCAGCGCAGGAACTCCGCGGGCGAGGTCATCGACACGCCCCCCGTCCGCGAGTACCGGCGCACCCTGAACGGCGTGGACGGCTACCTGTACTGGCTGCAGACGGACACCGAGACCACGGGTGTCGGCCAGATGAACCTGGCCATCTGGACCCGGGAGCGGGCCCTCGACCCCGACGACCGCACCGGCGCCGGGCGGATCTTCGTCGTCCCCTCCGGGAGCGGTGCGTCCCGGCCGGCGCTCGGCGTGCGGATCGGCGGAGCGCTCTACTTCACGGTGCACATGGACACCGGCGGCGGCGCGAACGCCGCCGGCCTGCTCAACGCCGTCAGGACCCGTGTGGCCCTGCCGCAGGGGCTGCCCACGGCCGTCTTCGGCGACTTCAACACCGACCTGGGCGCGTTCCGCCGCCAGATGATCAGGCTGTTCGACATCCGGGGGGTGCTCGACCACACCTTCCCGGTCCGCGGCAACCAGCCCCCGGCGAACTACGACTACGGGGCGATCGCGGCCCGCTACGACACCGGGCCGCAGATGTACTTCACGGGCGCCGAGCGGGTCGACTCCGTGACGACCTCGGACCACTACCCCGTCGCCTTCACGCTCTCCCCCGCCCCCGGCGATCCGCCGCCGGCCCCGACACCGGCGCCCAAGAAGAAGAAGCCCAAGGGGGACCGCACCGCCCGCTCCGCCAGGAGCACCTACGCGCCCTACCCGTCCAGCAAGCCCGGCAGCGGCACGGGCAGCGGCGGCAGGAGGCTCGGCACCCGCCCGGTCGACCGGGGCAACCGCGACATGGAGACCCTGGTCCTGGAGCAGGCCGCCGACCACCCGGACCAGTTCCGCATCCTGCACCGGATGACCCGTACCTACCTGAGCCAGGAGTTCGGCCTCCTGAACACACCGGCGGTGCTGCTGCCGGAGGGCGGCGAGGGGCTCACCCAGATCTGGAGCGTCATCGGCATGGAGGACGGCACCTGGGTCGTGCTGAACGCGGAGACCGCCCAGGTCCTCGCCGTCGCCGACGGGCCCGAGGGGGAGCAGGTGGTGCTCCGCGACTTCGACTCGGAGGACGCCTCCCAGCGGTGGTTCTTCCAGGACCCCGAACAGGAGGCGCTGGACGCGGACGAGCTGCTGCGGGAGGACGACGACCCGCAGGACCTCGCCATCGAGGTGCCGGCCGGCACCGGCCTCCCGCTGGACCTGGTGGCCGGAGGCAACAGCACCCGCAGGCAGTTCACGACAGTCCCCGTGGGCCGGGTCGGCGACGACTACTGCTACTACCTCGTCCACGAAGGCCGGTACGTCAACACCTCCTCCTCCCCGTTCCCCCAGAGCGACGCACCCCTGATGCTCGACCCGTTCCGCCCCGACCACCCCAGCTACCTGTGGTGCACCGACACACCGGACCGGCACGCCACCGCGGGGATGCGGCTGACCCAGCGCACGGCCACCGGACAGCGCCTCTACCTCACCTCCCGGGCGAACCCCCGGGGTCTCGCCGTGACCGAGTACCTCACCTCCGCGGACCTGTGGACCTGGAAGGCGGTCACCCGGTGAGGGCACGGCCCGGCGGCCGGGGCGCCGGCGCGGACTCCGGAGGCGGCGCCTTCCCGCCGGCGGGCTCCGCGGCGGCCCGCCCGACCGGTCGCTGACGGTTTGTCACAGAAAGGGGGCGTTCCCGGTCTTCCTCCTCGGGAGCGGGAACGCCCCCGTCCGACGCCGGCCCCTCGGGCCGGCACCACCCATCAGGAGTACCCACATGACGACAGCAGTTCTCCAGCGCCGCGGGGTCCGCGCCCTGCTGGCCTTCGCCGTGGCCGCCGCGGTCGCCGTCCCGGGCCTCGGGGCCGCGTCCCCGGCCCGGGCGGACACGCCCGACGGCACCACCAAGGTCGTGGAGGTGAAGCTCGACTACAACTACACCGGGGGCAACGTCGCCGGGTACCACACGGCGCTCATCCGCCTCCGCCAGGCGGCGGGGCGGCCGTTCCACGACGACGACGTCTACATCACCCAGGTGACGCCGCCCGGCCTGATCGCCCTGCGGATCCAGGACCGCGACGGCAACGAGCTGTCCAGCCTCTACCTCAACCCGGCCAACCTCTACGTCGGCGGCTTCCGCACCAAGAGCGGCAAGCTGTACGCCTTCAACGACGCCTCGGAGAACGTGCGCACCGAGATGGGCCGCGGCGGCCAGGTGAACACGCTGCCCTTCGGCGGCAGCTACGGCTCGCTGATCTCCACCGCCGGGGAGGAGCCGTCGATCGAGTGGCTGAACGGGTTCATCGGCTCGGCCGAGACGGTCGGCAAGGCCGAGCAGTCGATGGGCGACGCGGCGGGCCGGGCCGCCGTCGCCCGGGCGCTGATCAAACTGATCGGCGCCTTCTCGGAGGCCGCCCGGTTCACCGACTTCCGCGACACCTGGGACCCGGTCGTCGCCGGACGCAGCGGCGGCGGCTTCTTCGAGGTGTCGAACCCCCGGCTGCGGGCCCTGCGCGGCGCCTGGGGGCCGATCTCCAAGTTCGCGGTGGACATCAACGAGGTGTCGTCCACGCCGCCGCTGACGGTCAACGGTGTGGGGACGTTCGCCACCTGGCAGGACGTGCGTGACCACCTGCGGGTGATCCGGCGATAGCGGGTCTCCGGGGCCGCCCGGCGGCAGCCGGGGCACAACGGGCGCAACGGGCGGAGCGGGGGCGGCGAACGGACCGCCCCCGCTCCGCCCGTTGTGCCGCGGGTCCGGGTGACGCGGTTCCGGCGGTGCCCGGAACCGCTGCGGAGGCCGCGCTCAGCGCGCCGCCAGCAGCGACTCCAGGCCGGCGGTGTCCCCGGCCCGGGCGGCGGCGACGAAGGCCGCCAGCAGCCGCCGGTGCTCCGTCGGGTCGACGGCCCCCCGCTGCTCGGCGGCCAGCCGGCGGCGGGCCCGGCTGGTGATCTGGCGGACGTTGACGGCGCTGAGGCGCAGCATCGCGGCGATGTCGGCGTAGGCGTACTCGAAGGCCTCGCGCAGGATGTACACCGCCCGCTCCGTGGGCGTCAGCCGCTCCAGGACCACGAGCAGCGCGGCCGCCAGCTCCTCCGCCCGCTGCACGCCGGCCTCGGGGTCGCTGCCGGTGTCGACGGGCTCGGGCAGCCAGGGGCCGAGCGGGGTCTGCCGGCGGGAGCGGGCGGACTGGGCCACGTTGAGGGCCAGCCGGGCGGTGGCGCGGTACAGGAAGGCCGCGGGGCTGACCACCTTCGAGCGGTCGGTCAGCTGCCACCGCAGCCACACGTCCTGGACCACGTCCTCCGCCTCGACCGCGCTGCCCAGGATCCGGTACGCGGTGCCGAAGAGGCGGGGCCGCAGCCCCTCGAAGGCGGCCGCGGCCTCGTCCAGGGTGGCCTCCCCGGCGGGCGGCCGGGTGTCCGGACGCTTCTCGGGCAGGTCTGTCAACACGCTCATCACGGCTCCGTTCCGCCTGCGGCATCCGTCGATGCCCCCGGGGAACACGCTCCCTCCGCGGCCCCCGCCGTGACGCCCCGGAAGGTGCCTGGTCCGCCGCCCCGGTACCCCGTGGCGGGCACCCCGGGGGTACCGGGGCGGGGTGCCCCGCCTGCGGGGGGCGGGGACGCGGGGGCGGGGACGCGGGGGCGGGCTCAGGCCGTGGCCGCCGAGCCGGCGAGCAGGGCGCCGCCGAGCTGCTTGCGGGAGGTGACGCCGAGCTTCGTGTACACCTTGCGCAGGTGCCACTCCACCGTGTGCGGGCTGAGGAACAGCTGGGCCCCGATCTCGGGGTTGGTCATCCCGCCCCCGGCCAGGCGCGCGATCTGGGTCTCCTGGGCGGTGAGGGCGGTCCGGGAGTCGGCCGACCGCCGGGGCGCCGTCGCGCCGGTGGCGCGCAGCTCGCGCCACGCGCGCTCCGCGAAGCCCTCGACCCCGATCCGGCTCAGCGCCCGGTAGGCGGTGCCCAGGTGCTCGCGGGCGTCGGCCCGGCGGTTCTCCCGGCGCAGCCACTCGCCGTAGAGCAGGTGGGCGCGGGCGTGGGTGATCCGGACCCCGGTACGGCCCAGGCGTTCGACGGCCTCCCGGTGGAGGGCCTCGGCGGCCGCTCCCGCGTTCACCTGGGCGCGCACCATGGCGGCGGTGCCGAGGGCCCAGTCGGTGCCGCTGGCCCGGGCCAGGTCGGCGACCCGGTGGGCCGCCTCGGCGGCGCGGGCCGGCCGGCCGCTGCGGGCGGCGGCCTCGACGAGCTCGACCGTCGACCTGATCGCCAGGCCGAGTTCCTGGAGGCTCTCCGCGCCGCGTTCGGCGGCGGCGCAGGCCTCCTCGTAGCGGCCGAGCCCGTTGTACAGCACGGCCTTCGCCCACGCGCCGGCGCCGGGGAGGTCGCCCGGCCCGCCCCGGTGGGGGCCGGCGTCGCGGGCCATGGCGTCGGTCGCCCTGAGCACCTCGGCCTCGCGGCCCCTCCACGGTTCGGTCACCAGGGAGGCGTAGTGGGCGAGGTAGCGGCTGCCGGTGGCCTCGCCGATCGTCCGCGCCTCGGCGATGAGCGCGTCCGCGTGGTCGAGTTCGCCGGCCAGGACGCGGTTGGAGACGAGTTGCAGCAGGGCCGACGGCAGCACCGACAGCGCGCCCGTCCCGCGGGCCAGCTCGACCAGGCGCGAGGAGAGCACCGTGTTGCTGTCGAAGTCCCAGACGTTGAAGGCCATCCGGGCGGCGAGCGGGAACCAGCCGAGGCCCTCCTCCGCGGAGACCTCCTCGGCGCACAGGGCGCCCAGGGCGCGCAGCACCGTGGGCGCGCCCGCCCGGTAGCCGTCGACGGTCATCGCGGCCAGGCCGCGCAGCAGCAGGTCGTTGCGCTCCGGGGGCGGCCCCGGCGGTGCGGCGAGCGCGGCCCGGGCGATGTCGGCCAGCGCGGCGCCGCTCGGCGGCCGGTCGATGATGAGGGCGGCGTGCAGCGCGTCGCGGTAGGTCTGCTGGGCGAGTCCGGTGTCCAGCGCCTCCAGGCGGCCGGCGGCCCGCACCAGCACCGGCAGGGCGCTGCCGGCGTTCTGGGAGGCGAACACGATCCGCCCGCGCAGCAGGTCCGCCTGGGCGAGCCGGCGCTCGTCCAGCGGGCCGAGGGCGGCGGCGTCCAGCAGTTCGCGCGCGGTGTCGTAGCCGCCGGCCTGGTACTTGGCCTGGGCGGCCGCCAAGGCCCTGGCGGCGCGGGCGGCCGGGTCGGGGGTGAGCTCGGCCGCCCGTTCCAGGAACGCGGCGGCGGCCGCGACCCCGCCGCGGGCCTGCGCCCGGCCGGCGGAGCGCTCCAGTTCGGCGGCGACCTCCTCGTCGGGCCCCGCGGTGGCGTTGGCGAGGTGCCAGGCGCGGCGGTCGGGGTCGGTGTCCGGGTCGGTCGCCTCGGCCAGGGCCCGGTGGACCTGCTGCCGGGCTTCGGGCGCGGCGGCCCGGTAGGCCGCCGAGCGCACCACGGGGTGCCGGAACCGCACCCGGGTGCCGATCGTCACCAGGCCCGCGGCTTCGGCCGACGGGGCCGCGGAGTCGTCGATGCCCAGCAGGGCGGCGGCCTCGGCCAGCAGGGCGACGTCCCCGACCGGTTCGGCCGCGGCGAGGAGCAACAGGTGCCGGGCGCCGGGCGGCAGGGCCCGGATCCGGTGCAGGAAGCTCTGCTCGACCTGCCCGGCCGGAGGCCGCGCGTCGGGGCGTCCGAATCCGCCGGCCAGTTCCTCGGGGCCGAGGCCACGGGGCAGTTCGAGCAGGGCGAGGGGGTTGCCCTGGGTCTCGGCGACGATGCGGTCGCGGACGCGCTCGTCGAGCCGGCCCGGGACCACGGAGTCCAGCAGGGCACGGGCGTCGCTGTCGCCGAGCCGTCCGACCGTGAGCTGCGGCAGCCCCGTGAACCGGGCTTCCAGGGACGGCTCGCGCACCGCGAGGACCAGGCCGATCCGCTCGGCGAGCAGGCGCCGGGCGACGAAGGCCAGCGTCTGCGCGGAGACCTCGTCCAGCCACTGGGCGTCGTCGACGAGGCAGAGCAGCGGGTCCTGTCCGGAGGCGTCGGCGAGCAGGCTGAGCACGGCGAGGCCGACCAGGAAGCGGTCCGGCGGGGTGCCCGCGGCCAGGCCGAACGCGGTGCCCAGCGCGTCGCGCTGCGGGGCCGGCAGGCGGCCGAGCCGGTCGAGGAACGGGGCGCACAGCTGGTGGAGCCCGGCGTACGGGAGCTCCATCTCGGACTGGACGCCGGTGACCCGGGCGGTCCGGAGCCCCCGCGCCCGGGCGGAGGCGTGCTCCAGCAGTCGGGTCTTCCCCACGCCCGCCTCACCGCGGAGCACCATCACCCGGCTCGCGCCGCCGCGCACGGCGTCGAGCAGTTCCTCCAGTGCCCCGCACTCGCGGCTGCGCCCCAGCATCTCCTGAGTCATGGGCGGGCCTCCCCTTCGGTGCGAGCCGGGCCCGGGTCCCCGGGCCCGGCGCGCGGTCGTTCCCGGCGCGGGCCGCGGTGCCGTCCCCGAGGACGGCCGCGCCCGCGCGCGGCGCCGGTCGGCGCCGCCGGGCCCACCCTGCCGCCCCGGCCCGCCGGCCGGCGCCCGGGGAACCCCGGGTCGACCCCCGGGTGACCCCGGGGGTCCCTGGGGGTCCCAGGGGTCCGGGAGGGCGGACCTTCAGGCGCCGGCCAGGGCGGCGCGCAGCCGGTTGCGGGACTTGACGTCGAGCTTGGTGAACACCTTGCCCAGGTGCCATTCCACCGTGCGGGGGCTGATGAAGAGTTCGGCGCCGATCTCCGAGTTGGTCAGGCCGTCGGCGGCCAGGCGGGCGATCTGGCCCTCCTGGGGCGTGAGGGCCTCGCGCCCCGCCCCGCCCGCGACGGCGGGGCGGGGCCGGAGCGTCTCGCCGGTGGCCAGCAGTTCGCGGCGGGCGCGCTCGGCGAAGGCCTTCGCGCCGAACCCCCGCAGCAGCTCGTGGGCGGTGCGCAGGTGCCCGCGCGCGTCGCCGCGCCGGTTCTCCCGGCGCAGCCACTCGCCGTACACCAGGTGGGTGCGGGCCAGGTGGACGGCGATGCGGCTGCGTTCGAGGCGGGCCAGGGCCTCCCGGTAGAGCCGCTCGGCACCCGGGCCGTCGTCCAGCAGGGCGCGCGAGCGGGCCAGCATGCCGAGGGCCCAGTCGGTGCCGGCCGCCCCGGCGCGTTCCTCCAACTGGTGCAGGGCCGCCGCGGCCCGCTCGGGGGCGTCGGCGCGGGCTGCCGCCTCGACGAGTTCGGCGAGGGCGAAGCCGTGGACGGCCAGGTCCTCGTGCGCGACGGCCCGTTCCGCGTGGTCCAGGGCGTCCTGGTAGCGGCCGAGGCCGTTGTGGAGGACGGCGACGAGGTAGTGCTCCAGGCCGATCGCGCGCCCCTCGCCCCAGGAGGTCGCGTCCCGGGCGGCGCTGCGGATCACCTCGGCGGTCCGCGCGTCCTCGCCGCGCCAGGCCGTCAGCAGGAGCGCGGGGTACGCCATCGGCGAGTGGCCGGTCACCTCCGCGATGGTGTCGGCCTCGTCGATGAGCGCCGCCGCGAGGTCGAAGTCGCCGGCGTGCACGGACAGCGCGGCCCGGTAGCCGAGCGCCAGGGGGAGGACGTTGAGGGCGCCGGCCTCGCGGGCCGAGCGGACCGCGTGCTCGGTCATCCGGTGCCATGCCTCGTCGTCCCACAGCTCCCCGGCGACCAGCCAGGTCAGCCAGAGCCAGCGCATGGCGTCGCCGCTCTCGCGTCCGGCGGCCTGCCGGAACGCCCCCAGGGCGGACCGCAGCAGCGGCCCGCCCTCGGCGAAGCCGTCGAGGAACCAGGCCGCCAGGCCGTCGAGGAGGAGGTCCGTGGGCCGTGCGGGCAGCGCCCCGGGCGGTGCCGTGCGGGCGGCTCCGGCGACCTCCCGCACCCCGGTCCGCCGGCCCAGGCGGCCGGCGAAGACCGCCGATCCGAGGGCGTCCAGGTACGCCTCGCGCGCGGACGCGTCCCCGGCCCGCGCCAGCCGGCCGGCCGCGTCGAGCAGCAGGGGCAGCGATTCTCCGCCGCGCCGGCGGGCGAAGGCGACCTGCGCGCGGAGCCGGGCCAGCCGGGCGTGCTGCGCCTCGTCCAGCGGGCCGAGCTGGGCCGCGGCGAGGAGTTCGAGCGCCGCGTCGGGGGATCCGGCGTCGAACGCGGCCTGGGCGGCCGCACCCGCGCGCGTGCCCCGCAGGTCCGGATCGGGCGTCAGTTCGGCCGCGCGCCGCAGGAAGGCCGCCGCCGCCGCGATCCCGCCGCGGGCCTGGGCCCGGCCGGCCGACCGTTCGAGCTCGCCCGCCAGGGCCTCGTCCGGGTCCACCGCCGCGTGGGCGCGGTGCCAGGCCCGGCGGTCCGAGTCGAAGGCGGGGTCGGTGGCCTCGGCCAGCGCGCGGTGCACGTCGCGGCGCACGCTCGGGTCGGCGGCGCGGTAGGCCGCCGAGCGGACCAGCGGGTGGCGGAACCGCACCCGGGTGCCGAACTCGATCAGCCCCGCGGCCTCGGCCGCTCCCGCGGCGTCCGCGCCGAGGTCGAGCCGCTCGGCGACCCGCCGCAGCAGCGGCGCGTCCCCCACCGGCTCCGCGGCCGCCGCCAGCAACAACCGCTGGGCGGCGGCGGGCAGTGCGCCGATGCGCTGCAGGTAGGCCTGCTCGATCCGGCCGGCCAGCGGGCGGACGTCCGGGCGCCCGAACCCGCCGGCCAGCTCCGCCGCCGACAGCCCCCGGGTCAGCTCCAGCAGGGCCAGCGGGTTGCCGCGGGTCTCGGCGACGATGCGGTCCCGGACCCGCTCGTCCAGCCGCCCGGGCAGCACCGATTCCAGCAGCGCCCGCGCGTCGTCGTCGCGCAGGCCGCGGACCGCGATCTCGCGCAGCCCCCCGAAGGGGTCGCCGTCCGCGACGGGCGCCGGGGTGCGCGCCGCGAACACCAGCGCCACCCGTTCCGCCAGCAGCCGCCGGGCGACGAAGGCCAGCGTCTGGGCGGAGACCCGGTCGAGCCACTGGGCGTCGTCCACGACGCAGACCAGCGGCTGCTCCTCGGCCGCCTCGGCCAGCAGGCTGAGCACCGCCAGGCCGACCAGGAAGCGGTCCGGCGCGCTCCCCGCACTCAGGCCGAACGCGACGGACAGGGCGTCGCGCTGGGGGCCGGGGATGCGGTCGAGCCGCCCCATCAGGGGCACGCAGAGCTGGTGCAGTCCGGCGAACGCCAGTTCCATCTCGGACTCGACGCCGACCGCCCGCAGGACGCGGAACCCACCCGCCCGCTCCACCAGGCACTCCGTGAGGGCGGACTTGCCGACCCCCGGCTCGCCGCGCAGCACGAGCACCTGGCCCCGGCCCTCCCGGGCCCCGGCGATCACCTCGTCCAGCACTCCGCACTCGCTGCGCCGGCCGCGCAGCCCGCGCCACGGAGCGCCGCCCGCCATCCGCCACCACCACGCAGTTCAAGGTCCGGACCCTGATCGTTCCGGGTCGTCCCCATCATGCATCAGCCCGCGCGGAGCGGACAAACCCCTGCCGGACGCCGCCGCAGGCCTTCTGAATGACCGTCATCACGACGGACGGGCAGCCCGTCACGCGCGGCCCGCCGGCCCGGGCGGACCCGGGTGCGACGCACCGGCTCCCCCGCAGGGCCTCGCCCAGCCCGTAGGCACAAAGCGCCGTACCCCACTCCGCGGTTCCCCCACCCGTCTCCCCCGTTTCTCCTCCCCCTCGGGATCTCCCCGCACCCGGACGTGGAAATCCGCCCCCTGCGCCCGGGAAGTATCGGGAATTTTGACATTTCTCTTATCGTCATACAGGCTTCTCCGCATGTCAGACCGTCACCCGATCGAGTGCGCCGCCATCGAGCTGGCGCTGATCGGCGTGGCCGAGCACTGCGTTTCCGACAATCTCTGTCGCTGAATCCGCCTGTCCCGAAGCGTTGCGGTGATCGCCGCCTCGGGGCGTCGCCCCCTTTTTGCGGGCGCGGTGCCGCTCTCTCCCCTCACAGCCTCACTGTCGCCCGCCTTCCTCCGTACACCATCGGTAGCGAAAGGCTCCCTTTCCGATGTCTCGAACCACCCTCACCCCTCGCCGCCTCGCCGCGGCGACCGTCACCGTCGCCCTCGTCGTCGGACTGGCGGCGTGCGGGCCGAAGGCCGACGGCGGTGGTGACACCGGCAAGGACGCCGCGCCGCAGCAGGGCGGCACGCTCACGATCCTCAACCAGAACCCGCAGGAGCAGTTCGACCCCGCGCGGCTCTACACCTCCGGCGGCGGCAACGTCCCCTCCCTGGTCTTCCGCACCCTCACCACCCGCAACCGGGTCGACGGCGCGGCCGGCACCAAGGTCGTCCCGGACCTCGCCACCGACACCGGCACCCCCTCGGAGGGCGCCACCG
Organism: Kitasatospora sp. NPDC056184; assembly: GCF_042268405.1. Taxonomy (NCBI): domain Bacteria; kingdom Bacillati; phylum Actinomycetota; class Actinomycetes; order Kitasatosporales; family Streptomycetaceae; genus Kitasatospora; species Kitasatospora sp. NPDC056184. The sequence goes on along the minus strand of NZ_JBHJUI010000001.1, from coordinate 224,214 downwards.
TCTGGACGTACCGCCTCAAGGACGGCCTGAAGTACGAGGACGGCTCGCCGATCACCACCGCCGATATCAAGTACGGCATCGAAAGGTCATTCGCCCCCGAACTCTCCGGCGGGGCGCCATTCCTGAGGGACTGGCTGGTCGGCGCCGCCGACTACCAGGGCCCGTACAAGGACGGCCGCACCCTGGACGCCATCGAGACGCCGGACGAGAAGACCATCGTCTTCCGCCTCAACAAGCCCGAGGGCGACTTCCCCTACCTCGCGACCCAGACGCAGTTCGCGCCCGTCCCCAAGGCCAAGGACACCGGCACCAAGTACCAGGAGCACCCCGTCTCCTCCGGCCCCTACCTGGTGGAGAAGAACGAGAACGACGGCGCCCGCCTCGTCCTCAAGCGCAACCCCAACTGGTCCTCGGCGACGGACGACCAGCGCAAGGCCTACCCGGACACCGTCGACGTGCAGTCCGGCCTCGACCCGGCGGTGATCAACCAGCGCCTCGCCGCCGGCACCGGCGCGGACTCCGCCGCCGTCACCACCGACACCAACCTCGGCCCGTCCGAACTCGCCCAGGTGAAGGACGACAAGGCCCTCGCCGCGCGCGTCGGCACCGGCCGCTTCGGCTTCGTCAACTACCTGGCGTTCAACCCCAAGGTGAAGCCCTTCGACGACCCGAAGGTCCGGCAGGCGGTCGCCTACGCGATCAACCGCACCTCGGTCGTCAACGCCGCCGGCGGCTCCTCGCTCGCCGAGCCCGCCACCACCTACCTGCCCGCCCAGGAGACCTTCGGGTACACCCCGTACGACCCGTTCCCGGCCGGCGCCACCGGCAACCCGGAGAAGGCCAGGGAACTGCTGAAGGAGGCCGGCCACCCGGACGGCCTGACCATCACGCTCACCCACTCCAGCGCCGTCGGCAAGGGTTACGGCCCCGACCTGGCCACCGCCGTCCAGGACGGCCTGAAGGCGGCCGGGATCACCGTCCAGTTGGAGGCCCTGGACTCCAACCGGTACTCCAAGACGGTCCACGCCGTCAGCACCGAGCCCGGCCTCTTCCTCTCCGGCTGGGGCGCCGACTGGCCGTCCGGCGGTCCGTTCCTCGCGCCCATCTTCGACGGTCGGCAGATCGTCACCGACGGCTACAACTTCAACAACGCCCAGCTGAACGACCCTTCGGTGAACGACGAGATCGACCAGATCAACAAGATCACCGACCACGCCGAGGCCGCCAAGCGCTGGGGTGCCCTGGACAAGCGGATCGGTGAGCAGGCACTCACCGTCCCGCTGTTCCACCCCGTCTACAAGCGCCTGTCCGGCAAGGACGTCCGCAACATCGTGATCAGCGACTGGACCGGCGTGCTCGACGTCTCCCAGGTCGCGGTCAAGTAGCGGCCGGGCCGGACGGACCGAACGGATCGATCGGACAACCATGGCTCCACAGAAGCCCAGCGCCGGGGAGGCCCTCGCGGTCTCCCCGGCCGCCGGGGGACGGCAGGTGTGGCGGAGGCTGCTCGCGCGGCGCTCCGCCGTCGCCGCCGGCCTCGTCATCCTCCTGCTCGCCCTGGTCGCCGCGGCGGCACCGCTGCTCAGCGCGCTCGAAGGCCAGGACCCCACCAGCTACCACAACGACCTGCTCGACTCGGCGGCCGGCGGCGTGCCCGTCGGCTCCTTCGGCGGAGTCGGCGCCGACCACTGGCTCGGCGTCGAACCCGGCACCGGGCGGGACGTGTTCGCCCGGCTCGTCCACGGCGCCCGGATCTCGCTGCTCGTCGCGGTCGGCGCCACCTTCGTCCAGGTCGCGCTCGGCGTCGTGCTCGGCCTCGCCGCCGGCCTCGGCAGCCGGGTGCTCGACCAGCTGATCGGCAACACCACCGAGGTGATGCTGGCGCTGCCCTCGCTCGTCTTCGCCATCTCCCTGATGGCCGTGGTGCCCTCCGGGTTCCCCCGCCCGCTCCTGCTGACCCTGGTCATCGGGCTGCTCGGCTGGGCCGGCACCTCGCGGCTGGTCCGGGCGCAGACGCTCAGCCTCCGGCAGCTCGACTACGTGGCGGCGGCCCGGTTGGCCGGCGCGAGCCGGTGGCGGATCGCCCGCCGCGAGCTGCTGCCCTCGCTCGCCGCGCCGGTCATCACCTACGCGGCGGTGCTGCTGCCCTCCAACGTGATCGCCGAGGCCGGGCTCTCCTTCCTCGGCGTGGGCGTCAAGCCGCCGACCTCCTCGTGGGGGCAGATGCTCTCCGGCGCCACCACGTGGTTCCGCGCCGACCCGATGTACGTACTGCTGCCGTCCGCGCTGCTGTTCGTCACGGTGCTCTCCTTCACCGTGCTCGGCGACGCCGTCCGCACCGAGCTCGACCCCCGCGCGGCCTCCCGGCTGCGGGTCGGCACGTCGCGCGGCGCCGATCGGGCCGCCCCGGACCAGGACGCCGCCGCACAGGCCGCCGACCGGTCCGCCACCGACCCGGCCGCGACCGACCGGGCCGCGACCAAGGAGGCCACCGCATGACCCGCTTCCTGCTCCGCAAGGCCGCCGGCATGCTCGGCGTCCTGCTCGCCCTCTCCGTGCTCGTCTACGCGGTCTTCTACATCGCCCCCGGCGACCCCGCCCAGCTCGCCTGCGGCGAGAAGTGCAGCCCCGCCCAGGTCGCCCAGGTGCGCGAACGCCTCGGCCTCGACGCACCGCTCTACCTGCAGTACGCCCACTTCCTCCAAGGCCTCGTCGCCGGCCGCGACTTCAGCGCCGGAACCGGCCTGCTGCACTGCCCGGCGCCCTGCCTCGGCATCTCCTACCGCAGCGGCGAGCAGGTCACCGACATGATCGCCGCCCGGCTCCCGGTGACGGCCTCGCTCGCGCTCGGCTCGATGGTGCTCTGGCTGGTCCTCGGCGTCGGCACCGGCCTGGTCTCCGCGCTGCGCCGGGGCCGGCTCGGCGAACGCCTGCTGACCGGGCTGACGCTCGCCGGCAGCTCCGTCCCGGTCTTCGTCATCGGCCTGGTGCTGCTCATCGTCCTCTGCGCCCAGCTCCAGTGGCTGCCGTTCCCGAGCTACGTCCCGCTCACCGAGGACCCCCAGCAGTGGTTCTGGGGCCTGCTGCTGCCCTGGACCTCGCTCGCGCTCATCGAGTGCGCCAAGTACGCCCGGCTGACCCGCTCCTCCCTGCTGGAGACCCTCGCCGACGACCACATCCGCACCTTCCGGGCGTACGGCGTCAGCGAGCGGCGCCTGGTCACCGGGCACGCGCTGCGCGGGGCGCTCACCCCGGTGATCGCGCTCACCGCCATCGACCTGGGGACGATGTTCGGCTCCGCCGTGCTGACCGAGTCGCTCTTCGGCCTCCCGGGCCTCGGGAAGCTGCTGGTCACCTCGGTCGGCCTGATCGACCTGCCGACCGTCGTCGGCCTGACCCTCGTCACCGGGTTCTGCGTCGTCCTCGCCAACGTCATCGCGGACCTGCTCTACGCGATGGCCGACCGAAGGGTGGTCCTCACATGAGCCGCGAACCACTGGTCGACGTCCGGGACCTGGTCGTCGAGTTCCCCGTCGGCGACGGCCACCTGCGCGCCGTCGACGGCGTCGGCTTCACCCTGGAGGCCGGGCAGGCGCTCGGCATCGTCGGCGAGTCCGGCTCGGGCAAGAGCACCGTCGCCTACGGGCTGCTCGGGCTGCACCGCGGCACCGGCGCCCGGATCGGCGGCTCCGTCCGGGTGGCCGGCGTCGACGCCGTCACCGCCGAGGGCGCCGACCTGCGGCGCCTGCGCGGCGGACTGGCCGCCATGGTGTTCCAGGACCCGCTCTCCGCGCTCGACCCGTACCACGCGGTGGGCGACCAGATCGCCGAGGTCGTGCGGGTCCACCGGGACGTCTCCCGCCGGGCCGCCCGGGAGCGCGCCGTCGAGGTGCTCGACCGCGTCGGCATCCCCGACGCGGCGCGGCGCTCGCGCTCGCGCCCGCACGAGTTCAGCGGCGGCATGCGGCAGCGGGTGCTGATCGCGATGGCCCTGGCCTGCGAGCCGCGGCTGCTGGTCGCCGACGAGCCGACGACCGCGCTGGACGTCACCGTCCAGGCCCAGGTCCTCGACCTGCTGCACGAACTGCGCGCCGAGACGGGCGCCGGGCTGGTCCTGGTCACCCACGACCTGGGCGTGGTCGCCGGGAGCGTCGACCGCGTGCTGGTGATGAAGGACGGCCGGGCCGTCGAGCACGGCCCGGTCGCCGAGGTGCTGGGCACACCGCGCGAGCCCTACACCCGTGCGCTGCTGTCGGCGGTGCCCCGGGTCGACGCGCCGGTCGGGGCGGTCGAGGCCCCCTCGCCGACCGAGCCGGGGGGGGGGGGGGGGGGGGGCAGGAGAAGCCCCCACCCGCCCCCCCGGGAGGGGACCCACCCGGGG
>NZ_JBHJUI010000001.1:48146-219823 GCF_042268405.1 Kitasatospora sp. NPDC056184 | reverse complement strand
CGGCGCCCCCCCCCCCCGGGGGGGGGGGGGGGGGGGGGCCCGGGGGCCGCCGGGGGGGGGGGGGGGCGCGCCCCCCCCCCCCCCCCGGGGGGGGGGGGTGCCTGGGCGCCCCCCCCCCACCCCACCGACCTGCGCCGGGAGTTCCCCACCCGTGGCGGCCTCGGACGGCGCGGCGCGCCCGTCACCGCCGTGGACGGCGTCTCGCTCACCGTGCGGGCCGGCGAGACGCTCGGCGTCGTCGGCGAGTCCGGCTCCGGCAAGACCACGCTCGGCCGGATGCTGGTCCGCCTGCTGGAGCCGACCGGCGGCCGGCTGCACTACCGCGGCCAGGACATCGCGAGGCTCGGGGAGAAGGAGCTGCGCCCGATCCGGCAGGAGCTCCAGATGGTCTTCCAGGACCCGGTCTCCTCGCTCAACCCGCGCCGCAGCATCGGCGAGTCCGTCGCCGACCCGCTGCGCATCGCCGGCGGGACCGACGAGCGCCGCATCCGCGGCCGGGTCGGCGAACTCCTCGAACGCGTGGGGCTCGACCCCGACTGGTACCACCGCTACCCGCACGAGTTCTCGGGCGGTCAGCGGCAGCGGGTCGGAATCGCCCGGGCGCTGGCCCCGGAGCCCCGGCTGATCGTCTGCGACGAGCCGGTCTCCGCGCTGGACGTCACCACCCAGGCCCAGGTGGTCGAGCTGCTGGGCGAGTTGCAGCGCGACCTCGGCCTCGCGCTGGTGTTCATCGCCCACGACCTCGCCGTGGTCCGGCAGGTCAGCGACCGCGTCGCCGTGATGCAGGCCGGACGGATCGTGGAGCAGGGCGACGCCGCCACGGTGTACGACTCCCCCCAGCACCCGTACACCAAGGGCCTGCTGGCCGCCGTCCCGGTCCTGGACCCGACCGAGGCCACCGCCCGCCGCCACGCCCGCCTGGCCACCGCCGGCGCCTGACCGCGAGGAGGTGGGGCGGCACCGCTCGGAGGCCTGATCCTTGGCCTGTGGTCGGCTGGAACCGTCGACCGTCCGAGCGGCGCTGGCGAGTACTGCACTGGTCGGGCATCCGTGACCTCACGGACGCCCGACCAGGAGTCCCGTCGCAGTCCTGTCCTGCCGCCCGACCGTGATCCCGGGGAAAGCAATCCCCGCGCGTGCGGGGCCGACGACCAGTCGTCGTCGGGGACGCGGACGACTCTGGAGCCATCCCCGCACGTGCGGGGCCGACAGCTTGCGTACCTGCCAACCGCTGTAGACCGGGGAGCCATCCCCGCGCGTGCGGGGCCGACAGTGGCACGCGCAATGGGGACTGATCGTCGGCGGAGCCATCCCCGCGCGTGCGGGGCCGACGCCGGTCAGCCCGGCGAGCGGAACCGGGTGCTGGAGCCATCCCCGCGCGTGCGGGGCCGACTGGCCGGCGGCGCGCAGGGCCTCGGCGGCCTGGGAGCCATCCCCGCGCGTGCGGGGCCGACTTGCCCGCTCGTGAGCAGTGGACTCGGCGCACGGAGCCATCCCCGCGCGTGCGGGGCCGACCTCGGCCACGCTCCCCATGCCGGGGATGTAGGCGGAGCCATCCCCGCGCGTGCGGGGCCGACGCCCGTGAGCGGTATCGGTGGTCTCAGGAGGTGGAGCCATCCCCGCGCGTGCGGGGCCGACACCAGCTCCCGGCCGAAGATGAAGGAGAAGTACGAGCCATCCCCGCGCGTGCGGGGCCGACAGCCCCCAGGAGTGGACGGACATGCTCTGCGAGGAGCCATCCCCGCGCGTGCGGGGCCGACAGCCTGCTGCGGGCGATGGCGGCGACCGCCGCGGAGCCATCCCCGCGCGTGCGGGGCCGACCGGGAGGAGGCCGAGAGTCCGGCTCACGTCCAGGAGCCATCCCCGCGCGTGCGGGGCCGACTATCCGCCACGACGTGCGCAGGTTCGGTAAGGGGAGCCATCCCCGCGCGTGCGGGGCCGACGTGGGGAGCCGGTCACCTGGGCTCAGCTCTCCGGAGCCATCCCCGCGCGTGCGGGGCCGACGTTCATCCGCTCCATGGCCTTCTTGGCTGGCAGGAGCAATCCCCGCGCGTGCGGGGCCGACATCGATGTCCATCGGTCTCCTGAGTCAGAGGGAGAGCAATCCCCGCGCGTGCGGGGCCGACCCGCCGGCCGCGCCGCCCTTGCCGACGAACCGGGAGCAATCCCCGCGCGTGCGGGGCCGACACTTCGTGACCTGCAGGTTTATCGGCGGGAACGGGCTGAGAGAATCAGTCCGTCGAAGTCGACGGGCTTCCAGCGGTCCTTGCCGGCGGTGCGGACGGTCCAGCCCTGTTCGTTGGTGGCGGGTTCGACGAGGACCGCTTGGCCGTCGCCGATGCGGGTGGCGAGGAGGTCCCAGAGGCGGTCGCGGATCCGGCGGCTGGGGGTGCCGACGAAGACGCCCGCGTTGACTTCGACCATCCAGCGGGTGAGGTGGCCGCGGAGGCCTTCGGGGGCGGCGATGAGGATGATGACGGTCATGGGCTGCTCGTGTCCTGGGTGAACTCCGGGCCGATGATGGCCAGGTGCTCGTCGCCCATGCCCGGGTCGGAGGCACCGGCTGCCGATGTTCCTTCGCTGCCCGCCCAGTTGACGCCGCCCTGGACGGTGCCGACGCGTTCGTCCCAGAGTTCGTTGGCCTCGACGTCGGGCATGTCGGTCCCCTCCGGGCTGAGGAGGGTCTTGACGTCGTGGACGATGCGGCCGAGCAACTTGTCCTCGGCGATGCGGTCGCGCAGGCCGAGGCGGGCGTCGCGCTCCTCGGTGTGGCCCTGCTGGGCGAGGTCGAAGGCGAGGGGGATGGTGTATTCGGCCTTGTAGAGGTCGGCGATGTCGAGGACGAAGGAGGTGGCCAGTCCGGTGTGGACGAAGCCGAGGCCGGGGCTGGCCCCCAGCCCGGTGATGACGGCGTGGCAGATGCCGTAGAGCGCGGCGTTGGCGGCCGACAGGAGCCGGTTCAGGTCGTCGCCCGCGGCATACGCGTCGCCGGCTTTGTAGACGCGGCCGTTCCACTCCACGCCGGTGCGGCGCGCCTCGGCCCGGTAGAGCTTGCGGATGCGGGCTCCCTCGCGGCCGCGCAGCTGCTGCATGGTGGCCGCGCTGACGTCCTCGCCCGGGAAGCGCATGCGGTACATGGTCCGGGCGACGGCGAGGCGCTCCTTGGTGCGGCTGACCAGCCAGGCCTGCCGGTTGAGGAGGGCGGCTCCGCGGCTGGGGCCGAGGCCGGCGGCGTACATGCGCACGCCCTGTTCGCCGACCCAGCACACGGTGGTGCCGGAGTCGGCGAGGAGGTTGACGGCGCCGTGGGTGATGCGGGTGCCGGGGCCGAGGAGCATCACGGCGACCATGGCCGCCGGCACGCGGACCGTCTCGCGCTTGTTGATGACGACGACGGCGTTCTCGTCGCGGTCGATGTGGCTGCGCTCGACGTAGACGCTGGAGACGCGGTCGGCGAGGCGGTGCAGGTCGTGGGGGTGGGCTTTCCACCAGATGTCGGCCACTGGTCAGCGTGCCCCTGCCGGCAGTGGGGCAAGGGTGAGCAGGCCGCAGCCGTAGGCCTTGGAGGGGCCGATGCCTCCGAGGAGGGCGGCTTGCAGCAGGCCGGGGTCGGTGATGCGCAGGTGCCCCTCGAAGGTGGCGGTGGTGAGGGTGACGGGGGTGCGGGTACCGGGTTTGGTGAAGGTGCTGCGGCTGCGGTCGGTGATCCTCACCTCCCGGGCGGGCCGCGCGTCGGCAGGGGTGTCCTCGGGAGCCGGTTCGAGGCCCGGTGCCGGCTCGTCGGTCCGTGCTTCGGGCACCGTGAAGCCCCAGCGGTCGGTGCGCTCCAGGAACCAGGTGAGCTGCTGGGCGGCCGTGCGGTGGGCCATGCGGTAGGAGCGGTGGCGCAGTTCGGCTTCGGTCCTGGTGCGGTGCGGGCTCGCCTTGTCGGGCTTGGAGGTGTTCTGCACGGGGCTGGCCTTGAGCCGGAACGCGAACTCGCGGCCGACGGCGAGCTGGGCGAGCAGCGGGCTGTAGTCGCGGATCGCGTAGTGCTCGCCGTCGGCGTCGGGCCATCCGGCCTGTTCGACGAGGTGGGTCCAGTCCGGCTTGGAGGGGGTGAGGACGAGCAGCATGGGGCGGCGGGGGTGGTCGGCGTCCAGGCGCCACAGGGTCCGGTCGCCGGGGGCGATGTCGGGGATGCCGGCCGTGACGGCGCCGTGCAGGGCGCGGGGGTTGGCGAGCAGGGTGCGGCCGGCGGCGCGCAGGGGGTTGATGCGGACGCGGGAGAGGTAGGTCATGGGGTCACCAGCCCAGCAGGGCGAACGGGTCGTGGCTGCCGGCCTCGCGGGCCGGTCGGTCGGGCGGCGTGGCGAGGGCGGGGAGGCCGGTCGGGACGCTGAGCCAGGTGTGGTGGATCCGCCGGGTGGAGAAGCCCCGTTCGCGGGGTGCGAAGGAGCGCGGAACGTCCTGCGCGGTGTCCTCCCCCGACGGGTCGTCGAAGGTCGCGGCCAGGTCGATCCGCTGCGGTGAGAACGGTTCCGGTGCCCGTTCGGCCCGCCGCCGGTAGGCGTTCCTGGCGGCCTCGCCCGCCTGCCAGGGCTCGTCGGCCAGGACGTCCTCCAGACGCCCGTCGCGCACCGCGCCGAGCGCGATCGGCTGGGTGGGGACGCAGGAGCGACGGCCGAGGGCGAGCGGGAACGCGGGGCGGCGGATCGCCCCGGCGAGCGCGGTGACGAGGGCGGCCGGGCCCTGGACAGCGGCGACGAACACCGCGTCCTGGAGGTAGTAGCGGTGGGTGACGTGGGTGTCCTTGGCCGGGGAGGTCGGCTTCTGCACCCCCTTGGCGTTGACGCCGGCCTGCGGCAGCGGGCGGCCGCGGTAGTCGCTGACGGTGTGGTAGTCGCGCAGCAGGGTTCCGGGCTGGTCGATGCGTACGCCCAGGCGCAGGCCGACCAGGTCCCTGATGTCGGCTTCGCGCGGACGGCCCGCGGCGGCGGCGAGCAGGCCGACGACGCCGGACTTGGTCGGCCGGGGACGGCTGTCGCGGCGGTTGAAGGCGCTGCGGTCGCCCCAGGACTGGAGCGGGCCGGCCAGGCGCAGGACGAGGACCGCCTGCTCCTCGTCCGGCCGGGCGGGGGTGGGATCGGCGGGCATCAGTTGCCGTTCACCCGCTCGGTGAGGGAGGCGCGCAGGCCGTCGCGCAGCGCGGCGAAGGTGCGGTTCGCCCCGAACGCCTTCGCCAGCTGCTGCCCGATCTCGTCGGTGTCGGCGCCGAGAGTGTGGCAGATGCCGACGTACAGCGGTTCGTCGCCCCACTGGTCGGTGGCGGTGGAGAACTCCGTGGCGAGGCGGCGTGCGGACTCGGCGACGATGCCGTGGCGCGCCGGGACGGCGTTCTCGTAGGCGGAGACGAGGTTCACGGGCTGGTCGGTGCGGATGACGACGGCGACCAGGCTGGGGCGGGTGCGGTGGGCGAAGGAGTTGCCGTAGCCGGTGGGCATGGAACGCGCGAAGGAGTCGACGAACAGGTCGACGGCGTCGATGGCGGCCTTGTCGTCGCCCAGGTTGTCGCGCAGCTGGTGCAGGCCGACGGTGGCGTAGCGGTAGAGGGTGGCGGAGTTGAAGCCGATGGTGCCGATCATGCCGGCGCCGGTCTCGTCGGCGCTGTTCTCGTCGTCGACGGCCGTGTAGTAGTCGAATTCGAGTTCGGCGGCGTGGGTGGAGATCGCGTGGGCGACCTGGGTGGCGGCGTCGACGTTGAGGCTGGGGATGTCGGCGACCATGCGGCCGAAGAGGGCGACGTCGGCGGGGTGGCCGCTCTGCAGCTGTTCCTTGACCGGGAGGGCCTTGACGGCCTCGTCGAGGCCCTTGGCGTCGAGGGCGGCGAGGTCGGTGGCGGTGTCGGCGACCAGGTCGACGATGCCGTCCAGCTGGCGGCGGCCGTAGAAGAGGAGGTAGGCGGTGTCGCCCTCCTTCTTGCCCGCGGAGATCCCGGTCGACTTGATCAGGGCGTCGGCGATGCGCTGGGCGTCCTCCGCGGTGACGGCGGTGCGCGAGGTGATGCCCTCGGCGAGCCGGGCGGAGATCCGCTTGGTGCGGGTGGCGAGGTCCTGCGGGTCGTGGGTTTCGGCGAAGTGCATGCGGGTGGCGCGCTTCCAGGCCTGGGAGGAGACGCGGGAGCGGCGCTTGCCGCCGAAGTAGGCCTCCTTGGGGTTGCCGTTGTCGTCCCGGTTGAGGTTCGCCGGCGGGACGGTCTGCAGGATGTGCACGTCGATGTAGAGGCGGTCGGTCATGCGCTTGTCCTCGATGGTTGTCGGTAGGGGCAGCGGGGCGGGTCCCGGGTGGGGTCAGTCGGCGGGTTCCTTGTCCTTCCACGCCTGGTAGCCGACGGCCCACTTGAGGCGGACCCGCGGGCGCCGGTCGGTGTGGTGCCAGGCCTGGATGTCGTCCATCAGGTGGTTGTAGTCCAACGGCTGTCCGACCGTGCGGAGTTGGGTGATCAGGCCGCGCAGGTGGACCAGCAGCGCGGACACACTGGTCGCGCCCGCGAGTTGTGCGACCCGGGTGTCGAGGGCCTCCTCGCTGAACTTGCCGCTGCGGCGCAGGGCCCGGAGGGCCTCGCCGAGCTTGACGCCCCGGCGGTGCATCGGTGTGGACTGGCTCTGCTGGTGCAGGCCGTAGAGGGCGAGGGCGGCGTGCTCGGCCTTCTGCTCGTCGGAGACCTCGTCGCGCAGCGCGAGGACGTCGTCGACCTCGCAGCTGTAGAGGGGCCACATCTTGGGGCTGTCCATGACGGGGCGCCCGAGACCGGAGCGCATGGCCGCGAGGTCCTCGCCGGGCGGGCGGCGCGGCTGCTTGGTCCGAGGGTCGATGCGCCAGGTGTGGTCGGGGGCGGTGACGTCGTCCCAGTACCGGCGGCGCTGCCTGGCGGTGGCGATGTGCTCAGTAGTCAAAGTCCGCTCCAGGGGCGGGGTCGGAGTCGAGGGCGGGTCCGGTCTCGGCCGCCCGGGCGGCAGCCGCCTGCCGGACGGCGTCGGCGTGGCGAGGGAGGATCTCCTTGACCTGGCGCCGGAAGTTGGCGCCGGCCGTGCCGAGCCGGTAGGTCTGTGTCTTGCCCGCTCGGCCGGGCTGGTCGAGCGTACGGCCGCCGAACGTGGTGGCGGGTGCGGCCAGCAGGAGCGTGTTCGCCGCGTCCCAGGCGTGGCGGTCCGCGATCTGCTCCCATGCCAGTCGGCCCCGCTCCAGGACGTCCTCGTCGGATCCGGCGTCGCGCACGCCGGCGAGCAGGCGGCGTACCAGGGGGTCGAGGGTGTGCAGGAGGAGGTCGCCGGGGCGTTGACCCTTGTCCCAGGGGATGGGGTCGGTGCCGGCGGCGCGGCGCAGGTCGGCGGAGAGGTTGTTGACGGCTCTCGCAAGGAGTTCCGCCTGCTCGGCGACGTCCAGGAGGAGCTCGTGGGCTTCGCTGTCCTGGTGGAGGGCGAGCAGCGGCAGGGGGATGGTGTCGTGGATGACGTCCTCGACGACGGCGGACTGGGTTCCGTAGACCACGCCGAAGGTCTCGACCTGCAGCGGGTAGGCGGCGGGAAGTCGGCCGCTCTCCTGGAGGCCGCTGACCTCGTCGAGCAGGATGCTGGTCTCGAAGCCGTCGACACTCTGCCGGCTGGGGGCGAGGAGGGCGTCCAGGCCCCGCCAGGCGGCCTTGCCCTGGGTGTGTCGGCGCGGCCGACGCTCGGGCTGGGCCGAGGCGGACTTCTTCGCGGGGACTGTGAACGTCCAGGCGGTATGCGGTTCCCGCTCGGGCAGGGGCGTGAGGCGGTCGCCGGCGCTGATGACCACCCGGGCGACCGTCAGCCGCCCGGCCTCGTCCTGGTACGGGACGAGCCGGATCCGCCGGGCCTGCCAGGTCCACAGGTCGAGCAGGCCGTCGGCCGCGCGCGCCTTCCAGGCGGGGCCGTGGGGGGACTTGAGCCACTGCGGGGCACCGAGGACGTCGGGCGGGGTGACCGGGAGGTTCAGCAGGAGGGTCTCGTACAGGGTGCGGCCGGTGGGGACGATGACGCCGAGCTGGCCGAGCGGGCCAGTGGGGTTCCCGGTCGTCTTGCCCGCCTTGACCTGGTCGTCGCCGACGACGCCGGTCTTGATCGCCGCGGTGTCCCAGCAGTGGGCGTGTACGAGCCAGTGGGCGGCCTGGGCCGGTGTCAGGTCGAGCGGGTCCGCGTCCGTGCGGCTGGCGAACAGCGGGACGTTGTTGCCGCTCGCCGCGGTCGCCACGAGTGCGGCGGAGCCCTTCGTCTCGTCCTTGGCGGTGCGCAGCCCGGCGACCTGTGCGAACGGGGCGACCGGGTCGAAGAGGTCGAACCTCGCGCGGTGCTCTTCGAGATACGCCTGGAGGCGGCTCCGCTCCTCCTCGGTGAACCCGCCGCTGTTCCGCGTCAGCCGTTCGCCCTTCTCCTTCAGGCTCCCCGGCGCTCCGGTGGCATGGGCGACGACGGGCAGCAGAACCTGTCGGAGGAGAGCCGGGAGCTGGGTGGAGAACTCGACGACGATGCCCTCGAACTCGTGTGCCCGGGCCAGGGCCTCGGCGATCCCGAGCTCAACAGCAGGCCCTCCGTCGACGGGCCGCGCCGTCAGCCACGGTTCGTCGACAAGGTTGTACCCAGGCACGCACTGTTCTCCCAACTGGCCATGTTTAGCTCGTTACTGACTCAGCGTGGCACCGTTCGAGGCCGGCCGGGGGGTGAATGCTTGAATTGCCCCTCGGCCCCGCGGGTTCTCTTGCGCGGGGATGGCCCCTGGCCGTGTTTGCACGTCCTCGGTGGGCACAAGTCGGCTCCGCGGTCGCGGGGTTGAGGTGGCGGGTCGGCGACTCACCGGCCCGCCACCCCTCGTCATCATCCGTAGTGGCGCCCTCCGCTCACGACGAGTCCGAGGTCCTCGTCGTAGCGCAGGTGGAAGTCGGCAAGGGTCGCTTCGCCGTGCTCGTCGAGTTCGAGGGCGAGTCCGTATCGCAGCCAGGGGTGGTCGCGCCATCCGGGCAGCGGACCGAGCGCCTGCTCGGCGGCCGCGGTCAGCTTGGCGGGCAGGCGCACCGTCCCGGTGAGCACGTCGTCCAGCAGTTCGGCGGCGACCTCGCCGTTCGGACCGAGCTTGCGGCCCGTCATCGCGTGGAAGCCGTCCCCGATGCGGCGTACCAGGACCGCCTCCGCGCTCCGGTCGCCGTCGCGGACGAGCGCCTCGAACTGCCCCTCGGTCAGCTTGCCGTGGGCTCCGAAGTGCAAGCCGGCCAGCGTCGGTTCCCCGTGCTCCCCGGCGCGGGTCAGCAGGAACTGGGCGGCCTTCTCGCGGCGCTCGGCCTGCCGCTCCTCCCAGTCCCGCCGGGCCTGCGCCTCGGCCTCGGCCCATGCCTCCGGGACGACGGCCCCCGTGCCGTACACGCGGGCGACCAGATCGGGCACCTGGCCGGGGATGCGCCACCCGTCCCCGCTGTCCTTCGCCGCCCGCTCGATCTCGGCGGCCGTGCGCAGCAGGAGACAACGGCCGTAGATCTTCTCGGAAGCGCCGAGGATGTGCGGTGCCTCGCCGTCGTGGAGGTGCAGACCCGTGACGACCACGGTGGGCCGCGACAGCCGGTGGGGTCGTCTCACGCCCTCGTGGCGGTGGAGCCGTCCGATGCGCTGGAGGAGCAGGTCGATCGGGGCGAGGTCGGTGATCAGCAGGTCGGCGTCGACGTCGAAGGACTGCTCGGCGAGCTGGGTGGCGACGACGATCAGCCGCTCGGGACGCTCGTGTCCCTCACGGGGTGGTCCGAGGAGACTCAACACCTCCTGCGTACGGTCCGCCCGGTGGCCGGCGTGAAGGCGGCCGTGCAGGAGGCGGACATCGGATCCGAACTCCTTCTCAAGTGCCTCGAACGTGGACTGGGCGCGGGCCACGGTGTTGCGGATCACCAGGGCGCACCCGCCGTCGGCCAGGCGGTCCTTGAGACAGTCGGCCACGGCGGCATCGGCCGCTCCCGGGTCATCGTTCCGGGCCGCTACCGGTGCCTCGTTGAGCAGCTCGACCCGGACCCGGAGGTCGCCGCGCCACGACTCACCGCTTTCGACCAGCAGTTCGGGCCGACCCTCCCGTCCGGACCAGGCCGCCGTCACGCTCGGATAGCCCTGCGGCTCGGGAAGCTCCAGTGCCGCAGGCTCCTCCGCCGACCGCGCACCGGCCAGGTAGGCGGCGACCAGGCGATGCCGCTGCTCGGGCGGAAGGGTCGCCGACAGCAGCACCACCGGCACCCCGGCCTGCCCGAGCCACCACAGACCCTCCAGCAGGAACTGCGACATGTAGACGTCGGCGGCGTGGACCTCGTCCAGGATCACGACCTTGCCGACCAGTCCGGCCATCCGCAGCATCACGTGCTTGGTGCGGGTCGCGGCATACAGGAGCTGGTCGATCGTGCCGACCGCGAACGGGCTCAGCAGACCGCGGCGACGTCCCAGGAACCACTCTGCGGGAGCCCTGCGCTCGGCGGCCCCGCAGCCGTCGAAGCCGGCGTTCGACATGCCGTACTCGTCCTCCCCCACCGAGGAGAACGGGTCGTCCGCGCCCTGCCCCCACTCCCCCGCGCCTTCCAGGAGGCCGCGCCACTCCTTGTTGAACACCCGCTTGCCGTGCAGCAGCGCGACCTGGTCCTCCAGCCCGTCCCCGACCCGGCGCAGCCACGAGCGCACCTGGGTGAACATCGGATCCGCGGTCGCCTGGGTCGGCATGCCCAGGAACACGCCGTCCGCACCGTGGCGGGCCGCCAGAAGCTCCGCCGCCGCCAGCGCCGCCTTCGTCTTCCCCTCCCCCATCGGCGCCTCGACGATCACCAGCCCGGGCCCGCCCATCCGACGCACCACATCGAGGACCAGCTCCTGCGAAGGCCTGGTCCCGTGACCGAAACGGTCCCGGAACGCCTCAGGCCCGGGCACGGTCAACGCCCCCCAGCCCCCGCGCAGTTCGAGCTTCGACCAGGCTGTCGCGGCCCGCTGCCGCGCGTGGGGCATCGTCACCTTCGACAGGTCCGACACCCCGGTGAAGTGCCGCTCGTCGCTGGCGATCCAGTCGGCCATCACCACGAAGCCGGCCAGCTGAAGCTGCATCGCACGACTCGGCACCAGCGCGGGTTCCACCGCGGAGAGCGGCGACGCACCGTCGTAGCCGACCTCGCGGGTGAACACCTCCACCAGGGCCAGCTGCGCGAGCTTCCAGGGCCGGCTGTGTCCCTGCAGCTTCTCGTTCCTCTTCGGCGGGCTCAGCTGTCCGATCGTCGGGATCAGACCATGGTGACCGGCGACCAACGGCCAGACCCAGCCGACCTGTTCCTCACTCCACTTCGCCTCGGCGAGTAGCGCCCTCAGCACCCGGGCACCGGCCTTGTCGTGCCGCCATGACGCCCCCTTCACCGCATACTTGTCCCACGTGAGCCCCGCCTGACGAACAGCGGCCTCGCCTGCGGCGTCGAGATGCTGGAACACGGGAGTGGCCTTGCCCAGGTCATGAATCCCGCACAACCATGCGAACAGCCGCCGCCCGTTCCCCGCACTCCCCGCCAACGCGTCCAGACGCCGCCGCGTGACCTGCGGGAGGTACCGGTCCCAGACCACCTCGGCCACCGCAGCGGTGTCCAGCATGTGCGACAGCAGGAGATTCACCGTCCCCCCAGCCCGCCCTGCCGACTTGCCCCACAGCGCGCCCAACCAGCCCCTGACCTCGGGCGGATAATCCCGAAAACGGTCCTCGACCATCGTCTCGACCTCCACATGCGACTACGCTTCGGGAGCGTAGGCCACAGCACTGACAACTAGCTTGGGGATCAGCGAAACTGACGGTGGAGCACCTGCTTCCGCCCAAGCGGCAATTCAATCGAACTGAATCAACCAGCGCCCTCTGCCGCGAAGAACCGCAGGTCAGCAAGTGTCGGCCCCGCGCTCGCGGGGGTTGCTCCCAGCGGGAGCGTAGGCGTGTCCATCCTCGTCTGTCGGCCCCGCGCTCGCGGGGGTTGCTCAGCCGGACCGACGCGGTGGCCGGCCCCGCGTACGTCGGCCCCGCGCTCGCGGGGGTTGCTCCGTCTGTTCGCATGTATTGCCCCTGGCCAGGGGGTCGGCCCCGCGCTCGCGGGGGTTGCTCCCACCGCACCCCGCCCGGGCGGGGGAGCTTCAAGTCGGCCCCGCGCTCGCGGGGGTTGCTCCAGAGTCTCCATGATCCGCCGCCCGCCGAGGCTGTCGGCCCCGCGCTCGCGGGGGTTGCTCCCCGAGTCGGATCAGCAGCCGGCCATCGTGCCGGTCGGCCCCGCGCTCGCGGGGGTTGCTCCCCGGTCCGGGGCGGTGCCCGATGAGGGCCTCCGTCGGCCCCGCGCTCGCGGGGGTTGCTCCAGCACGGCGCAGACGCCCCCGGCCTTGAGCATGTCGGCCCCGCGCTCGCGGGGGTTGCTCCTACAGGTCGCCCGCAGGATGCTGGCCGGCCTCGTCGGCCCCGCGCTCGCGGGGGTTGCTCCCAAGCGAGTTCACCCACACCAACCCGCCAACAGTCGGCCCCGCGCTCGCGGGGGTTGCTCCCCCACCACGATCTGGTCGCGGGGCGGCACCACGTCGGCCCCGCGCTCGCGGGGGTTGCTCCTGGGGGTGGCCGCGCCGGGTGAGCCGGGGGCGGTCGGCCCCGCGCTCGCGGGGGTTGCTCCTGGGCCATCACCTCCCTGAGCGGCGGGAGTCGGTCGGCCCCGCGCTCGCGGGGGTTGCTCGGCGGCCGATGCTGCCCGCACGGTGCAGGACCGGTCGGCCCCGCGCTCGCGGGGGTTGCTCCTCGCTGTGCGTTGTCGTACACAGGTGCGACAAGTCGGCCCCGCGCTCGCGGGGGTTGCTCCCTCTACGGACGCCTGCCGTTCGGCGCCTACTCGTCGGCCCCGCGCTCGCGGGGGTTGCTCCACCGGCACCGGCAAGACCAACTGGCTCCACGCGGTCGGCCCCGCGCTCGCGGGGGTTGCTCTGCCTTGCGGCCGTAGGCCCGCGCCGTCGCGTCGTCGGCCCCGCGCTCGCGGGGGTTGCTCGCGGTGGCCGGCCGGGCAGGTGGCGTACATGCGGTCGGCCCCGCGCTCGCGAGGGTTGCTCCTTGCCGAGCCTGACGCGCGACGGCGACGACCCGTCGGCCCCACGCTCGCGGGGGTTGCTCCGCCGGCCAGCGGCTGCTGGTGGCGTCGCTGCCGTCGGCCCCGCGCTCGCGGGGGTTGCTCCTGCGGTGAGCGGTGCTCACCTTGGAGCGTGGGGTCGGCCCCGCGCTCGCGGGGGTTGCTCCAACGTCGACGGTACGACCATCCTGGACGGCGAGTCGGCCCCGCGCTCGCGGGGGTTACTCCCCATAGTCTGTCACCCAGCGAGCACGCACAGTGTCGGCCCCGCGCTCGCGGGGGTTGCTCCGCGTTCGGCTGCAGGATCCCGAACGCGGCCCGGTCGGCCCCGCGCTCGCGGGGGTTGCTCCAGCAGTACGGCGGCCAGTGCGGCCAAGCCCCAGTCGGCCCCGCGCTCGCGGGGGTTGCTCCAGCAGTACGGCGGCCAGTGCGGCCAAGCCCCAGTCGGCCCCGCGCTCGCGGGGGTTGCTCCCGATGATCGCCGACGACCACCAGCTCGTCGGCGTCGGCCCCGCGCTCGCGGGGTTGCTCCAACGACTGGTCCCGCATGCCCGAGGACGTCCCGTCGGCCCCGCGCTCGCGGGGGTTGCTCCGCCGGAGAGTTCCAGGTCGCACCGTAACGGGTGTCGGCCCCGCGCTCGCTGGGGTTGCTCTGGGTGGTCTACGGCCTCACCTCGGACCAGGACGTCGGCCCCGCGCTCGCGGGGGTTGCTCCGCCTGCATCGTCAGCGTGTTCCACCCCATGCAGTCGGCCCCGCGCTCGCGGGGGGGGTTGCTCCCCGGCGGTGATGATGTCGAAGGCCTGCTCCGCGTCGGCCCCGCGCTCGCGGGGGTTGCTCGTCCCTGCCTTCTGTCACGGGCGGGGCGTACCGGTCGGCCCCGCGCTCGCGGGGGTTGCTCCGGGCGGTAGTTGAGCTGCATCTGCCCCTCGCGGTCGGCCCTGCCCTTGCGGGGGTTGCTCCGGTCACACGCTCGGGTGCCGTCCGTCCGAGCAGTCGGTCCCGCGCTCGCGGGGATTGTCCCCCGACCCTGACCGCATCGACGCCACCCACGGGGCGGCCCCGCGCTCGGGGGGCCGCCCCAGCGTATCCGTATGTACGGGGCCCGCCAGGAGCCACAGGTTCCGGGACGCCCCACCCAACGTGCCGGTCCGTAGCTTCGGCACGATCCCGTTCAGCGCCACCCGATCATCCGACCGAGGCCGCCCATCCACTCCCGAAGCGGGCAGGAACCGCGACAGGCGCGGCCTCTCATCGCTTGATCATCTTTGCGGACGAGCCCCAGAGCGGGACCTTCGCACCCAACCCGTTGGCTCGGACTCCGCCGCTTCCCGAGGGAGATCCAGAGGCGATCGGGGCTGGATCGAGGAGCCGGAGGTGGGGACGGCAGCGGAGCCAATTCCCCTTCGTGGAGCATGAGCTCGAGGAGCGGTCGGGCATCCGCGAGTCCTGGTCGGCAACGCGCCCTACCGCCTACTTCTGGTCCGGACCCCCTTCGCCGTCCGCCGCCTCGCCGAACCGCCGGCTGCGTAGGCCGGGGCCGGCGGTCCCTGCCGTACGCACGGACCGCCGGCGAATCAGGTCGAGCCCGTCACTTCCTCTCCGAGTGAACGGAGTTGGCCTCCCGAATCTTCTTCCAGGACTTCGGTTCCACCGGCGGCCGCCCGTCACCCCGGTCCGCTGCCGCGGTGCCGCTCGGCACCGGCCCGGTGGCGGGCTTGCCGGGGGTGAACAGCCAGGTGTTCAGGAGGTCGCCGAGCTGCCGGCCGGCGACCCTCTCCGCGTACGCCCGGAACTGCGCGATGGTGGCGTTGCCGTAGCGGTGCTCGGTGGGCCAGCCCTTCAGGATTCGGAAGAACGTCTCGTCCCCGACGGTGTTGCGCAGCGCCTGAAGGGCGACCGCGCCGCGCTGGTAGACCGCGTCGGAGAGCTGGTTCTCCTCTCCCGGGTCGCCCGGCTTGACGTTCCAGAACGGGTCGTCGGCGGGGTAGAAGGCGTAGATGTAGTCGGCCAGCTCCTGTGCGGTGCCCTCGTTCTCGTGCTCGGACCAGAGGAACTGCGCGTACTGGGCGAAGCCCTCGTTCAGCCAGATGTCGCTCCAGCGGGAGAGCGAG
Source organism: Kitasatospora sp. NPDC056184 (assembly GCF_042268405.1). NCBI lineage: Bacteria > Bacillati > Actinomycetota > Actinomycetes > Kitasatosporales > Streptomycetaceae > Kitasatospora > Kitasatospora sp. NPDC056184. The sequence goes on along the minus strand of NZ_JBHJUI010000001.1, from coordinate 204,575 downwards.
ACGCTGTCGCCGTACCACTGGTGGGCCAACTCGTGCACGACGACCGACGTGTTGGATCCCCGCGCGAACAGCCCGGGGCCGTAGAAGACCCGGGTCTGGGTCTCCAGGCCGCCGCTGCTGCGGACGTTGGGCACGACGCCGCCGACCGAGCTGAACGGGTACTGGCCGAAGTAGCCGCTCAGCCAGTCCACCAGTTCACCGGTGCGCTCCACGCTCGCCCGGGCCGCGCCGGCGTTCGCCCCGAGGTCCTTGCTGTAGGCGTTGTAGACCGGCAGCCCGCCGGCCGTGGTGTCCTGGGTGATGTCGAACTTCCCTATCGCCAGGGTCGCCAGGTAGGTGGCCTGCGGCTTGTCCTCGCGCCAGTTGTAGCGGGTCCAGCCCGCCCGCGAGGTGGTGCCGGTCAGCACCCCGTTGCTGACCACCTGGGTGCCGTCCGGCACCAGCACCGAGACGTCGAAGGTCGCCTTGTCGCTCGGGTGGTCGTTGCTCGGGAACCACCAGCCCGCCGACACGGGCTCGCCGGCCACCACCGCGCCGTCCGGGGTGCGGCGCCAGGCGGTGTAGCCGCCGTACTTCTCCACGGTCGACGGCACGTCCTTGTAGCGCACCACCACGGCGGCCTGGGACCCCTTGGCCAGCGGCCGGGCCGGAGTGATCTCCAACTCCTGATCGCCACTGGTGGTGAAGGTGGCGAGCCGTCCGTTGACCCGGACCTCGGAGACCTTCAGCGCGAAGTCGAGGTTGAACCGGGAGAGGTTCTGGGTGGCCGTGGCCAGGATGGTCGTCGTGCCCTCCAGCTCGTCGGTGGCGGGCTGGTACTTCAGCCGGACGTCGTAGTGCGAGACGCGGTACCCGCCGTTGCCGAGGGTGGGGTAGTACGGGTCCCCCAGGCCGTCCGCACCCGGCTGGAAGCCGGCGGCCGAGGCGGGGACGGCCAGGAACAGGCTCAGGGCACTGGCGGCGGCAGAAACGATCAACCTCTTGCGCACGTGGTCCTCCAGGGATCACTGGAACCATGGGGTCGAATCGATCCTTGTCCCGGCAACCCCCCATCTACTCCCGGATGGTGAGAACTTGATGAAGTGAGAACGGCGGCCGCGACGGTACCGCGGAGCCGTCATGCCGAGGCACCGGCTGTCACCGTGGACATCGAGTCACGTGAGGCGGCCTCTAAGCCTCGATCGGTGCGGCCGACCTGGCGGCCTGCTCGATCTTCGCGCGGTGGGCCGCACGGGCTTCCTCGTCGATCGGCTTCTCGTGTTCGGCGCGCACCCCGGTCCGGCCGTCGAGGCCCTCGCGCAGGATGTCGGCGTGCCCGGCGTGCCGGATGGACTCGCCGAGGACATGGACCATGACGGCGAACAGGTTCGTGTTGGGATGAGGCTCCGGCCACCACGGCACGTGGCCGGGGGCGTCGAGGGGAAGCTCGTTGATCGTCGCGTCCGAGTGTTCCCACGTGCGCCGGTAGAACCCGATGATCTGATCGCGGGTCTCGTCCTCGGTCGCCCACAGGTCGCTGCCGTCGGAGTCCTGCCACCGGGGCAGCGGTTCCGGGGAAGGGCGGTCGAAGACCTCGCCGAAGTACCTGGCCTCGACGCTGGCCACGTGCTTGACCAGGCCGAGGAGGTTGGTCCCGGTCGCTGTCAAAGGTCGGCGGGCATCGTATTCGGACAGGCCGTCGAGTTTCCAGAGCAGCGCCTCGCGGTCCCGCCGCAGTCGCGCGTGCAGGGTGTCCTTCGCGAATTCATCGATCATGCGGCATGAGCCTGCCATGCGCTGCTCGCGGTCTCAAGATCCCTTGCATGCTCCGCACCGGTTGAGAGGGCCGAGGCCTGGAGCGCCCAGGTCGGGGCCGGGGTTCGTTGTGGGGTTGGCGTACGCCCGGCCGGAGCAACGGCGGGCGCGTCCTCCCGGGGCGCGCAATCGGGTGCTGTATCCGGTGGGAGATGAGCCCCATGAAGCACCCGCCCCGCCTCCGGGCCGCCACCGCCACCGCCGTCCTCGCGGGCGCCGGAACTGCCGTCACCGCGGCGCTCCTGCTGCCCGGCCTCCCGAACGCCGCCGCCGCGCCGGGGGACCTGGCGAGCGCGACGCTGATCCGGATGGTCAATCAGAACGTCCCGGCCATCGACATGGAGGCGTACACCGGCACGTACGGAACGGCGGCGTCCACCACCGTGCCGGACGCCGACGAAGCGGACTTCGCCAGCGACCCCGACGGGATGCTGTCCCGGATCACCGTCGCCACCCGGACCACGCGGACCGCCACCGACCCGGCGAGGTACTACGCGCAGGCCCAACTCACCGATCTCAAGGTGTGGTTCCACTCCAGGGCGCTGGTCGGCTACGGCCCGGTGGTGGCCGGCACCGTGGCCTCACTGGATTCCTACGCCGAGTGCGTTCCCCCTCCGGTCGGACCGCTCGCGCTCGCCTACAACCGGACCGACGCCGGACAGATCACCGTCCTCGGCCAGGCCGTCGCCCTCGGCACCACGCACCTGGACATCACCGGCACCGACCTCGGCGTCCCCACGGTCGGAGCCAGCACCCTGGACGTCACCGTCACCAGGCACGAGGACCCCGCACCCCAGGCGGCCCAACTCACGGCCGAGGCCTGGCTGGACGTCGACATCACCGGTGTGTTCAACGGCCTCGCCGGCGAACAGCTCTACCAGGGCCCGGTCACCCAGGTCCGGCTGGGCGAGGTCTCGGTCGTCTGCCGGGCACCTTCCCCCAGCCCCTCACCCAGCCCGACCCCGACGCCCACGCCCACGCCCACGCCCACGCCCAGCGGATCGCCGACTCCGACGGCCGGCCCGTCACCGAGCCCGTCACCGAGCCCCTCGCCCTCCCCCAGCCGCACCCCGACGGCGACCCCCTCGCCGTCCCCGAGCGGGAACACCCCGCCGCCGGCTCCCCTGCCCGAGACCGGTGCCGCAGCGGGCAGAGTTCCACTGACCGCCCTCGCGCTCGGCCTGATCGGAGCCGGCGCCGGCGCCGTCCTGACGGCCCGTCGGGGCAGGAGGGGCTGACAGGGCAACGGCGGCCTCGCCGTGAGCCGCTCCGCGCGGACGCCCACGGCGAGGCGCGGGGGGCGGCCGGCTGCCGCAGCCGGCCCCGGACGGTCCGACGCCCTACGGGACGAGGTCGGCGACGGCCTCGGCCATCGCGGCCGTCCCCGCGTCGTTGGGGTGGAGGCCGTCGCCGGAGTCGTAGGCGGGGGCCAACTCGGTTCGGTGGCCGGGGCGGGGGTCGGCCAGGACGCGGTCGAGGTCGGCGACCGCGTCGTAGGCCCCGGAGGTCCGGATCCAGCGGTTCACGGCGTCGCGGACCCGCTCCTTCTGCGGGGAGTGGTAGGCGGCGTAGCCCCGGAACGGGGTGAGGGTGGCGCCGATCACCGTGACGCCGCGCCGGTGCGCGGCCCGGATCAGGGCCCGGTGGCCCTCGATGACCTGCCCGGCCGTGACGGCGAGGGTGCTCCCGCAGCCCCAGTCGGGCAGGCCGCTGGCGCCGATGTCGTTGATGCCGATCAGCACGACGGCGGTCCGGACCCCGGGGCGGTCGAGGACGTCGCGGCGGAAGCGGTCCAGGGCGCGGTCCCCGTAGCAGGGCGAGTCGGTGAGGAGCTGGTTCCCGCTGATCCCGGCGTTCACGACGGCGAGCCGTCGGCCGTCGGCGAGGAGCCGTTCGGCGAGCCGGTCGGGGTAGCGGCGGTCGGTGCCGGGGGTGGAGCCCCAGCCGTCGGTGAGGGAGTCCCCGAAGGCGACGACGCCGCCCTCGGTGCGCGCCCCGCGCACCTCGACCCCCGCGAGCAGGTAGTGGGACTCGCTGGTCGCGCCGCCGAACGCGTCGCCGGCGGTGTCCTGCGTGCGGTCGCCGGCGGCGCGGTAGGCGGTGGCGAGGCCGTCCTCGTGGAAGCCGACGGGGCCGGTCGCGCCGGCGAAGTAGAGCGTGACCGCGAGCCGCTCCAGCGGCCGGACGGGGAGCCGCAGGGCGTCCGAGAGCAGGTCCTCCCCGGTCGGGACGACGGCTTCGGCGCGGCCGGAGAACCGCAGTTCCCGGACGGTGCCGGGGAGCGCCGACGCGCCCTCGGCCGCCCTGGCGACGGTCGCCCGGGTCAGGCGCAGCGGCCCGTGCCCGTACTGGTTGGAGAGCCTGACCCGCAGCTGGGAGCCTTCGGCGCCGCTGCGGACGACCTGGCGCAGGCTCTGGTCGGCGAACCCCTCCCAGGCCCAGTTGGGCCAGGACCACGGCTGGGGTGCGGTGGGGCGGACGAGCCCGGAGCCCCAGGCGCCGGTCCAGGTGCCCGCACCTCCCGCCCGCTCCCCAACGGAGGAGACGGTGGAGGAGGAAGCGGCGGAGGCCGGGGAGGCGAGGACGCCGGCGAGCGCGACGACCAGGGACGCCACCGCGGCGACGACCGCGACGACCGGACCCCGGAGGCTTCCGGCGACAGGCGGGTTCCACGCACGCACGAGAGCTCCTCCACGACCGAATCCACGGAACCTACCCCGTGACGCCCGGAGGGGAACAGCCCACGGCCGCCGCCGACTTCGGGCCGCCCGCGTCCCCCCGGCCCGACCTCGGCGCACTCGACCGGGTCGCGCGCAGCCGCTGCGGACGGGCCCTCGGTCGGGGTGTTCAGCCGGCCGGGGCCGTGTCGGCCGGGGCGGTGTCGGCCAGCGACAGGTAGCTCTCCTCCTCCTGCAAGGTGTGCAGCCGCAGCACGGCGTACAGCCCGTACATCACCAGCCGCAGTTCGGCGAGGTCGGCGGCACCGGGGGTGCCGCGGTCGAGGAGGTGGCCGAGGCGGTCGCTCTGGGCGCGGATCTCGACGTGGGCGCGGCTCATCGGGCCGGTCGGGTCGATGCCGCCGATGGCGGAGGCGATCGCGGGGTAGAGGAGGTCCTCCTCGGCCTGCTCGTGCGGGAGGATCTCCTCCACCAGCTCGGTGTGGATCTTCCGGGCGCGGTCGAGTTCGGCGGGCCCGGGATCCGTGCCGAGGCCGTCGGCGGCGGCCTTCAGCCGGTCGAGGACGCCGCGCACCATGACGTGCTCGGCGGCGAACCGGCGCGCCAACTCCTGGGTGCGGTCGTCGAGTTCGACGGTCGAGGCGCCCACCCGCAGGACTCGCAGGGCGTTCAGGATGGCCAGCAGGTCGATGCCCTCCTGGAGCAGCGCGCCCCAGGCGGCGGGCAGGTGGCCGAGCGCGGCGAAGGCCATCGCGACCCCGGACAGCGCCATGCCGCCGACGGCGCTCTGCCCGGCGATCCGCTTGGCGCGGCGGGCCACCGTCATCGCCTCCGCGAGGCGGTCGAGGCGGTCGACGGTGAGGACCACATCGGCGGCCTCGGAGGAGGCGGTCGCGCCGCCGGTGCCGATCGCGACGCCGACGTCGGCGAGGGCCAGGGCCGGGGCGTCGTTCACCCCGTCGCCGACCATGCCGGTGGGGGCGGAGGCCCGTTCCGAGCGGACCAGGTCGGCCTTGTCGCCGGGGCTGCACTCCGCGAACACCTCGTCCAGCCCGGCCGCCGCGGCCACCGCCTCCGCCACCGGCCGACGGTCGCCGGTCGCCATCACCACCCGGTCGATCCCGCCGCGCCGCAGCTCGCGGACGGTGCGGGCGGCGTCGGGGCGGACCGGGTCGTCGAACAGCAGCACTCCGGCGGCCCGGCCGTCCACGCCGACGAACACCGTCAGCGCCCCGTCCGCGTCGGAACGGCGCCGCGCCGCGACCGCCCACGGCGCGTCGCCCCGCTCCCCCGCGAAGGCCGCCTTGCCGAGGTGCACCTCGCGGCCGTCGACCCGACCGCGCATGCCCTGCCCGGTGACCTCCTCGGCATCGGTCGGCGCGCTCAGCGGCAGCCTCCGCTCGTGCGCGGCGCGCACCACCGCGGCCGCCAGCACGTGCGCGGAGACCTGGTCGAGCGAGGCCGCCAGCCGCAGCACCTCGTCGGCGGGCACGGCCCCGGCGGTGACCACCGCGCTGAGCGCCGGCCGCCCCGCGGTGAGGGTGCCGGTCTTGTCGACGATCAGCGTCCGCACGGCGGCCAGCGACTCCAGCGCGCCGCTGCCCTTCACCACCACGCCGCGCCGGGCCGTCAGCGACAGCGCGGACACCATCGCGATCGGCACCGCCAGGATCAGCGGGCACGGCGTCGCCACCACCAGCACCGCCACCGCGCGCGACAGTTCGCCCGACAGCAGCCAGGCGAGCCCGCACACCGCGAGGGTCAACGGGAGGAACCAGCCCGCCACCCGGTTGGCCACCCGCACCGCCGGGGCCTTGTCGGACGCGGCGTCCTCCACCAGCCGCAGCACGCCCGCGTAGGCGCCGTCCGCGGCCGTCGACGTGGCCCGCAGGTCGAACGCGGACCCGGCGTTGACCACACCGGAGCGCACGGCGTCGCCCTCCCAGTACTCCACCGGCAGCGGTTCCCCGGTCAGCGCGGACTCGTCCAGCACCGCCCCGCCCGCGCCCACCGCGCCGTCCACCGGCAGCACCTCCCCCGTGCCCACCACCAGCACGTCGCCGGGGCGCACCCGCTCGGCGGGCACCGTCTCGACCTGCCCGCCCGTACGCCGCCGGGCGGTCTTCGGGGCCCTGGCCAGCAAGGTCTCCAGGTCGCGCCGGGCCCGGCCCTCCGCCAGACCCTCCAGCGCGCTGCCGGTGGTCAGCATCACCGCGATCAGCGCACCCGCCAGCTGCTCGCCGACCACCAGCGCGCCGACGAGTGCCAGCAGCGCGATCACGTCGGCGTCCAGTTCACGACGGCGCAGCGCCCGCACCACCCAGAGCGTCGCGCAGCAGATCCCGAGGACCGTCACCGCGCCCCAGATCCAGCGCGCCGCGTCGGGCGAGCCCGTCCACCAGGCGATGCCGCCGGCCGCGAGTCCGGCGAGCGCGGCCCCGAACGCCAGCAGATCCGCCCGGTCCCGCAGTGCCGTGTGCAAGGTCGTCGCCATCGCTGCCGCCCCGTCGGGTGTCGCACCACCGGATGATCGTCCGCTGGCCGGAGCCTAGGGTCCGCGCCGGTGGTCAGCCTCCGCGACGGCCCGTCAGCGGCTCCGGGTGCCCCGTCCGGAGTACGCCGCCGCCCGGTGCGCAGCCGTGTCCTGGAGCCGCGGGGGCGCCCCGGTCGTCCAGCGGCAGCACCACCACGAACACCATCACCGTCAGTCGAAGAAGACGACCCGGCCGGAGTCCAGGCGGTAGTACCCGCCGACCACCTGGAGCCGTCCCGCCGCGACCATCGGCCGCAGCAGGCGGTCGTTGCGCAGCGCGGTCACGGTCTGCCGGGTCTGGGCGTGGACGGTGGCCTCGACCAGGTCGCCGGGTGCCGTGCCGAGGCGCAGGGCCTCGTCGTAGGGGCGCCGCAGGTCCCGGGCGAGGTCGGCCAGGTGGCCGGGCAGTCGCCGGCCGTCGCGGAAGCACTCGACGGCGGCGGTCACCGCTCCGCAGCGCTGGTGCCCGAGGACTACCAGGAGCGGGGTGGCGAGTTCGGCGGGCCCGTACTCCAGGCTGCCGGCCACCAGCGGATCGTGGGTGTGGGCGGCGGTGCGGATCACCATGAGGTCGCCCAGGCCCTGGTCGAAGACCAGCTCGGGCGGCACGCGGGAGTCGATGCAGGAGAACACCACCGCGAACGGCTCCTGGCCGGCGGCCAGCTCGGCGCGGCGGGCGGCGCCCGCGTCCGGGTGCGCGGCCCGGTCGGCCGACCACCGCTCGTTGCCCGCCCGGAGCCTGGCCAGCGCCGACTCGGGCGTGCCCGCCGGCCTCGGGACCGCTCCGGCCGCCCGGGCGGGAGCGGGCAGCGCGAGCGCGGCCGCGCTGAGGGCTCCCGCTCGAAGCGCGGTACGCCGGTTCATCAGCCGCCCTACTTTCCCCGGGGAACGGCACAGGTGACGCCGCATCACGATACTCCGGCTCCGCCGGGCCGCTGCCCGCCGAGGAGCTCCGGCGAGCGCACCTGCGGGGCGGACGCGCTGATGGTCCGCCCGGGGCCCCGGAGCCCTTCCGTGCGCCACTCCCACTCGTTCGGGTGAACCTGCCCGTGCCGGTCGGCAGCCTCGCGGGCCGGTGGCGGGCACGGGCCTCCGAACCGGGGGCGCCCGCTAAACCGAGTGGAGCAGGAAGTCGGCCCCGCCGACTTCCTGCTCCACCGTGGGTCACTGCTGCTGGGCGTCCTCACGACCTGACCGGTACCGGCCGCCCGTCACTCACTCCGCCGGCCCGCCCTCAGAACCTCGGCTAAAGTCCCCCGGCACCCCGGCCGGGCGGCTCGGAGCGGCTCGGACCGGCTGGGGCCGGGGGCGTTCGGCCCCGGGTCAGGGGGTGGTGCAGACCGCGGTCGCCCGGATGGACTCGGTCGAGCTGCCGGTGTTGGTGCCGCGCACGACCCAGGAGCCGCCGCTCGGGTAGGAGTCGGTGAAGAAGATCCGGAAGGCGCTGGTCTGGCCGCCACCGCCGGTGGGTACCTCGCCGGACGGACAGGCCACGTAGGCGATTCCGTTGTCACCCGGGGCCACGTCGACCCAGTCGCCGACGACCTGGTCGTGCGCGGCCAGCAGCGAGGGGTCGGCGGCCTGGTCGTGGGGGGCGTTGAAGGTCGGTTTGACGGAGGCGGGCTTGTCGGCGGGCCGGTCGTCGGCGGCGGCGGCGGTGCTCGCGGCCAGGACGCCGAAGAGGGCGAGGGCGGTCAGGACTAGGGGCTTCGTACGGGCCATGTCGGCCTCCTGGGGTTCAGGGGTCTGGGGTGTTCCTCGGCGGGGGCTGTTCCTCCACACCGGCCCGATCCGTACCCGCACCACCCAACCCCTCCCCCGGGCGGGAGCCCGGCGACTCGGGTGGAGGAACACCGCTGCCTGGCCGGGCTAACGCGGGCCCCGGACGGTACTGCCGCGGCACGGCCCCGGCGGTTCAGCCGTCGAGGAGCCCGGCGAGGGCCTCGGCCGGGTCGTGGTGCGGTGCGGCAGCCGGCCGGCCGGCCACCACCGGCCGTCCCGCGACCTCGGCCCTCGCCGCCCGAGGCCACGCGGACGACCTTGAGGAGGCCATCGCGGCCAACGACCCGGCGCGCATCGACCGGGTGATCGGCCGTGTCAACGCCCTGCTCGTCGCAGCCGCCTCCGCCTTCGCCGTGACACGCGGACTCCTTCCGCCGCTCTAGCACGGCTTCGCGCTCCCCGAGCCGAGGGGTGGCTCGGGGACGCTCGCCGGGTCGGCGGGGCGGGTGTTCCGGAACTCGTCGACGGCGGTGTAGTCGTGCTTCGAGCGGGGCCAGAGGAAGGTGATCTGGTCCAGGGCGTCCAGGGGCCGGGCGTCGAACAGGGCGAAGACGGCCAGCCGGGTGCCGCCGGTGGTCTCGTCGCGGATGGGACGGTAGCGGTTGCCTGCGGTGTCCCGCACGGTGATGGGGCCGGTTCCGGCTCCGGCGAGGACCAGGGTGACGATCAGCGTGTCGCCCTTGGCGACCGGGCTCTTGACCGGCAGCGACTCACCGGTGGTGGCGGCAGCGTCGAGCGGGGCGGCGGCCACGCTGTCGCTGATCCGGCCGAGGAAGCCGCACGGGCCCGGCAGTTGGGCACCGACCGGGAAGGGAGGCCCGTCGCCGGTGACCGGGGCGGCGGTCAGGAGCAGGGCCAGCAGGGCGGCGAGCAGACCGCCGGCCGACAGGACGGGCCGCACGGGCCGCACGGGCCGCACGGGGCGCCGACGGGCGGATCGTCGGCGCCCCGTCCGCTCCGGTTCCCGCGGTGGCCGCGGTGCCGGCGGCGCCTGCGGTGCCGCCTCGGGCACCGGTGGCTCGACAGCGGCGGGCGCGGGCGGCGTCGGCGACGGCGGTTCGGCCGACTGCTCCCGCACCTGGATGCGCTGCCAGGCGGACCGCCAGCGCGCGAGCTCCTCGGCGGGCACGCCGCAGGCGGCGGCGAGCGCCAGCACCCGCTCCAGGGGCGGGAGGCGGCTCCGCCGGGGGCTCATGTCCCCCGAGAGGGTGCTGCGCGGAAGGCCGGTGCGGCGCTCGAGTTCGCGCAGCGACGGATTGCCGGACCACGCCTTGACCGCCCGGAGCCGGCACACGAACTCCTGCGGTGTGGTCGCCCCGTCCGGACCGGGCATGGTCGCCGGAGCCCGCTCCGGTAACCGGCCCGGGTCCCTGCCCAGGTCTCGCTCGGTCATCTTCCCCCCTGGAGTGATCGGTTCGATCGGCCGATCGCCGCGGCGCGTGCGCCGGGGACCATCCTGGCCAACACCGCCTGACCACTCCATGGCGTTCGCTTGGCGTTCTATGATGACCTGTTGTCAGGGGCCCGTCAGGGCCGCAGGCCTGGGGCCACCGACGGGGGACGCGTTGCTGGGGGACTTCGGAACGCTGCTGCGCCAGTACCGGTACGCGACCGGGTGGACGCAGGAGAAGCTGGCGGAACGGTCGGGCATCTCGGCGCACGCGATCAGCGTGCTGGAATCGGGACGGCGGCGGCCCCGGCTGTCGTCGGTGGCGCGGCTGGCCGCGGCCCTGGGGCTGGAACCGGCCGACCGCGACCGGCTGCTCTCCGCGGCGCGCGGGGAACCGGAGCCACTGCCCGCCAGGGAGCCGGTCGACCAGGTGGTGCCCCGGCTGCTGCCGTACGCCGTCCCGGACTTCACCGGACGGCGCGGCGAGGTGGACCGGCTGCTCGCCCTGGCCGTCGGAGCGGGCGGTGCCCGGGCCCGCCCGCTGGTGATCTCGGCCATCGACGGCATGGCCGGTGTCGGCAAGACCGCCCTGGCCGTCCACGTCGCGCACTCCCTCGCCGGCCGGTTCCCCGACGGGCAGCTCTTCGTCGACCTGCGCGGTTTCACCCCGGGCCAGCGGCCGCTCGAACCGGGCACGGCGCTGGCGGGTCTGCTCCGGGCGGTCGGTGTCAGCGAGAGCGCGCTGCCGTCGCGCACCGAGGAGCGCGCCCAGCTGTGGCGCAGCCGGGCGGCGGGCAAGCGGTACCTGGTGGTGCTGGACAACGCCGTCGACGCCGAGCAGGTCCGCCCGCTGATCCCCGGCGGCCCGCGCTGCCTGGTGCTGGTGACGTCCCGGCGGCGCATGCCCGCGCTGGACGGGGCGGTCGGCGTGCCGCTGGACGTGCTGAGCCACGACGAGGCCGTGGAGCTGTTCACCCGGGTCGCCGGCCCGGACCGGGTCCTGGGCCACGCCGCCACCGTGGACGAGATCGTCGCGCGGTGCGGACGGCTGCCGCTGGCGCTGCGGATCGCCGCCGCCCGGCTGGCGCACCATCCCGCCTGGACGCCGGTCGAGCTGCTGCAGCGGATCCGGCGCCCGCAGCGGTTATTGACCGAACTCTCCAACCAGGACCAGAGCGTCGCCGCGGCCTTCGTGGAGTCGTACCACTCCCTCACCGCGGCGCAGCGGCGCGCGTTCCGGCTGGCCGCGCTGCATCCCGGCGAGGACCTCACGCCGCACGCCCTCGCCGCCCTGGTCGACGCGCCGCTGGACGGGGCCGAGGAGCTCCTGGAGGCGCTGCACCAGCACCACCTGCTGATCGAGCACACGGCGTTCCGGTACACCTTCCACGACCTGCTGCGCACCTTCGCCGGCGAACTGCTCGCCCGGGACGCGCCCACTCCCCTCCCGCGCGCCGCGCTCATCCGGCTGTTCGACCACTACCGCCACACCGCCGCCTCGGCGATGGACCTGCTGGCCCCGCTGGAACGGCACCACCGGCCGCAGCCGCCCACGCCGCCCGGCGGCACTCCCCTGGTGTTCTCCGACGGGGCGGACGCGACGGAGTGGCTGGCCCGGGAGCACGCCAACCTGCTGGCCGTCACCCGCCACGCCGCCGACGCCGACCTGCCGGAGTACGCGGCGGACCTGCCGGCGATCCTCTGGCGCCACCTCAAGCGCCACCTGCCCGCCCACGAGGCGCTCGGGCTGGGTGCCCGCGCCCTGCGGGCCACCCGGCAGCTCGGCAGTCCGGCCGGCGAGGCGGCCGCGCTGCGGCATCTCGGGCTGGTCCAGTACCAGCTCGGCAACTTCCCGCAGGCGCTCGACCTCCTCCACCGGGCCCTGGAGATCCGGCGGAGCACCGGCGACCTCGGCGGCGAGGCCCATGTCCTGGCCAACCTGGGCCTCACCCTGACCCGGACGGGGCGCCTGGAGGAGGCCCTCGACCACCTGCGGCGGGCGCTGCGGCTCAGCCGGGAGATCCCCGAACCGGCGGTCGAGGCGATCGCCCTGACCAACCTGGGACCCGCGCTGACCAGGCTCGGCCGGCTGCCGGAGGCCCTGGAGCGGCACCGTGAGGCGCTGGAGTTCCACCGGCGCGGCGGCAACCGCCTCGGCCAGGCCATCGCGCTCAACCAGTTGGGCGAGCACCAGCAGAGGCTGGGGTGCCATCCGGAGGCCCTCGACCTGTACCAGGAGGCCCTGGAGCTGCACCGGGACCTCGGTGACACCTTCGGCCAGGCCGAGTCGCACACCCTGCTCGGCGACGCCCTGCTGGCCCTGGACGCTCCGGCGAGCGCGCTCGGGCACTACCGGGCCGCGATCGAGTACCTGCCGCACACCGGTGAGCGGTACAACCTCGGCCGCATCCACGTCGGGCTGGCGCGCACCCACCGTCGCCTGGGAGAGCCCGGGGCCGCTCGGAGGCACGCCGAACAGGCGGTCGAGATCCACACCTCGCTGGGCATCCCGGAGGCGGCGGAAGCCCGGGCCCTGCTCGACTCCCTGCCGGAGTGACCCGGGCGGCCTCCCGGGGCGGCCGCCTCCGCCCCGGGCCGCCGGAGTCCCCCGTACTCCGCGTACTCCGGCGGCCCGGGACCGTGCGCGGACGAGCCGGGCTCAGACCAACGGGGCGCACACCACCTGGAACGTAGCGCCGCTCCGGAGGCAGCCGATCAGCTTGCGGTCCGCGCCCATGAGGACCTGCCACTGGAGGTTCCCGGTGGTGGTCGGGGCCGCGAACCAGGCCGATCCGGCCGCGTCGTGGACGAAGAACGTACAGCTGTCGTCGGTGGCGGTCACCTGGGCGGTGACGAGGCCGTACGCGTAGGTCGCGCGGACCGAGCAGCCGCCGTTGGTGATGGTCGTGTCGCCTCCCGGCCACGCGGCCTGCGCCGAGGTCGTGGCACCCAGGCCGAACGCGGCAGCCGCGAGGGCGACGGCCGCCGCGCGTCCGGCGGTCGTGGTGATGCGCATCGTGCTCCTCCCCTGTCGTGCGGTCGTTCCGCGGCTGCGGCCGAGCGGGGTGAAAGCGGAGCCGCGGTGGCCCGCTCCCACCTCACTCGGCGCGCCTCGGTCAGTTGATCGGGCCGCAGGCCCAGGTGTTGTTGTTGGCCGTGTCGATCAGACAGGCCTCCAGGCTCTGGCCCGGCCCGTCGTACCACCACTGGGACGGGTTGCTGCTGGGGGTCGCGCCGGCGGGGCCCAGCCACTTCCAGGCGTTCCGGTCGAAGACCCCGAACAGACAGTGGCCGGGGTTCGAGGTCGGGATGACCCGCATCCAGTCGTGGTGGTCGCTCATGAGCTGGACGTCCTCCACCGCCACGCAGCCGCCGGTGCCGAACACGAACTGGCCCTCGGCGGTCTGGGCGGTCTCGGCCGCCGACGCGGTCCCGATCCCCATCACGCCCATCGCCACCGTGGCGATCGCGGCGGCGGCGACACGCTTGCCGGTCCTGGTGAATCGCATGGTTCCCCTCCAAGGAATCGATTCCGTCCCGGGATTGGCACCGGGAGCACCTCGAACCTCAGCAGCCGGCGGAGCGGGGAACAACGGGTCGAGCGGCATCCCGGACGGTCCCGGACGTTCCCGGACGACCTCCGGACAGTGCTGGACGCCGTCTCCGGGTCCAGCGGTGATCACCCCTCGGCCTCCCGGTACAGGCGCGTCCTGAACACCCCGGCCAGACCCGTACCGACCGTGGCCGAAGCGGCTGCCAGCAGGCCGGCGCACACCACCGCGAGGCCGGCCGTCAGGTGGTCGTCGGAGCTCAGCCCCAGGACGAGGAGCGTGAGCACCGGCGCGATCGCCACCAGGACAGGCAGCGAGGTCCAGATCGAGCCCCGGACGATCCGCCCGCCGCTGCCGCGGCCGATCCGCCGCGCACGGCGCATCGCGTCACGCACTCCGAGACCGTCGATCATCATCGCGGGCAGCGCCAGGTACGTCACCACGGCCCACCCGATCCCGAACAGCCGCTCCAGCAGCGGCCCGACCAGCGGCACCCGGTCCAGCAGCGCCCCGAGCGACACCGCCACCACACCCACCAGGGCCCACAGGGCGATCACCGGCAGCCGCCCGGCAGCCGCGGCACAGCTGCGGCCGATCCTGACGGGCCGCCCCTGCAACGCCTGGTCCGCCGCGAGGATCAGGGCGGCGTTGGCGTACGTCCCGACCAGGGTCACCAGGAGAACCCCGACGACGACGAGCGCGACGTCCACCGCGCCGGCGCGATCCCCCGACCAGAGCGCGGATCCGACCGCGACCAGCGCCGCTACCACCGCCGCCTGCACCACCCAGGCCCCGCCGGGCAGGAGCAGCAGACGCTTGTGCTCCCACACCACGCGTACGGACGCCCTGACGGGCTTGCTCCTCATCATGTGCCCCACCCTCGGGAGTCGGCCGGTCCCCGCACCGGAGTTCAGCGCCATGCCTATCAACCGGAGCGGGACCTCGGCCACACGGTACGGAACGACGGACCGGGTGGCTGCCACCTGCGCGTTCTCCCGGCAGCCACGGGTGGCCACGCCCGGCACACCCTGTGCTCACCAACCGACAGGCCTTCAAACAACAGGCGAACAACCCGCAGTGACTGCGGATTGGCGGCCATCGCTCGAATTTTGGTGTAGAATCATAGGCGTAAGGGAGGTCTTGGGGCCGATGCTGAAGGCAGCGGCAGGCCACCCGACGACAGGGGGAACGACCGCCATGAACTACCACCTCGACACCGCGCGCGCCATCATCGACGAGCGGATGCGGGAGGCCGAGCAGCACCGCCTCGCGCACGCGCTGTACCTGAAGAACCGCGCCGAAGCCAAGACCCGGCGGGCACGCCTGCTCCTCGCCCGTCTCGGCGGATGAGCACCACCCCAGCCGGCCGTCACCCGAAGCGTGACGGCCGGCTGTCGCGTTTCCGACCTGCGGCCCGACGGGCGGCAGGTCGTCGGCGTTCAGCCGCCCCGGGGCAGTGCGGCAGGCGGTAGGCGTTGACCCGCTCCGGCCCGGAGCCGTCCGCAGGCCCGGAGCGCCTGGGCGAACGCCGTGTCACGTAGGGACCGTTGGCGGCACGGTGCCGCGGTTCGGTACGGCGGGCCCGCCACCGATACGCGGTCGCGACGTCGTTACCGGACCCTGATCCCTTCGATGAAGGGATGAAACCCGGTCCACACGGGACCCTGACGTCCCACGCCTACCGTGCGGCACATGCCGAAGACACCGCGCCCCCACGGGCTCGCCGCCGTGGCGGCCCTCCTCCTGACCGCGACCACGGCGGCGGCGCTGCCGGGCACCGCCCTCGCCGCGGAACGCGACTCCCTCGCCACGCACTCCCTCACCACCCACTCCGGCGCCACGACCGCCGAGGAGCGCGACCGGATCGACGCCTACTGGACGCCGGACCGGATGCGGCTGGCGGGCGCCCTGATCCCCGAGATCACGCCCGTGCCCGAGGACGACCACACGCCCGAGGACCCTCGACCGCTGCCCGCGGACACCCCGGACGCCGGGGCCGTCTGGACCCACGGCGGGGCGGTGAACCGGAGCGTGGGCCGGCTGTTCTTCACCTTCTCCGACGGCTACGACGGCAGTTGCACCGCGACGGTCGTCGCCGCCACCAACCGCAGCACCGTCATCACGGCCGCCCACTGCCTGCGGGGCGTCGGGGCCCCCGCCGCCGACGACACCTGGCGCCACAACCTGTACTTCGTGCCCGGCTACCGCAACGGCACCAAGCCGCTCGGCGGCTTCAGCGTCCGGAGCATGGCCACCTCCTCCCAGTGGGACGCCGATCCGGGCGGCACGACCTCCGACCAGGTCGCCGCGGCCGGCCACGACGCCGGGATCCTCGTGGTGAACCGTTCCGCCGACGGCCGCCGGGTCGCGGACGTCACCGGCAGCCAGCAGATCGCGTTCACCCGCCCGGTCGAGGGCGAGTTCGTCCACGCCTTCGGCTATCCCAAGGACCGCCTCAACGACCCCGCCGGCAAGTACACCGGCTCCCGCATGATCCACTGCGCCGGCCCGGCCCGCCCCGGCACCGCGGTGCCCCTCCTGTGGGGCGAGTCCTGCGACATGTCCCACGGCGCGAGCGGCGGCCCCCACTTCACCCGCTTCGACCCCCGCACCGGCACCGGCACCGTCGTCGGCGTCACCACCACCGACGAGGAACTCGCGGGCGGCCCGCCCGGCACCCTCTACGCCACCCGCCTCGGCGACAGCGCCCGCCGCCTCTACGACTGGGCCCGCACCCGCCCGGTCTGACCTTCCTGCCCCGGAGTCTCCGTCCGCCGTCTCAGCTCTTCTTCCGCAGCACCAGGTACTGGTCCGGCTTGAGCAGGTCCGTGGCGTAGCGGAGCGTGCCGTCCGGCTGCATCGTGATCAGGCGGTAGGGCGAGCGGTCGGCCATGCAGTCCGCGCCGGGCGAGGAGCCGGTCGCCCGGGAGGCGAAGGAGGCCTTGCTCTCGTCGGCCTCGGTGAGCGTCCACGCGCCCGCGCACCAGGTGCCGGTGTTCTTCGTCTCGGCGAGGATCCGGCTCTTCTCCTCGCTCGGGGCCGACTGGACGATGGTGAGGGTGACGGTGGAGACGTCCCCGTTGGCGGCCGTGCGCTCGCCGACCCAGATCCCGAGGTACTTCGCGGGGACGCTGCCGGGCCCCGGGGCCGTGGGGGACGCGTCGGGCTCGGGGCTCTCCTCGGCCGGGTCGGAGGCGTCGTCGGTGGGATCGGGGCTCTTCGGACCGGAGTTCTTCGGCGCCGGGCTCTTCGGACCGGAGCTCTTCGGGGCCGGGGCGGTCGCCCCGGGGCCGGGGTTCGACGCCTCGGTCTGCCGGTCGTCGTCCCGTTCCCGCTCGTACAGCAGGTAGCCGCCGCCCAGCAGCAGGCCGGCCGCCAGGACGGCCGCCAGGGCGCCGTACCCCCGGCGGCCGCGCGGCTGTTCCGGGGGCGGCCCGTAGCCCGGCACCGTGACCGGCACCGACCGCGTCGGGGCCGGGGTGGGGGCCGGGAGCAGGCTCGACGGGCCGAAGGCCGGCGGGGGCGGCGGCCCGAAGCCGGGCGCCCTGCCGCCCGTCGCCTCGGCCGCCCGGGCCGCCCTCGCCGCCTCGGCGACCGTCTGGCCCCCGGTGTGCGGCCGTGTCCCGGCCGCCGGGTCCGGAGCCGGCGCGGCCGCCCCGGTCCCCCGATCCCCCTCCAGGTCCAGCAGTTGCACCGCGCTGCGCCCGACCGCCGCCGCCAGCGCCGCCGGCAGCCAGTCCCCCTGCCCCAACCGGGCGGCGGCCGTGCCGTCGCCGTCCAGCCGCTCCCGGAGCCGTCCGGGCGTCGGGCGGGCGGACGGGTCCTTGGCCAGGCAGTCACGGACGAGGGCGGACAGCGGGCCGGCCAACCCGGAGAGGTCGGGCTCCTCGTGCAGCACCCGGTAGAGCAGGACGGGCGCGCTCACCCCGGCGCCGAACGGCATCCGGCCCGTCGCCGCGTAGGCGATCACGGCGCCGAGCGAGAAGACGTCGCTGGCCGGCCCGGCGGGCAGCCCGTTCGCCTGCTCCGGCGACATGAAGCCCGGCGAGCCGAACACCTGGCCGGACTGGGTGAGCGCGGTGGCGGAGTCCAGTGCGCGGGCGATGCCGAAGTCGATCAGCCGCGGCCCGTCGAGGGTCAGCAGCACGTTCGACGGCTTGACGTCCCGGTGCACCAGCCCGAGGCCGTGCACCTGGGCGAGGGCCTCGGAGAGGCCGACGCCGAGGGCGCGGACGGCCGGCTCGGGCAGGGGCCCGAACTCCCGCACGGCCTCCGTGAGCGCGGGCCCGGCGACGTAGCCGGTCGCCACCCAGGGGTGGCCGCCCTCGGTGTCCGCGTCCAGGACCGGCGCCGTCCAGGTGCCGCCGACCAGCCGGGCGGCCGCCACTTCCTGCCGGAACCGGGCCCGGAACTCGGCGTCCCCGGCGAGGTCGCCGCGGACCACCTTGACCGCGACGGTCCGCCCGCCCGCCGTCCGGCCCAGGTAGACCCGGCCCATTCCGCCCGCCCCGAGCTGCCGCAGCAACCGGTACTCGCCCACCTGCCGCGGATCGTCCGCTGCCAGCGGCTGCATGCCCACGCTCCCCTCGACACCCGGCGCGGCCTTCCCCGCCTCACACGTCCCGAGCAGACGCTATCGGTCCGGGACCACCCGTGGAACAAGATCGCGATCACGGAATGACCGCCCGCCGATCACGAAGCGACCGGCCGGCACCTGTCCCGGGCACAGGACGGCCGGCGACTCCGGGGCCGTGCCGGACGAGCGGCACGGACCGGTTCCGGATCGGACCCGACAGGCCCGCACCGGAAAGCCGGGCTCCGATCACCGACCGGAACACCGTCGAATTCAAGAACTCCCCATCCATACCGATGAGTTGGGTTCCGAATAGGGCGGCGCTCCGACTTCGGCGGTACCGGTCGCGCGCGGCATCGGGGCCGCACCGGAGGAAGTTGGTGCCCTCTTGGGCGCGGGACCCCTCCCCTTGGGGCAGAGTATGGGCATCGACGCCGGGTAGCCGGACGCCGGGTCCCGGGTGTTCAATGAGTGTTGACTTGATGTCAGCAAGACCACCGGGGCGACATATTCCGACTTCGGCCGACCCGGGGTCATGAACGGCCCACTTTTCGGATGGTGGGGTTTTGTCTACCCCCGCAGGGGTGTTATCCCCCCTGCCCCGCGTCGGCACATGCAGCATTCTCTTGCTCCGGAGCCCAGACGCCGCCGGGGGTACACGATGATCCGGGCGACTTCGCCGTCCATCGACGAGCCGGAGTTTGCGACGCCTCGCCACCCCCGGGGTGGTCGGGTCGAAGCCGTGGAGAGCGCGCCGGGCGCGGTCCTCGGTGACGGCGGGGCGCCGGAGAACACACGATCGCCCAAGCCCTGTCCGCTACCTGACACACGGACAATCGTGCCAGTAGCCAAAAATGACGGTTACAGACTGTAGGATATCACTCATCCTGAATAACCGACTGCAGCGGGGGGCTGGCAGTGTGTGAACGTTTCGGGTAGGCCAGTGGTATGAGCTACATGGCAACGGGTCGGCGCACGTCCGAGGAGCAGGCGCGGCGGCGACGGCCGCAGCTGGACCGCGGCCGGGCGCCGTGGGCGCGGGAGTGTTCCGGGCGATCGCGCGGTGAGCGGCGGACCGGCACGGCGGAGCCCGAATCCTGTATCCGGAGGGGCCGGCGCCCCTGAGGCGGCCCGGTCCGCGACAGTCGGACGGTCCGCGGTCCGCATCGCACCGGGAGCGCACCGGTGCACGGCCAGGGCGCGGCACGGGCGGCCGGTGCATCCCGCCCTTCGTTGACAAGCGTCTTACGCAGTAGGGCAGTTCAATACAGTTGCAGGTTCAGGTTCAGGTATGCCCAGAGGGCGGAACGCAACGGGAAGGGGGTACCGGCGATGGCAGCGGGGGACGAGGTCGCGGGTAACAGACGAACGACCCGGCTCGGGAGTCGGTCGGAGGAACGCACGGGGGCCCATTGGCAGACATTCTCTGAACTCAGCGAGTAGGATCATGTTTTCGATCAACACGGATGAGTATGTCGGACCTCCACGGAAGCGCACGCGGTACCTCGGCCCCGGTTCCGCCGGTCGGCGGGCCGCGTGGTCGTTGGAGCCGGAGGAGGCCCTGGGCTTCCTCCGGGGAGTGATGCCCAGGATCACCTCGGGGCCGGGGCAGGTGATCCTGGTCAGCGGTGGGATCGCCAGCGGCAAGACCCAGTTGATGCACGACTTCGGCCATGCCGCGACCCAGGCGGGCGCGTTGACGCTGTACGCCACGGGGGCCGCCGACGAGCAGCACGACTTCGGCGTGATCGACCAGTTACTGGCCTCCCTGAGACTCTCGGCCGAGGTTGCGCGGCGGGTGACCGCGATCCGCGGCCCGGCCGACAAGCGGCAACTCGAGGACTGGCAGACCGCGATGCGCACCGCGATCGACGACACCGCGGTGGTCCAGGGGCTCCGCCAGATCCTCCTGGAGCTGGCCGAGGAGCACCCGATGGTCCTCCTCATCGACGACCTGCACTTCGTCGACCGGCTCTCGTTCCAGATCCTCCTGCAACTGCAGCGGCGGATCCAGTCGACCAGGCTGCTGATGGTCCTGACCCAGCCCGACCGGTCGGCCGGCGAGCCCCGGACGCAGTGGGCCAGGGCCGGCCTGCTCCCCCAGCACCACATCCGGCTCACCCCGTTGAGCGAGTCCTCGGTCCGCGACTGGGTGCACGTGACCCTCGGCGGTGCCGCGACCGCGGCCGGTGCCGTGCTCGGTCCGCTGAGCGCCGTCCCCGCCGAACCCTGGGCGGGCGCGCTCTCCCTGGTGGGCGCCGGCCCGGACGAGGATCCCGTCCTCGAAGCGGCCGAGGCCCTGGTCGAGGCGGTCGACGCCGTCCCCGGCCACCCGTGTGCCGACCTGCCCGCGCTGATCCTGGACCTCAGCGGGGGCAATCCGCTCCTCGTCGAGGCCCTGATCGACGACTGCACCGACCTCGACGGGGACCCCTGCCGGCTACCGGGCGCCGGCTACGCGTACGCCGTGTCGGCGGTGCTCAGCCGACGCGATCCGCTCCTGCCGAGGGTGGCGGGCGCGCTGGCCGTGCTCGACGGCTACGGCTCCCCGGACACGGTGGCCGAACTCGCCGGGATCGAGATCGACTCCGCGGTCGAGGTCCTCGACGCCCTGGCCGGGGCCGGCCTGCTCGCCGAGGGGGCGTTCCGCCACCCGGCGGCCGCCTCGGCCGCCCTCGGCTGCCTGTCCCCGGAGGTCCTCTCCGACCTGCACGTCCGGGCCGCCGAACTGAAGTACCGCCAGGCGGCGCCGGTCGGCGAGATCGCCCGGCACCTGGTGGCCTCGGCCGCCACGCCCGGCGACTGGGCGTTCCCGGTCCTGTGCGCGGCGGCCGACCACGCGATGCTCGGCGACGAGCTGGACCTCTCCCAGCGCTGCCTCAAGCTCGCGCTGGACCTGGCACCCGGCCGCGAGCAGCGCCGCGAGGTGCTCAGCCGGCTCGCCAACGGCACCTTCCGGGTCAATCCGCTGATCACCCAGTCCTACCTCGCGGCCCTGCGCCAGACCTCCCGGGAGGAGTCCGCCGAGCACGCGACCCGCGCCTCCTCGACCGGCGGCCGCGGCCCCGCCGGCACCGCTCCGCCCGGCGGCGGGACGGCGTCGGCGGGCCGTTCCGGCACCGGTCAGACCGAGTTGGCGATGCTGGCCCGGATGGCGCTGTGGAACGGCGACGAGGCCGGGTTCAAGCAGGCCCTGGAGTGTCTGCGGAGCGGCCCGGAGGCGCTCGATCCGCAGTCCGAGGCGGTGCTGATGCTCGCCCACCAGTGGTACTTCGGCCCGTCCCGGTCGCAGCTGGCCGAGGACACCGAGCTGGCCGACCTCGACCCGTGGATCGGCACCGCCCGCACCCTGGCCGGCATCTGGGCGCACGGCGGCCTGGCCAACACCAGCGCCAACCAGATCCTGCGGAACTGCCGGCTGTCCGACCTCACCTTCGAAGCCCTGCTCACCGCGATCACCGCGCTGGACTACGGCGGCAAGGCCGAACTGGCCGAGCAGTGGTGCGCCGTGCTGAGCAGCAAGGCGGTCGCGCACGGCGCGGTGACCTGGCAGGCGATGATCGACGGCGTCTGGTCCGGGATCAGCCTGCGGCGCGGGGACATCCCCACCGCGATCGCGCTCGCGGAGTCCTCCCTGCGGATGCAGAGCTGGGGGGTGCCGGTCAGCTACCCGCTGACCACCCTGCTGAGCGCGCACACCGCGACCGGGGACTTCGACAAGGTGGAGAAGACGCTGCGCCATCCGGTGCCGGACGCCGCCTTCAACACCGTCTACGGCCTGCGCTACCTGCGGGCCCGGGGGCGGTACCACCTGGCCGCCGAACGGCCGCTGGCGGCGATCACCGACATCCACGACTGCCGCCGGATGATGCTCCGCCGGGACCTGGACCTGCCGATGCTGGTGCCGTGGCGCAGCGATCTGGCCGAGGCGCACCTGAAGATGGGTGACACCTCGCTGGCCCTGCGGCTGGCCCGGCAGCAACTCGAACTCTCCTCCGACTCCGATGCCGGCTCGCGCGGCGCGGCCCTGCTCGTCCTGGCCCAGGCCGGGGCCGGCGAGGAGCACCAGGAGCCCGCGAGCCAGGCGGTGGAGTGCCTCACCGCCGGCGGGGACCGGCTCGAACTGGCGCGGGCGCTGAAGCTGCTGGGCCTGCCCGGGCCGCAGTTCCTGCAGCCGGCCGGGGTGCCCGTCGTCGACCTCGACGACACCCGGCGCCGGCTGCGGGCCTCGGCCCTGCTCTCCGACATCGCGGTGGAGCCGGAGAGCGAGCCGGCCGACTCGGCCGCGCTGAGCGAGGCCGAGCTGCGGGTGGCCCGGCTGGCCGTCCTCGGCCGGACCAACCGTCAGATCAGCAACGCCCTGTTCATCACGGTGAGCACGGTCGAGCAGCACCTCACCAGGATCTACAAGAAGCTGGGCATCCGGGGCCGGAGCGACCTGCCGGCCTCGCTCACGGTCTGAGTCCGCTCCCCCGCGGGGAGGGAGCGGGCGACCGGGGAAACCCGGGCGACCCTCGAAAGATCCCGCCGAACGCGCTCCGTCGGAGCGGGTTCGGCGGGATCTTTCCGTCTGCCGGGCCGGGGCGTCGTCGGTCCGGGGCGTCGTCGGCTCAGGTGCTCGTCGGCCCGGGTCGTCGCTCAGGTGGTCGCGGCCTCCGGCCGGTGCCGGAAGCGGCGCCGGCCGCGTCCGGGCGGACCGGTCGGGCCCGACGGGCCGGTGGGGCCGGTCGGTCCCGACGGTCCCGACGGGCCGGTCACGAGGATTCGAGCTCGTCGTCGAGGATCCCGAACAGCTCCTCGGCGGTGATCGCGTCGAGGTCCTCGGCCGGCGCGGGGCCGGCGGCCGTCCCCGGCGCCCCGGGTGCGGCGGAGGCACCGGTCGGGGCACCGGCGGCGGCAGCGGCCAGGGCGCGCAGCCCGGCCGTGGCCTCGGAGCGCTCCGGGTCCGTCAGGGCTCCGGACTCCAGCAGCGCCCGGATCGCGGCCAGGTGGTCGGCCAGCGCGGATCCGGCGCTGGGCAGTTCCTCGCCGAGCCGGGCCGCCAGGGCGGACACCGCCGGGTAGTCGAAGACGACCGTGGCGGGCAGCCGGCAGCCGGTGACGGCGTCCAGCCGGTTGCGCAGCTCGATCGCGGTCAGCGAGTCGAGGCCGAGTTCGAGGAAGCCCTTGTCCGGGTCGACGGCCTCGGGACGGTCGTGTCCGAGCACCGCCGCGGTGGCGGCCTGCACCAGCTCGACCAGCGCGTCCGCCCGGTCGCGCCCGGCCAGCTCGGCGATCCGGGCCCAGGCCCCGCCCGCGGCCGGTGCGCCCGCGCCCTCGGCGCCCGTACCCGGCCCCGCCGCCGCCCGGGGGCGCGCGGGTCCGCGCAGCAGGCCGCGCAGCAGGTGCGGCACCTCGCCGGCGTCCGCGGCCTGGGCGGCGAGTGCGGAGAGGTCGAGGTTGACCGGCAGCAGGACCGGCTCGTCGCCGCGGACCGCCGCGTCGAACAGGGCGAGCCCCTCGGCCACCGAGAGCTCCCGCACGCCGCCCCGGGCCAGCCTGACCCGGTCGGACTCCCGCAGCCCGGCGCCCATGCCGCCGCCCGCCGCCTCGTCGGCCCACAGGCCCCAGGCCAGGCTGTGCGCGACCCGGCCGTCGGCGGCGCGCCGGCCGGCCAGGGCGTCGAGGAAGGCGTTGGCCGCCGCGTAGCTGCCCTGGCCGGCGGCACCGAGGGTGCCGCTGACCGAGGAGAACAGCGCGAACACCGCCAGGTCGAGGCCCTCGGTCAGGACGTGCAGGTTCCAGGCCGCGTCGATCTTCGGGCGCAGCACCGCCGCCATCCGCTGCGGGTTCAGCGAGCCGATCACGCCGTCGTCGACCACGCCCGCCGCGTGCACCAGCCCGGTGAGCGGCCGGTCGGCGGGGATCGAGCCGAGCAGCCGCTCCAGCGCGTCCCGGTCGGCGGCGTCGCAGGCGGCCACCGTCACCTCGGCGCCCAGCGCGGTCAGTTCGGCGGCCAGCTCGGCCGCGCCGGGGGCGTCCGGGCCGCGGCGGCCGGCCAGCAGCAGGTGCCGGACGCCGTGGCCGGTCACCAGGTGCCGGGCGAGCGCGGCGCCGAGGGCCCCGGTGCCGCCGGTGACCAGCACGGTTCCCGCCGGGTCGAGCCCGGGTCGGTCCGCCGGTTCCGGCCGGGTGCGGGCCAGCCGCGGGACCGTGAGCACGCCGCCCCGCACGGCGAGGCACGGTTCGCCGCTCAGGGCGAGGCCGAGCGCGGCGGGCGGCAGGACGGCGTCGGGCGCCGGGTCCGACGGGGTGCCGGGCTCCAGGTCCAGCAGGACGAAGCGGCCGGGGTACTCCTGCTGGACGGTGCGGATCAGGCCCCAGAGAGGGGCGTGCACCAGGTCCGTGACGGTGTCCCCGGGGCCGGCGGCGACCGCGCCCCGGGTCACCACGACCATCCGGTGGTCGGCGAACCGCGGGTCGGCGGCCCAGCCCTGGACCAGGGCGAGCATCCGGTCCGCGGCGGCGCGGGCGGCGGGCGCGTCCTGGTCCTGCGGCGGCGCCCAGCACGGCAGGAGGACGAGCGGTGCCGCCGCGCCGGTGCCCGGCTGCGGGCCGGCCGCGGCCAGCGCGTCCCAGTCGGGGTACGCCAGGACCGGGTGCCCGTCGGCCGCCAGTGCCGCGCCGAGCCCGAGGCCGTCGGCGCCCAGGACGGTGCGGGCGGCGGGAGCGGGGGTCTGCCCGGGGTCGGCCGCGGGAGTCCAGTCGAGGCGGAACAGCCGGTCCGCTCCGGTGCCGGCCGCCGGGCCGCCGGGGGCCGGGATCGAGCGGAAGGCGAGTTCGGCGACGCTCAGGACCGGCCGGCCGTCCGGGTCGACCGCGCTGATCGCCGCCGCGTCGGGGCCGTTGAACGAGACCCGCACCCGCAGCGCCGCGGCGCCCGCCGCGTGCAGGCGCACGCCCGACCAGGAGAACGGCACCATGCCCCGGTCGGTCTGCGGCCCGGCGAAGCCGATCGCGTGCATCACCGAGTCCAGCAGCGCCGGGTGCAGGCCGAAGGCGCCGGCCTCCTCCTGCTCCGAGGCGGGCAGCGCGACCTCGGCGTGGATCTCCTCCCCCGCGGTCCAGGCCGCGGTGAGCCCGCGGAAGGCGGGGCCGTAGGCGTACCCCTGCTCGGCGAGGGCCGGGTAGACGCCGGAGAGGTCCAGGGCGGTGGCCCCGGCCGGCGGCCAGGCCTCCGGCAGGGGCGCGGGGGCGCTCTCGGCGCCGTCCGCGGCGAGGGTGCCGACCGCGTGCCGGGTCCAGTCCGGTTCGGGGGCGGCCGTTGCGGCCGGGCGCGAGTGGATCGCGACGGTGCGCCGGCCCGCCCCGTCCGGGCCGCCCACCGCGACCCGCAGGTCGGTGCCCGCCGCGGTGTCCAGCACCAGCGGGGCCTCCAGGGTGAGCTCCTCCAGCAGCGGGCAGCCGACCTCGTCGCCGGCCCGGACGGCGAGTTCCACGAACCCGGTGCCGGGCAGCAGGACCGTGCCGTGGACGGCGTGGTCGGCCAGCCAGGGCCGGGAGGTCGGGGAGATCCGGCCGGTCAGCACGACCCCGCCGGACTCGGGCAGGTCCACGACCGCGCCCAGCAGCGGATGGGCCGCCGCGCCCTGGCCGGCGCCCGCCGAGCCCGTGGCCGCCGCGCCGCCGGGCGAGCGGCCGAGCCAGTACTCGCGCTGCTCGAAGCCGTAGCGGGGCAGGTCCACCCGGCGGGCGCCGCTGCCCGCGTAGTAGGCGTGCCAGTCCACCGGCGCCCCGTGGGCGTGCAGGGCGCCGAGGGCGGTGGCGAGCGTGGTCTCCTCGCCCCGGTTGCGGCGGAGCAGCGGGACGGCCAGGACGTCCTCGGCGGCGTCCCGGGCGGAATCCGGGGCTGCGTCCTCGGCGGCGTCGAGGCACTGGCCGACCAGGGCGGTCAGCGTGGCGTCCGGGCCGAGTTCGACGAAGCGGGTCACCCCCTGGTCGCGCAGGGTCGCGATGCCGTCGGCGAACCGCACCGTCTCCCGGACGTGCCGCACCCAGTACTCGGGGTCCTGCAGCTCGCCGGCCGCGACCAGGGCGCCGGTCAGGTTCGACACCACCGGGATCCGGGCCGGGCGGTACTCCAGGCCCTTGGCCGTGCGGCGGAACTCGTCGAGCATCGGCTCCATCAGGGCCGAGTGGAAGGCGTGCGAGACGGTCAGCGCCTTGGTGCGCTCGAAGCCTGCGGCGACGGCGGCCACCGCGTCGGCGTCGCCGGAGACGACGACCGCGCGGGGGCCGTTGACGGCGGCGATGTCGACGCCCGGCTGGAGTGCGGCGCGGACCTCGTCCTCGGTGGCGACGATCGCGACCATGGCGCCGCCGGCGGGCAGGGCCTGCATCAGCCGGCCGCGGGCCGCCACCAGGGCGCAGGCGTCCTCCAGCGACCACACCCCGGCCGCGTACGCCGCCGCGAGCTCGCCGATCGAGTGCCCGGCCACGAAGTCCGGGCGCAGCCCCCAGGACTCCGCCAGGCGGTACAGCGCCACCTCGACGGCGAACAGCGCGGCCTGGGCGTAGCCGGTCAGGTTCAGGGCCTCGGCGTCCGTACCGATCACCGCGCGCAGCGGCCGGTCCAGGTGCCGGTCCAGTTCGGCGCACACCTCGTCGAACGCGGCCGCGAACGCGGGGAAGGCCGCGGCCGCTCCGGCGCCCATCGCGGCCCGCTGCGCGCCCTGGCCGGTGAACAGGAACGCGGTGGCCGCGCCGGGCCGTACCACGCCGCCCAGCACGGACGGCGACGGACGGCCCGCGGCGAGCGCGGCCAGACCGTCGAGCAGCTCGCCGGTGCCGGCCCCGAGCACCACCGCGCGGTGCTCCAGGGCGGCCCGGGAGGTGGCGAGCGAGAACCCGACGTCGACCGGGTCGGGGCCCGCCCCGAGGAGGGCGTCCCGCAGCCGGGCCGCCTGCACCGGCAGGGCCTCGGCGCTGTGCGCCGACACCGGCCAGAGCAGCGGCCCCGCCGGGGCGGAGACCTCCCGCGCGGGCTCCTCGGCGCGGAACTCCTCCAGGATCACGTGCGCGTTCGTCCCGCTGATCCCGAACGAGGAGACGCCGGCCCGGCGCACCCGCTCCCCGGCGGGCCAGGGCACCGGCTCCTTCAGCAGCTCGACCCGGCCGGCCTCCCAGTCCACCTGCGGGGACGGCTCGTCGCCGTACAGGCTCCGGGGCAGCACGCCGTGCCGCATCGCCATCATCATCTTGACGACCCCGGCGACGCCGGCGGCGGCCTGGGCGTGCCCCATGTTCGACTTGACCGACCCCAGCCACAGCGGCCGGCCGTCGGCCCGCTCCTGCCCGTAGGTGGCCAGCAGCGCCTGGGCCTCGATCGGGTCGCCGAGCCGGGTGCCGGTGCCGTGGCCGTCCACCGCGTCCACGTCCGCCGCCGCCAGGCCCGCGTCGGCGAGGGCGGCCCGGATCACCCGCTGCTGCGAGGGGCCGTTGGGCGCGGTGAAGCCGCTGGACGCGCCGTCGGAGTTGACCGCCGTCCCGCGCACCACGCCCAGGATCCGGCGCCCGTTGCGGATCGCGTCCGACAGGCGCTCGACCACCAGGACGCCGGCGCCCTCGGCCCAGCCGACGCCGTCGGCCGACGCCGAGTACGACTTGCAGCGCCCGTCCGAGGCCAGGCCGCGCTGCCGGGAGAACTCGATGAACGCCTCGGGTGTGGCCATCACCGTCACGCCGCCCACCAGGACCAGCGAGCACTCGCCGCGGCGCAGCGCCTGCGCGGCCAGGTGCAGGCCGACCAGCGAGGAGGAGCAGGCCGTGTCCACCGTCATCGACGGCCCCTCCAGCCCCAGGGTGTAGGAGACCCGGCCGGAGACCACGCTGAGTTCGGTGCTGGTCAGCAGGTGCCCGGCGGCGTCCGCCGCGTCGGCGCCGCGCACCCCGTAGTCGGAGAAGCTGCACCCGGCGAACACCCCGGTGGCACTGCCGCGCAGGCCGACCGGGTCGATGCCCGCGTCCTCCAGGGCCTCCCAGGAGCACTGGAGGAACAGCCGCTGCTGCGGGTCCATCGCCAGCGCCTCCCGGGGGGAGATGCCGAAGAACCCGGCGTCGAACCGCGCCGCGCCCTCCACGAACCCGCCGGACTTCGCGTAGGTGGTGCCGGCGTGTTCCGGGTCGGGGTGGTAGATGCCCTCGACGTCCCAGCCCCGGTCGGCGGGGAACTCGCCGACGGCGTCGATCCCCTCGGAGACCAGCTCCCAGAGCGCGTCGGCACCGTCGACACCGCCCGGGTAGCGGCAGCCGACGCCGACCACCGCCAGCGGCTCGGCCGCCGCGGCGGCCAGCTGCTGGTTCTGCCGGCGCAGGCGCTTGGCCTCCTTGAGGGACGCCCGCAGCGCCTCTTCCAGACGTTCGGTGGAGCCGGTCACGTGCGGGCCTCGCAATCTTCCGGGGGTGGAACGGTCAACGGGATGCGCCGTCGCTGAGCGCGAGGTCGATCAGGCTCTGGGTGTCCAGGTCGTCGAGGTCGTCGTCGTCCTCGTCCTCGTCCTCGGACCCGACGGCGGCCGCGGCCACCGCGGCGGCAGCAGCGGGAGCGGCGGCGGGCACCGCCGGGCCGGCGGCGCCGTCCAGCTCGGCCAGGCCGAGCAGGACCTCGTAGACGCCGGCCGCGCGCAGCCGCTCCACCGGGATGGAGCCGAACGCCCGGCGCAGCGCGGCGACCTCGTCCGGATCGCCGGACGGCCCGTCCGCGGCCGCCTCGGGCACGAAGCGCTCGCGCAGGTGGGCGGCGAGTTCGGCCGGGTTCGGGTAGTCGAAGACCACCGTGGCCGGCAGCCGCAGGCCGCTGGCCGTGGCCAGCCGGTTGCGCAGCTCCACCGTGGTCAGCGAGTCGAAGCCCATGTTCTGGAAGGGCTGGTTCGGTCCGATCGCGCCGGCGCCCGCGTGCCCGAGCACGGTGGCGGCCAGACCGCGCACCAGGTCCTCGAACACGCGCTGCGCACCGCCGGCGTCCAGGCCGGCGAGCCGGGCGGAGAGCACCGCCGGCCCGTCGTGGGCCGCGGCCGCCGCCGACCGGGGCGCTCCTCCCCCGCCCGGGCCGCCCCGGCCGCCCGGTCCGGCGAGTGCGTTCAGGATGGAGGGCAGTTCCTCGCCCTGGGCGCGCAGGGCGCCCCGGTCCAGGCGGATCGGCACCAGGATCGGCGCGGCCAGGTCGAGCGCCGTGTCGAACAGGGCCAGGCCCTCCTCGGTCGACAGGCCGAGCACCCCGGCCCGGGCCATCCGGATCAGGTCGGTCTGCGGCAGCTCGCCGGACATGCCGCGCTCGGCCCACATGCCCCAGGCCAGCGACTGCCCGGCCAGGCCCCGGGCGCGCCGGTGCGCGGCCAGGGCGTCCAGGAAGGAGTTGGCCGAGGCGTAGTTGGCCTGCCCCGGCGCGCCCCAGGTCCCGGCGGCCGAGGAGAACAGCACGAAGGCCGCGAGGTCCAGGTGCGCGGTCAGCTCGTGCAGGTGCCAGGCGACATCGGCCTTGGGGCGCAGCACGGTGTCCATCCGCCCGGGGTTCAGCGACCCGAGCACGCCGTCGTCGAGGACGCCGGCGCAGTGCACGACGCCGGTCAGCGGCCGGTCGGCGGGGACCGAGGCGAGCAGCGCCGCCAGCGCGGCCGGGTCGGCGGCGTCACAGGCCTCCAACCTGACCTCGGCGCCCAGTCCGGACAGCTCGGCGACCAGCTCGGCGGCGCCGGGGCCGTCCGGGCCGCGCCGGCTGACCAGCAGCAGGCTCTCGACGCCGTGCGCGGTGACCAGGTGCCGGGCGATCAGGCCGCCGAGCACGCCCGTGCCGCCGGTCAGCAGCACGGTGCCGGCGGACAGCTCCCGCCCGGCGGCGGGGTCGGGCCACACGGTGTCCCCGGACGGGCCGAGGCTGTCCGCGGCCCGGGCCAGGCGCGGCACCAGGAGCCGGTCGCCGCGCACGGCGACCTGGTGCTCGTCCAGGGCGAGCGCGGCGGCCAGCGCGGCCGTGCGTCCGGCCTCCGCCGCGGCGGCCTCGGAGCCGGGCGCGAGCGCCTCGTCGAGGTCGATCAGCATCGCCCGGCCCGGGTTCTCCACCTCGGCCGTGCGCACCAGGCCCCAGACCGCCGCGGCGGCCAGATCGGTGACCGCCGGGTCCGCCGGCCCGGTCGCCATCGCGCACCGGGTGACCACGACCAGCCGGGAACCGTCCAGCAGTTCCTCGTCCAACCAGCCCTGGACCAGGGCGAGCATCCGGTGCACCGCCGCGTGCACCCCGGCGATGCCGGGCTCGTCGTCGGCGCCGGGCAGGCAGGGCACCACGACCAGCTCCGGCGCCTGCGCACCGGCCGCCAGCGCGGCGCGCAGCGCGGCCAGGTCGGCGTGGACCTCGCCGGCACCCGACGGTTCGAGCGCCGCGGCGATGCCCGCGGTGTCCGCGCCGACGACCGCCCAGCGGCGGGCGCCGCGGTTCGGCTGCTCCGCCGGGTCGGCCGGGATCCAGTTCAGGACGAGCAGGGAGTCGTCGGCGGAGTCCGCGACCGGCTGCGGGGCGGGACGCACCGCCAGCGACTCGGCCGAGAAGACCGGCGCCCCGGTGCCGTCGGCGCAGTGCACCCCGACGGCGCCTCCCTCGGCCGGCCGCACCCGCACCCGCAGGGCGCCGGCGCCCCGGGCGTGCACGGCCATCTCGCCCCAGGAGAACGGGACCATCGGAGGCCCGTCGACCGCCTCGGTGTCGCGCAGCGCACCGGCGTGCAGCGCCGAGTCCAGCAGCGCCGGGTGCACGGCGAACCCGTCGGTCTGCGCGCCCTCGGGCAGCGCGACCTCCGCGAACACCTCCTCGCCGCGGCGCCAGGCGGCGCGCAGCCCCTGGAACACCGGGCCGTAGCGCAGCCCCGACGCGGCCAGCGCCGGGTAGACCTCGGAGACGTCCAGCTGCTCCGCCCCCTGCGGCGGCCAGACCGCCAGGTCGGTGAAGCCGTCGATCCCGGCCTCGGCCAGCCGGCCGCTCGCGTGCCGGAGCCACTCGGCGCTGGACGGCGCGTCGGCCGCCCGCGAGTACACCGCGACCGGCCGCCTGCCGTCCGCCTCGGCCGCGCCCACCCGCACCTGGACGGCGCGCGCCGCGGTGGTCCGGCCGGGCTCGTCCGGGCCGAACACCAGCGGGGCTTCGAGGATCAGCTCCTCCACCTGGCCGCAGCCCGCGCGCTCGCCCGCCGTCAGCGCCAGGTCGGCGAACGCGGTGCCCGGCAGCAGGACCTGACCGGACACGACATGGTCGGCGAGCCACGGGAAGGCGTCGAGGGACAGCCGCCCGGTCAGCACCCAGCCCTGCCCGTCGGCCAGCGCGGTGCCGGCGCCGAGGAAGGGGTGCTCGACCGGTTCGAGGCCGGTGTCGGCGACGTCGCGCGCGGTGTCGGAGAGCAGCCAGTAGCGCCGACGCTGGAAGGGGTAGGTGGGGAGGTCGGTGGTGCCGGTGCCCGGGTGGAAGGTGGTCCAGTCGACGGTGGTGCCGTGGGTGTGGAGGGCGGCGAGGGCGGTGACGGCGGACTGTTCTTCGGGGCGGTTCTTGCGCAGGGTGGGGATGAGGGCCTGGTCGCCGTCGGTGGTGCTGTGTGCGGCCATGGCGGTGAGGACGGCGTCGGGGCCGAGTTCGACGAGGCGGGTCGCACCGGTGGTGGTGAGGGTGGTGACGGCGTCGGCGAAGCGGACGCTCTCGCGGACCTGGCGGACCCAGTACTCGGGGTCGCTCAACTCGCCTTCGGCGGCGGTCTTCCCGGTGAGGGTGGAGACCACGGGGACGGTGGGCTCGTGGTAGGTGAGGGTGGCGGCGACGGTGCGGAACTCCTGGAGCATCGGCTCCATCAGGGCGGAGTGGAAGGCGTGCGAGACGGTGAGGGCCTTGGTGCGCTCGAAGCCTGCCGCGACCTTTGCCACCGCCTCCGTGTCGCCGGAGACGACGACGGCGCGGGGGCCGTTGACGGCGGCGATGTCGACGCCGGGCACCAGGGCGGCGCGGACCTCGTCCTCGGTGGCGACGATGGCGGTCATGGCGCCGCCGGTGGGCAGGGCCTGCATCAGCCGGGCCCGGGCCGCGACGAGGGTGCAGGCGTCCTCCAGGGACCACACCCCGGCCGCGTGGGCGGCGGCGAGTTCGCCGATGGAGTGCCCGGCGACGTAGTCGGGGGTGACGCCCCAGGACGCGAACAGCCGTAGCAGGGCCGTCTCAACGGCGAACAGCGCGCACTGCGCGTAGCCCGTCTGATCGAGCAGGCCCTCCTCCGACGGGGACCACATGACGTCCTTCAGTGGACGCTCCAGTCCCTTGTCGAGGATGGCGCAGACCTCGTCCAGGGCGGCGGCGAACACCGGGAACGCCCGGGACAACTCCTCGCCCATGCCCACGCGTTGCGAGCCCTGGCCGGTGAACAGGAACGCCGTCCGCCCGGCCATGTGCGTCCCGTGGACGATGCCGGGGGCATCGGTTCCGGTCGCCAGCGCGGTCAGGCCCGCGAGCACCTCCTCACGGCCGGAGCCGACCACGACCGCACGCTGCTCGAAGTGCGTACGCGCCGTCGCCAACGACCGCCCGATCAGGGGCAGTTCGTCGTCCGAAACGTCCTCAAAGCGATCCAGCAGCAGCCCTGCCTGCGCCCGCAGTGCCGCAGGCGTGCGCGCCGACACCGGCCACACCACCACACCGGAAGGAGCCTGCACGTCGCCTTCATCCGTGGCGGCGGCTTCCTCGACGATCACGTGCGCGTTGGTGCCGCTGAGCCCGAACGCGGACACCCCGGCCCGGCGCACCCGCTCCCCGGCCGGCCACGCCACCTCGTCGGTCAGCAGCCGCACCCCGCCCCTGGACCAGTCCACGTGCGAGGACGGCGCGTCCACGTGCAGCGTGCGCGGCAGCACACCGTGCCGCATGGCCATCACCATCTTGATGACCCCGGCCACACCCGCCGCTGCCTGCGTGTGCCCGAAGTTCGACTTCACCGACCCCAGCCACAGCGGCCGGTCCTCGGCCCGCTCGCGCCCGTACGTCGCCAGCAGCGCCTGCGCCTCGATCGGGTCACCCAGCGTCGTCCCGGTCCCGTGCGCCTCGACCGCGTCCACGTCGCCCGTGCCCAGGCCCGCGTCCGCCAGCGCCGCCCGGATCACCCGCTGCTGCGCAGGACCGTTGGGGACGCTGAAACCGCTCGACGCACCGTCCTGGTTCACCGCGCTGCCGCGGATCACCGCGAGCACCGGGTGCCCGTTGCGCCGGGCGTCGGAGAGCCGCTCCAGCAGCAGCATGCCCGCGCCCTCCGAGCAGCCGACGCCGTCGGCCGCGTCGGCGAACGCCTTGCAGCGCCCGTCGGGCGCCAACCCGCGCTGCTCGCTGAAGTAGACGAACATGTCGGGTTCGGTCATCACCGTGACGCCGCCGGCCAGGGCGAGCGTGCACTCGCCCCGGCGCAGCGCCTGCGCCGCGAGGTGCAGGCCGACCAGCGAGGACGAGCAGGCCGTGTCCACCGACACCGCCGGGCCCTCCAGGCCCAGGGTGTAGGAGACCCGCCCGGAGATCAGGCTGCCGTCGCTGCTGCCCGGGCCGTAGTCGTGGTACATCACCCCGGCGTAGACCCCGGTCGCCGAGCCGCGCAGCGTGCCCGGCCGGATCCCGGCCCGCTCCAGCGCCTCCCACGACACCTCCAGCAGCAGCCGCTGCTGCGGGTCCATGCCCAGCGCCTCGCGCGGCGAGATGCCGAAGAACTCCGCGTCGAACTCGCCCGCGCCGTCGACGAAGCCGCCGTCCAGCGAGTAGGTGGTACCGGGCGTGTAGGCCGCGTCGCGGGCGGCGGAGCCGGGCTCGTGGAGCCGGCCGAGGTCCCAGCCGCGGTCACCGGGGAAGGTGCCGACCGCGTCCACGCCCCCGGCGACCAGCCGCCACAGCCCCTCCGGCGAGGTGACCCCGCCGGGGAAGCGGCAGCCCATGCCGATGATCGCCACGGGCT
Organism: Kitasatospora sp. NPDC056184; assembly: GCF_042268405.1. Classification (NCBI taxonomy): domain Bacteria; kingdom Bacillati; phylum Actinomycetota; class Actinomycetes; order Kitasatosporales; family Streptomycetaceae; genus Kitasatospora; species Kitasatospora sp. NPDC056184. The sequence continues at coordinate 170,279 of NZ_JBHJUI010000001.1, read as the reverse complement.
CGTCCTGGGCCGCCGTCAGCCGGTCGTTCTCCCGGCGCAGCACCGCGTTGTCCAGAACCGCCTGGCGCAGTGCCGCGACGATCCGCTCGGTGGATTCCGACTCGCTCACGACTGGCCATCCTGTTCGCCGTAGACCGACTTCATCAGTTCCTCGACGCTCATGGCGGCGATCTCCTGCTGGAGCGACGCGCTCTCGGCGGCGGAAGCGCCGTCCGCCGTCGGCCCGGCCTGCTCCTCGGGTGCGTCCGGGACCAGTTCGTCCAGCAGGTAGTCCGCCAGCGGTTGCGCCGTCGGGTAGTCGAAGATCAGCGTCGCGGGCAGGCGCAGCCCGGTCTCGGCGCCGATCCGGTTGCGCAGCTCCACCGCCGCCAGGGAGTCCAGGCCCAGGTCGGTGAAGCCCTTGTCCGGGTCGATCTGGGTGGTGTCGGGGTAGCCGAGCACGCCCGCGGTGTGCCGCAGGACCAGGTCGAGTACGACGGCCGTCCGCTTCTCCGGGGCCATCGCCGCCAGCCGTACGTCCAGCGCCGCCTCCGGGGTTGCGGAGCCGGCCGCGGCGGCGGCCAGGGTGCGCCGGGCCGGGCCGCGGAGCAGGCCGCGCAGCAGGGCCGGCGGTTCGGGCGGGGTCTGGCCGGCCGGGGCCGGCGGGCGCGGGGCCAGCTTGATCGGGGCCAGGGCCGGTGCGGCGGTGCCGAGCGCGGCGTCGAACAGGGCCAGGCCCTCCTCGGCGGACAGTTCGGCGACGCCGGAGCGGGCGAGCCGCTCCAGGTCCACCTGGTCCTCGCTGCCCTGCCACGGGCCCCAGGCCAGGGCCTTGGCCGGCAGGCCCTGGGCGGCCCGGTACTCGGCGAGGGCGTCGAGGAACACGTTGGCCGCCGCGTAGTTCGCCTGGCCGGCGGTGAGCACGAGGCCACCGGCGGAGGAGTAGAGCACGAAGGCCTTCAGGTCCAGCCCCTTGGTCAGTTCGTGCAGGTGCCAGGCGGCGTCGACCTTGGGCCGCAGCACCGCGTCGACCTGGCCGGTGGTCAGGGAGCCGAAGACGGCGCTGTCCATCAGTCCGGCGGCGTGCACGACGGCGGTGAGCGGGTGGCCGTCCGGGACGGAGCCGAGGAGTGCGGCCAGCGCGTCGGGGTCGGCCACGTCGCAGGCCGCGAAGGTGGCCTCGGCCCCGAGCTCGCCGAGTTCGGCGGCCAGGTCGGCGGCGCCCGGCGCGTCCGCGCCCTGACGGCTGGTCAGCAGCAGGTGCCGCACGCCGTGCTCGGCCGCCAGGTGCCGGGCCAGGTGTCCGCCCAGCAGGCCGGCGCCGCCGGTGATCAGGACCGTGCCCTCCGGGTCCCAGGCGGCCGGGTCGGCCGGGTCCGCCGGGAGCGGTTCGGCCCGTTCGAGGCGGGGCAGCCAGACGGCGCCCTCGCGCACCGCGGCCTCCGGCTCGCCCGAGGCGACGACCGCGGGCAGCGCCAGCAGCGAGGCGGGCGAGCCGTCGGTGTCGACCAGGACCAGCCGGCCCGGGTTCTCGGCCTGCGCGGACCGGATCAGGCCCCACAGCGGGGCCTGGACCAGGTCCGGGCCCTCGGTGTCGGACGGGGTCGTGACGGCGCCGGTGGTCAGCACGACCAGGCGCGCCCGCGGGTCTCCCGGCTCGGCGAGCCAGTCGGCGACGCCGGCGAGCGTGCGGTGGACCAGCGTCCGGACCTCCTGCGGCACGGTGCCGGTGCCCGATGCGCAGGTCAGCAGGACCACCTCGGCGTGCGGTGCCTCGGTGGCGGGGACCACCGGGAACGGCAGCGCCGGGCCGTCCGCGGTGCCGAGCAGCGCCCAGCCCTCGGGCGCCTCGGCCGTTCCGACGGCGGGGCCGGGCTGCCAGCCGATCCGCAGCAGCGCGTCCCGGGCCGGGTCGGCCCCGCCGAGCCGGTCCGCGGTGACCGGGCGGACCACCAGCGCGTCGATCCGGGCCACCGGCGCTCCGGCCGGGTCGGCCAGGTCCAGGGTGGTGCCCCCGGCGCCGGGCAGCACCCGGACCCGCAGCGCGCTCGCGCCCGCCGCGTACAGCCGGACCCCGGTCCAGGCGAACGGGATGGTCGCCTCGCCGACGGCCTTCGGGCCGCCGTCCACCAGGAAGTCCATGGCGCCGAGGGCGGAGTCCAGCAGTGCCGGGTGGATGCCGAAGCCCGCGGTGTCGGTGCCCTCGGGCAGGGCGATCTCGGCGAGGACCTCCGCGACGGCGCCGTCGTCGGCGCGGCGGACCCAGATGGCCTTCATGCCCTGGAAGACGGGGCCGTAGCCGAAGCCGAGGTCGGCGAGGTCGGCGTAGACGCCGTCGATGTCCACCGGCCGGGCGTCGGCCGGCGGCCACGCGGCGGCGTCGAAGGACGGCTGCCCGGGCCGGTCGGCGCGGGCGAGCGTGCCGGCCGCGTGCTGGGTCCAGGGCGCGCCGACGGCGGCCGAGTCGCGCGAGTAGACCGCCAGCGTGCGCCGGCCGTCCAGGTCGCCGCCGAGCACCACGCGGACGGTGGTGGAGACGCCGTCCCGGAGGATCAGCGGGGCCTGCTGGGTCAGCTCCTCCAGCAGGTCGAAGCCGACCTCGTCGCCGGCCCGGACCGCCAGTTCGACGAACGCGGCGCCGGGGAGCAGCGCGGTGTCCATGACCAGGTGGTCGCGCAGCCACGGCTGGCGGGCGAGCGAGAGCGTCCCGGTGAGCACCACGCCGCCGGTGTCCGGCAGTTCGACCACGGCGCCGAGCAGCGGGTGCCCGGCCCCGTCCACACCGGCGGAGGCGACGTCGCCGGCCGGCGCGGTGGCGTTGAGCCAGTACTCCTTGCGCTGGAAGGCGTAGGTCGGCAGGGCGACCTTGCGGGCGCCGCGTCCGGCGAACACGCCGTGCCAGTCCACGGCGACGCCGCGCACGTGGAGTCCGGCCAGGGCGTTCAGCACGGTCCTGGTCTCCTCGCCGGTGCGGCGCAGGGTCGGGAGCAGCACCTGGCCGTCGGTGACGCTGTGTCCGGCCATGCCGGTCAGGACGGCGTCGGGGCCGAGTTCCACGAACCGGGTGACGCCGCTGGCGCCGAGGGTGGTGACCGCGTCGGCGAAGCGGACGCTCTCGCGGACCTGCCGCACCCAGTAGTCGGGGCTGGCGAGTTCCTCGGCGGTGGCGAGCTTCCCGGTGAGCGTGGAGACCACCGCGACGGTCGGCTCCCGGTAGGTCAGCCGGGCGGCGACGGCGCGGAACTCCTCCAGCATCGGCTCCATCAGGGCCGAGTGGAAGGCGTGCGAGACGGTCAGCGCCTTGCTGCGCCGGAAGCCGGCGGCGACCTGGGCCACCGCCTCCGTGTCGCCGGAGACGACGACGGCGCGGGGGCCGTTCACGGCGGCGATGTCGACGCCCGGCACCAGGGCGGCGCGGACCTCGTCCTCGGTGGCGACGATGGCGGTCATCGCCCCGCCGGTGGGCAGGGCCTGCATCAGCCGCGCCCGCGCCGAGACCAGCGCGCAGGCGTCCTCCAGCGACCACACGCCGGCGGTGTACGCGGCGGCGAACTCGCCGATCGAGTGCCCGGCCACGTAGTCCGGCCGCACGCCCCAGGACTCGAACAGCCGCAGCAGCGCCACCTCGACGGCGAACAGCGCGCACTGCGCGTAGCCCGTCCGGTCGAGCAGGCCCTCCTCCGACGGGGACCACATGACGTCCTTCAGCGGACGCTCAAGACCCTTGTCCAGGACCGCGCACACCTCGTCCAGGGCGGACGCGAAGGCCGGGAACACCCGGTACAGCTCCGCGCCCATGCCCACCCGCTGCGAGCCCTGGCCGGTGAACAGGAAGGCCAGCCGGCCGGCCGAGCGGGCGGTGGCCCGGACCAGGCCCGCGGACGCGCCGCCCGAGGCCAGCTCGGTCAGGGCCCGCACCGCGGCCTCGCGGTCCGCGGCCAGGACCACCGCGCGGTGGTCCAGCGCGGCGCGGGTGGTGGCCGAGGAGAAGGCCGCGTCCAGCAGCTCGGTCGAGGCGTCCAGCCGCTCGGCGAGCCGGGCGGCCTGCTCGCGCAGCGCGTCCGCGGTGCTGCCGGACACGGCCAGCGGGACCAGCGGCAGCGCCGGCGCGGGGTCGGCGGGGCGCTCCGGCCGGGTCGGGCGGGCCGGCGGGGCCTCCTCGACGATGACGTGCGCGTTGGTGCCGCTGATGCCGAAGGAGGAGATGCCGGCGCGGCGCGGGCGGCCCTGCGGGGTCCACGGCCGTGCCTCGGTCAGCAGCTGCACCGCGCCGCTGGACCAGTCGACGTGCGGGGACGGCGCGTCCACGTGCATGGTCCTGGGCAGCAGGTCGTGGCGCAGCGCCTGCACCACCTTGATCACCGCCGCCGCGCCGCCGGCGGCCTGGGCGTGGCCGATGTTGGACTTGACCGAGCCGAGCCAGAGCGGCCGGTCGGCCGGGCGGCCCTGGCCGTAGGTGGCCAGCAGGGCCTGCGCCTCGATCGGGTCGCCCAGCCGGGTGCCCGAGCCGTGCGCCTCGACCGCGTCGACGTCGGCCGGGGTGAGCGCCGCCGCGGCCAGCGCGGCGTGGATCACCCGCTCCTGGGACGGGCCGTTCGGGGCGGTCAGGCCGTTGGAGGCGCCGTCCTGGTTCACCGCGGAGGCCCGCACGACGGCCAGCACCTCGTGGCCGTTGCGCCGGGCGTCGGAGAGCCGCTCCAGCAGCAGCAGGCCCGCGCCCTCGGCCCAGCCGACGCCGTCGGCGGCCGCGGCGAAGGACTTGCAGCGGCCGTTGGGCGACAGCACGCCCTGCCGGCTGGAGTCCACGAACAGGTCGGTGGCGGAGAGCACCGTGACGCCGCCGGCCAGGGCCAGCGAGCACTCGCCGTTGCGCAGCGCCTGGGTGGCCAGGTGCAGGCTGACCAGCGAGGAGGAGCAGGCCGTGTCCACGGTCAGGGACGGGCCCTCCAAGCCGAGCAGGTAGGAGATCCGGCCGGAGACCACCGCGCCGGAGCTGCCGTTGGCCAGGTAGCCCTCGACGTCGGCCGGCGCGTCCTTGAGGCGGCTGCCGTAGTCGTCGTACATGGCGCCGGCGAAGACGCCGGTCAGGCTGCCCTTGAGCGACTTCGGGTCGATCCCGGCGTGCTCGATGGTCTCCCAGGCGGTCTCCAGCAGCAGTCGCTGCTGGGGGTCCATGGCCATCGCCTCGCGCGGGCCGATGCCGAAGAACGCCGGGTCGAACCAGGCCGCCTCGTGCAGGAACCCGCCCTCGTGGGCGTAGGTCTTGCCGCGCTTGCCGGGCACCGGGTCGTAGACCCCGTCGATGTCCCAGCCGCGGTTGGTCGGGAACTCGGTCACCGCGTCGACGTTGTCGACCAGCAGGCGCCACAGGTCCGCGGGCGAGGCGACCCCGCCGGCGTAGCGGCAGCCCATGCCGATGATCGCGATCGGCTCGTCGGAGCGGCCGCGGGCGGTGGTGGCCGCCTTGGCCCCGGCCGCCGGTTCGGCGGTCTCCATCAGCCGGCCCATGACGAACTCGGACACGGCCCGGGCGGTCGGGTAGTCGAAGACCATGGTGGCGGGCAGCGCGAGCCCGGTGGCCGAGCTGAGCGCGTTGCGCAGTTCCACCGCGGCCAGGGAGTCGAAGCCGAGCTCCTTGAACGCCCGGTCCGCGTCGACCGCCGAGGCGTCGGCGTGGCCGAGCACCGCGGCGATCTGGGTGGACACCAGCTCCAGCAGCACCCGGTCGCGTTCGGCGCCGGCCAGGCCGGCCAGGCGCTGGGCCAGGGCCGGTCCGCCGCGGGCCCGGCCGGCGGCGCGGGCGGCGCGCCGCACCGGGGCCGGGGCGAAGGCGCGCAGCAGGGCGGGCAGGTCCTCGGCCCGGGCCCGCAGCGCGGCCGGGTCCAGGCGCAGCGCGGCCAGCACGGCCGGCTCCGCGCCGAGCGCCCGGTCGAACAGGGCCAGGCCCTGCTCCACGCTGAGCGCGGGCATCCCGAGGCCGGCCATCCGGCGCAGGTCGGACTCGCCGAGCTCGCCGCCGAGCCCGGTGTTGTGGTCCCACAGGCCCCAGGCCAGCGCGGTGGCCGGCAGGCCCCGGGCGCGGCGGTGTTCGGCGAGGGCGTCGAGGAAGGTGTTGGCCGCCGCGTAGTTCGCCTGCCCGGAGGCGAGCACCAGGCCGCCGGCGGAGGAGAACAGCACGAAGGCGGTGAGGTCGAGGTCCCGGGTCAGCTCGTGCAGGTGCCAGGCGGCGTCGACCTTGGGGCGCAGCACGGAGTGCAGCTGCTCGGCGGTGAGCGAGCCGAGCAGCGCGCCGTCGGCGGTGCCGGCGGCGTGCACGACGGCGCTGAGCGGGCGGTCGGCGGGGACGGCGGCGAGCAGCGCGGCCACGGCGTCGCGGTCGGCGGTGTCGCAGGCGGCCACGGTCACCTCGGCGCCGAGCGCGGTCAGCCGCTCCGCGAGGTCGCCGGCGCCCGGCGCGGCCGGGCCGCGGCGGCTGGTGAGGAGCAGCCGGCGCACGCCGTGCGCGGCGACCAGGTGCTCGGCGAGCAGGCCGCCGAGGCCGCCGGTGCCGCCGGTCACCAGGACCGTTCCGGTGCCCAGCGGGCCCGGCCGGTCGCCGGACGCGGCGGGCACGGCCGTCTCGGCCAGGCGCGGGAGGAGGACGGTGCCGGCGCGCAGGGCCGCTTCGGGCTCCCCGGCGGCGGCCACCGCGGGCAGCAGGTCGAGCCGGTCGGTGTCGGACTCGACCAGGACGAATCGTCCGGGGCTCTCCGCCTCGGCGGCCCGGACCAGGCCGGCCACCGGCGCGTGGCCGAGGTCGCCGGACCGGGTGAGCACCAGCAGCCGGGACTGCCGCAGCCGCGGCTCGGCGAGCCAGGCCTGCAGCTCGGCGAGCGTCCGGTCGGCCGTGCCGTGGGCCTGCCGCGGCACGTCGGCGTCGGTGTCGGTGTCGGTCACCGGGCAGACGAGCACCGCGACGGCCGGGGCCGGGGCGTCCGTGTCCAGGGCGGCGACGAGGTCGGCGACGCCCCGGTGCTCGGGTGCGCCGGCGCCGATCAGCGTCCAGTCGGCGGGCAGCGGCGCCTCGGCGGCGGTGAGCGCGGTCCACTCGATCCGCAGCAGCGACCCCTGGTCGGACGGCGCGCCGGCGCCGAGCTGCTGCCCGGTGACCGGCCGCGAGACCAGTGAGGCGACGGAGGCGACCGGGTTGCCCTCGGTGTCGGCGACCTCGATGGCGGACAGCTCGTCGCCGTCCAGCCGGGTGATCTGCACCCGCAGTTCCCGGGCGCCGGCGGCGTACAGGGTCACGCCGTTCCAGACGAACGGCAGCAGGGTGGCGCCCTGGCCGTCGTCGAGCAGGTCGGCGTGCATGGCGGCGTCGAGCAGCGCGGGGTGCAGGCCGAACGCGGCGCCGGTGGCCCCGATGTCGTCGGGCAGCGCGACCTCGGCGAACACCTCGTCGCCGCGGCGCCAGGCGGCGCGCAGCCCCTGGAAGGCCGGGCCGTAGCCGTAGCCGCGGGCGTTCAGCCGCTCGTAGGCGTCGGTGACGTCGATCTCCTCGGCCCCGGGCGGCGGCCACTCGGCCAGCCCGGCGGGCTCGGGGGCCCCGGTCAGGGCCAGGACGCCCGAGGCGTGCCGGGTCCAGGGCTGCTCGGGCCGGTCGTCCGGCCGGGAGTGCACCTCGAACCGGCGCCGGCCGTCCTGCTCGCCCTCGACCAGGACCTGCAGCGCGACGCCGCGGTGGGCCTGGTCGCCGCCGGGCAGGATCAGCGGGGCTTCCAGGGTCAGTTCGTCCAGGGCCCGGCAGCCGACCTGGTCGCCGGCCCGGATCGCGAGTTCGACGAAGCCGGTGCCGGGCACCAGGATCGCGCCGTTCACCTCGTGGTCGGCCAGCCAGGGCTGGCGCCGGGCGCTCAGCCGCCCGGTGAGCGCGACCGAGTCGGAGCCCGGCAGCGGCACCACGGCGCCGAGCATCGGGTGGTCGGCGGCCAGCTGGCCGACCGTGGTGACGTCCCCGGCCGGGACCGGGTCGGTCCAGTGCCGCTGGTGCTGGAAGGCGTACGTCGGCAGGTCGATCCCGCCGGGCGCGGCGCCGAGCAGCGCGGGCCAGTCCACGGCGGTGCCGCGGGCGTGCAGCAGGCCGAGGGCGGCCAGCAGCACCGCGGCCTCGGGCCGGTCGCGGCGGCAGGTCGGGGCGAAGGCCGGGGCGGGGGCGCCCTCGGCCGCGTCCACGCACCGCGCGCCCAGGGCGCTGAGCACGGCGTCCGGTCCGAGTTCGACGAAGGTGCGCGCGCCCTCGGCGGCCATCCGGCGCACCGCGTCGGCGAAGCGGACGCTCTGGCGGGCGTGGCGCACCCAGTAGTCGGCGGACCGGAGCTCGTCGGCCCCGGCGAGCTCGCCGGTGACGGTGGAGACGATCGGGATCCGCGGCGGGTGGAGGGTCAGGCCCTCGGCGACCCGGCGGAACTCCGCGAGCATCGGCTCCATCAGCGCGGAGTGGAAGGCGTGGCTGACGGTGAGCCGGTGGGTCTCCCCGCCGCGCTCGCGCACCAGGCGGACCAGGTCGAGGACGGCGTCCTCGGCGCCGGAGACCACCACGGCGGCCGGGCCGTTGACCGCGGCCACGTCCACCGGGCCCGCGGACCCGTCGAGGCCCGCGATCAGGGCGGCGGCCTCCTCCTCGGTGACGCCCAGGGCGGCCATCGCGCCGCCGGCCGGCAGCTCCTGCATCAGGGCGCCGCGGGCGACCACCAGGCGGCAGGCGTCCTCCAGCGAGAACACCCCCGCGGCCTGGGCCGCGGCCAGTTCGCCGACCGAGTGCCCGGCCATCAGGTCCGGGGTGACGCCCCAGGAGTCGAGCAGGCGGAAGAGCGCGAGCTCGACCGCGAACAGCGCGGCCTGGGTGTACCCGGTCCGGTCGATCAGGCCGTCCTCGGCCCGGTCGCCGAGCCCGAGGACGACCTCGCGCAGCGGCCGCCAGGAGGCCGGCGCGTACGGCTCGCCGGCCGCGAGGGCCGCGTGGGCGGCGGCGTCGAGGGCGGTGGTCACCTCGTCGAAGGCCGCGGCGTACGCCGGGAAGGCCGCGTACAGCTCGCCGCCCATGCCGACCCGCTGGGCCCCCTGGCCGGAGAACAGGTAGCCGAGCCGGCCCTCGTTCACGGTGTCGCGCACCAGGCCGGTGCCGGTCCCGCCCGCGGCGAGCAGGTCCAGGCCGTCGAGCAGGGCGGCGCGGTCGGCGGCGAGCACCGCGGAGCGCTGGTCGAACGCGGTCCGGGTGGAGGCGAGCGCGCCGGCCAGGCCGGTCAGCGGCAGCTCGGGCCGCTCGGCGACGAAGGCGCGCAGCCGCAGGGCCTGGTCTCGCAGCGCCGGGGCGGTCCGGGCGGAGAGCAGGAACGGGAGCACCGCGGGGTCGGCGGCCGGCTCCGGAGCGGCCTCGGGCTCGCCCTGCCGCGCCTGGTACTCCCCCACGATCACGTGGGCGTTGGTGCCGCTGATGCCGAAGGACGAGACGCCGGCCCGGCGGGAGCGGCCGGCGGCCGCCCAGTCCTGCCGGTCCGTCAGCAGCCGCACGTTCCCCGCGGTCCAGTCGACGTGCGGGGACGGGGCGTCCACGTGCAGGGTCCGCGGCAGCACGCCGTGGCGCAGCGCCATCACCATCTTGATGACGCCGGCGACGCCGGCCGCGGCCTGGGTGTGGCCGACGTTGGACTTCACCGAGCCGAGCCAGAGCGGCTGCTCGCGGTCCTGGCCGTACACCTCCAGCAGGGCCTGGGCCTCGATCGGGTCGCCGAGGGTGGTGCCGGTGCCGTGCGCCTCGACGGCGTCGACGTCCTGCGGGCGCAGCCCGCCGGCGGCCAGCGCCTGGCGGATCACCCGCTGCTGCGCCAGCCCGTTGGGGGCGGTCAGGCCGTTGCTGGCGCCGTCGTGGTTGACGGCGCTGCCGTCGACCACGGCCAGCACCCGGTGCCCGTTGCGCTCGGCGTCGGAGAGCCGCTCCAGCAGCAGCATGCCCGCGCCCTCGCCCCAGCCGGTGCCGTCGGCGGCGGCCGCGAAGGACTTGCAGCGGCCGTCGGCGGCCAGGCCGCGCTGGCGGCTGAAGTCGATGAAGGTGTCCGGGGTGGACATCACCGTCACGCCGCCGGCCAGGGCCAGGGCGCACTCGCCGCGGCGCAGCGCCTGGATCGCCCAGTGCATCGCGACCAGGGAGGAGGAGCAGGCGGTGTCCACGGTGACCGTGGGGCCCTCCAGGCCCAGCGCGTAGGAGACCCGGCCGGAGACCACGCTGGCGAGGCTGCCGTTGCCGAGGTATCCGGCGGTCTCCTCGGAGACGGCGCCGCGCCCGGTGCCCCAGTCGTGGTACATCACGCCGGCGAAGACGCCGGTGTCGCTGCCGCGCAGGGACACCGGGTCGATGCCGGCCCGCTCGAAGGCCTCCCAGGAGATCTCCAGGAGCAGCCGCTGCTGCGGGTCCATGGCCTGCGCCTCGCGCGGGCTGATCTCGAAGAACTCGGCGTCGAACTCGGCCGCGTCGTGCAGGAAGGCGCCCTCGCGGGCGTAGCTCTTGCCGGGGCGGCCGGGCTCCGGGTCGTAGATGGCCGCCTCGTCCCAGCCGCGGTCGTCCGGGAAGCCGCTGACCGCGTCCACGCCGTCGTGGACGAGCCGCCACAGCTCCTCGGGCGTGCCGACGCCGCCGGGGAAGCGGCAGCTCATCGCGACGATCGCGATCGGCTCGTCGGCCTGGACGGCGGTGGTCGGCCGGACGGCGGGGGCGGCGGCGGTGCCGGAGAGCTTGGCCAGGATGTGGTCGGCCAGCGCCCGCGGGTTCGGGTAGTCGAAGACCAGGGTGGCCGGCAGGCGCAGGCCGGTCGCCGCGTCCAGGCTGTTGCGCAGTTCCACCGCGGACAGCGAGTCGAAGCCGAGGTCGCTGAAGGCGCGGCGCGCGCCGACCGCCTCGGCGCCGGTGTGCCCGAGGACGGCGGCGGCCCGGGCGCGCACCAGGTCGAGCACCGCGCGGTCGCGCTCGGGCTCGGGCAGCGCGGCCAGGCCGGTGACGGCCTCGGCGGCGGGCGCGGCGGAGCCGGCGGCCGGGGGGACCCGGCGGGCGGCGGGGCCGGCCACATCGCGCAGCAGGGCCGGCAGCGCGCCGGCCCGGGCCGCGAGCGCCGCCCGGTCGACCCGGACCGGCACCACGGTCGGCCGGCCGGCGGCCAGCGCGCGGTCGAGGGCGGCCAGGCTCTCGGCCGCGGTCAGCGGCGCCAGGCCGAGCCGGGCGATCCGCCGGCGGTCGGCGTCGGTCAGCGCCGCGCCCATGCCGCCGAGGTCCGCCCACAGGCCCCAGGCCAGGGCGAGCGCGGGCAGGCCGAGGGAGCGGCGGTAGTCGGCCAGTGCGTCGAGGAAGGCGTTGCCGGCGGCGTAGTTGCCCTGGCCGGCGCCGTCGGCGAGGGCCGCGGAGGAGGAGAAGAGGACGAAGGCGGACAGGTCCAGGCCGCGGGTCAGCTCGTGCAGCAGCCAGGCCGCGTCGAGCTTGGGCCGCAGGACGGCGTCGACCTGCTCGGCGGTGAGCGCCTCGACCAGGCCGTCGGCCACCAGGCCCGCGGCGTGCACCAGGCCGGTCAGCGGGTGGGCGTCGTCGATGCCGCCCAGCAGCGCGGCCAGCGCCTCGGGGTCGGCGACGTCGCAGGCCGCCGCCTCGGCGTGCGCGCCCAGCGCGGCCAGGTCGGCGAGCAGCTGCTCGGCCCCGGGCGTCGCGGCGCCGCGGCGGCCGACCAGCAGCAGCCGGCGGACGCCGTGCTCGGCCACCAGGTGCCGGGCGACCGCCGCGCCGACGCCGCCGAGGCCGCCGGTGATCAGGAAGGTGCCGTCCGGGTTCGCGGCCCCGGCCGCCCAGGGGGTGCCCGGGGCGGCCGGCTCGGCGGCGTCCCGCAGGCGGGTGAGCCGGGGGACGAGCAGGGTGCCCTCGGAGAGCCACAGCTCGGGCTCCCCGGTGGCCGTCGCGGCGGCCAGTTCGGCGGCGCCGACCGGGCGGTCGGAGTCGTCCAGGTCGAGCAGCACGAACCGGCCGGGGTGCTCGGCCTGGGCCGAGCGGACCAGGCCGCGGACGGGCGCGGCGGCCAGACCCGCGGCGGTCGCCGCGGCGGCGGCGCCCCGGGTGACCACGACCAGCTTCGACGCGGCGAACCGCTCGTCGGCCAGCCAGCCGCGCAGGGTGGCGAGCACCCGGTGCACGCCGAGGTGCGCGGTGCCGATCAGGCCGTCGGTGGAGTCGGCGGGCAGCACGGGCAGCAGGACGGCCGCGGGCACGGCGCCGGCGGCGAGCGCGTCGAGGTCCGCGGAGCACGGGACTCCCAGGTCCCACGGGTCCTCGGCGCCCAGCACGGCAAGGGCGCGGCCGGACGGCGGCTCGGTCGCGGCGGGCGCGACGGCGGCGGCCGGCTTCCAGGCGACCTCGTAGAGCGGCTCGGCGCGGGCGGCGCGGAGCGCCTCGGCGGCGACCGGCAGGGAGCGGAACGAGGCCACCTCGGCCACCGGTGCGCCGGTGCGGTCGGCCAGCGCGAGCGAGACGCCCTGCCCCGGCAGCGACCCGATCCGCACCCGGACGGCGGTCGGAGCCGCGGCGAGGAGCCGGACGCCGCTCCAGGCGAAGGGCAGCCGGATCTCCTCGGGCTCGCGGGCCTCGCCCGGGGCGAAGTCGGTGGCGTGCAGCACCGCGTCCAGCAGCGCCGGGTGCAGGGCGAACGCCCCGGCCTCGCCGTCGAGTTCGACCTCGGCGAAGACCGCGCCGCCCGGGCCGTCCTCGCGCCAGACCCGGCGCAGGCCGCGGAAGAGCGGGCCGTAGCCGTAGCCCTGGCCGGCGAGGTCCGGGTACAGGCCGTCCACCGGCACCGGGCGGGCCCCGGCCGGCGGCCAGTGCGCGAATCCGGCGAACCGGTCGGCGTCGGACGGTCCGGCGGTGCCCGCGGCCTCGGCAGCCTCGGCGGTGGCCAGGGTGCCGACGGCGTGCCGGGTCCAGTCGGCCTCGTCGGCCCACTCGCCGCGCGAGTGGACCTCGACCGTCCGGCGCCCGGCCTCCTCGGCGCCGACGACCACCTGGACCACCACCGCGCCGTCCTCCGGCACCGCCAGCGGCGCCTGGAGGGTGAGCTCCTCGACCAGGTCGCAGCCGACCCGTCCGGCGGCGTGCAGGGCCATCTCGACGAAGGCGGTGCCGGGCAGCAGCACCACGCCGGAGATCACGTGGTCGGCCAGCCAGGGGTGGGTGCCGAGGGCGACCCGCCCGGTCAGCACCAGGCCCGCCGACCCGGCGAGGCCGACCTCGGCCGGCAGCAGCGGGTGGGTGGACGCGGTGAGGCCGAGGCCGGAGGCGTCCGCGACGCCCCTCGGCGCGGCCATCCAGTAGTGCTTGCGCTGGAAGGCGTAGGTCGGCAGCGGGACCCGGCGGACCGGGGCGCCCCCGTGCAGGGCCGGCCAGTCCACCGCGACGCCCCGGGTGTGCAGCTCGGCGAGCGCGGACAGGACGGCCTCGGCCTCCGGGCCGGTGCGGCGCAGCGCCGGGGTGAAGGAGAGCTCGGTCTCGCCGGCGGCGGCCGCGCACTCCTCGGCCAGGCCGCTCAGCACCCGGTCCGGGCCGATCTCCAGGCAGGCGCCGACGCCCAGCGCGAGCATGCTGGCGACGCCGTCGGCGAACCGGACCGGCCGGCGCACCTGCTCGACCCAGTAGCGGGGGTCGCGGAGCTGCTCGGCGGTGGCCGGACGGCCGGTCAGGTCGGAGATCAGCGGGATCCTCGGCGGCGCGTACTCGACCACCTGGAGGACCTGCTCGAACTCCTCCAGCATCGGCTCCATCAGCGCCGAGTGGAAGGCGTGCGAGACCCGCAGCGCGGTGGTGCGCCGGCCCTCGGCGGCGAAGGCCGCGGTGACCTGCTCGACCTCGGCGGCGGGGCCGGACACGACGACGGCGCCCGGGGCGTTGACGGCCGCGATGCCGGTCGCGCCGGACAGGCCGGGCAGCGCGGCGAGGCGGTCCAGGACCTCGGCCTCGGTGGCGGCGACCGCGGCCATCGCGCCGCCCTCGGGCAGGGACTCCATCAGGGCGCCGCGGGAGGCGACCACCAGGCAGGCGTCGTCCAGCGACCAGACCCCGGCCACGTGCGCCGCGGCGAGCTCGCCGATCGAGTGGCCCAGCAGGACCGCGGGGGTCACCCCCCAGGACTCGTACAGCCGGTAGAGCGCGACCTCCAGGGCGAACAGCGCGCACTGGGCGTACTGGGTCCGGTCGAGCGCCTCGGCGTCCTCCCCGAACCACACCTCGCGCAGCGGCCGCTCCAGCTGCAGGTCGAGCCGGTCGATCACCTCGTCCAGTGCCTCGGCGAAGACCGGGAAGGCGCGGTAGAGCTCGCGGCCCATGCCCAGGCGCTGCGAGCCCTGGCCGGTGAACAGCACCGCCAGGCCGCCGGGCCGGGCCGCGCCGGTCCGCACCGCGACATCGCCGGGGTCGGTGCCCTCGGCGAGGGCGGTGAGCCCGCGGACGGCCTGCGCGCGGTCCCCGGCGAGCACCACCGCGCGGTGCTCCAGCGCGGCTCGGGTGGTGGCCAGGGAGAAGGCGGTGTCCGCGAGGGCGGCGCCGGCACCCCCGGCACCCCCGGTGTCCTCGGCGTCCTCGGCCGCGAGGAAGGCGGCCAGCCGCCCGGCCTGGGCGCGCAGGGCCTGCGGGCTCCTGGCCGAGACCGGCAGGAGCAGCGGCGCGGACGCGGCGGGGGCGGTCTCGGGCGCGCCCTCCTCGGCGGCGGGCGCCGGGGGCTGTTCCACGATCAGGTGGGCGTTGGTGCCGCTGACGCCGAAGGAGGAGATGCCGGCGCGCCGGGGCCGGTCGGCCTCGGGCCAGGGCTGCTCCTCGGTCAGCAGCCGGACGTTGCCGAGGCTCCAGTCGACGTGCGGGGTCGGCTCGTCCACGTGCAGGGTGCGCGGCAGCACGCCGTGCTCCATGGCCATCAGCATCTTGATCAGACCGGCGGCGCCGGCCGCGGCCTGGGTGTGCCCGATGTTCGACTTGACCGAGCCGAGCCAGAGCGGCTGCTCGCGGTCCTTGCCGTAGGCGGCGAGCAGCGCGCCCGCCTCGATCGGGTCGCCGAGCCGGGTGCCGGTGCCGTGCGCCTCGACGGCGTCCACGTCGACCGGGGCGAGGTCCGCGTCGGCGAGCGCCGCCCGGATCACCCGCTGCTGGGCGAGGCCGCTGGGCGCGGTCAGGCCGTTGGAGGCGCCGTCGGAGTTGATCGCGCTGCCGCGCACCACGCCGAGCACCTTGTGACCGTTGCGCAGCGCGTCGGAGAGCCGTTCGAGCACGAACACGCCGACGCCCTCGCCGAAGCCGGTGCCGTCGGCGGCCGCGGCGAAGGGCTTGCACCGGCCGTCCTCGGCCAGTCCGCGCTGGCGGGCGAAGGAGGTGAACACGCCCGGGCCGCCCATGATCGCGACGCCGCCGGCCAGGGCGAGCGGGCAGTCGCCGCGGCGCAGCGCCTGGACCGCCAGGTGCAGGGCGACGAGCGAGCCGGAGCAGGCGGTGTCCACCGTCAGGGTGGGGCCCTGGAGGCCGAAGGCGTAGGCGACCCGGCCGGAGACCACGCTCGGCGCGTTGCCGGTCAGCAGGTAGCCGTCCATCCCGTCCGGGGCCTCGTGCAGCCGCGGCCCGTACTCCTGCGCCTCGGCGCCGATGAACACGCCGGTGCGGGTGGCGCGCAGCGAGGCCGGGTCGATCGACGCCCGCTCCAGCGCCTCCCACGCGGTTTCGAGCACCAGCCGCTGCTGCGGGTCCATCGCGGAGGCCTCGCGCGGGGAGATGCCGAAGAACTCGGCGTCGAACTCGCCGGCGTCCGGCAGGAACCCGCCGACCCGCACGTAGCTGGTGCCGGGGGTGCCGGGATCCGGGTCGTAGAGCGCGTCCAGGTCCCAGCCCCGGTCGGTCGGGAAGCCGGAGACGGTGTGCCGGCCGGAGGCCACCAGCTGCCACAGCTGCTCGGGCGAGGTGACGCCGCCGGGGTAGCGGCAGCCCACCCCGACGATCGCCACCGCCTCCTCCTCGGCCGACCGGGCGCCGGCGGCCGGCCGCTCGGGCTCCGGCTCCGGCTCGGGCTCGGCGTCGCCGACCAGCCCGGCCCGGATCAGCCGGGCCAGGGCCGCGGCCGTCGGGTGGTCGAAGACCACCGTGACCGGCAGCTCCAGACCGGTGTCCGCGACGAGCCGCGTCTGCAGCTCGACCGCGGCCAGCGAGTCGAAACCGAGCTCGCTGAGGGGAGTCTCGGGATCCACCGTCCCGGGCGCGTCGGGCACGAAGGCGCCCAGTACCGCCGCTACCCGCTCCCGCACGAAGCCGAGCAGGAAGGCGTAGGACGTGTCGTCGAACAAGATGGGCATTGCCGAAACTCCCCTATCAGGAACAGGAACCGATCACCAACCGACCGGCATGGAAACCGGTCCCCGCACGATCACGCCGAACTGCCACCGGACGCCGTCCCGGCCATCGGCCAGGTGCAGGTCCGGGAAACGCGTCAACAAACCGGTCATCGACTCCTGGAGCTCCATCCGCGCCAGCGCGGCCCCGATGCAGTGGTGCGGGCCGTGCCCGAACGCCATGTGCGGGTTCGCCTGGCGGGTGATGTCCAGCCGCTCCGGGTCCTCGAACACCAACGGGTCCCGGTTGGCCGCGGCCAGGGCCGGCATCACCGGATCGCCGGCCCGCACCACGACGTCGCCGAAGCGCACGTCCTCCGTGGCGTACCGGGCGAACATCGCCGCGGTGTTGATCGGCACGTAGCGCAGCAGTTCCTCGACCGCGTTGGGCATCAGCTCCGGGCGGGAGCGCAGCAGCTTGAGCTGGTCGGGGAAGTCGGCGAGCAGGGTGAACAGGAAGCTGGGCAGCCCGGAGGAGACGGTCTCGACGCCGCCGGTCAGCAGGCCGGGTCCGGCGATCGCGATCAGCTCGTCCTCGGTCAGCTTGTCGCCGTCGTCGCGGGCGTAGACCAGGGCGCCGAGCAGGTCGTCGGTCGGCTCCGCCCGGCGCTGGGCGATCAGGGCGGACATGTACTCGCCGAGCTCGCCGCCGATCTCCTCCAGCACGTTCCCGTTCATGGTGGCGTCGTTGGTCAGGCCCTCCGTCCACTTGCGGAAGATGTGGTGGTCGGAGAACGGCACCCCGAGCAGGTCGCAGATCACCGACACCGGCAGCGGCCGCGCCATGTCCTCGACCAGGTCCGCCGGTTGGCCCTTCTCGACCATCGCGTCGATCAGCCGGGCCACGCGGGACCTGATGTCGGCGCGCATCTGCTCGATCCGGCGCGCGGTGAACGCCTTGTTGACGAGCTTGCGCAGCCGGGTGTGGTCCGGCGGGTCCATGCCCATGATGCCGTCGCCGGTCAGCTCGCGGCGCAGCCGCGGCTGGTCCAGGCCCTGCGCCATCTCGCGGCTGAACCGGGGGTCGGCCATCACCATCTTGACGTCGGCGTAGGTGGTGGCCAGCCAGGCCGGTTCGCCGTAGGGCAGGCGCACCCGGCTCATCGGCTCCTCGGAGCGGAGCTTGGCGTACATCGGGGAGACGTCGACTTCCGTCATGTCGAACGGGTAGTCACGGGTCTGCCGATCGGTCGTCATGCCGGTTTCCCTTCCAGAATCTCGTGCTCTGCCGTACCGACCGGCCGGTCGGCCTCGCGGTCGAGCGCGACCGCGTCGAACCTGTCCTGCACGTAGCACAGGGCCTGTTTCAGATCTCCCGACGTGATCCGGCGGCCGGGGCGCACCGTAGCGATCCGCTGCAGCGGGAGCCCGCCGAGCTCCGACCAGCAGAGCCGGCCGGCGTCGTCGAGGTAGCTGCGGCTGCGCCCGGCGTTGTCCGGGTGCAGGCAGTAGGGGATGTCGAGCAGGCCCCGCTTGAAGGCGCCGACCAGGGCGCCGCCGAGGTCGCCGGCGCCGTTGAGCACCGCCGCCACCAGGGCCGAGGCCTCCTGGTACACCTGGTTGTCGGTCAGCGGCGGCGGCGCCGGGAGCCGGTCCGGCCGGGCCCTGCGCCGGTGGTCCCGGGCGACGGCGGACGCGTGGGTGAGGGCGTCCACGTTGTCCTGCACCGTGGGGATCCGGCTGGACTCGACCACGGTCTTGACGATCAGCCGCTCGCAGCCGGTGACCACGGCCAGCCGGGCCGCCTCGGCCAGCAGGGCGTTCGCGCCCCGGGGCGTGCGCGGGTAGACGCCCATGTAGGCGTAGACCACCACGTGCCAGTCGGCGCCCGGCAGCAGCTGCCCGGCCAGGGCGCGCAGCGCCCGGATCGCCTCGGCGTCCTGCTGGGCGTTGGTCTGCTGGGCGTAGCTGAGCGAGAGGGAGCGGATCCCCTTGGCGTGGAAGAACATCGCCTCCAGCACGCTGATGGCGACCAGCTGGCTCGGCGGGCACAACTGGCCCAGCATGCAGCCGCCGAAGGTCTCCAGGTGCGGGCGCGCCCCGGTGCCGGCCGCGAACTCCGCCGCCAGCTCGCAGGACGCCTCCCAGTTACGCACCGACTCGTCCAGCGGGGTGCGCCCGTAGGGCAGGCAGTAGGAGACCGGGCCGCCCTCGGTGGCGTGCAGCCCGGCGTCCAGCAGCGCCTTGAAGATGTGCAGCGGGCGGGCCGAGCCGTGCCGCACCTGCACCGGGAAGCCGCGCCCGGCCAGGCCCTCGACGACGCCCCGGGTGACCTCGGCCGGGTAGCTGACGATCGGGTAGCCGTTGAGCGCGACGCCGTCGCGCAGCGCCCGCCGCACCGAGTCCAGGTCGCCGGTCCGGGTGTAGCTGTCCAGGGTGATCGTGCCGACGGTGTCCGCGTCGGCCCGCTCGGTCGCCTCCAGGCCGGCGCGCATCAGCGCCGGGTCGGCCATGCCCATCCGGGGCTGGACCACCAGGGCGCCGTCGGCGTGGACCCGCCGCACGTGGTCACCGAAGTTCATGGACCTGCCGCTCGGAGAGGCGGCCGAGCAGGCCGGTGAACGCCGTGATGCCCTCGGGCCGGTCGTCGAACACGGCGTCGAACCCGGCGCCGAGCAGCTCGTCGATGTGCTCGGCGCTCTCGCCGCCGGTGATGCCGAGCTTGCCGCCGATCAGCACCGGCAGGCCGGCCAGTCCGGCGTCCTCGCGCAGCCGCCGGATCACCCGCAGGCCCTCGTGGTAGCCGTGCCCGTTGACGCTGGAGAGCACCAGCAGCATCGGGCGGCGCTCCCGGCACTCCTCCAGCAGCATCTCGTCGGGCACCGTCGCGCCGAGGTTGACCACCTCGAAGCCGAGCTCCTCGATCAGCAGTTGGAGGAAGACCAGGTTCCAGGTGTGCGCGTCGGAGGCCATGCTGCTGACGACCACCGTCCCGCGCGGGTGCGCCGGCTCGGCGGACCGCGGCGTGGGCAGCGGCCCGTCCCCGACGGCCGGCGCGCCCCGGTGCGACGTCCCGCCGGCGACCGCGCCGGTCATCGGGCCTCCACCTCCGGCACCTCGGCCCGGGTGTACTCCAGCCGGGTCGCCGAGACGACCTCGTCGCCGCGCAGCACCACCTCGACCGGGGCCGGGCGGCTGAGGAAGCCGAGCAGGCTCGCGCTGACCCCGTAGGCGCCGACGTTCGGGACGACGATCACGTCGCCCGGTTCGAGCAGCGGCAGCCGCACGTCCCGCCCCAGTGAGTCGCCCGGGGTGCAGAGCGGCCCGACCAGGCTCGCGACGTCCTGCGGCTCCTCGCCGTCGAGCTGCACCGCGGCGGGCAGCAGCCGGCCGAGGCCGGACAGGCCGCCGAGCGCGTTGATCCCGGCGTCGAGGATCACGAACCGGTTGCCGCGGCTCTCCTTGACGTTGACCACGCCGCTGAGCAGGAAGCCGCCCTCGCCCACCAGGTAGCGGCCGGACTCCACGGCCAGCCGCGGCGTGCCGGTGCGCCACCGGGGCAGGTGCAGGTCCAGGATCCGTTCGAGCTCGACGGCCAGCTTCGGGTACTCGGCGCGTTCGCCCGGCACCGCGTACGGGGAGGAGAACCCGCCGCCGATGTCCAGGAACTCCAGCGGCAGGCCGACCTCCTCGGCCAGTTGGACGGCGGAGCGCACGGTCCGCTCGAACTCGCCGACCAGCCCGGCCTCGTCGACCGCGTTGCTCATCGTGAAGAAGTGCGCGCCGACCACCTCGGTGCCGGGCACCGAGGTCAGCAGCGGCATCAGCTCCGGCAGGGTCTCGCTGTCGATCCCGAACTGCGAGGGCTTGCCCATCATCCGGATCCCGGTGGTGGCGGCCTTCGTCCCGGCGCTGTTGATCCGCAGCAGGCAGCGGGCGACCGCGCCCAGGCGCAGCGCGGCCTCGCCGACGTGCTGGAGGTCGGTGTACGACTCCACGGAGAACATCCGCACGCCGCGGCCGAGCGCGTACTCCAGTTCGGTCGGGGTCTTGCCGGGCCCGGTGTAGAGGCACTCGCCGGCCTCGTAGCCGGCGGCCAGCGCGGAGTCCAGCTCGCCGGCCGAGCTGATCTCGGCCCGGCACGGGCGGTCGGCGCCCTCGCGCAGGGCGCGGGCCACCGCGGGGTGCGGGTTGGCCTTCAGCGCGTAGTACAGCTCGAAGCCCTCGGGCACGGAGCCGGCCAGGGCGCGGTGGCCCTCGGCGATCAGGTCCAGGTGGTAGACGTAGAGCGGGGTGCCGTAGCGGGCGGCCAGCTCCCGGTAGCGGTCGGTCGGGCGGTTCATCGGGCGACCTCCTCGGCCTGTGCGGCCGACGCGGGCTGTGCGGCCGACGCGGGCTGTGCGGCCGGCTCGGCCGGTGCGGCGAGTTCGGCGTCGAGCATCCGGGCCAGCTCGGCGGTGGCGTTCTTGCCGTGCGCGGTCAGCGGGATCCGCTCCAGCACCCGGCAGAGCGACGGGACCTTCTGCGGCTCCAGCCGCTGGAACAGCTCGCGCAGCACGGTGTGCGGCGGCAGGTCGGCCTCGACGAACAGGCACAGGTCCCGGTCGCCCGAGGGCGGCACCACGGCGGCGGCGTGCACCCCGGGGATGTCCACCGCGGCGGCCTCGATCTCCAGCGTGCTCATCCGGATGCCCTTGCGCTTGAACATGTCGTCCCGGCGGCCCTCGAAGTACAGGAAGCCGTCCTCGTCGACGCTGCCGTAGTCGCCGGTGTGCAGCCGCAGTTCGCCGGTGGCCGGGTCGGGCCGGAAGGCGCGGGCCGACAGCTCGGGCGCCCGCCAGTAGCCCGGCATCACGTGCGGACCGGCGGCGACGATCTCGCCGACCTCCCCGGGCCCGAGCTCCGCGCCGTCCTCGTCGAGGATGAGCACCCGGGTGCCGGGCAGCGGGAGGCCGACGGAGTCGGGCCGGTGGTCGTCCAGCTCCGGCGGCATGACGGCGATCCGCTTGCACTCGGTCTGGCCGAACTGGCGCACCACCCGGACCCCGTCGAAGGCCTTGCGGAGCTTCTCGATGGTCGGCTGCGGCAGGGCCGCGCCGGTGTTGGTGAACATCCGCACCCGGTTCGGCTCCTGCGGCGAGGTCTCCCGCTCGGCCAGGGTGGCGATCATCGCGGCCAGCGAGGGGACGATCGGCACCACGGTGGCCCCGGTGCGGCGGATCAGGCCCAGCAGCCGCAGGTCCGACTCCGCGCCGGCCAGCACGATCTCGGAACGGCCGTGGCAGGACAGCAGCACCTTGTAGAGGCCGTAGTCCCAGGAGACCGGGAAGCGGCAGAACACCACGTCGTCCTCGCGGTACCCGAGCACCTCGCCGATGGACATGGTGGCGAAGGCGATCTGCGCGTGCGGCTCGACGACGCCCTTCGGCGCGGCGGTGCTGCCCGAGGTGTAGACCAGGACCGCGATGTCCTGCGGCTCCACCGGGGTCGGCTCGGCCGACGAGCCGTCGGCCGCCGCCTCTTCGATCCCGGCCCAGGTGTCAGCGGTGTCCGGGCCGGAGAGGACCAGCACCGGCTGCGCGTTCGCGATGACGCTCTCCAGGTGGTACGGCTTCATGCCGGGGTTGAGCGGCACGAAGACCGCGCCGCGCCGGGAGACGCCGAACATCAGGGCGACCAGCTCGCGCGTGGTCTCCCACTGCACCACGACCCGGTCGCCGCGTTGCACGCCCCGGGTCTGCAGCCAGTACTCGGCCGCCCGGCTGTAGCGGGCCAGCTCCCGGTAGGTCCACCGGCCGCCCGCGTCCTGGACGGCGTAGGCGTCGGGGCTCCGGGCTTCGGCCTCGTCCAGGAAGGAATGGACAAGCATGGTGCGCGTCAGATGACCGAAGGTGTCCACAGGCTTGCTCCAAGCCACGAGAAGGTGACGCGACGAAGCAATGTCGCGAAGGATTCGCAGGGGTCGCGCTGGTCCGCACCGAGAAACTAACGGTCGGCCAGGCGGGAATCACACCCCTTAAGGTCCCCTAGCCGGGCTGCGGAACCCGCCCCGACGTGCGGTGGAACGACCTTCCGGGGATGGCGAGTTGACGGCCCGCCCGGACCGTCAGGCGACCGCGCCCCGGCGCCGCGGCTGCATCGCCAGCCGCGGGGTGGCGGCCAGCACCTCGAAGTTGGCGGTCGTGCCGGCGACCCGGCCGAACAGGCTGTCCGGGCCGGCCACGCACACCGTGCCGACGCCCCGGCGCACCAGGGTGTCGACGACGTCCGTCCAGCGCATCGGCCGGACGAAGCTGTCCAGCAGCATCGTCCGGACCTGCTCGCCGGTGTGCAGGACCGCGCCGTCCTGGTCGGCCACCACCGGCAGCACCGGGTCGGCGAACGACAGCGTGCCGATCACCTCGTCCTCCGCCTGGCGCCGCAGCGCCCCGAACACGGAGGCGTGCATGGGGGGCCGCATCGTGTAGAGCGAGAAGCCGCCCAGCGACCGGAGCCGCTCCAGCAGCCAGTCGAGGTTGCGCTCCCGCAGCGACACCATGAAGAAGTCCCGGTCGATGTGGCAGGAGATCTCGTGCCACTCCCCGCGGGCGGTGAGCTCGTCGAGGACCTCGTCCAGCTTCTCCCGCGGGGTGCGGGTGAACGAGTGCGTCACGACGTCCTGGAACTCGGTCGCGAAGAACGCGTCCTGCAGCCGGGCCAGCCGGGCCGTCATCCAGACCGCGTCCTCGACCTCCAGGGCGCCGCAGTAGGCGGCCAGGGCCTTCTCGCCGAAGCTCGGCCCGGCGCAGACGTCCGCCGACACGCCCAGCTCCTGCTCCGCCCACTGCGCCAGGGCCAGGCAGTTCACCAGGAAGCCGACCTGGGCGGCGGTGCTGTAGTCGGAGTCGTCCTGCCGCATCCGCTCCAGCAGCGGGTAGCCGAGCCGCTTGCCGGCCGTGGCGGCCAGCCTGCGGGCGAACGGGTTGACGGCCATGAACCGGCCGACGTCCGCGAACTTGCTCGGGGCCATGCCGGGGAAGACCATCGCCTGCCCCGTCCGCGCCCCGGCCTCGATGGCACCGGTGTTCATCGATTCCCCCTGTTCATCCGAATGGTGCGAGCCGTGCGGGTCGAGCGGTTGCTGCGCGTCGAGCGGGGTCGGGCGGGTCATGCGAGGTCCTGGAGGAATTCGAGCAGGACCGCGAGGAAGCGCTCGGGCTCCTCCAGGTTCGGCACGTGGCTCGACTCCTCGAAGACCTCCCAGCGCACGTCCGGGATCAGGTCGGCGTACGGCTGCGCGGTCGCCGGGGTGGCCTCGTCGTACCGGCCGGTGACCACGAGGGCGGGGACGTCGATGTCGGGCAGGCAGTCCACCACCGACCAGTCCTTGAGCGTGCCGACGACGTGGAACTCGCTCGGCCCGTTCATCACCGAGTAGACCGTCGGGTCCTCCGACATCTCCAGGTAGGAGGCCCGGTAGTCGCGCGGCCACGGGACGACCCGGCACACGTGGCGGTCGTAGAAGACCCGCACCGCCTTGTAGTACTCGTGGGAGGAGGTGGTGCCGGCCTCCTCGTGGCGGCGGAGCGTCTCGTCCACCCCCGGCGGCAGGGCCGCCCGCAGGACGGCCATCTCCTGGCGCCACAGCGGGTAGGAGGCGGGCGAGTCGGCGACCACCAGGCCGCGCAGCCCCGCCGGCCGGCCCGCGGCGTGCCGGGCCCCCAGCAGCCCGCCCCAGGAGTGGCCGAACAGCACGTAGTCGTCCGTCACGCCCAGGGAGTGCAGCAGGTTGTCCAGCTCCGCCGCGAACAGCTCGGGGGTCCAGAAGTCCGCACCCTTGTCCGGCAGCCGGGTCGACCCGCCGTTGCCGAGCTGGTCGTAGTGCAGCACCGGCCAGCCGGACCGGGCCAGTTCGGCCAGGTTCGACAGGTAGTGGTGCGTACTGCCGGGACCGCCGTGCACCACCACCACGACCGGACGACCGGCACCGGGCGTCCCGGTCATCCGGTACCAGGTCCGGTACTCCCCGAAGGGGACCACACCCTGGGCGACGTCCATCCCGATCACCTCACTGCTGTCAGCGGCCGGTCCCGCCCCACATGTCTAGCTCCGCCCACCACCTCGGAACCAGCCCCTTAGGGGGCGGGGCACCCCTCCGCCTGACGCTCGGTCACCGGTCGAAAACCCCTACGGGGGCCGGATCCGGGCATGCGGAGGCCCCTCCGGCAGGGGGCCGGAGGGGCCTGGCGGGGTCGTCGGGTGAGGAGGGACGGGTCTCAGGAGGGATGGGTCTCGCTCAGGTAGGCCAGGACCGCCAGCACCCGGCGGTTGTCGTCGTCGTGCGGGATCAGGTCGAGCTTGCTGAAGATGTTGTTGATGTGCTTGCAGACCGCCTTCTCCGTGATGGTGAGGCGACCGCCGATGCCCGCGTTGGTCCGCCCCTCGGCCATCAGCCCCAGCACCTCGTGCTCACGCGGGGTCAGGTTCTGCAGGGTCTTGTTCTGGGAGTGGCGCGACAGCAACTGGTTGACCACGACCGGGTCCAGGACCGTACCGCCCGCGGCGACCGTCCGGACGGCGTCGACGAACCTCGTCACGTCCGACACCCGGTCCTTGAGGAGGTAGCCGAGACCCCCGCCGCTGGCCGCGAGGAGCTCCTTGGCGTAGAGCTGCTCGACGTGCTGCGACAGCACCAGGACCGGCAGGTCGGGCGTGTGCCGGCGGGCTTCGAGCGAGACCCGCAGGCCCTCGTCGGTCTGGGTCGGGGGCAGCCGCACGTCCACCACCGCGACGTCCGGCTTGTGCACGGCCAGCGCCTGGGCCAGCGACGGACCGTTGTCCACCGCCTCCACCACCTCCAGGCCGTAGGCGGTCAAGAGCCTGATCAACCCGTCCCGCAGCAGGGTCAGGTCTTCGGCGATGACAACGCGCATGGCAGCTCCATGGTGATGATGGTGGGTCCCCCGACGGGACTGGTCACGACGAGCACTCCGTCGAAGGCTGCCAGGCGGCGCTCCACCCCCGCCAGTCCGCCGCCCGCCGTCGGGGAGGCACCGCCCATGCCGTCGTCGCCGACGATCGCCACCAGTCTGCCGTCCTCGTGGCTCAACTGCGCCCAGGCACGGCTCGCGCCGCTGTGCTTGGCGGCGTTGGTGAGCGCCTCGGCCACCGCGAAGTACACGGCCGACTCCACCGGCGCCTCGGGCCGGCCCGGCAGTTCGATCCGCACGTCCACGGGGAACGGCATGGACATCGCCAGGGCCCGCACCGCCCCGTCCAGACCGCGCTCGGCCAGCACCGGAGGATGGATGCCGCGGACCAGGTCCCGCAGGTCGGAGAGGGCCTGGCCGCTGTGCTCCCGGGCCTCGACCATCAGCGCCGAGGCGGCCTCCGGATCGTGCTTCATCAGCTGCTCGGCCAGGCCGATGTTCATGCCGAGGGCCACCAGCCGGGCCTGCGCGCCGTCGTGCAGGTCGCGCTCGATCCGCCGCAGCTCGGCCGCCGAGGCGTCCACGACCTTGGTGCGCGAGTCGGTCAGCGAGTCGACCCGGGCGGTCAGCTGCCCGCGGCCGGGCGACAGCAGCGCGGCGGAGAACAGCGCGTGGGCCTTGACGATCAGCGGCGCCCCGGCGAGCACGGCGGTGAGGCAGACCGCGCCTAGCGGGATGTTCAGCGTCCAGTAGAGGTGGTGGGCGGTGGTCAGCGCCACCAGGAACGGCGCCACCAGGAGGCCGCCGAGGCCGTTGACGAGCAGCGCGGCGGGCAGCACCCCGAGGAGCGCGCCCACCGGCACGTTGAGCAGCAGCCACAGCAGGTCGCGCCAGGTCGCCGGGTCCCTGACCAGCTCCCGGCACAGCTCGACCCGGCCGCCGGGGCCCGGTTCGACGCGCGGCAGCGGCCGGTAGGGCGAGGCGATCGGCACCCCGGACCACTCGCGGGCCCAGCGGCGCTGGGTGTCGGCGAACGCACGGGTCGCCCGGAGCAGGACCGGCGCGGTCAGGACCCCGAGGCCCAGGGGGAGGAAGATGATCGACAGGAGCGAACCGACCAGCAGCGGCACACCGGCGAGCTGGGACGCCGCGGCCTGCACCAGGCCCCGGCCGCAGGCCGTCAGCACCCGGGCGACCCGGCCGGCCACCCGCGACACCCCGCTCATGACTGCCCCGCCGGGGCCGGGGCGGCGGTCGGCCCGCCACCCGTGCGTGCTCGCGTCACTGTCGTCTCCTCGTACTCGTGCCTGTCCTCCTGATCAAGTCTCAATCCTCGGTGACGTTCTGTCAGGGGGGTAAACACCCCGTTCAAGGTCGGCACCGGCCCCCGCGCGGTCCCGTCGACCGGCACCCCTACCCCCTCGCCGGGCCCGTGGGGTGCCCCTAAGGGGCTGGTCGGTTCAGGGGTGCAGTCGCTAAACATGGGGGACGGAGGAGAGGAGCCCGAGGATGGCGGGGCAGGCGGCGCCGGTGAACGACGAGGCGGCCACGCCCGGAGGACGTGGCCGCGGGGCGGATCCGCGATGGCCGGACGGCCCGGACCGGGCCGCCGGTGTCGTGGCACCGGAGTGCCGCTACGCCTCCGTCCGGATCCGGGAAAGCGTCTTCCACAGCGTCTCGGGCGTCTCGAACGTCGCCAGCGACAGGGCTTCGTCGTAGAACCTCACGTCGTAGGCGTCCTCCAGTACGGAAAGCAGGTCGACTGTCGCCAGGGAGTCGAGACCGAAATCCCGCAACGGGGCGTCGGCTGCGAGTTCCTCATCGGCGGGCAGATACGGCAGAAAACGGCGCACGGATTCTTCGAATCGCTCATCCCACATGCCGGCGACCTTACCGACGGCGTCAGTTCGGGTCGACGAGTTCGAACCCCTATTTCATTCCCGGCCATCGGAGGCGGACATGGAATTCCCGACAGAGAACACGCTCCCGGCCAGGTTCCTGCGCGGTCTGGCCGCCTCCCCCGACGGGGCGGCAGTGCGCCACGGCGACGACACCCGGACCTACCGGCAGCTGCACGACCGGGCCCTGCTGTGGGCCGGCACCCTGGTCGCCGAACGGGCCCGGACCGTCGGCGTCCTGGCCCGCAAGGGACCCGAGGCCTACACCGCGATCCTCGCCGCGCTCTACGCCGGCGCCACCGTGGTGCCCCTGCGCCCGGACTTCCCGGCCACCCGGCTGGCCCAGATGGCGGAGGCCGCCGGGGTGGACGTGGTGGTCGCCGACCGGGAGGCGGTGCCCACCCTGGCCGAGGTCCACCACGGCCGGGCGGTGCTCCTGGTCGGCCCGGACGGCACCGCGCAGGCCGACGACCTGCCGTACGGCACGCTGAAGGTGGACCCGGCCGCGGCGCTCGCCGAGCCCCGGGCGGTGGCCGCGGACGACCTCGCCTACGTCCTGTTCACCTCCGGCTCGACCGGCCGGCCCAAGGGCGTGCGGCTCACCCACGGCGCGTTCGCCCACTACTTCTCGCTGCTGGACGCGCGCTACGACTTCGGCCCCGCCGACGTGTTCTCGCAGGTCTTCGACCTGAACTTCGACTGCTCGGTGTTCGACCTGTTCTGCGCCTGGGGCGCGGGCGCCGAGTTCCTCACGCTGCCGCCGCACGCGTTCCGGGCCCTGCCGGAGTTCCTCGCCGACCACGGCGTGACGGTCTGGTTCTCCACCCCGAGCGCCATCGACCTGGTGCGCCGCACCGGCGGCCTGGCCCCGGGCGCGATGCCGGGCCTGCGCTGGAGCTTCTTCGCCGGCGAGGCGCTGACCTGCCGGGACGTCGAGGACTGGCGGCGGGCCGCGCCGGCCGCGACCGTGGAGAACCTGTACGGCCCGACCGAGCTCACCGTGACCGTCGCGGCCTACCGCTGGTCCGACGACACGACGGCGGCCATCGCGGTCAACGGCGTGGTGCCGATCGGCGCCGTGCACGCCGGCCACGAGGTCCTGCTGCTCGACGCGGACGGGCAGCCGGCCACCGACGAGGGCGAGCTCTGCATCGCCGGCCCCCAGCTCACCCCCGGCTACCTGGACCCGGCCGACGGCACCGGCCGCTTCCTGGAGCGCGACGGCCGGCGCTACTACCGCACCGGGGACCGGGCCCGCCGGATCGGCCCCTGCGGGGCGGACCTCGCGTACCTGGGCCGGCTGGACTCGCAGATCCAGGTGCAGGGCTGGCGGATCGAGCCCGCCGAGGCCGAGCACGCGCTGCGCGCCTGCGGGGTCCGGGACGCGGTGGTGGTCGGCGCCCCGACGCCCGCCGGCACCGTGCTGGTGGCCTTCTGCACCGGGGACCCGGTCCCCGGCGTCGAGCTGGTGCGGGGGCTGCGGCAGCTGCTGCCGGCCGGCGCGATCCCGCGCCGGTTCCTGTTCGTCGAGGAGTTCCCGCTGTCGCCCAACCGGAAGGTGGACCGGGGCGCGCTCACCGCGACGGCCGCCGCGCTCAAGGATCTCTGAGCCGGAGGCCGGCGGGTCGCGCACGGGAGAAGTCCCCGGGAGGTGTTCGACCTCCCGGGGACTTCTCCCGTGTGTGCACCACCCTGGCCTCAGGCCGCCGCCGCGAGGGCGTCGAGCGGGTGCTCGCGCAGCGTCCGGCGGGTGGCGCCCAGGTTGGCCGCGAAGGTCAGCACGATGACGACGGCCACCACGATGAGGTAGATGCCCGGGCCGATGTCCGGGACGGCCTTGTCCGCCGTGGCGATGCTGAACGGGATGATCGAGGCCAGCGCCGCGATCGTGCCCGCGATCAGCCCGGTGACCACGATGATCGCGCTCTCGAAGCCCACCGTGCGCACGACCTGCCCGGGGGTGGAGCCGACCAGCCGCTGCTGGCCGAACTCGCGCCGCCGGTAGACCGTCGCGGTGACCGCGAGGTTGATCAGCACGATCGCCGCGAAGACCGCGATCGTGGAGACGATCACGAAGTTGAGGGTCTCCACGTTCTTGTCGTCCTGGGAGCGCACCAGCCGGCCGGAGTTGACCGCGTCGTTCTGCAGGACCTGCATGTACAGCGAGCCGGCCGCCATCCCGACGAACAGGATGATCGGCATCAGCACGCCCGCCATCCGGTTGGCACGCTCCCGGATATTGGCCTGGGCCAGGTAGCCCGGAGTGCCGCCGAAGCCGCGGGCCAGGCTCCCGACCAGCGTGCTGGCCACCCGCAGCAGCACCGGGGAGAGCAGGGCCAGACCGATCGAGATGTGGATGCACGCCTCGCCGGCGATGGACATGGTGATGTAGCCGCGGTCCTTGAGCACGGTCGAGACCAGCACGCCGGCGTCGATGCCGAGCAGCAGGAAGACGATGCCGAAGGCGATCCGCTTCTTGGTCATCTTCGTGGAGCCCGACACGCTGCTGACCAGCGCCTCACGGGTGCTGATCGTGGCGGCCCTGCGGCCGGTGACGTACGCGGCGATCGCGGCGGCCAGGAAGGTGATGCCGAGCCCGTTGCCCAGCGCCATCACGCCGAAGTGGTAGTCGATGCCGCGGGCCACCTGCTTGGTGGACACCAGCATGTTGACCACGGCCTTGCCGGCGAAGTAGCCGACCGGGATCGCGAGCACGGCGGCCAGCAGGGTGACCGCCGCGGTCTCGACCATGATCATCCGGGTGATCTGGGACGGGACCGCGCCCGCGGACTTGAGCAGGGCGATCTCGTTGCTCCGCTGGCGCACCGTGAGGTTGAGGGTGGCCGCGATCCCGAAGGCCACGATCAGCACACCCCAACCGTTGACCACGTAGCACATCGTGGTGAGGGTCTTCTTGTCCTGCGCCGAGACACCGTCGGCGACGCCGGTGTCGAACAGCGAGGAGAAGGCCATCAGGATGGCCGCGCCGAGGAACACGTTGAGGAAGGTCGCGGCGAAGCTGCCCTTGCGCAGTCGCAGCGAGCTCAGGGCGATGCGGAACATGGATCAGGACTCCGATCGGGCGTGACGGCGGGCGACTTCCTCACCCAGGCGGGCCATCTCCTCGGCGACGGCCGCCGGGGTCGGCCGGGCCATCTCGTCGACGATCCGGCCGTCGACCAGGAACAGCACGAGGTCGGCGTGCGAGGCGGCGATCGGGTCGTGGGTGACCATGATCACCGTCTGGCCGAACTCGCGCACCGCCTGGTCGAAGAGGTCGAGCACCTCGCCGGCCCGGTGGGTGTCGAGCGCGCCGGTCGGCTCGTCCGCGAAGATGATCTGCGGGTTGGTGACCAGGGCCCGGGCGATCGCCACGCGCTGCTGCTCGCCACCGGACAGCTGGGCCGGGTGGTGGTCGAGCCGGTGGGTCAGGTCCACCCGGTCCACCACGGCGGCCATCCGCTGCCGGTCCACCCGCTTGCCCTCCAGCCGGAGCGGCAGCGTGATGTTCTGACGGACGGTCAACGACGGCAGCAGGTTGAACTGCTGGAAGACGAAGCCGATCCGGCCGCGACGGAACCTGGTGAGGTCCGTCTCGTTGCCGAAGGCCATCGGCTGGCCGGCGATGCTCACCTCGCCGCTGCTCGGCCGGTCCAGCCCCGAGGCGCAGTGCAGCAGGGTGCTCTTGCCGGACCCGGAGGGCCCCATGATCGCGGTGAAGGTGCCGGCGGCGATGGACAGGTTCACATTGTTGAGCGCGCTGACCGGGACGCCGGTCCTGTCGTAGACCTTGCTGACCGAAGTCAGCCGGAGTACGTCCCCCACGACCGGACGGCCCAGGGCGCCTACTCGGTTCATCATTCCTCATCTCGTCGGGCGCAATTCCTGACGCTTATGAGCATCGCGCGCGGACCGCCGAGAGTCAGGGGTGGAAACTCCCCGCCGATGGTAGGGCTAACACCCCACTCCCCGCCGGGGCCCGCCCCAACTGGGCCGATACGGCCGGACGGTGGCCCGGCACCCCTGGCGCGGGCCCGCCCGATAGGGGTTGAAGGGCCCCGGTGCGGCTGCCAGATTCGAGGCATTATGACGACCAACGCACCGACCCAGAACAGGGCCCCCGACCTGGGCGCCTGGATCCGCCGCTTCCAGCCCGCCGAGGACGCCGCCGTCCGGCTCGTGTGCCTGCCGCACGCCGGCGGGGCCGCCACCTACTACTTCCCCGTCGCCAGGGCGCTGGCTCCCGAGATCGACGTCCTGGCCGTGCAGTACCCCGGCCGCCAGGACCGGCGCAGCGAGCCGGTGGTCGAGGACGTCCGCGCCCTCGCCGAGCTGATCACCGCCGAACTGCGCCCCTGGTGCGACCGGCCGCTGGCCCTGTTCGGCCACAGCATGGGCGCCCTGGTCGGCTACGAGGTGGCCCGGCGGTTGCAGGCCGAGGGCGTCGAGCCGCTCGGGCTGTTCGCCTCCGGCCGGCGCGCTCCGTCCACCGTACGGGACGAGGCCGTGCACCGGCGCGACGACCAGGGCATCATCAGCGCCCTCCGGGAGCTGAGCGGCACCGGCGACGAGGTGCTCGACGACGAGGACCTGCTCGGCATGGTCCTGACGGCGGTGCGCGGGGACTACAAGGCGGTGGAGACCTACCGCGCCGACACCGGTCCGGTGCTCGGCTGCCCGATCCAGGTGCTCACCGGCGACAGCGACGAGATGACCAGCCCCGAGGAGAACCTCGCCTGGGAGCGGCACACCACGGCCGAGTGCCGGATCGAGGAGTTCCCCGGCGGACACTTCTACCTCTCCGAGCAGGCGCCGGCCGTGCTGGCGTCGGTCCGGGACCGGATGCGCGCCTGGGCGGCCGCACCGCAGCACCCCTGACACCGCGCCGGATTCCACCCAGGGGTCGGCGCCCACGCTCCGTAGGGGCGCCGGATCATCGCAGGCCGGACCGTGCGCCGGGGCCCGGCGACGCCTTCGCCGGGCCCCGCGCGGCCGGGTTCTCAGGGGCCCGGCCCGGGGTCGGCTAGGGGTAGGGAGACGCCTTTCGGCGCTCCTAGTGTGAGGCACGTGCACCAGGTTCGCCGATACTTGATTGAAGGGTGAGGGCGACATGGAAAAGCCCGAAGACAAGCTGCTCCACGCCCTCCGGGTCTCGCTCAAGGAGACCGAGCGCCTGCGCGACCAGAACCGCAAGCTGGCCGACGCCCCGCGGGAGCCGATCGCGATCATCGGCATGGCCTGCCGCTTCCCCGGTGAGGTGGCCACGCCCGAACAGCTGTGGCAGCTGGTGGCCGACGGGGTCGACGCGGTCGGCCCGTTCCCCGCCGACCGCGGCTGGGACCTGGACCGGTTCTTCGACCCGACGGGCGAGCGGCCCGGCACGAGCTACGTCACCGAGGGCGGCTTCCTGCACGACTCCCCCGACTTCGACGCCGGGTTCTTCGGCATCTCGCCGCGCGACGCGCTGCTGATCGACCCTCAGCAGCGGCTGCTGCTGGAAACCTCCTGGGAGGCGTTCGAACGGGCCGGCATCCCGCCGCAGTCGGTCAAGGGCAGCCAGGTCGGCGTGTTCAACGGCGTGATGTACCACGACTACCCGGGCAGCTACGGCTCCTCCGGGGTCGTCTCCGGCCGGGTGTCCTACCACTTCGGCCTGGAGGGCCCGGCGGTGACCGTCGACACGGCCTGCTCGTCCTCCCTGGTCACCCTGCACATGGCCGCGCAGTCGCTGCGGCAGGGCGAGTGCTCGCTCGCCCTGGCCGGCGGCGTCAGCATCATGTCGACGCCCCGGATGTTCGCGGAGTTCAGCACCGGGCGCGGCATGGCCTCCGACGGCCGCTGCCACTCCTTCGCGCAGTCGGCGGACGGCATGGGGTGGTCCGAGGGCGCGGGCATGCTGCTGCTGGAGCGGCTGTCCGACGCCCGGCGCAACGGGCACCCGGTGCTCGCGGTGATCCGCGGCAGCGCGGTGAACCAGGACGGCGCCTCCAACGGCATGACCGCCCCGAACGGCCCCTCCCAGCAGCGGGTGATCCGGGCGGCCCTGGCCAACGCCCGGCTCTCGGCGGACCAGGTGGACGCGCTGGAGGCGCACGGCACCGCCACCACCCTCGGCGACCCGATCGAGGCACAGGCGCTGATGGCGACCTACGGGCAGGACCGCCCGGAGGACCGCCCGCTGTGGCTCGGCTCGGTGAAGTCCAACCTCAGCCACACCCAGGCCGCGGCCGGTGTGGCCGGCGTCATCAAGATGGTGATGGCGCTGCGCCACGGTGTGCTGCCGCAGACCCTGCACGTGGACGAGCCGACCCGGCACGTGGACTGGACCGCCGGGAACGTCCGGCTGCTGACGGAGCGCCGGCCGTGGCCGGAGACCGGCCGGCCCCGGCGGGCCGCGGTGTCGGCGTTCGGGCTCAGCGGGACGAACGCGCACGTGATCCTGGAGCAGTACGAGGACGCCGCGACCGGCGGCGACGGGGCGCCGGCTCCTTCCGGTGTGCTGGCGTGGCCGGTATCGGGGCGCAGCGCGGAGGCGCTGCGGGCGCAGGCGGGGCTGCTGCTGGATCGCTTTGAGAGCGTTTCGGACGATCAACTGGCTTTGGTCGGGAGGTCGTTGGCGACGGCGCGTACGCACTTCGAGCACCGCGCGGTTGTGGTCGGTTCCGGCCGCGAGGAGGTGCTCGCGGGCCTGACCGCGCTGGCGACCGGAACCGATGCCCCCGGCATCGTCCACGGGACGCACACGGCCGGGCGGACGGCGTTCCTGTTCACCGGCCAGGGCTCGCAACGCGTGGGCATGGGCGAGGAGTTGTCCCGGGCGTTCCCGGTGTTCGCCGCCGCCCTGGACGAGGTCTGCGCCATCCTGGACAAGGGACTGGAGCGCCCGCTCAAGGACGTCATGTGGTCCCCGTCCGACGAAGGCCTGCTCGACCGGACGGGCTACGCGCAGTGCGCGCTGTTCGCCGTCGAGACGGCCCTGCTGCGCCTGTTCGCGTCCTGGGGCGTCACCCCCGACTACGTCGCCGGGCACTCGATCGGCGAACTCGCGGCGGCCTACGCGGCCGGGGTGTGGTCCCTGGAGGACGCCTGCACCCTGGTCGCGGCCCGGGCCCGGCTGATGCAGGCCCTGCCCGCCGGCGGCGCCATGACCGCGATCGTCGCCACCGAGGACGAGATCCGCGCCGCGCTGGTACCCGGCGTCG
This sequence comes from Kitasatospora sp. NPDC056184, assembly GCF_042268405.1. Classification (NCBI taxonomy): domain Bacteria; kingdom Bacillati; phylum Actinomycetota; class Actinomycetes; order Kitasatosporales; family Streptomycetaceae; genus Kitasatospora; species Kitasatospora sp. NPDC056184. The sequence goes on along the minus strand of NZ_JBHJUI010000001.1, from coordinate 135,929 downwards.
ACATCGCCGCCGTCAACGGCCCCCGCGCCGTCGTCGTCTCCGGCGACACGGAGGCGGTGGCAAAGGTCGCGGCAGGCTTCGAACGCACCAAGGCCCTCACCGTCTCGCACGCCTTCCACTCCGCCCTCATGGAGCCGATGCTCCAGGAGTTCCGCACCGTCGCCGCCACCCTCACCTACCACGAGCCGACGATCCCCCTGGTCTCCACCCTCACCGGGAAGACCGCCGCCGAAGGCGAGTTGAGCGACCCCGAGTACTGGGTCCGCCAGGTCCGCGAAAGCGTCCGCTTCGCCGACGCCGTCACCACCCTCACCACCACCGGCACGACCCGCCTCCTCGAACTCGGCCCCGACGCCGTCCTCACCGCCATGGCCGGACAGTGCCTGGAGGACCCCGACGCCGTGCGGGCCGTGGCGTCGCTGCGCCGGGGCCGGCCGGAGGAGCAGTCGGTCGTCACGGTGCTGGCCGCGCTGCACGCCGACGGCACGGCCGTGGACTGGCCCGTCTTCTACCCGGGCACCGGCACCACCGACCTGCCCACCTACCCCTTCCAGCGCCAGCGCTTCTGGCTGGAGTCCAACTCCGCGGACGGCGACCCGTCCTCGCTCGGCCTGGAGGCCGTCGACCACCCGCTGCTCGGCGCGGCCACCGTGCTCGCCGACTCCGAGGGGATCGTGCTCTCCGGCCGCCTCGCCGCCGCCACCCACGCGTGGCTCGCCGACCACCGGGTCGGCGGCCGGACGCTGCTGCCCGGGACGGCCTTCGTCGAGCTGGCGCTGCGGGCGGGCGACCGGGTCGGCTGCACCGCGGTACGGGAACTGACCCTCCAGGCGCCGCTGGTGCTGCCCGAGCAGGGCGGCGTCCGGATCCAGGTGAGCATCGGCAACCCGGACGCCGACGGCGCCCGGCCGGTGGCCGTCTTCTCCCAGCCCGACGGGCCGGACATCGAGGAGCCCTGGACGCAGCACGCCGAAGGACTGCTCGCCGCGGCGGACGGCGGGTCGGCCTTCGACCTCACCGCCTGGCCGCCGAAGCAGGCGCAGGCCCTCGACCTGGACGGGATGTACGAGGACCTGGCCGCCGCGGGCGGTCTGGCCTACGGCCCGGTGTTCCAGGGGCTGCGCGCCGCCTGGCGCCGCGGCGACGAGGTGTTCGCCGAGGCGGCCCTGCCCGAGCAGGTCCGGCACCACGCGCCCGACTTCGGCCTGCACCCGGCGGTGTTCGACGCGGTGCTGCACGCGATCGGCCTGCTCGGCGCGGACGGCCCGGACGCGGCCGGGGGCGGCGCGGCCCTGCCGTACACCTGGTCCGACGTGGAGCTGTTCGCCGCGGGCGCGCCCACGGTCCGGGTGCGGATCACCCGCGCCGCCGGGGCGTCCGCCGACGGCGCCGAGACCGTCTCCCTCCAGATCGCGGACGCGGCCGGGCTGCCCGTCGCCTCGGTCGGATCACTGACGCTGCGGACCTTCTCCGCGGCGGACGCCGACGGCCCGTCCCGGCGCGGCGGCGACCTGCTGTACCGGGCCGAGTGGACCCGGCGCGGCGTTCCGGCGCGGTCGGAGACCACCGGGGCGGAGGTGGCGCTGCTGGACGAGGCCGGGACGGCCGACCGGGTGCCCCCGATCCTCGTGCTGCCGGTCGACGGCGGCCCGGACGCGGACGCGGCCCGGTCGGCGGCGCACCGGGTGCTGGCCTCCGTGCAGTCCTGGCTCGCGCAGGACCGGTTCGACTCCTCCCAGCTGGTGCTGGTCACCCGCGGCGCGGTGGCGCTGCCCGGCGAGGACCCGGCCGACCTGGCCGGCGCCGCGGTCCACGGCATGATCCGCTCCGCCCAGAGCGAGTACCCGGGCCGGCTGTTCCTGGTGGACGCCGAGGACGGGCAGGACGTCTCCGGGCTGCTGCCGGGCATCGTGGCGGCGGGCCTGGCCGAGAGCGCCGTCCGCGGCACGGACCTGTGGGTCCCGCGCCTGGTGCGGGCGCTGCCCGCCGCCGAGGGCGAGCGGCAGACCTGGGCCGTCGCGGCGGCGCACCACGGCAGCGTGCTGATCTCCGGCGGTACCGGCGCGCTCGGCAGTCTGCTGGCCCGGCACCTGGTCGAGCGGCACGGCATCCGCCGGCTGCTGCTGGTCAGCCGCAGCGGCGCCGACGCGCAGGGCGCGGCGCAGCTGGTCGCCGAGCTGGCCGAGCTGGGCGCGGAGGCGGAGGTCGCCGCCTGCGACCTCGCCGACCGCGAGGCCGTGCGCGCCCTGCTCGCCGAGCGGGACATCGCGGCCGTGGTGCACACGGCCGGCGTCCTGCGCGACGGGACCTTCGCCTCGCAGACCCCGGAGCGCTTCGACGCCGTGCTGGCCGCCAAGGCCGACGCGGCCTGGCACCTGCACGAGCTGACCGCGTCCCACGAGCCGGCCGCGTTCGTGCTCTTCTCCTCGGCGGCCGGTGTGCTCGGCGCCCCCGGGCAGGCCAACTACGCGGCCGCCAACAGCTTCCTCGACGCCCTGGCCGCGCACCGCCGCGCCCAGGGGCTGCCCGCCCAGTCGCTCGCCTGGGGCCAGTGGGCCCTGTCCGACAGCATGGGCGGCACCGGCAAGGGCGCCGCCGGCGCGCTGTCCGCCGAGGAGGGGCTGGATCTCTTCGACACCGCCGCGGGCCTGGACGAGGCCGTGCTGGTCCCGATCCGGCTGGACCTCGCGGCCCTGCGCGCGGACCCCGACGCCTTCCCCGACCTGCTGCGCGGCCTGGTGCCCGCCGTCCGGCGGCCGGCCGCGGACCGGCAGGCCGGCGCCGAGCCGCTGCGCGCCCGCCTCGCCGGCCTGCCCCGCGCCGAGCAGCTCGCCGCCCTCACCGAGCTGGTGCGGGTGCACGTCGCGGCGGTGCTCGGCTACGCCGGGCCCGAACTGGTCGACGCCGACCGGGTGTTCAAGGACCTCGGCTTCGACTCGCTGACCTCGGTCGAGGTGCGCAACCGGCTGACCGCCGCCTCCGGCGTCCGGCTCCGGGTGACCGTGGTCTTCGACCACCCGACCGCCCGCGAGCTGGCCGGGCACCTGCACGGCGAGATCTTCGGCACCCTCGCCGACGAACCGGAGCAGCCGCTGCCCGAGAGCGCGGAGAGCGATCCGATCGCGATCGTCGGCATGGCCTGCCGCTACCCCGGCGGGGTCGAGTCGCCCGACGACCTGTGGCGGCTGGTGACCGCCGGCACCGACGCGGTCTCCGCCTTCCCGGCCGACCGCGCCTGGGACATGGACTACTGGAACGAGCTGGTGGCCGCGACCGGCAAGCAGCCGGAGGGCGGGTTCCTGCGCGACGCCACCGACTTCGACGCGCCCTTCTTCGGGATCAGCCCGAACGAGGCTCTGATGATGGACCCCCAGCAGCGCAAGTTCCTGGAGGTGTGCTGGGAGGCGCTGGAGAGCGCGGGGCTGGACCCGGTCGCCCTCAAGGGCAGCCCGACCGGCGTCTTCGCCGGGGCGATGCAGAGCGACTACGACGCCGGCCCGGCCGGGCTACTCCCGGACAACCTCTTCCACCGGGGCACCGGGACGCTCGGCAGCGTGGTCTCCGGCCGGGTCTCGTACCTGCTGGGCCTGGAAGGGCCCGCGGTCTCGATCGACACCGCCTGCTCCTCCTCCCTGGTGGCCCTGCACATGGCCGCCCAGGCGCTGCGCAACGGCGACTGCTCGCTCGCGCTGGCCGGCGGCGTCACCCTGCTGGCCTCCCCCGAGGCCTTTGCCCTGTCCGACATCCAGGGCGGCTCCTCGCCCGACGGCCGGTGCAAGGCCTACTCGGACGAGGCCGACGGCGTCGGCTGGTCCGAGGGCGTGGGCGTGCTGGTCCTCGAACGCCTCTCCGAGGCCCGGCGCCGCGGCCACGAGGTGCTCGCCGTGGTCCGCTCCACCGCGGTCAACCAGGACGGCACCTCCAACGGCCTGACCGCGCCGAACGGCGTGGCCCAGGAGCGGATGATCCGCCGGGCGCTGGCCGTGGCCGGCCTGAAGCCCGCCGAGGTGGACGCGGTCGAGGGCCACGGCACCGGCACCACCCTGGGCGACCCCATCGAGCTCGGCGCCCTGCTGGCCACCTACGGCCAGGACCGGCCGGCCGACCGGCCGCTGTGGCTCGGCTCGGTCAAGTCCAACATCGGGCACAGCCAGGCCGCCGCCGGTGTGGCCGGGGTGATCAAGATGGTGCTGGCGCTGCGCCACGGGCTGCTCCCCCGCTCGCGGTACGCCCAGGTGCCCACCAGCAGCGTGGACTGGTCGGCGGGGCAGGTCAGACTGCTGGCGGAGAACGTCCCGTGGGAGCAGAACGGCCACCCGCGCCGGGCCGGCGTCTCGGCCTTCGGGTACAGCGGGACCAACGCGCACGTCATCATCGAGCAGGCCCCGGCGGACGAGCAGGACGAGCCGGGAGCGGAGGCGCGGCCCGCCCCGGTCGGCGCGACGCCGGTGCTGCTGCTCTCGGCGCGCACCGACGAGGCGCTGCCGGCCCAGGCCGGGCGGCTGCACGCCCATCTGCTCGCCCACCCCGGGCTGGACCTGGCCGACGTCGGCCACCGCCTGGCCGCGTCCCGCTCCGCCATGCCGTACCGGGCGGCCGTGGTCGGCGCCGACCGGGAGGAGGCGCTGGCCGGCCTGGCCGCGCTGGCCGAGGGCCGCGAGGCGCCGGGCGTGGTCCGGGGCGCGGCGCGCACGGGCCGCCGGACGGCCTTCCTCTTCCCCGGCCAGGGCATCCAGCGCGCCGGCATGGGCCGCGAGCTGTACGCCGCGCTGCCCGCGTTCGCGCGGGCCTTCGACGAGGTCGCCGAGGCCTTCGGCCCCTACCTGGAGCACGACCTGCGCGAGGTGGTCCTCGCCGGGCCCGACTCGGCCGACGCCGCCCTGATCGACCGGACCGGCTACACCCTGGCCGCGGTCTTCGCGCTGGAGACGGCGCTCTTCCGACTGCTCGAATCCTGGGGTCAGAAGCCCGACTTCGTCCTCGGGCACTCGGTCGGCGAGCTGGCGGCGGCGCACGCCGCCGGGGTGCTCGGGCTGGCGGACGCGGTCCGGCTGACCGCGCACCGCGGCCGCCTGATGGAGGGCCTGACCGGCGGCGCCGCGGTCGCGATCGAGGCCGCGCCCGACGAGGTCGAGGCACTGCTCGGCGACCGGGTCGGCATCGCCGTGGTCAACGGGCCGCGGTCGGTCGTGATCTCCGGGGACGAGGCGCCGGTGCTGGAACTGGCCGCGCACTGGAGCGGACTCGGCCGCCGCACCCGCCGTCTGACCATCAACCAGGCGGTGCACTCGCCGCAGATGGACCCGATCCTGGACCAGCTGCGCGAGATCGCGGCCGGCCTGTCCTACGGGGCCGCGCGCATCCCGGTGGCGTCCACCGTCACCGGGCGGCTCGCCGACGCGGGCGAGCTCGGCACCCCGGAGTACTGGGTGGCGAACTGCCGGCAGACGGTCCGCTTCCTCGACGCCGTCCGCAGCCTGGAGGAGGCCGGGGTCACCCGGTTCGTCGAGCTCGGCTCCGACGGCACGCTCAGCGCCCTCGCCCAGGCCTGTCTGGGCGACCCCGACGGCGGCGCAGTCATGGTCCCGCTGCTCGCCAAGGACCGGCCCGAGGCGCTCTCCGTGCACCGGGCCGCGGCCCGGCTGTACGCCGAGGGGCTCGGGCTGGACGGCGCCCTGCTGTTCGCCGGCCACGCCGCGCGGCGGGTGCCGCTGCCCACCTACGCGTTCCAGCGCCGGCGCTACTGGCCCGACGTGGACCCGAAGGCCCTGCGGGGCGGCGGCGACCTGGCCGCCACCGGCCTGGAGCCGGTCGCCCACCCGGTGGTCGGCGCCGCCGTCGGCTTCGCGGACTCCGACGGGGTCGCCCTGATGGGCCGGCTCTCGCTCGGCACCCACCCGTGGCTGGCCGACCACCGCGTCGGCGGGGCCGTGATGCTCCCCGGTGCGGCCTTCGTGGAGCTCGCGGTCCGGGCCGGGGACGAGGTCGGCTGCCGCCGGCTGGAGGACCTGACCCTGGAGCAGCCGCTGATCCTGGCGGAACGCGGCAGGGCCCAGGTCCAGCTCCAGATCGTGGTCGGCGCCCCCGACGGCGCGGGCCGGCGGCCGGTGGCCGTGCACTCCCGGGCCACCGCCCAGGACCCGTGGACCCGGCACGCCGCCGGCACCCTCGCCGCCGACGCCGAGGCCCGCCCGGCCCCGATGGCCGAGTGGCCGCCGGCCGGCGCCGAGGCGCTGGACCTCGACGAGCTCTACCCGGGCATGGCCGAGGCCGGTCTCGGCTACGGCCCGCTGTTCCGGGGGCTGCGCGCGGCCTGGTCGCTGGGCCAGGACGTGTACGCCGAGGTCGGCCTGGACGACTCCCCCGGCGCGCAGGTGCTCGGCTTCGGCCTGCACCCGGCCGTCCTGGACGCCGCCCTGCACGCGATCGCGCTGTCCGAGGGCGAGGTGACCCGCGGACTGCCGTTCGCCTGGTCCGGCGTCGAGCTGTACGCGACCGGCGCGACCAAGGTGCGGGTGCGGGTGAGCCCGCTCGGCGGCGGCGCGGTGTCGATCACGCTGGCCGACCAGGCGGGCGCGCCGGTGGCCGCGGTCGAGTCGCTGCTGCTGCGCGGCGGGACCGACCTGGGCAGGCCGGCCGCGGCCGGGCGGCACGAGTCGCTGTTCGGCGTCGACTGGCTGCCCGCCGCCCTCGCCGCCGACGACGGGCCGCGGCCGGTGCGGACCGTCGACCAGCCGGTCCCCGGGACGGACGCGGACGCGGTCCACCGGGCGACCCGCGCGGTCCTCGACCTGCTGCACCGGGAGCTCGCCGACCGGGACGACACCGGCCCCGACCCCGCGCCCGAGCAGGGCCCGCTCGTCCTCGTGACCCGCGGCGCCGTGGCGCTGCCCGGCGAGGACGTCACCGACCTGGCGGGCGCCGCCGTCTGGGGCCTGGTCCGCTCGGCCCAGTCCGAGCACCCCGGCCGCTTCGTGCTGGCCGACCTGGACGACGACCCCGCCTCGCACGCGCTGCTGGCCGCCCTGGTCGCCTCCGGCGAACCGCAGGCCGTCATCCGCGCGGGAGCGGCGTCCGTCCCCCGACTGGTCCGGCCGCGCGCCCTGGCGGCGGACGCCGGGGCCGCCCCGGTCGGCAGCGCCTTCGGCGGCGACGGCACCACCCTGCTCACCGGCGCCACCGGATCCATCGGCGCCCTGGTGGCCCGCCACCTCGTCACCGCCCACGGCGTGCGCCGCCTGCTGCTGGTCAGCCGCGGCGGCACCCTGCCGCAGGAGGCGGCCGAACTCGCCGGGCTCGGCGCCCACGTCGAGGCCGCGGCCTGCGACCTCGCCGACGCCGACGCCGTGACCGCCCTGCTGGCGGGCATCCCGGCCGAGCACCCGCTGACCGCGGTCGTGCACCTCGCCGGGGCGCTCGACGACGGCGCCGTCACGGCCCTGACCGGGGAGCGGCTGGCCACCGTGCTGCGCCCGAAGGTGGACGCCGCGCTCAACCTGCACCGGGCGACCCGGGGCGCCGACCTGACGGCGTTCGTGCTCTTCTCCTCGGCCTCCGGGCTGTTCGGCAACCCGGGCCAGGGCAACTACGCCGCCGCCAACTCCTTCCTGGACGCCCTGGCCGCGCACCGCCGCGCCCACGGGCTGCCCGCCCAGTCGCTGGCCTGGGGCCTGTGGGCGGCGACGCTCTCGGGCGCGCAGCAGGCCCGGATGGCGCGGGCCGGCATGGGCGCGCTCTCCGCCGAGGAGGGCATGGACCTGCTCGACGTCGCCGCCGTGCGGCCGGAGCCCTTCCTGGTGCCGGCCAAGCTGCTGCTCTCCGCCGGCACGTCGCCGACCACGGAGACGCCGTACCTGCTGCGGGCGCTGGCCGCGCCGTCCCGGCGCTCGGCGGCCGCCGCCGCGGCCCCGGCGGACCCGGCCGACCTGCGCCGCCGCCTCGCGGCCATGCCCGCCGCCCGACGGGCCGAAGCGGTCCGCGACCTGGTCCTGGAGAACGTCGCGCAGCTGCTCGGGTACTCCGGCGCCGGATCCGTCGACCCGAACCGGCCGTTCCTCGAACTGGGCTTCGACTCGCTGACCGCCGTGGACCTGCGCAACCGGCTCGCCACCAGCACCGGACTGCGCCTGCCCGCGACCGTCGTCTTCGACCTCCAGGACTCCGAGGCGCTCGCCGCGCACCTGCTGTCCGAACTCGCCGGTACCGCCGCACCCGGCGGCACCGGACCGGACGGAGCCGCGAGCGGCACCGCGCAGGCCGCCGCCGACCCCGCCTCCGACGGGCTGCGCCGGCTGTTCGTCGAGGCCGTCCAGGCCGGCAAGACCCGCGAGGGCCTGGCCGTGCTCGGCTCGGCGGCCAACCTGCGCGCCTCCTTCGGCTCGCTGGCCGACCTCGGCGCGGCACCCGCCGCCGTCAGGCTGAGCGAGGGCGCGGGCCTGCCCCGACTGCTCTGCCTGTCCACGCCGGTGGCCATGGGCGGCGCCTACCAGTACGCCAGGATCGCGGCCCGGCTGCGCGAGGCGGCCCAGGTGTCCGTCCTGCCGATGCCGGGCTTCCTGCCGGACGAGGCGCTCCCGGCGACGGCGGACGCCGTGGTCGAGGTCCTCGCCGCGGGCGTCCTGGAGGCCGCCGACGACACCCCCTACGCGCTGCTCGGCTACTCCTCCGCCGGCGTCTTCGCCTACGCGGTCGCGGCCCGGCTGGAAGCGCTCGGCCGGGGACCGGCGACCGTGCTCCTGCTGGACACCTACCCCGTGGGCGGCGCGGCCTCCGGCGACGCCACCGGCTCCGCCGAGTCGGCGAAGTCCCGGGCGGAGACCGTGGTCGACATGGCCGCCGGCATGCTCCGGCAGGAGTCGGACCAGGAGGCCCTCGACCGCACCAAGCTGACCGCGATGGCGCGCTACATGGAGCTGCTGCCCACCGTCCCGGTCACCGGGCTCGCCGCCTCCACCGTGCTGCTGCGCCCCGAGCGCCGCTTCGCCATCGGGTCCGACGACCCGGCCGCCACCACGGAGCCCGGCACGGACCCGGACGCCTGGCGCACCGACTGGAGCCTGGCCGACCAGGTGCGGACGGTGCCCGGCGACCACTTCAGCATCGTCGCGGACGACGCGCCGTCCACCGCCGAGGCGGTGTCCGCGTGGCTCACCGCAGAACTGGGGCAGGGCCGGTCCGAATAGGGGTGGGTCGGGCCAGCCACGCGTCGTTAGCGTTCGAAACGGGAGACGGATCAAGTGACGGACAACACCCAGGGATTGGTGGCCGGTACGCCCATGGCCAGCGAGGAGAAGCTGCTCAGTTACCTCAAGCGGGCCACCACCGACCTGCGGGAGGCGCGCCGGCAGCTGCGCGACAACGAACAGCGCGCCACCGAACCGATCGCCGTCGTCGGCATGGCCTGCCGCTACCCCGGCGGGGTCACCTCGCCGGAGGGGCTGTGGCGGCTGGTCGCCGAGGGCGTGGACGCGGTCGGCACCTTCCCCGGTGACCGCGGCTGGGACCCGGAGCGGTGCTACGACCCGACGGGGGAACGGCCCGGTACGAGCTACGTCGACCAGGGCGGATTCCTCGACGGCGCGGGCGAGTTCGACGCGGAGTTCTTCGGCATCTCGCCGCGCGAGGCACTGACCACGGACCCCCAGCAGCGGCTGCTGCTGGAGGTGTCGTGGGAGGCGCTGGAGCGGGCCGGGATCCGGCCGGGCACGCTGCGCGGCTCGGCGACCGGGGTCTACGCCGGGGTGATGTACCACGACTACCCCGGCAGCACCTGCATCGGCAGCCTGATCTCCGGGCGGGTCTCCTACACCCTGGGCCTGGAGGGCCCGGCGGTGTCGGTGGACACGGCCTGCTCGTCCTCGCTGGTCGGCCTGCACCTCGCGGCGCAGGCGCTGCGCCGGGGCGAGTGCACGCTCGCCCTGGCCGGCGGCGTCGCCGTCATGGGGACGCCGGGCACCTTCATCGACTTCAGCGAGCAGCGCGGCCTGGCGCCCGACGGGCGCTGCAAGGCGTTCGCCGACGCGGCCGACGGAACGGCGTGGGCCGAGGGCGCCGGGATGCTCGTGCTGGAGCGGCTGTCGGACGCGGTGCGCAACGAGCACCGCGTCCTGGCCCTGGTGCGCGGCAGCGCGGTGAACCAGGACGGTGCGTCGAGCGGTTTCAGCGCGCCGAACGGTCCTGCGCAGCAGCGGGTGATCCGGGCGGCGCTGGCGGACGCGGGCCTGGGCACGGGCGACGTGGACGCGGTCGAGGCGCACGGGACCGGGACGACGCTGGGCGACCCGATCGAGGCGCAGGCACTGCTGGCGACGTACGGGCGCGAGCGGGCCGAGGACCGGCCGCTGTGGCTCGGGTCGGTGAAGTCGAACTTCGGGCACACGCAGGCAGCGGCGGGTGTGGCCGGGATCATCAAGATGGTGATGGCCATGCGGCACGGCGTCCTTCCCCGGACCCTGCACGTGGACGCGCCGTCCTCGCACGTGGACTGGTCCAGCGGCGGGGTACGGCTGCTCACCGACGAGGTGGCGTGGCCGACCGGAGAGCGGGTGCGCCGGGCCGGGGTGTCCGCGTTCGGGCTCAGCGGCACCAACGCACACGTGATCGTCGAGGAGCCCGGCGAGTACGCCGCCACCGGCGACGAGCCGCAGGAGCCGGTTGGCGTGCTGGCATGGCCGGTGTCGGCCCGCACGCCTGCGGCACTGCGGGCGCAGGCAGGGCTGCTGCTGGAGCGGGTCGAGGCTGCTTCGGATGCTGAACTACCCCTGATCGGGCGGTCGTTGGCGACGGCGCGCACGCACTTCGAGCAGCGTGCGGTAGTGGTCGGTTCCGGCCGGGAGGAACTCCTGGCGGGTCTGGCGGCGTTGGCGGAGGGTTCCGAGGCGGCGGGTGTCGTGCACGGGACGCACACGGCCGGGCGGACGGCGTTCCTGTTCACCGGCCAGGGCTCGCAACGCGTGGGCATGGGCGCCGAGTTGTCCCGGGCGTTCCCGGTGTTCGCCGCCGCCCTGGACGAGGTCTGCGCCATCCTGGACAAGGGGCTGGAGCGCCCGCTCAAGGACGTCATGTGGTCCCCGTCCGACGAGGGCCTGCTCGACCGGACGGGCTACGCGCAGTGCGCGCTGTTCGCCGTCGAGACGGCCCTGCTGCGGCTGTTCGCGTCCTGGGGCGTCACCCCCGACTACGTCGCCGGACACTCCATCGGCGAACTCGCCGCGGCCCACGCGGCCGGGGTGTGGTCGCTGGAGGACGCCTGCACCCTGGTCGCGGCCCGGGCCCGGCTGATGCAGGCCCTGCCCGCCGGCGGCGCCATGACCGCCATCGTCGCCACCGAGGACGAGGTCCGCGCCGCACTCCAGCCGGGCGTCGACATCGCCGCCGTCAACGGCCCCCGCGCCGTCGTCGTCTCCGGCGACACGGAGGCGGTGGCAAAGGTCGCCGCAGGCTTCGAACGCACCAAGGCCCTCACCGTCTCGCACGCCTTCCACTCCGCCCTCATGGAGCCGATGCTCCAGGAGTTCCGCACCGTCGCCGCCACCCTCACCTACCACGAGCCGACGATCCCCCTGGTCTCCACCCTCACCGGGAAGACCGCCGCCCAAGGCGAGTTGAGCGACCCCGAGTACTGGGTCCGCCAGGTCCGCGAAAGCGTCCGCTTCGCCGACGCCGTCACCACCCTCACCACCACCGGAACGACCCGCCTCCTCGAACTCGGCCCCGACGCCGTCCTCACCGCCATGGCCGCACACAGCACCACCGACGGCGACCAGGCCCTCATCCCCACCCTGCGCAAGAACCGCCCCGAAGAACAGTCCGCCGTCACCGCCCTCGCCGCCCTCCACACCCACGGCACCACCGTCGACTGGACCACCTTCCACCCGGGCACCGGCACCACCGACCTGCCCACCTACCCCTTCCAGCAGCAGCACTACTGGCTGGTGGCCTCCTCCTCGGACGGCGACCCGTCCTCCCTCGGCCTGGAGGCCGTCGACCACCCGCTGCTCGGCGCGGCCACCGTGCTCGCCGACTCCGAGGGGATCGTGCTCTCCGGCCGCCTGTCCACCGCCGCACAGCCCTGGATCGCCGATCACGTGGTCCTGGACACGGTGCTCTTCCCCGGAACCGGGTTCGTCGAACTGGCCCTGCGGGCCGGCTTGGAGACCGGCTGCCCGGCCGTCCGCGAACTGACCCTCCAGGCGCCGCTCGCGGTGCCCGAGCACGGCGCCACCGTCCAGGTGAACGTCCAGGAGCCGGACGCGGACGGCCTGCGCCGGTTCACCGTCCACTCCCGTACCCGCCGTGACGACCGGGCGGGCGACAGCGCCTGGACCCGGCACGCGACCGGGATCCTGGCCCCGGAGGCGGCCGCCGAGCCCGGCGCCGACCTGGTGCAGTGGCCACCGGCCGGTGCCGTGCCGATCGAGTCGGCCGACGGGTACGAGCGGCTGGCCGACGAGGGCTACCGCTACGGCCCGGCGTTCCGCGGCCTGCGGGCCGCCTGGCGCCGCGGCGAGGAGCTGTACGCCGAGGTCGCCCTCCCCGAGACCGGGACCGCCCGCGCCGACGCCGCCCGCTACGGTCTGCACCCGGCGCTGCTCGACGCGGCCCTGCACGTCCAGCTGCTCGCCGACCTGCCCGCCGACCCGTCCGACGAGGGCGGTGCGGCGCCGGTGGTGCCGTTCGCGTGGACCGGCGTCACGCTCGGCACGCCCGGCGCGGCCTCGGTGCGGGTGCGGATCAGCCCGGCCGGTCCGGACACCGTGACCGTGACGGTCGCGGACGGATCCGGTCTGCCGGTGGCCACGGTCCAGGGGCTGGTGGCCCGTCCGCTCGCCGTCGGGCCGTCCGCGCACGGGGTCGGGGACCTGCTGCACCGGCTCCAGTGGGAGGCCGCGCCGGCCCCGTCCGCCGAACCGGCCCCGGAGACCGAGGTCCTGCACGTGTCCGCCTCGGCCGGGACCGATCTGCCCGGCCTGGTGCGCTCGGTCCTGGACGACGTGCTCGCCTCGGTGCAGGCGCACCTCGCCGACGCGTCCGCACCCGCCGCCAGGCTGGCCGTGGTCACCTCCGGCGCGCTCGCGGTCGGCCCGGAGGAGCACGGCGACCCGTGTGCGGCTCCCGTCTGGGGCCTGGTCCGGGCCGCCGAGGCCGAGAACCCGGGGCGCTTCGTCCTGATCGACACGGACGCCGGCACCGGCGGCGGCACCGACGGCGACACCACCGTCGACGCCGAGCTGCTGGACCGGGCCCTGCGCAGCGGCGAGCCCGAACTCGCGATCCGGGCCGGCGCCCTGGTCGTCCCCAGGCTGCGCCGCGCCCCCGAACGGGAGACCGGCCCGGCCGGCTGGGACCCGGACGGCACCGTCCTGATCACCGGCGGCACCGGCGGCCTGGGCGCGCTGCTCGGCCGCCACCTGGTGGCCGAACACGGGGTCCGCCGGCTGCTGCTGACCAGCCGCCGCGGCCCGGACGGCCCCGGCGCCGCCGAGCTGGCCGCCGAGCTGACCGGACTGGGCGCGACCGTGGACGTCGTCGCCTGCGACATCGCCGACCGGGCCGCCGTCGCCGTGCTCCTCGCGGGCGTCCCGGCCGCACACCCGCTGACCGCCGTCGTCCACGCCGCGGGTGTGGTCGACAACGGCCTGCTGGAGACCCTGACCCCCGAGCGCTTCGACACGGTGCTGCGGCCCAAGGCCGACGGCGCCTGGCACCTGCACGAGCTGACCGCGCACCTGGACCTCGCGGCCTTCGTGCTGTTCTCCTCGGCCGCGGGCCTGGTGCTCGGCGCGGGCCAGGCCAACTACGCCGCCGCCAACGCCTTCCTGGACGCCCTGGCCGCGCACCGCCGCGCCGCCGGACGGCCCGCGCTCTCCCTCGCGTGGGGCGCCTGGGCGGCGGACGGCGGCATGGCCGGCGAACTGGACGAGGCGGACCTGCGCCGGCTGCGCCGGCTGGGCCTGCCCCCGATCACCGCCGCCGAGGGCCTGGCGCTCTTCGACGCCGCGCTCGGCGGGACCGACCCGGTGCTCGCCCCGCTCCGCCTGGACGCGGCGGCGCTGCGGGCCCGCACCGACCGGCCGTCCGCCGTGCTGCGCGCGCTCGCCGGCCCGGGACGCCGCGACCGCCCGGCCGAGCCGGGAGCGGACGGCCTGCTGCCGCGCGCCCTGGCCGGGCTGCCCGAGGCGGAGCGCGAGGACTACCTGCTCGGCGTGGTCACCGGCCGGGTCGCCGCGGTGCTCGGGCACGCGTCCGACGCCGCGGTCCGGCCCGACCGGGCCCTGTCCGAACTCGGCTTCGACTCGCTCACCGCGGTCGAACTGCGCAACCAGCTCGGCACGCTCGCCGGCTGCGCCCTGCCGGCCACCCTGGTCTTCGACCATCCGACGCCCGCCGCTCTGGCCCGCCACCTGCGGGACCTGATCGACCCGGCGCCGGCCGACCCGGCCGCGCACGTGCACGCCGAACTCGACCGGCTGGAGGAGCTGCTGGCCGCGGCCGACCCGGCCGGACCGGACCGGACGGCGGTCGCCGCCCGGCTCGAAACCCTGCTGCGCCGCTGGCAGGGGCACGGAACAAGCACCGGCGGCCCCGAAGGCGGGGCGCCGGCACGGAACCTGGCGCAGGCCAGTGACGACGAGCTCTTCGACGTGCTCGACCAGGAGTTGGGGATCCAGTGAGCGGGCCGGGTGCGAAGGGGCGGGGGATGGAAGACCGGAGCACGGTGAATCAGGACACGGGCACGACGGACAAGCTGCGCGACTACCTCAGGCGCGCGACCGCCGATCTGCAGCAGACCAAGCAGCGGCTGCGCGAGGTCGAGGAGGCCGCGGTCGAGCCGATCGCGATCGTCGGCATGGGCTGCCGCTACCCGGGCGGCGTCGACGGGCCGGAGGCACTCTGGGAGCTGGTCGCCCAGGGCCGGGACGCGATCGGCGAGTTCCCCGCCGACCGGGGCTGGGACACCGAGTCGATCTACGACCCCGAGCCCGGGAAGCCGGGCAAGACCTATGTGCGGCAGGGCGGCTTCCTGCCCGGGGCCGGCGGCTTCGACGCCGAGTTCTTCGGCATCAGCCCCAACGAGGCCCGGCGCGCCGACCCGCAGCAGCGGATCCTGCTGGAGGTCTGCTGGGAGGCGATCGAGCGGGCCGGCCTGGACCCGACGACGCTGCACGGCAGCAACACCGGCGTCTACGCGGGCCTGATGTACCACGACTACATCCAGGGCAGCCCCGGCGGCAGCCTGGTCTCCGGCCAGGTGGCGTACAGCCTCGGCCTCCAGGGCCCGGCCATCTCGCTGGACACCGCGTGCTCCTCCTCGCTGGTCGCGACCCACCTGGCCTGCCAGGCGCTGCGCCGCGACGAGGTGGACCTCGCCCTGGCCGGCGGGATCACCGTGATGGGCACCCCGGAGATGTTCGTCGACTTCAGCCGCCAGCGCGGCCTGGCGCCCGACGGGCGCAGCAAGGCCTTCTCCGCGGACGCCGACGGCACCTCCTGGTCCGAGGGCGCCGGCGTGCTGGTGCTCGAACGGCTCTCCGACGCGCGCCGCCACGGCCACCGGGTGCACGCGGTGATCCGCGGCTCGGCGATGAACCAGGACGGGGCCAGCAACGGCATCACCGCGCCCAACGGTCCCGCGCAGGTCCGGGTGCTGCGCGCGGCGCTGGCCGCGGCGGGCCTGACCCCCGCCGAGGTGGACGCGGTCGACGCCCACGGCACCGGCACCACGCTGGGCGACCCGATCGAGGCGCAGTCCCTGATCGAGGTCTACGGGCGGCGCACCGAGCCGCTGCGCCTCGGCTCGGTCAAGTCCAACCTCGGGCACCCGCAGGCCGCGGCCGGCGTCGCCGGGATCATCAAGATGGTGCTGGCGATGGAGCACGGCGTCCTCCCCCGGACCCTGCACCTGGCCGAGCCGACCCCGCACGTGGACTGGTCGGCCGGCGCGGTGCGGCTGCTCGCCGAGAACGAGGACTGGCCCGAGCTCGGCCGGCCGCGCCGGGCCGCGGTCTCCTCCTTCGGGATCAGCGGGACCAACGCGCACGTCGTCCTGGAGCAGGCCGTCGAGCCGGAGCCCGGGACCGACGAGGAGCCCGCCGCCGACCCCCGGGTCGTCCCGTTCGCACTGGGCGCCAAGACGCCCGCGGCGCTGGCGGCGGCCGCCGGCCGGCTGGCCGGCCACCTGCGGGCCCGTCCCGGGCTCGCGCTCGCCGACCTCGGCCGCTCGCTGGCCACCGGCCGGTCCGCGTTCGAGCACCGGGCCGTACTCGTCGGCCGGGACCGGTCGCAGCTGCTGGAGGCGCTCGACGCGCTGGCCGACGGCCGCCCGCGGGCCGGGACCGTCACCGGGAGCGCCGGACTCACCGGCCGGACGGCGTTCGTGTTCTCCGGTCAGGTCTCCCCCGGGCTCGCCGGGCTCGCCGGGCCCGGCGCCGCGGCCGGCCTGCTGGACGGCTCCGCGGTCTTCGCCGACCGGGTGGCCGCCTGCGACCGGGAGCTCGCGCCGCTGCTCGGCTGGTCGGTCTCCGACGTGCTGCGCGGCACCGAGGGCGCGCCCTCGGCCGACCTGCCGGAGGTCGCGCACCCGGTCCGCTGGACGGTGCAGGTCGCGCTGGCCGCGCTCTGGCGGGCCCACGGCGTCGAGCCGGACGCGGTCGTCGGGCACGGCCCGGGCGAGGTCGCCGCGGCGACGGTCGCCGGACTGCTGTCGCTGGCCGAGGGCGCACGGGCCGCGGCCTCGCTGGGCCGCGCCGACGGACCGGGCCTGCCCGACCGCCCCGCGCCGGCCGAGGACACCGACCCGGCCACGCGCCGCCCCGCGGTGTACTCCACCGCGCTCGGCGGCCGGCTGGACCTGGACACCACCGGGACCGGGGCGTGGCTCGCCGCGCTCGGCGACGCGGCGGACCCGGCACCGGTGCTCAAGGAGCTCGCCGAGCGCGGCCACCGCGCCTTCCTCGCCGTCGGTCCTGACCCGGAGCTCACCGCCCTGGTGCGGGAGACGCTCGCGGCCCTCGACCACGAGGCCGTGGTCGTCGGGGCGCCCGGCCCGGACGGCGACCCGGTCGCCGCGCTGGAGCGGTTCGCGCTCACGGCGGCCGAGCTGCACGTCAGCGGCTTCACCGCGGACTGGGCCGCGTTCTTCCCGCACGGCCGCACCGTCGACCTGCCCACCTACCCGTTCCAGCACACGTCCTACTGGACGACGCCGGAGCCGTTCGGCGCGCCGGCGGCCCCGGAGGCCGCGGCGGGCTCGCTGCGGTACCGGGTGCGGTGGGCCCCGGTCGCCGAACTGCCCGAGCCCGCGCTGTCCGGCGTCTGGCTGGTCGCGGCCGACGACCGCGCGCCGGCGGCGGAGCAGGTCGTCGAGGCGCTCACCGCGCACGGCGCCGAGGTCGTCCGGCTGACGGTGGACGCCGCCGGGGCCGACCGGGCCGAGCTGGCCGCGCGGATCACCGGACTCCTCGGCGAGGAGCGGCCCGCGGGCGTGCTCTCGCTGACGGCCCTGGCCGGACCGGAGGAGGCGCCGGAGGTCCCCGCGCCGGGCGTCACCGCGACGATCCCGCTGCTGCAGGCCGTCCTCGACGCCGGGATCACCGCGCCGTTCTGGTGCGTGACCCGGTCCGGCGCGGCCGTCGGGGACGGCGAGGACGTCGACCCCTCGGCCGCCGCGCTGTGGGGCGCGGGCACCGTGCTCGCCCTCGACCTGCCGGCCGTCTGGGGCGGTCTGATCGACCTTCCGGCGGACCCCGGACCGGAGGCGGCCGGCCTGCTCTGCGCGGTCCTCACCGGCCGGGCCGAGGAGGACCAGGTCGCCGTCCGCGGCGCCCGGGCCTACGCCCGGCGCCTGGTCCCCGCCCCGCTGGACGCGAACGGGCCGGGGACGGCCGACGACTGGCGGCCGAGCGGCACGGTGCTGGTCACCGGCGGCACCGGTGCCATCGGCGCGGCCGTCGCCCGCCGGCTGGCCCGCTCCGGTGCCGGCCACCTCGTGCTGGCCGGCCGGCGCGGCCCGGACGCCCCCGGCGCGGCCGAGCTGGCGGCCGAACTGACCGCGCTGGGCGCCACCGTGACCGTGGCGGCCTGCGACGTCACCGACGGCGGGGCGGTGGCCGAGCTGGTCGCCGGCCTCCCGGAGCTGACCGCCGTGGTGCACGCCGCCGGGCAGCTGCCCGCGGAGACCGCGCCCACCGACCTGACGCCGCGGGAGTTCGCCCGGGCCACCCGGGCCAAGATCGCCGGTGCCCACCACCTGGACCGGGTGCTCGGCGACCGCCCGCTGGAGGCCTTCGTGCTGTTCGGCTCCGGCGCGGCCGTCTGGGGCACCGCGGGCCGCGCCCCGTACGCGGCCGGGAACGCCTACCTCGACGGCCTGGCCCAGCGGCGCCGGGCCCGCGGGGTGACGGCCACCTCGATCGCGTGGGGCACCTGGGCCGGCGGCGGCATGGTCGACGCCGAGGCGGACGACCACCTGCGGCACATCGGCCTGGCCTCGCTGGAGCCCGGGGCGGCGCTCGACGAGCTGTGGCGGGCCCTGGGCCAGGACGAGAGCCACCTGGTGGTCGCCGACATCGACTGGACCAGGTTCGCCCCGGTCTACGCCGCGGCCCGGCCCCGGCCGCTGCTGCGCGAACTGCCGGACGCCGTCCGCGCCCTGGCGGGCGGGGACCCGGCCGACGGGCCGTCCGCGGACGGCCCGGTCCTGGCCGACCGGCTGACCGGCCGGGCCGGGCCGGAGCGCTCCCGGATCGTGCTGGGCGTGGTCCGCGAGCAGGCGGCCGCGGTGCTCGGCCACGAGGGGGCCGGCGCGGTCGAACCCGGCCGCACCTTCAAGGACCTCGGCTTCGACTCGGTGTCCGCGGTCGAGTTCCGCAACCGGCTCAGCGCCGCGGCGGGCGTGCGGCTGCCGGCCACCATCGTGTTCGACCACGCCAACCCCAGGGCGCTGGCCGAGTTCATCGAGGCGGAGCTGGCCGACCTGGCCCCCGGGGGTGCGGCGGCGGTGTCCGCCGAACTCGACCGGCTGGAGGCCCTGGTCGCCGGGCTCGCCCCGGAGGAGGCCGCGCGGGCCGGGCTCGGCGCCCGGCTCCAGGCACTGGCCGCCCGACTGGGCGGCGCGGGCGGCCTGCCGGGCGGTTCGCCCGGCGGCTCCCAGGACGCCGGAGGCGCCGGCCCCGAGCTGGCCCTCGTGCTCGAATCCGCAAGCGCGGAAGACCTGTTCAACCTGCTGGACAAAGAGCTCGGATCGAGCGGAAACGGCGAGGGTTTCTGATGGCTGAGGAAGCAAAGCTGCTCGACTACCTCAAGCGGGCGACCGCCGAGTTGCACGAGACCCGCAGCCGGCTGCGCGAGGTCGAGGCGGCGGACCGGGAGCCGGTCGCGATCGTCGCGATGAGCTGCCGGTACCCCGGGGACGTGCGCTCCCCCGAGGACCTGTGGCAGCTGGTGTCGACCGGGACCGACGCGGTCGGCCCGTTCCCGGCCGACCGCGGCTGGGACGGCTCGCTGTACGACGCCGACCCGGACCACCCCGGCACCAGCTACGTCAACGAGGGCGGCTTCTTCCACGGCGCGCCCGAGTTCGACGCCGGCCTGTTCGGGATCTCCCCGCGCGAGGCGCTGACCATGGACCCGCAGCAGCGCCTGATGCTCGAACTGGCCTGGGAGGCCTTCGAGCGGGCCGGCCTGGCCCCGAGCGGGCTGGCCGGGCAGCGGGTCGGGGTGTTCCTCGGCAGCGGCAGCCAGGACTACTACGAGGACCTGGCGCCCGGTGCGGTGGCCGCGGTCATCGACGACTACCTGAGCACCGGCAACGCCGCCTCGGTGATCTCCGGCCGGGTGGCCTACGCGTTCGGTCTTGAGGGCCCCGCGCTCACCGTGGACACCGCGTGCTCCTCCTCGCTGGTCGCCCTGCACCTGGCCGTCCAGGCGCTGCGCCGCCGCGAGTGCACGATGGCCCTGGCCGGCGGCGTGATGGTGATGTCCGCCCCGGGCCCGTTCATCGCCTTCAGCAAGCAGCGCGGGCTGGCCCCGGACGGCCGCTGCAAGGCCTTCGCCGAGGGCGCCGACGGCACCGGCTGGGCCGAGGGCGCCGGCACCCTGCTGCTGGAGCGGCTCAGCGACGCCCGGCGCAACGGCCACCAGGTGCTCGCCGTGATCCGCGGCAGCGCGGTCAACTCCGACGGCGCGTCCAACGGCCTCACCGCCCCCAACGGCCCGTCCCAGCAGCGCGTGATCCGCCAGGCGCTGGCCGACGCGGGCCTGGCGGCCGCCGAGGTCGA
This sequence comes from Kitasatospora sp. NPDC056184, assembly GCF_042268405.1. Taxonomy (NCBI): domain Bacteria; kingdom Bacillati; phylum Actinomycetota; class Actinomycetes; order Kitasatosporales; family Streptomycetaceae; genus Kitasatospora; species Kitasatospora sp. NPDC056184. Next base: position 115,653 of record NZ_JBHJUI010000001.1, on the reverse strand, counting down.
CGCGGTCGAGGGCCACGGCACCGGCACCGTGCTCGGCGACCCGATCGAGATCCAGGCGCTGCTCGCCACCTACGGCAGGGAGCGCACCGACGGGCGCCCGCTGTGGCTCGGCTCGATCAAGTCCAACATCGGGCACGCCCAGGCCGCGGCCGGCGTCGGCGGCGTGATCAAGATGGTCGAGGCGATGCGCCACGGCGTGCTGCCGCAGACCCTGCACGCCGCGAAGCCGTCCGAGCGCGTCGACTGGTCCGCCGGGAACGTGCGGCTGCTGTCCGCCCGGCGGGCGTGGCCGCAGACCGGTGCGCCGCGCCGGTCCGCGGTCTCCTCCTTCGGCGTGAGCGGGACCAACGCGCACATCGTCCTGGAGCTGCCCGAGCCCGCCCCGGCCGCCGCCGGGGGCACGGCGGAGCAGGCCGGCTGGCCGGGCGCGGCGCCCGTCCCGTGGCCGCTCGGCGGACACGGCGAGGACGCGCTGCGGGCCCAGGCCGGACGGCTGCTGGCCCACCTGGACGCGCACCCCGGGGCCGACCCGGTCGACCTCGGCTTCTCCCTGGCGACCGGCCGGGCCCCGCTGGACCGCCGGGCCGTGGTGCTCGCCGGCCGCGGGCCCGAGGGCCGGGCCGAGGCCCGCGCCGCGCTGGCCGCCCTGGCCGACGGCAGCGCCGTGGTGCACGGCGCGGCCGACCCGGGGCTGACCGCCTTCCTGTTCTCCGGCCAGGGCGCCCAGCACGTGGGCATGGGCAAGGGCCTGTACGAGACCTTCCCGGTGTTCGCGGCGGCCTTCGACGAGGTGTGCGCCGGCTTCGAACTCGACCAGCCGCTGCGCACGGTGGTGTTCGGCAAGCCCCGGCTGCTGAACCAGACCCGGTACACCCAGCCCGCGCTGTTCGCCGTCGAGGTCGCCCTCTACCGCCTGGTCGAGTCCTGGGGCCTGACCCCGGACCTGCTGCTGGGCCACTCCGTCGGCGAACTCGCCGCCGCGCACGTGGCCGGGGTGCTGTCGCTCGCCGACGCCTGCACCCTGGTCGCCGCCCGCGGCCGGCTGATGCAGGACCTCCCGGGCGGCGGCGCGATGGTCGCCGTCCAGGCCACCGAGGAGGAGGTCGGCGAGCTGCTGACCGACGGCGTGAGCCTGGCCGCCGTCAACGGCCCGCGCTCGGTGGTGCTCTCCGGTGACGAGGAGCCGACCCTGAAGATCGCCGCGCACTTCGGCGAGCAGGGCCGCAAGACCGTCCGCCTCAAGGTCTCGCACGCGTTCCACTCCGCCCGGATGGACCCGATGCTCGCCGAGTTCCGCGAGGTCGCCGCCGGGCTGACGTACCACGCGCCGGCCCTCACCCTGGTCTCCGGGCTCACCGGCCGGGTGGCCGGGGCCGAGGAGCTCGCCGACCCGGACTACTGGGTGCGGCAGGTGCGCGACACCGTGCGCTTCCACGACGGGGTGCGGCGGCTGGAGGCCGAGGGCGCGACCCGGTTCGCCGAGATCGGGCCGGACAGCGTGCTGATCGCGCCCGCCCAGGAGACCCTGGCCGACGCGGCCGGCCCGGCCGCGCTGGTGCCCGTGCTGCGCAAGGACCGCGACGAGCCGGCCACCCTGCTGGCGGCCGTCGCCCGACTCCACGTCAGCGGCGCCGAGGTGGACTGGGCGGCGCTGTTCGCGGGCAGCGGTGCCCGGCGCACCGAGCTGCCGACCTACGCCTTCCAGCGCCGGCGCTACTGGCTGGACGCCCGCGGCGGCGCGGGCGGCTCGGCCACGGTGGCGGCGGCGGGCCTGGCCGCGGCCGGCTACGGCGGCGGGGAGCACCCGCTGCTGGGCGCCGCCGTCGTGCTGGCCGACACCGACGGCGCGGTGATGACCGGCCGGCTGTCGGTCGAGGCCCAGCCCTGGCTCGCCGACCACGTGCTCGGCGGCGTCGCGACCGTCCCCGGCACCGCGTTCGTCGAACTGGCCGTGCGGGCCGGCGACCTGGTCGGCTGCGGCCGGGTCGAGGAGCTCACCCTCAGCAGCCCGCTGGTGGTGCCCGCCGGGACGGGCGTCCAGCTGCAGGTCGCGGTCGACGCCCCGGACGCCACCGGGCGCCGGGCGCTGACCGTGTACGCGCAGCCCGAGGAGTCCGACGGCTCCGGCCCGGGTCCGGACTGGACCCTGCACGCCACCGGCCTGCTCGCCCCGGCGGTCGGCGCCCCGCAGGCCACGGCAACCGCCTGGCCGCCGAGCGCGGCGCAGCCGGTCGCGCTGGACGGGCTCTACGAGGCCTTCGCCGGGTCCGGGATCGACTACGGGCCCGCGTTCCGCGCGCTGAGCGCGGTGTGGCGGCAGGGCGAGGAGATCTTCGCCGAGGTCCGGCTGCCCGAGAGCGAGGCGCAGCGGGCCGGTGCGTTCGGCCTGCACCCCGCGGCCCTGGACGCGGCCACCCACGCGCTGCGCGCGGTCGGCGACGCCGCGGACGGCGCGGACGGCGGCGACGGCTCGGACCAGGGGCGGATGCCGTTCTCCTGGTCCGGCGTCCAACTGGCCGCCACCGGCGCCACGGTGCTGCGGGTCCGCTTCACCCCGGCCGGCGCCGACGCGTTCGCCGTCGAGGTGACCGACCCGGCCGGCGGCCTGGTGGCCTCGATCGACTCGGTCGCCTTCCGCCCGCTGGTGCTGCCCTCGGCCACCGTTGCCGCGCCGCTGTACCGCCTGGAGTGGCGGCCGCTGCCCGCCTCGGCGGACCGGCCGGGCCCGGCGGACCGGCACGCGCTCTTCTCCACCACCGCCGGCGCTGACGCCGAGGCCGTGCACGCCGCCACCGCGGAGGCGCTGCGCGCCGTGCAGGAGCGGCTGTCCGACGACTCCGCCGACGCCCCGGTCCTGGTGGTGCTCACCCGCGGCGCGCTGTCCGTCGACGGCGAGGACGTCACCGACCCGGCCGGTGCCGCGGTCTGGGGACTGGTCAGGTCGGCCCAGGCCGAGCACCCCGGCCGGTTCGTCCTGCTCGACGTGGACGCGGACTCGGACCTCGACGCCCTGCTGCCCGCGGTGCTGGCCTCGGGCGAGCCGCAGGTGGCGCTGCGCGCCGGTGCGGCCCGGGTGGCCCGGCTGGCCCGGCTGCCCCGGCCGACTGACCCGGCGGTCCCGCCCTTCGACCCGGAGGGCACCGTCCTGGTGACCGGCGCCTCCGGTGCGCTCGGCGCCGTGCTGGCCCGCCACCTGGTGGCCGAGCACGGCGTGCGCCGGCTGCTGCTGCTGAGCCGCGGCGGCCCGGAGGCGCTGGCCGGCCTGAGCGCCGAGCTGACCGCCGCGGGCGCCGAGGTCGACGCGGTGGCCTGTGACGTCGCCGACCGCGAGGACCTCGCCGCCGCCCTGGCGACCGTGCCCGCCGCGCACCCGCTGACCGCGGTGGTGCACGCCGCCGGCGTGCTCGACGACGGTGTCGTCACGGCCCTGACGCCGGAGCGGACCTCGGCGGTGCTGCGTCCCAAGGTGGACGGCACGATCAACCTGCACGCCCTGACCGAGGGGGCGGACCTGGCCGCGTTCGTGCTGTTCTCCTCGGTCTCCGGTGTGCTCGGCGCGCCCGGCCAGGCGAACTACGCCGCCGCCAACAGCTTCCTGGACTCCTTCGCCGCCCACCGCCGCGCCCTCGGCCTGCCGGCGCTCTCGCTGGCCTGGGGCCAGTGGGAGCAGCCCGGCGGCATGGCCGGTACCGGCCGGACGGTCGGCACCGCGGCGCTGGCCGCGCTGTCCACCGGGGAGGGCCTGGCCCTGTTCGACGCGGCGCTCGGCACCGGACTGGCCGCGCTGGTCCCGGTCAAGCCGAACGCCGCGGTGCTCCGCGACCGCGCCGCCGCGCTGCCCCGGCCGCTGCTGGACCTGGCCGGCCCCGGTCGGCTGCGGACCGCGGCCGGGACCGGCGAGGGTGACACCCCGTTCGGCCGGACCCTGGCCGCGCTGCCCGAGGCCGACCGGGCGGCGGCCGCCCTGGACCTGGTCCGCGCGCAGGCGGCGGCGGTGCTCGGCTACGGCTCGGCGGCGGACGTCGAACCCGCCGGCCAGTTCCAGCAGCTCGGCTTCGACTCGCTGACCGCGGTGGAGCTGCGCAACAACCTCAACGCGGCCACCGGGCTGCGGCTGCCGGCGACGCTGGTCTTCGACTACCCGACCCCGGCCGCCCTCGCCGAGCACCTGCTGAGCGAGACGTCCGGGACGGTCGCGGCGGTGGCGGCCCAGCAGAACCACCACGACGAGCCGATCGCGATCGTCGGCATGGCCTGCCGCCTGCCCGGCGGGGTCGGCTCCCCGGCGGACCTGTGGCGGCTGGTGTCCGAGGGCACCGACGCCATCGGCCCCTTCCCCGCCGACCGCGGCTGGGACCTGGGCGCGCTGCACGACCCGGAGGGTCTGCGTCCCGGCACCACCTCGGTCACCGAGGGCGGATTCCTCTACGACGCGGGCGACTTCGACCCGGCGTTCTTCGGCGTCCCGCCCAAGGAGGCGGCCCTGGTCGACCCGCAGCAGCGCCTGCTGCTGGAGGCGTCCTGGGAGGCGCTGGAGCGGGCCGGCATCGACCCGTCGCAGCTCAAGGGCAGCGCGACCGGCGTGTACGCGGGCGTCCAGTTCCACGACTACGTCGGCAGCAACAGCACCGGCTCGATCGTGACCGGCCGGGTCGCCTACACGCTCGGCCTGGAGGGCCCGGCGGTCAGCGTCGACACGGCGTGCTCCTCCTCGCTGGTCGCGCTGCACTGGGCCGGCCAGGCGCTGCGCAGCGGCGAGTGCTCGCTGGCCCTGGCCGGCGGCGTCACCGTGATGGCGACGCCGGAGACCTTCGTCGAGTTCAGCCGGCAGGGCGGTCTGGCCGCGGACGGCCGGTGCAAGGCCTTCTCGGCGGACGCCGACGGCACCGCCTGGGCCGAGGGCGTGGGCATGCTCGTCCTGGAGCGGCTCTCCGACGCCCGGCGCAACGGTCACCCGGTGCTCGCCCTGGTCCGCGGCTCGGCGGTGAACCAGGACGGCATGTCCAACGGTCTGACCGCGCCGAACGGCCCCGCCCAGCAGCGGGTGATCCGCCAGGCGCTGGCCAACGCGGGCCTGACCGCGGCCGACGTGGACGCCGTCGAGGCGCACGGCACCGGCACCCGGCTCGGCGACCCGATCGAGGCCCAGGCCCTGCTGGCCACCTACGGCGCGGAGCTGCCCGCCGACCGGCCGCTGCGGGTCGGTTCGGTGAAGTCGAACATCGGCCACGCCCAGGCCGCGGCGGGCGCCGCCGCGGTGATCAAGATGGTGCTCGCGCTGGGCCACGAGGAGCTGCCGCGCACGCTGCACGTGTCGGAGCCCTCGCCCGAGGTCGACTGGTCGGCCGGCCACGTCAGCCTGCTGGCCGAGCCGGTCACCTGGCCCCGCAACGGCCGGGTCCGCCGGGCCGGTGTCTCCTCCTTCGGCATCAGCGGCACCAACGCCCATGTGATCATCGAGGAACCGCCCGCCGTCGCACCCGTGCCGGAGCCCGAGCAGGCGGCTCCCGCGGTCGTCGCCTGGCCGGTCTCCGCGCGGACCCCGGCGGCGCTGCGCGGCCAGGCCGAGCGGCTGCTGTCCTTCCTCGACGAGAGCACGGACCAGGACCTCGCGTCGGTCGGCCACTCGCTGGCGTGCACCCGGTCCGCGTTCGCGCACCGGGCGGTGCTGGTCGGGACCAAGCGGGGCGACTTCCTGCGCGGCCTGATGGCCCTGGCCGACGGCGAGGAGACCCCGGGCCTGGTCACCGGTTCGGCCTCGGCGGCCGGCCGGAGCGCGGTGCTCTTCTCCGGGCAGGGCTCCCAGCGGATCGGCATGGGGTCGGGCCTGTACGCGGCCTCCCCGGTGTTCGCCGCCGCGTTCGACGAGGTCTGCGCCGCGCTGGACCCGCACCTGGACCGCCCGCTGGGCGAGGTCCTCGCGGGCGACCAGGGGACGCTGAACCGGACCGAGTACGCGCAGGCGGCGCTGTTCGCCGTCGAGGTCGCGCTGTACCGCCTGGCCGAGTCCCTCGGCCTGCGCCCCGACTTCCTCGCCGGGCACTCGGTCGGCGAGCTCGCGGCGGCGCACGTCGCCGGGGTGTGGTCGCTGGACGACGCGGCCCGGCTGGTGGCCGCGCGCGGCCGGCTGATGCAGGCGCTGCCGGCCGGCGGGGCGATGATGGCGATCGCCGCGACCGAGGCCGAGGTGCGGGCCGCGCTCGTCCCGGGCGTGGACGTCGCGGCGGTCAACGGCCCGGCCTCGATCGTCGTCTCGGGTGCCGAGGACGCGGTGTTCGCGGTGGGCGCGGGCTTCGGCCGCTCCAAGCTGCTGGCCGTCTCGCACGCCTTCCACTCGGCCCTGATGGAGCCGATGCTGGAGGAGTTCCGCGAGGTCGCGCGGAGCATCTCCTACGCGCCGCCGCGGATCCCGGTGGTGTCCAACCTCACCGGCCGGCTCGCCGGTGAGGACGAGCTGGTGGACCCGGAGTACTGGGTGCGCCACGTCCGGGAGGCGGTCCGCTTCGCGGACGGCGTCAGCACCCTGCGGGAGCAGGGCGTGACCCGGTTCGTCGAGCTCGGCCCGGACGCCACGCTGACCGCGCTCGCCGGCGAGACCCTCGGCGACGAGGGCGTCGAGGGCGCGGTCCTCACCCCGCTGCTGCGCAAGGACCAGGACGACCTGCGGGCGCTGTGGTCCGGCCTCGCGGCGCTGCACGTCCACGGCCTGTCCCCGGACTGGGCCGCGGTGTACCGGGGCGTCGGGCTCACGCCCGGCATCGTCGAGCTGCCGACCTACCCCTTCCAGCGCAAGCGCTACTGGTACCAGGGCGCCGGCGGCGGCGTCGGCGGCGAGCAGGGCGGCACGCACCCGCTGGTCGGCGCGGCGACCGAACTGGCCGGCGACGGCGGCCTGCTGCTCACCGGGCGGCTGTCGCTGGGCACGCACGCCTGGCTGGCCGACCACGAGGTGTCCGGGGCCGTGGTCTTCCCCGGCACCGGCTTCGTCGAGCTGGCCCTGCACGCGGGCGAGCAGGTCGGCCTGGACCGGCTCGACGAGCTGGTCCTGGAAGCCCCGCTGATCATGCCGGGGGCGGACGGCGTCCGGATCCAGTGCGCCGTGGGCGCACCGGGCCGCGACGGCGGCCGCACCGTCACCGTCCACTCGCGGGCGGAGGGCGGCCCGGCCGGCCGGCCCTGGATCCGGCACGCGACCGGGCTGCTGGCCCGCGGCGGCGCGAAGCCGTCCTTCGACCTGGCGGCGTGGCCGCCGAGCGGGGCCGAGCCGGTGTCCCTGGACGGGCGGTACGAGCAGCTGGCCGAGGCGGGACTCGCCTACGGTCCGGCCTTCCGCGGCCTGCGCGCCGCTTGGAAGCGCGGCGGCGAGGTCTTCGCCGAGGTCGGGTTCGACCCGTCGGCGCCGGTCGACCCGGACGGGTTCGGCCTGCACCCGGCGGTGCTCGACGCGGCGCTGCACGCGATCGGCCTGAGCCGGGCCGGGAGCGGCGAGCCCGTGCTGCCGTTCTCCTGGGAGCAGGTGGAGCTGCACGCCGTCGGCGCGTCCGGCCTGCGGGTCCACGTCCGGCCGACCGGCACCGGCACCGCCGCCCTGGACGTGGCGGACGCGACCGGGCAGCCGGTCGCCTCGATCGGCTCGCTGGTGCTGCGGCCCGCGGCCGCGCTGACCCGGCCGCCCGCGGCGGCCGTCGGCGCCGACGCGATGTACCGCCTCGCCTGGCAGCCGGCGGACGCGGCGGCGGCCGGCGGCACCGCCGGCTGGGCCGTGGTCGGCGCCGACCCCTGGGGTCTGGCCGCCGCTCTCGGGATCGACGTCCGGCCCGACCTGGAGGCGGCGGTCGGCCTCGGCACCCTGGTCGTCCCCGTGGGCGAGGAGGCGGCCACCGGGGCCGCGGCCGAGCCGGCGGAGGCCGTCCGGACCGCCGTGCACCGCATGCTGGGCTTCCTCCAGCGGTGGCTGGCCGACGAGCGCTTCGCCTCCTCCCGGCTCCTCGTCGTCACCCGCGACGCGCAGGACTGCGGGGACGGGGCGCCCCGGGACCTGGCCGGCGCGGCGGTGGCGGGCCTGGTGCGCTCCGCGCAGGCGGAGCACCCGGACCGGATCGTCCTGGTCGACCTGGACGCGGTGCCGACCGCGGCCGACCGGCTCGCCGCCGCGGCGGCGGGCGCGGAACCGCAGACCGCCGTCCGGGCCGGCGCCCTGCTGGCCCCGCGGATCGAGGCCGTCTCCCCCGCCGAGGCGGGCCCGGCCGACGGACCGGTCTGGGACCCCGACGGCACCGTGCTGATCACCGGCGGCACCGGCGCCCTCGGCCGCGCGGTGGCCGGACACCTCGCCGCCCGGCACGGCGTGCGCCACCTGCTCCTGGTCGGCCGGCGCGGTGCCGACGCACCCGGCGCGGACGAGCTCCGGGCGCAGCTCGCGGGCCTGGGCGCCACGGCCTCACTGGTCGCCTGCGACGTCGCCGACCGCGACGCGCTGGCCGGCCTGCTCGCGGGGATCCCGGCCGACCGGCCGCTGCGCGGCGTGGTGCACGCGGCCGGCGTGATCGACGACGCCGTGATCGCCTCGCTCACCCCGGAGCGGGTGGACACGGTGCTGCGTCCGAAGGTGCGGGCCGCGGCGAACCTGCACGCGCTCACCGCGGACCTGGACCTGACCTCCTTCGTGCTGTTCTCCTCGGCCTCCGGCGTGCTCGGCGCACCGGGCCAGGGCAGCTACGCGGCGGCCAACGCGTTCCTCGACGCGCTGGCGGCGGACCGGCGCGCGGCCGGCCTGCCGGGCACGTCGCTGGCCTGGGGCGTGTGGGAGCAGACCGACGGCGCGGGCATGGCCTCCGGGCTGAGCGAGTCGGACCTGCGCCGGATCGCCGAGTCCGGGGTGGGCGCGCTGACGGTGGACCAGGGGCTGGCCCTGTTCGACCTGGCCGGCGAGCTGGCCGACCCGGTCCTGCTGCCGGTCAACCTGGACCGCGCCGTCCTCGACCGCGCGGGCGACGAACTGCCCGTGCTGCTGCGCGGCCTGGTCCGCGGCGGCACCGCGAAGCGGGTCGCGGGCGAGGCGGAGCCGGAGGCCGGGGCGGGCTCGCTGCGCGAGCGCCTCGCCGCGATGCCGGCGCCCAAGCGCGGGCCCGCCCTGCTGGAGCTGGTCCGCACCCAGGCGGCGACGATCCTCGGCTACGCCGACCCGCAGGAGGTCCCGGCCGACCGGGCCTTCAGCGAGCTCGGCTTCGACTCCCTGTCGGCGATGGGTCTGCGCAACAAGCTGACGATCGTCACCGGTCTGAAGCTGCCGACCAGTCTGATCTTCGACTACCCGAACGCCCAGGTCCTGGCCGACCACCTGGCCACGGAACTGGTGCCGCAGGAGGAGGAGAGCGGCGAGGAGGCGCTCACCGACGAGAAGGTCGCGGAGATCCTCGGCTCCATCCCGCTGTTCCGGCTCCGCGACGCGGGCCTGCTGGACAGCCTCCTGGAGCTGGCCGGCGTCCGGGCCCCGCGGACCGGGGAGGCGGCCTCCGCCGACGGCGAGCCGTCGACGGCCGGTTCGTCCGCCTCGATCGACGAGATGGACAGCGAGGCGCTGATCAACCTGGTCATGGGCGGTGCCACCGACCTGGACTGACGGCGGGTGCGGTACGGGCCGGCCCGGTGTCCCCCGGACACCGGGCCGGCCCGCGCGGGTCAGGTCGCCGGGAGGCGCTCCCCGGTCACCGGCCGCGGGTCCACGGCAGCCTGAACCGCGTCCCCCGCCCCGTCCGGGGACCGGGGTCCTTGCGCATGCACCAGGTGCGGGGGCCGTTGCCGGGGAGCGCCAGCTCCGCGGTCACCCGGAAGCCGAGGCCCTCGTAGAACCTGACGTTGCGTTCCGTGGCGGTCGCCAGGAACGCCGGGCGTCCCTCCCGTGCGGCCGCCGCCATGCCGGGGGCCAGCACCGCGCGGCCGAGGCCCCGCCCCCGGGAGTCGGGGGCGACGCCGACCGAGTCGAGGAACCACGTCGGCTCCTGCGGCAGGTGGGGCTCGACGGCCTGCTCCGCGAGCACGAGGGCGGCCAGCCGGTCCCCGAGGATCTCCACGGCCTGCCGGCCGATCTCCTCGTGGGCGGACGAGAGGTCCTGGTCGGGGGTGTGCCAGACGGCGACGGCGCGGCAGTCCTCGGCGACCCAGACGCGCCCGTACGCCATTCCGGTGCGGGTCTGGAGCTCGTGCAGGCGCCGGATCCGCTCCTCGTGGCCGTCGGCGGCGAGCACGTGCCGGATGTAGGGGTAGCCGGTGAAGGCCCGGGTGAGGGTGTCGACCGCGGCGGGGACGTCGGCCTCGGTGATCGGCCTTATGACAGGTTGGTCCTGGCGCTGCGTCATGGAGTTCCATCGGTCGGCGGACACGGGCAGCGTCGCGGTGCCGGTGCGACGGGAGCCTGGATCGCCTGCGCCGGACGGCTCACCCTACCGCGTGCGACCGCGGTGCCCGAACCGAACAACTGACGTGCGTCTTCGCCGGGTTCGGCGTTCGAGGGCGGCCCGGACCGGCACCGCGCCGGGCGACCGGCGCGGTGCCGGCTCGGGGCCGGCTCGGGGCGGGGCGGGTCAGGTCGCCAGGAAGCGCTCCCGGTGGACCCGGTCCGACGGCACCCCGGCCGCCGAGGCCGCCTGCAGCACCGAGTCCACCAGCGGGGGCGGGCCGCAGACGTACAGGTCCGGTGCGGTGCCCGGGAGTTCGGCGAGGGCGGCGGCGAGCAGCTCGGACGGGAGGCCGGTCGGACCGGACCACTCCGGGCCGGGCTTCCAGGCGCAGATCTCGTACCGGAAGCCCGGCAGGTCCGCGGCGACGGCCTCCAGTTCACGCAGGCCGAAGACGTCCTGCGGCTCGTTGACGCCGAGGAACAGCCGGGCCGGCTGCGTCTCCTGCCACTCGGCCATCCGGCGGACCATGGCGAGCAGCGGGGCCAGGCCGGTGCCGCCGGCCACGAACCAGCGCGGCCGCAGGCCGGTCTCGTGCAGGCCGAAGGCGCCCTGCGGCCCGTGCACGGTCAGCCGGTCGCCCGGGCGGGCCCGGTCGGCGAGGTAGGAGGAGAAGGCCCCGCCCTCCCGCAGCTTGACGTAGAACTCCAGGCGGCCCTCCCAGTTGCCGGTGTTGGCCAGGGAGTAGGCGCGCCTCAGCTCGCTGCCGGGCGGCTGGAGCTCCATGAACTGTCCGGCGTCGAACTGGCAGTCGAGGTCGTCGGCGCGCAGTTCCAGGCGCACGGTGTCCCGGGCGACCGGCTCCACGGCGACGACGGCGGCCTCGCGGACCGGGATGCCGCCGTACAGGATCCGGGACTGCTCGTACGGCAGGGCGGCCGACAGCGGCCCGCTCGGGTAGGTGCGGCAGAGCAGCACCCCGCCGCGCTCGCGCTCGTCCGGCGGCAGCGCCTGCGCGCTGTGCGGGCCGAGGTCGTACCGGCCGTCGGTGACGGAGGCGTGGCAGGAGCCGCAGGTGCCCCGGCGGCAGGAGGCCGGGAGGGCGGCGCCGGCCTCCGCCGCGGCCTCCAGCACGCTCCGGCCGGGGTCGCAGGGGAACTCCAGGCGCGCGCCGTCGCTGGTGGTGAGGACGACCTCGGTCACGACGCGGCCCGCTCCAGCGCGGCGGCCACGTCGGCGGCCGGGTCGCCGATCACCCGCAGGCCGAACCGCTCGACCAGGCCGTCGACCAGGGCGGGGGTGAGGAAGCCGGGCAGCGAGGGGCCGAGGTGGATGTCGCGGATCCCGAGCGCCAGCAGGGTGAGCAGCACCGCGACGGCCTTCTGCTCGGTCCAGGACAGCGCGAGGGTGAGCGGCAGGTCGTTGACGCCGCACCCGAAGGCGTCGGCGAGCGCGCCGGCGATCCTGATGGCGGAGTAGGTGTCGTTGCACTGGCCGAGGTCCAGCAGCCGCGGGATGCCGCCGATCTCGCCGAAGTCGTGCCGGTTGAAGCGGTACTTGGCGCAGCCGAGGGTGAGCACCACGCTGTCCCGGGGAGCGCCGAGGGCGAAGTCGGTGTAGTAGTCGCGGCCCGGGGTGGGGCCGTCGCAGCCGCCGACCAGGAAGAAGTGCCGGATGGCGCCCTGCCGCACGGCGTCGACCACCTGGTCGGCGACCGCGAGGACGGCGTCGCGGCCGAAGCCGACGGTGATGAACTCCTCCTCGGCCGGGGTCTCCGGGAAGCCGGGCAGCGCCTTGGCGGCCTGGATCAGCGGCGCGAACCGGTGGTCCGTGAGGTGCCGGACGCCGGGCCAGCCGACCGGGCCGGCGGTGAAGATCCGGCGGCGGTAGCTGACGTGGGGTTCGATGATGCAGTTGGAGGTCATCAGGATCGGGCCGGGGAAGGCCGCGAACTCGCGCTGCTGGTCCTGCCAGGCGCCGCCGTAGTTGCCGGCCAGGTGCGGGTACGCCTTGAGCAGCGGGTAGGCGTGGGCGGGCAGCATCTCGCCGTGGGTGTAGACGTTGACGCCCTGGTCCTTGGTCTGCTCCAGCAGGGCCGCGAGGTCCCGCAGGTCGTGGCCGCTGACCAGGATCGCCTTGCCGGCGACCGGCGTGGTGCGCACGGCGGTGGGCTGCTGGGCGCCGTAGGTGCCGGTGTTGGCGGCGTCGAGCAGTTCGATCGCGGCGAGGTTCAGCCGGCCGAGTCCGACGGCGCGCTCCAGCAGGTCGGCGGCGTCGGCCGGCCGGGACGCCAGGTGGGCCAGGGCGTCCTCCACGCCGCCGAACACCTCGGCGCTGCTGCGGCCGAGCACGTCGGCGTGGTGGGCGTAGGCGCAGATGCCCTTGAGGGCGTAGAGGTGGAGCGAGCGCAGCCCGACCACGTCCGGCCCCACCAGCGGGAGTCCGAGGTCGACCCGGGCGTCCGCGGCCTGGGCCGCCAGCCCGGCGGTGTCCGGGGCGGGCGTCCAGGCGGCCGGCCCGGTGAGGGTCTCCGGCTCGCGCCCGGCGGCGCGGGCGGCCCGCTCGTACCCCTCCTTCACGCGGTCGCGGACGGCGACGGCCTCCCGGATCATGGCGTCGAAGCGGGTCGGGTTGAAGTTGACGTTGGTCAGCGTGGTGAAGACCGCGTAGAGGACGAACGAGGCGGCCTCGTCGTCCGGGGCGCCCAGCGCCCGCGCCTTCGAGGCGTACTGGGCGACGCCCTCGACGGCGTGGATCAGCAGGTCCTGGAGGTCCGACGTGGCGGCGTCCTTGCCGCAGTTGCCGATCGATCCGGCACAGCCGGGGGTGGTGCCGGTGCGGTCGGTCTGTTCGCACTGGTAGCAGAACATGTCCGGGTCCTCCGGGACTCGTGGGTGGCGTGGCAGGACGTCAGGCACGGCCCGCACGGGGGTGGTTCCCCTGCGCCCAGGATGGCCGCCCGGTGCCGGGGTCCGTCCAGGGCCGGACGGCCCGGTGCGGGGGCCGGACGGCCCTCGCCCGCGGCGGGCCCGGGCGGCGGGTCGCGGACCGGCCGGGCAGATGGGGTCCAAGGACCCCAGACACCGGCCGTCCGGCCAACTTACGGTTACGTAACCTACGAAGCCGTAGGTTCTGCCGCCCGTCCCGGAAGCTGGAGCCCGTGAGCGCCACCCCCACCCGCCCGTCGTTGACCGATGCCCGCCTGCTGCACGACCTGGAGGAGGTCGTCGCGCGTGAACTCGACCGCCACCTGCGCGTCTTCAAGGAGTGGATGCCGCACGAGTACGTGCCCTGGAGCCGGGGCCGGGACTTCGACGGACCGCTCGGCGGCGAGGCCTGGTCGGTCGAGCAGTCCCCGCTCACCGAGGTGGGCCGGGTGTCGCTGGTGGTGAACCTGCTCACCGAGGACAACCTGCCCAGCTACCACCACGAGATCGCGTCCCTGTTCGGCCGCGACGGCGCCTGGGGCACCTGGGTGCACCAGTGGACCGCCGAGGAGGCCCGGCACTCCATCGTGCTGCGCGACTACCTGGTCGCCTCGCGCGCGGTGGACCCGGCGGAGCTGGAGCGGGCCCGGATGTCACACATGAGCAGCGGCTTCGTCTCCGACAACCGGCACTCCCCGCTCCACACGGTGGCCTACGTCGCCTTCCAGGAGCTGGCCACCCGCATCTCGCACCGCAACACCGGCCGGGAGTCCGGGGATCCCGTCTGCGACCGGATGCTGGCCCAGGTCGCCAACGACGAGAACCTCCACATGATCTTCTACCGCAACCTGCTGAAGGCCGCGCTCGAACTCGCCCCCGACCAGGCCATGCAGGCGGTCAACGAGGTCGTGACCGGCTTCCGGATGCCCGGGCACGGCATGCCCGGCTTCGAGCGCGCCGCCGCCCGGATCGCCCTCGGCGGCGTCTACAACCTGCGGGTCCACCACGACGACGTGCTCCAGCCGGTGCTGCGCCACCTGCGGATCATGGACCTCGGCGGACTCGGCCCCGACGGGCTCAGGGCGCAGCAGGAGCTCGGCGCGCACCTCGCCGAGCTGGCCGCCCAGGCCGGCCGGTTCGACGAGCGGCAGGCCGCGATCCTGGCCCGCCGCGCCGCCAGGGCCGACGGCTGACCCCGGCCCCGACGCGCACGGGGTTTCGGAATTCCCGATTCCGAAACCCCGATAATAAACACTGTCATACAATTACCCTTTCCAAAAAGGGTCTTGACGAACCGTCGCGCCCAATACCAGACTGAGCCTGCCGTCAATGCATCAGGAAATCCCCGCCCTTTATCCGGGTCTCTTGACGCACGAAGTGAACGGAGGCGGAATTGCCGACGACACCGACCTACCCCGGCGTCTACATCGAAGAGCTCCCCAGTGGCGTCCGTACCATCACCGCGGTGAGCACCTCGGTGACCGCCTTCGTCGGGGCCACCCGGCGCGGCCCGATCGACCAGCCCGTCACCGTCACCAGCTTCGCGGACTTCGAACGCCGCTTCGGCGGGCTGGCGAGCCAGAGCCCGGTCAGCTACGCCGTCCAGCAGTTCTTCCTCAACGGGGGCTCGATCGGGGTCGTGGTCCGGGTCGCGGCGGCCGGCACCGGCGCCGCCGCGGGCGTCACGCTCACCTCCACCCAGATCTCCACCGCGGCCCCGGCGCTGGAGGTCACGGCCGTCGAACCGGGGGCCTGGGGCGCGGCGCTGCGGGTCGCCGTGGACTACCGGACGCCGACCCCGGCCGCGACCTTCAACCTCCAGGTGTTCGACACCTCGGGCGCCGTCCAGGAGTCCTACGCGGACCTCTCGGTCCGGGCCGCCGACCCCCGGTTCGCCGAGACGGTGGTGAACAGCGGCTCGGCGGTCGTCCGGGTGAAGGTCCTGGCGGAGAGCCGGCCGGACCCGGTCGGCACCGTCTCCAAGCCGTTCGCGGCCACCCTGCCGGACCTCACCCACGAGATCCAGGTCAAGATCGGCGACGTCACGCGGACCCTCCGGATCCACGACCCGGCCGCGGACGGCGCCGCGCCGGCCACCGTCGCCGAACTCGCCCTGCTGCTGGAGCGCAAACTGCGCGCGCTGCCCGACGCCCCGGGCCGGCGGGCCTTCGCGGGCACCCGGGTGAGCGTCTTCGGCCGGCAGCTCCAGGTCGTCGCCGGCTCCACCGACCCGGCCGACGTGGTGCGCTTCCTCGGCGAGGCCGCCAACAACCTCGGGCTGGAGGGCTCGGTCAACCCGCCGGTGCTCGCGCTCGCCGGCGGCCAGGACGGCGCGGCCCCCGGCCTGACCGACCTGATCGGCAGCGAGGCGGCCAAGACCGGCATCCAGGCGCTGCGCGACGTGCAGGACGTCAACCTGCTGGTGCTGCCGGAACTGGCCGGCTACCCGAGCGTCGACGACGCGGTCACGGTCGTCTCGGCCGCCCAGGCGCTCTGCGCGGAGCAGCGGATGTTCCTGATCGTCGACTCGCCGCAGGCCTGGACGACGCTGGACGCCGCCCGGGCGGGCCTGTCCGCCTTCGACTCGGTGCGCAGCGACCACGCGGCGCTCTACTTCCCGCACCTGGAGCTGGTCGACCCGCTGACCGGCCGGCTGCGCAGCTTCCCGCCCTCGGGCACCATCGCCGGCGTGATGGCGCGCACCGACGGCCGGCGGGGCGTCTGGAAGGCCCCGGCCGGCACCGAGGCCGGCCTGCCCGGGGTGCGGGCGCTGACCGTCCCGCTGACGGACCGGGAGAACGGCCTGCTGAACCCGCTCGCGGTGAACTGCCTGCGGACCTTCCCGGTGGTGGGCCCGGTCGCCTGGGGCGCCCGGACGATGGCCGGCGCCGACGTGCTCGCCTCGCAGTGGAAGTACGTCCCGGTGCGGCGCCTCGCGCTGATGCTGGAGGAGAGCCTCTACCGCGGCACCAAGTGGGTCGTGTTCGAGCCCAACGACGAGCGGCTGTGGGCGCAGATCCGGCTGAACGTGGGCGCGTTCCTGCACTCACTGTTCCAGCAGGGCGCGTTCCAGGGCACCTCCGCGCGCTCCGCCTATTTCGTCAAGTGCGACCGGGACACCACCACGCAGGACGACATCAATCGCGGAGTGGTGAACGTCGTGGTCGGATTCGCGCCGCTGAAACCCGCGGAATTCGTGATCGTCAAGATCGAGCAGCTCGCCGGACAGTTCGAGGTTTAGGATCTCCATGGTCGAGTTCACCGTCAATCCGCACCGATTCGATCCGTACAAGAACTTCAAATTCCTGGTCGTCTGGGACGGCCGGGTCGTCGCCGGAATCAGCAAGGTCAGCCCGCTCAAGCGCACCACCGAGGTGGTGAAGCACCGCAGCGGGGGCGACGCGAGCGCGCCGCGGAAATCGCCGGGCCGCACCGACTTCGAGGCGGTCACCCTGGAGCGCGGCGTCACCCACGACCCGGAGTTCGACCGCTGGGCCAACAAGGTCTGGATGGTCGGCGCGGGCCGCGGGGCGGAGGTCTCGCTGCGGGACTTCCGCAAAGACCTGGTCATCCAGGTGCTCAACGAGGCCGGCCAGGTCGCGGTCGCCCACAAGCTGTACCGCGCCTGGCCGAGCGAGTACCAGGTGCTCGGCGAACTGGACGCCAACGCCAACGCGGTGGCGATCCAGAGCCTCAAGCTGGAGGTGGAGGGCTGGGAGCGGGACGAGGAGACGCCCGAACCGGAAGAACCGTCGTTCCAGCAGCCGGCCTGAGCGGCGGCGGATCGTGGAACGCGCCGGGCAGGCCGCCCTGTTGGCCACCTGGGAGGCCGGGCTGGCGGCCGGCCGCACCGGGCGGGCCCTGCTGCTGCACACCGTCGCCCGCCCCGGCGCCGCGACGGCGGAGCTGCTGGCGGTGCCGCTCGGCGAGCGGGACGCCGCACTGTTCGGACTGCGCGCCGCACTGTTCGGCGAACGACTCACGATGCGGATCGGCTGCCCGGACTGCCCGGAGGAGATGGAGGCCGCCTTCGACGCCGGACAGCTGACCGGCGCCGCGCCACCGGCGACCGGTCCGCTGCGGGTGGAGCTGGACGGCTGGCGGGTCGCCTTCCGGCCGGCCACCCCCGGCGACCTCGCCGCCGCCGAACAGGCCCCGGCGGAGCGGGCCAGGGCCGTCCTGCTGGAGCGGTGCGTGCTGACCGCCGAGCACGGCGGGGAGCCGGTGGCCGCCCGGCAGCTCCCCGAACCGGTCCAGCGGCGGATGGCCGAGGCCGCAGCCGCGGCCGACCCCTGCGCGGACGTCCGGCTCAACCTCAGCTGCCCCGCGTGCGGCCGGCCGACCCTCGCCGAGCTGGACATCGCCTCCTACCTCTGGGAGGAGCTGGACGACTGGGCCAGGGCCACCCTGCTCGACGTCCACCTCCTCGCCACCGCCTACGGCTGGAGCGAGGCGGAGATCCTGGCGCTCAGCCCGCTGCGGCGCCGCTACTACCTGGAGCTGTGTGCCGATGCCTGACCACTTCGACCGCTTGGTCGCGAAGGGCGGCCCGGGCGCGGACCCCGCGGCCGGGGTGCGGGCGCGCCCGCGTCTGCCGGAGCCGTTCGAACGGATCACGGCGCTCGGACCGGCGCTGCCGGCCGCCGAGGAGGCGCCGGTCGCAGCCGACGGGCGCCCCCTCGCCGCACCGCTCCCCCGGTCGGCACCGTCTCCGGCGGTGCCGCCCGGAGCCCCCCGGGCGGCGGTCGGCGACGACCGGCCCGCCGCCGCGCCCGTCCTTCCGTCGCCGCACCCGCCGCTGCTGGTCGCACCGCCGACCGCCCCCACCGCCGCGCCCGCCGCCGGGCCGGTGGTCCGGGTGGCGGCCGCCCGCCCGGCGGCCCCGCCGACCGGCGCCGCCCGGCCCGTCACCGCCGTGCCCGCCGCGGCGCCGCCCCGCGCGGCCGCCTCCGGGCCGTCGGTCGGCACACCGCCCGCACCGGCCCGGCCCGCCACCGCCCCGGCGTCCGGACGGCGGGCCGCCGCCGCGGCCGCCCCGGGCCAGGCTCCCGGGACCGCGGCCCGCCGCCGGCAGCGGCCCGTCGAGCGGGTGGTGCGGGTCCAGATCGGCCGAGTCGAGGTCAGGGCCGCCGAACGCACCCCGGCCGGACCGCGCGGGCCGGCGGCGTCCCGTCCGGCCCCGGCCGTCGACCTGGCCGGCTACCTCACCCGGGACCCCTCATGACCGGGCGGGCGGGCCCATGAGCAACCACCTCGCGATCGCGACCGTGAGCGAGGCGCTGCGACTGCTCCTCACCCGCGCGCTCTCGCCCGACATCCCGTTCGCGGTCGAGGTCGGCACCCGCCGGCCGCCGACCGATCCACCGACCGACCCGACCATCACCGTCTTCCTCTACCAGGTCACGCCCAACGCCTCGCTGCGCAACCTCGACGCGCCCACCCGCACGGCGGACGGCATCCTGCTGACCCGGCCGACCGCCGCCCTCGACCTGCACTACCTGATCAGCTGCTACGGCGAGGAGTCCCAGCTGGTCGGCCAGCGGCTGCTCGGCTGCGTCGTCCGGGCGCTCACCGAACAGCCGGCGCTGTCCCGGCAGTTGATCGAGGAGGCCGCCGACCGGCCGTACCTGGCGGGGAGCGACCTGGCCGCCTCGCCGCAGCGGGTGCGCTTCACGCCCACGCCGATGGACGTCGACGAGCTGTCCAAGCTGTGGACCGCGCTGTACCAGGTCCCGTACGCGCTGTCCGTCGTCTACCAGGCCACCGCCGTCCTCGTGGAGGGCAAGGCCGACCCGGTCGCCGGCAAGCCCGTGCTGCGCCGCACCGTGCGGGCCCTGCCCTCCCGCGGGCCGGTCGTCGAACGGGTGCTCTCCCGGCCCGCAGGGTCCCCCGGCGCCCCCGAGGAGGGGCCGGTGGCCAAGGACCGGGAGCTGGTGGTGGAGGGCTCCGGCCTGCGCGCGGACCTGGTGGTGGCCCGGCTGGGCGAGCGGCGGGTGCCGGTCGGCCCGGGCGGCGTCCGGGACGACCGCCTGGTGGTCGCCGTACCGGAGGACCTGCCGCCCGGCGTGTACCGGCTGCAGGTGCTGCACGGACTGGCGCTGGACGGCCGGCCCGCCGCCGACCACCTCGCCCTGGAGTCCAACGCCCAGACCTTCGCCCGGCAACCGCGGATCGCCGGACCGATCCGCACCGCGGACCGCGCCGACGGACCGGCCGGGGTCTCGGCCCGGCTGGCCGTCCGGCTGGACCTGCCGCTCGGGGACGACCAGGACGTCCTGCTGCTGCTGGACGAGCGGCACCCGCCCGCCGGGCGGCGCGCGGCGAGCCACCAGTTCCGCGCACCCGCGCCGCGGCGGCCGCGCGGCGACCCGTTCGAGGTCCGGGTGCCGGTCGCCGGCGTCCGCCCGACGGCGTACCTGGCCCGGGTCCAGGTGGACGGCGTGCCGAGCCCGTTGACGGTGGCCGACGACGGGTCCCTCACCGGTCCCGTCGTGGACCTGACGCACTGACCACAGGACGGGGGGAGAGCGATGAGCACGCGCCGAGGACGGAGCAGCGGCGGCCCGGCGGACGAGCCGCACCGGCAGGCGCTGTCGGCCGCGGTCGCCGCCGTGCTCGCCCGGGTCGACGCCCACGCGGCCGGGCGCACCGTCCGGCCGCGGTCCGGCGAGCCCGCGCCGCCGCCCGGTGAACCCGCCACGGCCCTGGACGCGCTCGCCGCCTCCTTCGGGCTCACCCCGTTCGAGCGCGACGTCCTCGTGCTGGCCACCGCCCCCGCGATCGACCCCACCGCCGCCGCCCGGTGCGCCGCGGCGGGCGGCGACCCCGCACGCGGGTACCCGACCTTCTCGCTCGCCCTCGCCGCCCTGGACCGGCCGCACTGGAGCGCGCTCACCCCGGTGGCCCCGCTGCGCCGGTTCCGGCTGGTCGAGCTGGACGACGAGACGGCGCTCACCACCTCCCGGCTGCGGATCGACGAGCGGGTGCTGCACTTCCTGGTCGGCGTGCCGTACCTGGACGTGCGGCTGCACGGCCTGCTCACCCGGGTCGGGCCGCCCGGCGCGCTGCCCGCCCCGCACGAGCGCTGCGCCGCCGACCTGGCGCGGTGCTGGACCGACGCCGGGCTCACCGGCCCGCCGCACGCCGAACTGACCGGCGCCGACCGCCGCACCCGCTGGGAGATCGCCGCGACGGCGGCCCACCGCGCCGGGCTCGTCCTCTACGCCGCGCACCGCGAGGACCTGCCCGCCGAGCCCGCCGAGCGCGAGCAGCTCGCCCGACTGTGGCAGCGGGAGGCGATCCTGATCCCGGCCGCCCTGCTGGTGGAGGGCGGGGAGCCGGACCGGGAGCGCCCGCGGACCCCGAACGGCACGGAGTCCTTCCTCGCTGGCCTGGCGGTCCCGCTGGTCGTCTCCGGCGACGATCCGCCGCCCGCCGGCGCCCCGGACCGCGCCCGGCTGACCGTGCCCCCGCTCGGCCCCGAGGAGCAGCTGGCGATCTGGACCGCCGCGCTGGCCGGCGCGCCGGGTGTCACCGAGGGCGAACTGCGCGCGCTGGCCGCCCAGTTCTCCCTGCCGGGCCATGTGATCCGGTCGGCCGCGGCGGCTGCCCGGCGGGCGGCCGGGGACGACCGGGAGCTCAGCCCGCTGGCCTGGCACGCCGGGCTGCTGGAGGCCCGGATGTCCCTGGACGAGCTGGGCCGGCGGGTCGAGCCGCGGGCCGGCTGGGAGGACCTGGTGCTGGAGGAGCGCCAGCGCGCGACGCTGCGCGAGATCGTCGCCCACGTCCGCCGGCGCGGCACCGTCTACCAGGAGTGGGGCTTCGAGTCGGTGCTGCGCCGCGGCCTCGGCGTCACCGCGCTGTTCGCCGGCGGGTCGGGCACCGGGAAGACGCTGGCGGCCGAGGTGGTCGCCGGGCAGCTCGGTGTGGACCTGTTCGTCATCGACCTCTCCCAGGTGGTCAGCAAGTACATCGGCGAGACCGAGAAGAACCTCCGGCGGGTCTTCGACGCGGCCGAACGCGGCGGCGCGCTGCTGCTGTTCGACGAGGCCGACGCGCTGTTCGGCAAGCGCAGCGAGGTCAGGGACAGCCACGACCGCTACGCCAACCTGGAGGTCAGCTACCTGCTGATGCGGATGGAGGCCTACCGGGGCCTGGCCGTGCTGACCACCAACATGAAGAAGGCGCTGGACCCGGCGTTCATGCGGCGGATCAGGTTCGTGGTCGACTTCCCGTTCCCCGGGGTGCCGGAGCGCGCCGAGATCTGGCGGCGGGTCATCCCCGAACGGACCCCCCGCCAGGGCCTCGACCCGGAGCGGCTCGCCCAGCTCACCGTGACCGGCGGCTCCATCCGCAACATCGCGCTGTCGGCCGCCTTCCAGGCCGCCGACGAGGACTGCCCCCTGCAGATGCGGCACCTGCTGGCCGCCGCGCGCACCGAGTACCTGAAGCTGGAACGCTCGCTGACACCCTCGGAGGTCGGTGGATGGATCTGACCGAGGGGCGGCGCGATCCCCGGACCGGGCCCGGGCCCGAACGCGGGGCCGGACCCGGGCCCGAACGCGGGGCCGAGCGGGGTCCTGCCGGACGGATCGAGGTCGAGATCGGCGAGCTGGTCCTCGACGGCTTCGCGGGGATCGACCGGGACCGGGTGGCGGCGGCGTTCCGCGGCGAACTGGCCCGGCTGGTCGAGGCGCGCGGAGTGCCGCTCGCGGCCGGCGGCGACCGCGTACTCGACCTGCTCTCCGGGCTGCCCCCGCTGCCGGCCGACGCCTCCCCGCGGCGGCTCGGCGAGGCGCTCGCCCGCGCCGTGCACGCCGGGCTGTCCGGCGGCGGCCGGTCGCCGGGACGGGGGCGGGCATGAGCCGACCCACCGCCACCACCACGGCCGCCACCGCCACCGCGTCGAAGGGCTCCGAGCAGGGCGCGGCCCGGCGGAGGACGCGGACGCCGAAGGCCCGGACGCCCGAACCGAAGGAGATCGTCTCCGGCGCCGGGCAGCCGCTCGACCCGGGCCTGCGCCGGGAACTGGAGGCGCGGCTCGGGCACGACCTCGGCCGGGTCCGGGTGCACACCGACCGGGACTCCGCCGCGCTGACCGAGCTGCTCGGCGCGGACGCCGTCGCCGTCGGCCCGGACCTGTTCTTCGCCGAGGGCAGGTACCGGCCGGCCGCCGAGGACGGCCGGCGGCTGCTCACCCACGAGCTGCTGCACACCGTCCAGGCCCCGAACCCGCTCGGCGCGCTGCGGGCCGGCCGCGACCTGGGCGCGGTCAGCCTGCCGCAGGACGCGATCGAACGGGAGGCGGAGCACACCGCGCGCGGCGAGGGGCCGGCGGCGGCGACGCCGGGCGCCACCCCGGGGTGGCTGCGCTACGCGACGGTCGACGCCGACCGGTTCCGCACCGAGCGGCTCGATCCGGCCACCCTGGTGGACCGGCTGGCGGGCGGCATCCTGCGCTCGCTGCGCGGCGACCCGACCGACTCGTCCGGCCGGGTGCGCCTGCAACTCGCGCGCTTCGCCCCCGAGTTGCAGGCCTCCGTGCTGGAACGGCTGGCGGACCGGCTGCCCTCCTCGGACTACACCCGGGTGCTGGAGCTGGTCGAGGCCGCCGAGCACCGCCCTGCCGAGGTGGACGGCGCGCAGACGCCCGAGCCGGTCACCGAGACCGCCGGGCCGACCGCCGAACAGGAACCCGGGCCGACCGGGCAGACCGGCCGGCCCGGGAAACCGGTTCAGGAGGACGACCGGCCGGACGGCCCGGAGGGACGGCCCGAGCAGGGCGAGGAGCAGGACGGCACGCCGGGCGGGGAGGAGCACCCGCAGCAGCAGGACCGGCAGGACGCCCGACCGGCACCGCCCGCCGAGGGCGCGACCGCCCCGGAGGCGCCCACGGCGGCCCCGGCCCCGGCCCCGGCCCCGGTGGAAACGGCACCGGTGACCGCACCGGAGACGCCCGCCCCGGCAGCGGAAACCGCCCCCGTCACCGGCACACCCGAAGCCGCACAACCGGAGGCCGCCGTCCAGCCCTCGGCCGGTACGAGGCCGCAGGAACCCGCCGCCGCGGCGCCGCAGCCCGCGCCGGTCGAACCCGAGCGCCTGGACGCGGTCGCGCAGTCCCCGGACAGCCCGCTCGCCCGGCACGGGCTGCTGGAGGGCGACCACCCGCAGGGCGAACCCCAGGACCAGGAACGGCCGTTGGGCGTGGAGACCGGCGCGGAGTCCGAGGTCCGCGAGGCTCCGGGAGCGGATCAGGAGGAGCCGCCGCAGCCGGCCGCCGCCGAGCAGGGGCTGGGGCCCGCGGACTTCCTGCCCTCCGCGGACCTCGACCTGTCCGCCGTCCCGACCCTCGACCGGCTCTCGCTGTCGACGGGCGGCGCATCCGCCGCGAACGCCGAGGCACCGGCGTTCCCCGAGCCGCCCGCGACCAAGGCCGAGAAGGTCCAGGAGGAGCGGGAGAGCCGGCCGGAGGTCGACGAGGAGCCGGCCGCACCGCTCGCGCCGGCCCAGCCCGAGGCCGCCGTCCCCCCGACGCCCGCCGCGGAGGCCGGGGAAGCCGGGGAGGCCGGGGAGGCCGAGGACCGCGCCGGCCGCGACCTCCAACCGGAGCACCCGGTCGAGCAGGAGATCGGCCCCGACCCGGCCCAGGACCCGGCGCGGGCCGCCGAACCCACCGCCCCGGAGCCGCGGCCGGAAGCGGAGGAGCAGCCGGAAGCGCCAGCCGAGGAGGCCCGGGAAGCCGCACCCGAGCCGGACGTCCCGGCCCCCACCGCCGCGCCCGCCACGGCCAACGCCGGGGCCGGACCGGTCGGCGGCGAGGCCCCGGGCAGGCCCACCGGCGCCCTCGACAGCACCCTCGACGGCGCCCCCGGGGCCGCACCCGGTCCGGCGGCCGAGCAGGCGGACGCACCGGCCGAACTCGCCGCCCGGCCCGCCCCGGACGCCTCCCTGGAGTCCGGCGGCGGTGCCTGCGCGGGCCCGCAGCAGCCCACCACCGAGGCTGAGCCGGACGCTGCCGGAGGCGGCGGTGGCGGTGGCGGCACCGGCTGTGCGGCAGGGGGCGGCGGCGCCCCGGCCGAGCGGGAGGAGAAGCCCGCCCCGCCCGACGTCTCCGGCCAGGACCCGCAGAGCGCGCTCGCCACCGCCGCGAGCCTGCCGCCCGATCAGCTGGCCACCACCCTGGACGGCGTGGACGGCTCGGTCGACCGTACGGTCGGCGAGCAGCACGCCCGGCTGCAGGCCGCCCCGCCGACCGCCCGGCGCCCGTCCGGCGCCCCGCAGACCCGGTCCGGCCCGCCCGAGGCCGCTCCGCCCGCCGAGGCGGTGACCGAACGGCTGGAGCGGGTCGGTCCGGAGGGCGCGGACGGCAGGAAGCAGCAGGCCGAGCAGAAGAAGGCCGAGGGCCGGAACCCGGCCGACCGGGTCGCCGATCCCCACGTCGCCGACGACGCGGGCAACCAGGTCTCGGCGCAGGAGGTGCAGCGGGTCCAGGTCGCCGTCGACGGCGTGCCCTCGACCGACCCGGCGCTGAACACCACCGTCGGCCCCGCGCCCAGGGTCGAACTGACCGGGGAGAGCGACCCGGCGCGCACCGACCGGCAGGCGGCGAAGCTCACGGAGAGCTCGGGCAGGATCCTCGGCGTCGGCCGGGAGGACACCGCCAAGCCGATGGGCGAGGACCTGATCTACCCGGACGTGCCGCAGGAGACCCTCACCGCCTCCGTCCCGGGCGGCGGGGGCAAGGGCGGAGCTGCCCGGGCCGGTGGCACGGTCGGCGCCGAGCCGGGCATCGGCGTCGTCACCCAGCAGGAGCGCGGCCCGCAGATCCAGGCCGCCGTCGGCCAGGGCCAGGGCCGGCTGGGCTCCGAACAGGCCGCACAGCGGCAGGGCGAGGCCGACGCGCGCCGGCAGAACCAGGCGGAGATCGACCGGGCCGTCGCCGACAACGCCGAGGCCCAGGCCGGCGAGCGGGGCGACGCCGCGGAGAAGGTCAGGGCCGAGCGCGAGCGGTGGCGCACCGAGCAGGACGGGAGGATCCGGACCGCGGACCAGGACGCCGGCACCGAGCACCGGGACACGAGCGGCCGGATCGACGACAAGCGCACCGCGGCCGACAAGGACGTCCAGGACCGCCGGCAGCAGGACAACCGGAAGATCCAGGACAAGCGGAAGGAGGCCGAGGAGAAGGCCCGGAAGGAGAAGGACCGCAAGAAGGAGGAGTCCGAGGGCTGGTGGGGCTGGGTCAAGTCCAAGGTCAAGGCGGCCTTCGACGCGCTGGTCGAGGCGGTCACCAAGGTCTTCGACTACTTCCGCGGCCTGATCAACGACATCATCGACGGCTTCCGCACGTTCGCGAACTGGGCGATCGACCAGGCGCGGAAGTTCGCCGTCGAGCTGATCACCAGGCTCGCGGACGCGCTGATCAGGATCTGCGACGTCCTGCTGGCGGCCTTCCCCGAACTGCGGGACAGGTTCCGCAAGAAGATCGAGGAGTGGCGGGACAGGGCCATCGCCGAGGTCAACGCCTGGGCGGACCGGCTCAAGAACGCCGTCAACAAGCTGCTGGACGCGCTGGCCGCCGGACTGAACGCGCTGCTGAACGCGCTGGAGGCGGGGTTGAAGGCCGCCGTGGAGGCGGTCCGCAAGGCCGTGCTGGACGCCATCGACTTCGTGCGGAAGGCGATCGCGGTCTTCGGCGAGTTCGCGGCCCTGATCGGCGACATCGCCCCCGACCCGGGCGGCTGGCTGAAGAAGCTCGGCACCGCCGCGATCGACGGCATCCAGCACCACCTGTGGGGCGCGATCAAGAGCGCGGTGCGGACGTGGTTCAACGAGAAGGTGGAGTCGGTCGTCGGGCTGACCTCCACGATCGTCAACGTCCTGGTCAAGGGCTGCATCTCGATGGCCCAGATCGGCCGGATGGCCTGGCAGGCGATCGTCGCGGCGCTGCCGGGGATGATCATCTCGCTCGTCGTCGAGAAGCTGGTGTCGATGATCGTGCCGGCGGCCGGTGCGATCATGGCGATCGTCCAGGGGCTGGTCGCGGCCTGGAACACCATCAGCCGGATCGTCGCCGCGATCGGAAAGTTCGTCGCTTTCCTCAAGGCCGTCAAGTCCGGATCGGCCGCCTGTCTGTTCGCCGACGCGGTCGCGGCGGGCGTGGTCGCGCTGCTGGACTTCATCTCCAACTTCCTGCTGAGCAAGCTCAAGGGGGCCGGCAAGGCGGTCGGCACCAGGCTCAAGGGGATCGCGCAGCGGATCCTCAAGGGCCTGGCCAAGGCCGGAAAGGGCGCCCGCAAGGCGGCCGGGAACGCCGTCAACAAGGCCCGGGCGAGCCTGCGCCGGGCCACCCGGTCGCTGCGCCGCCGCCCCTCCCCCGGCCGCCCCCGCCCCGCGCGCACCGGGCCCGCCCGGCACACCGTCGGCCCCGCGGAGCGCCCCACCGCCCACCGCCCGGCCGCCACCCCCGGACGCCCGCGCCGCGAGGCCGCCCGCCCGAAGCCCACCGCGCGCCGCCGCGCCGCCTCCCCCGTCGGCCGCGCCCTCAACGCCTCCCGGCAGACCGTCAGGGCCGCCCTCAGCCGCGTCCGGGCCGCTGCCCGCGCCCTCGGCCGCAAGCTCCTCACCAGCAGGTTGGGCCGTGCCCTCACCAACGGCGCCCACCGGATCCGCGACGCCTACCGCAAGCAACGCGACCGCCTCCGCGCCTGGCAGCGCAAGCGCCGGCAGCAACGCGCCGAACGCCGCGCCCACGAGAACTCGCCGGAGGCCAAGCGGCAGCGCCTCGACCTGGTCGTCGCCCGCATCCGGCCGCGGGTCCAACGGATGCTGGCGCGCGGTGTTCCACGCCCGGCGCTCCGTGCGGCGCTGGCCGGCATGCGCCTGTGGTACCGGCTCACGGACCTGGCGGTCCGCGGCGCGGAGCACTTCGGGATCGTCGCGCTGATCAATCCGGAGGATCTGGTCCTCAAGGGACAGGACGTGACGATCTCGCGCCGCGAGGTCCTGGAATTCCTCCACCGACTCGCCAAAGAGATCGAGAACGATCCGGGGATCGTGAAGGCGAGCGGGAATGTCGACGTCACGCAGAAGGAGCCGGGCAGCGTCCCCCGGCACACCGTGCGGGAACCCGTCCCGGCGCCCGCGATCACCAGGAAGACGCGGGCGCTCGATCCGCTGCAGCAGAAGGAACAGGACGTTCTGGACTTCCCCGACGAGCAGGGGCAGATCGCATCGCTCCGACGCACTCAGACCGGCGACAAGGCTGCCAACAAGGTGGTCGTCGGCGAAGGGTTCCTGTCCGAGGAGCAGCTGAGTCACATCTATCTGACGAAGACGACGAAGGGGGTGAAGAAGCCCGGCATAGCCGACGAGCTGACGAAGAACGGCCAATGGGACGCCTACGTCACCTTCATGGACAACTTCTTCCGCGGAAGGCCGCAGCCGTCCGGGATCCCGAAGAAGGACCGGACCGACATGCTCAAAACCGCCTGGCTGCTGGCCGGGCAGGAGGTCGAGCGCGATCCGCAGGCCCTGGTGACGAACGCCCTCGTGGTGCAGCGCCTCGTCAACGAGAAGGAAGGGAAGAACCGGCCCCGCGTGTTGAAGGGCGTCTTCGAATCCCTCCCTGCCGCCTTCTCCGGCTCCGAGAAGGGCGGGGAGTGGCTGACCGACGATCTGGCCGGCACCCGGTCCATCGAGAGCGAGCGCGACCGGATCAAGGCGGAGCGTGCCGCCGACGTCGAGAAGTTGAAGCAGATGCGCGCGGATCCCGGGGTCGGCAAGGCACAGGTGGACGAATTCAACAGGGAGTCGAGGAACAGGTACAACAGGGAACTGCGCCCCCTGAAGAACGCCGACAAGCTCGCGGACCGCCATGTCAGGTCCGTTGCCGCCTGGGTCAAGGACTTCGGCATCGAGGAGAGGATTCCCGCCATCGTCAAGGAGTTCGGGCTGGAGAGCGTCGATCCGACGGACGAGAGGGTGAAGCAGGCCCTCTTCGCCAAGATCGGCGCCGTGCTGAAGGACATGTACCTCGCCGAGAACCGGAAATAGCGCGGGCCGCGTTCCGCTCGCCGCACGAAGGATGACAAGCGTGACCGAGTACGCATACCAGTCCGATCGATATGTCCTGCGGCCCGGAGTGGGCGCCGAGCAGGCCGACGACCTTGCCCGCGGCCTCGGCTGGGAGCTCGTTCGGGAGATCGCCCGCGACAAGCACGAGGGCGTGGACGGGCAGGTGATCTGGCTGGGCACGGACGACGTCTCGCTGCACTACGTCGTGGATGCCGTGTCGGGCATCGGATACGCCGTCCTCGCCGGACCGAGCCGGCCCGCGGTGGAACCGTTCGTGGGTCCGGTACTCGATCACCTGCGGCCGTGGACCCTTCCGGAACTGTTCGAGCGGCTCGACGAGGCCGACGAACCCCGCGAACGGGTCAGGAACATCCTCCGGATCGGGCTCGCCGCGACCGCGGAGTTCGACGAGGAGGTGTTCCACCGGATCAGCGGGACGTACACCGACAGCGAGCCCCAGGTCCGACTCGCCGGCCTCTGGGCCGCGACGTACACCGGCTATCCGCAGTTCCTCCCCCGGATCAGGGAGATCGCGTCGCACGACCAGGTGGAGGAGCTTCGGTCACGCGCCGCGAGCATCGCGACGGCCCTCGCATCGGAGGGTGACGCGTCATGACGGGCTACACGGACGCCCCCAGGCCCGTGCGGTCCGGGCTGGTCATCGTCGACCCGCAGCGCGGCACGCCGCAGCGGATCGTCGTGCTGCAGTTCAACCCGGACAGCCTGGAGCGGTCGCTGGCCCCGCAGACGGCGGGGGCGGACGGCAGCGGGGACCGGACGGAGGCGCTGCGGCTCAAGGGGCCGGCCGTGGAGACCTGGAAGTTCACCGCGGAGCTGGACGCGACCGACCAACTGGACGTGCCGGCCCCGAACGGCGTCCATCCGCAGCTGGCCACGCTGGAGCTGCTGGTGCAGCCGGCCAGTGCGCGGCTGCGGGCCACTCAGGCGCTGGCCGCGCTCGGCACGCTGGAGATCACGCCGATCGAGGCGCCGCTGACCCTGTTCACCTGGGGCGGGAAGCGGATCCTGCCGGTGCGGCTGACCGAACTCACCATCACCGAGGAGGCGTTCGACATCGACCTGAACCCGATCCGGGCCACCGTCGCCATCGGCCTGCGCGTGCTGACCGTCAGCGACCTGCCGACCGGCCACCGCGGGGCCGAGCTCTACCTCGCACACCTGGCGCAGAAGGAGCGGCTGGTCGGCGCCGCGGCCGACGGCCGGCTGGGCGCGCTCGGCCTGGGAGGAGGACTCCAATGACCGCCGGCAACCCGTTCGACGCGCTGCCCGCGCCCTCGCCGTACCCGCTGACCAGCCGGTACCACGGCGTCCCGGTCTCGGTGCGCACGGAACCGGACGGGCGGCAGGTGCCGTACCTGGGGCGCCGGCTACTGCCGGCCCCGGACGGCCTGACCCCGCTCGCCGAGCACACCGTCGGCACCGGTGACCGCCCCGATCTGCTGGCCCACCGCTACCTCGGCAGCGCCGACCAGTGGTGGCGGATCGCCGACGCGAATCCGGTGGTCGATCCACGGGAGCTGACCGCGACGCCGGGCCGGCGGATCACCGTCGCGCTGCCCGGCGCGGTGCCGGGGGTGGGCCGTGCCTGACGCCCCGGCCGTCACCGGGGACGGCCCGGTCGGGTCCATCCGGCTCAGCCTGCTGATGGGCCCGCAGATCCCGGTGCCGGTGCCGCAGCCGGTGACCGACGCCCTGCTGTCGGCGCAGGTCACGGTGGCGTCCGGGCAGCGCAGCGGGTTCCAGCTCGCCTTCGACCTGTCGAAGCACGGCCTGATCAACACCGCGCTGCTGCCGGGCGGCTTCTTCGACCCGAAGACCAGGGTGGTGCTGGTGGCGACCGTCACCGGCACCCCGACCGTGCTGATGGACGGTGTGATCATCCGCCAGGAGGCCGGCATCAGCAACCAGCCCGGCCAGTCCACGCTCACCGTCACCGGCGAGGACCTCACGGTGCTGATGGACCTGGAGGAGCGGGCCGCGGTGCCCTTCCCCGCGATGTCCCCGGCGGCCCGGGTCGCCGCGATCATCAGCCTGTACGGCCAGTACGGCATCGTGCCGCTGGTCATCCCCGAGCTGGTGCCGCAGACGCCGATGCCGATCCGGCGGATCGACTTCCAGAAGGGCACCGACCTCGGGTACGTCACCGAGCTGGCGAAGGCCAACGGCTACGTGTTCTACCTCGACCCCGGCCCGTTCCCCGGGACGAGCCGCGCCTACTGGGGGCCGGAGAACCGGCTCGGCGTCCCGCAGCACGCGCTGAACGTCAACATGGACGCGCTGTCCAACGTCGACCAGCTCACGTTCGCCTTCGACGGGACCGCCCGCGAGGAGCCGGAGGCCCGCATCCAGCTCCCGGCGACCAAGGTGTCCTCCGTCCTGCCGGTGCCGGAGGTCGCCGTGCTGCGCCCGCCGCTGGCGCTCAGGCCCGCGCCGGCGCTGAAGAAGAAGGTCGTCGCCGACACCGCCAAGAAGGACACCACCCAGGCCGTGGCCGAGATCATCGCCCAGGCGATGCAGTCGGCGGACGCCGTCTCGGGCTCCGGCCAACTCGACGTCGTCCGGTACGGCCGCGTGCTGCGGCCGCGCGAGCTGGTCGGCGTCCGCGGCGCCGGGCTCACCTACGACGGCCTGTACTTCGTCAAGAGCGTCACCCACAACCTCAAGCGCGGCGCGTACACCCAGAACTTCACGCTGACCCGCGAGGGCCTGATCGCCCTCCAGCCGACCGTCGTCCCGTGACCAGGAGGAGTTGCCGGCATGGCCGAACCCACCCGCTACCTCGGCAAGTTCCGGGCGACGGTGGTGAACAACGCCGACCCGCTCGGGATCGGCCGCATCCAGGCCCAGGTGCCCGACGTGCTGGGCGACGTCGTGTCGGGCTGGGCGATGCCGTGCTTCCCGGTGGCCGGGCCGGGCATGGGGCACTACGCGGTCCCGCCGGTCGGGGCGGGCGTGTGGCTGGAGTTCGAGCAGGGCGACCAGAGCTACCCGGTCTGGACGGGCTGCTGGTACGGCTCCGCCACGGAGGTCCCGGTGGAGGCGACGACCGGGCCGCCGGGCGCGCCGAACACGGTGCTGGAGACCTCCGGACGGCGGGTGATCGTGCTGTCCGACGATCCGACCACGGGGATCACCCTCCGCACACCGACCGGGGCCTCGATCGTCATCAACGACTCGGGCATCCGCATCAGCAACGGCCAGGGCGCCTCGATCTCGCTCGTCGGCGCCACCGTATCCATCAACCAGGACGCCCTGAGCGTGACTTGACGGGAGAGACCTCGTGCCCGGAAATCTGCTGCACGTCAATGCGACGGTGACCTGCCCGCACGGCGCCCAGGCGGCGGCCCGGCCCGCCCAGGCGCGGGTGCTGGTCGCCGGCCAGGCCGTCACCAGCACGGCCGACCCGTACACCGTGACCGGCTGCCCGTTCACCGTGGCCGGCAAGCCGCAGCCCTGCGTCACGGTCCGCTGGGTGGTGCCCTCGGCCCGGATCCGGGTGAACGGCTCCCCCGCGCTGCCGCAGTCCGCCGTCGGACTGTGCCAGAGCGCCGAGCAGGTCCCGCAGGGGCCGCCGATCGTGACCGTCGTCCAGCAGCGGGCGGTGGGGGTATGAGCACCGCGCAGCGCTCCGGGAACGGCGCCGGACCGGCCCGGACGGACCTCGCGTTCCCGTTCCGGATCGACAGCCGCGGGCGCACCGCCGAGGCGGCGTACGACGACCATGTGCGCGACCTGGTCGAGCAGTTGCTGTTCACCAGCCCCGGCGAGCGGGTGATGCACCCGGACTTCGGCTGCGGACTGCTCGACCTGGTCTTCGCGCCGAACAGCCCGGAGCTGGCGGCCACCCTGCAGCTGTCCGTCCAGGCGGCGCTGCAGCGGTGGCTCGGCGATGTGATCGAGGTCGCCTCGCTCGACGTGGAGAGCGAGGACAACGTGGTGCGGGTCGAGCTGGCGTACGTCGTCCTGCGGACCGGTACCCGGCGGCAGGACGTGTTCGAGGGCGGGGTGGCGGCATGACCGGGCGGACCGAGTGCGGGACGGAACTCCGGCGCGCCGACGTGCGCGCGGCGCACCTGCTGGGCCTGGACGGCGCCGAGCCGGAGGACGACGGGCGCACCCTGGGCGTGACCTTCCTCGGCCGGGCGCCGGAGGAGCTGGGCCCGGAGAACATCCGCGTCGACGGCGGCCGGCGGATCACCGGCCTGCGCGCCGTCGCGGTCGACATCGAGCGCGCGGAGGACCCGGAGCTGGACGACCGGATGCGCGTCACCCTCGACCGCTCCGGCGACACCTCCCGCTACCGGCTGACCGTGGTCGAGGCGGACGCCCACGGCCGGCCGGGCACCCGCCCGTACCCGGGCTTCGACCCGCGGTACGCGAGCACCGGCTTCTCCTTCGGCCTCGACTGCCCCTCCCCCTACGACTGCCGCACCGAGGAGAGCTGCCCGCCCGCCGTCCGGCCGGCCCCCGTCATCGACCGCACCGCCCGCGACTACGAGAGCCTGCGGCGGCTCGTACTGGACCGGATGAGCCTCACCACCCCCGGCTGGTCCGAGCGGCACCTGCCCGACCTCGGCATCACCCTGGTCGAGCTGCTCGCCTACACCGCCGACCAGCTCTCCTACCAGCAGGACGCGGTGGCCACCGAGGCGTACCTCGACACCGCCCGCCTCCGGGTGTCGGTGCGCCGCCACGTCCGGCTGATCGACTACGCCGTGCACGACGGCTGCAACGCCCGGGCGTTCGTCGCGCTGGCGGCGGACCGCCCGCTCACCCTGCGGCACGGCACCTTCCGCTTCGCCGCCGTCGACCTCGGCCGGCTCGGCCCGCAGGAGCGCCCGCAGCTGTCGACGGTGATCCCGGACGAGGAGCTGGACGCGCTCACCCGGACCGCCTCCGTCGAGGTGTTCGAACCGCTCGGCGGGGCGGACCTGGTGCTGCACCCCGCGCACAACACCCTGCGGTTCTGGACCTGGGGCGACCAGGACTGCGTGCTGCCCGAGGGCGCGACCTCCGCCACCCTGCGCGACGAGTGGCACCCGGCCGAGCAGGACGCGGCCGAGCAGCAGGACGGCGACCGGCAGGAGGACGGCCGGCAGGAGGGCGACCGTCAGGGGGACGGCCGGCCGCGGCCCCGCCCCCGGCGCCTGGCGCTGCGCCCCGGCGACCTGCTGATCGTCGAGGAGGTGCTCGGCCCGCGCACCGGCGCCGCCGCCGACGCCGACCCCGCGCACCGCCAGGCCGTCCGCCTCACCTCCGTCACCCCCCTGGTCGACGAGCTCTACGGGCAGCCCGTGGTCGAGGTCGCCTGGGCGCCCGAGGACGCGCTCTCCTTCCCGGTCTGCCTCTCCGCGCACGGCGGCACCGCGTGCGACCCGATCCCCGACGTGAGCGTCGCCCGCGGCAACGTCGTCCTGGTCGACCACGGCCGCTCCCTCACCTTCTGCGGCGGGGCCCCGGAGACCGTCGCGGTGCCGCCGGAGCCGGTCCGCGTGGCGCCCTGCGGGCCGGGCGGGTCCGGCTGCGCCGACCGCACCGGGGGCAGTCCCGCCGCGGAGGCGGTCCACGCACTGCTCGACCGGGCCCGGACCGGCCGCCGGCTCGGCCCGGAGCAGGTGCGCGAGCTCGCCGCGCTGGTCGGCGAGGCGGCGGTGCTCCGGGCCGGGCTGAGCGTCCGGCTCGCACCCGGCGCGGGCGCGGAGGGCGAGGACGGCGGGGGCGCCGTCGTCGAGCCGCCCACCGCCGACGCCCAGGCGGCGGCGCTGGAGACGCTGCTCGACCA
The DNA here is from genome assembly GCF_042268405.1 of Kitasatospora sp. NPDC056184. Classification (NCBI taxonomy): domain Bacteria; kingdom Bacillati; phylum Actinomycetota; class Actinomycetes; order Kitasatosporales; family Streptomycetaceae; genus Kitasatospora; species Kitasatospora sp. NPDC056184. Next base: position 81,451 of record NZ_JBHJUI010000001.1, on the reverse strand, counting down.
GACCCGCTACCCCGTCCTGCCGCAGCACTTCCGCCCGCTGCTGCACGAGGCGCCGGTCACCCAGGCGGCCGCCTACCCGGACCGGGCGGACGTCTGCGCCGGACAGGCCGCCCTGCTCGCCGCGATTCCCGAGCGGGTCCGGCAGCGGCTGGAGGAGCTGTGGCACCGGGCGCGCCGCGGCCACCACCTCTCCCGCGCCGAACTCGCCGAACTGACCCTGCTGTTCGGCGCCCAGGCGGTGCGCGAGCTGCACCTCGCCGAGCGGCCCACCGCCGGACTGCGGGAGCTGCTGGCCCGGCGCGGCCACCTGCTCGCGGCCAAGCTGCGCCGCCTCGACGTGCTCACCGCGCGGGCCCGCTCCGGCGTGCCGCTGCGGCACCCCGGCGTCTGGGAGGTGGCCCAGAGCTGGGGCGCCCGGTACGCCACCGGGCTCGACCCGGACTCCCCCGCGCTGGCCGGCCCGGCGCGCGGGATCGCCGTCCAGGACCCGCGCGCCGCACTGCCCGCGGTCCGGGCCACCGCCGAGGGACGGGAGTGGACGCCCCGCCGGGACCTGCTCGCCGACGGCCCCCGCGACCGGCACTTCGTGGGCGAGGTGGAGGACGACGGCCGCCTCGCGCTGCGCTTCGGCGACGGCCGCCACGGCCTGCCGCCCCGGCCCGGCGCGGAGCTGCGGATCGCCTACCGGATCGGCAACGGCGCGGCCGGGAACGTCGGCGCGGAGGCCGTCAACCACCTGGTGGTCTGCCAGGACGGGCCGTGCCACCCGCGGGAGGGCGGCGCCGCCCGGCCGCAGGACGCGGTGCTCCTGGTCCGCAACCCGCTGCCCGCCACCGGCGGCGTCGAGCCCGAACCGCTGGACCAGGTCCGCCAGTCGGCCCCGCTCGCGCTGCGCCGCACCCGGCTGCGGGCCGTCACGGCCGCCGACTACGCGGAGCTGGCCGCCGCCCTGCCGGGTGTCCGGCGCGCCGCCGCCGAACTCCGCTGGACCGGCAGCGTCCAGGAGGTCCACGTCGCCGTCGAGCCCCACGGGCAGGCGGCGGCGGACAGCGCCCTGCTGGAGGCCGTCGGGCACGGCCTGGAGGCGTACCGCAGGATCGGCCACGACCTGGTCGTGCGCCCCGCGCTGCTGGTGCCGATCGACCTCGAACTGCGGATCTGCGCCGCCCCAGGCCACCAGCGCGGCCACGTCCTGGCCGAGTTGCGGCGGGTGCTGGGCAGCCGCGCCCGGCCGGACGGGCGCCCGGGTTTCTTCCACCCCGACGCGCTGGGCTTCGGCGACCCGGTGCGGGTCTCCCGGCTGGTGGCCGCGGCCGCCGCCGTCCCCGGCGTGGTCAGCGCCCGGGTCACCCGGCTGCGGCGGCAGTTCGGGCGGGACGAGGGCGAGCCCGCCGAGGGGCTGCTGCGGCTCGGCGCGCTGGAGATCGCGCTGTGCGACAACGACCCCGACCGGCCGGAGAACGGCCGGCTCTCGATCGTGATCGGAGGCGGCCGATGACCGGCCAGTGCGCCTGCGGCTGCGCGGGTACCGCGACCGCGACCCCCGTCCCGCTGTTCAACCCGCCCGGGCTGGACGCCATCGGCTACCGCGTCGGCCACTACGGGGAGTTCCTCGCGAGCCAGCTCGCCCGGCTGTCCGGCCCCGCCTACCCGGCGCTGCGCGGCCTGACGGTCCGCATCCCGGACGACCCGGCGATCGCGCTGCTGGACGCCTGGGCCGTGCTCGCCGACGCGCTGACCTTCACCTCGGAGCGGATCGCCAACGAGGGCTATCTGCGCACCGCCACCGAGGAGGCCTCGCTCACCCTGCTCGGCCGGCTGGTCGGGCACCGGCCCCGGCCCGGCGTGGCCGCCGACACCTACCTCGCCTACACCCTCGACCACGACCCGCGGGCCGCCGAGGACCCGACCGTGACCGTGCCGCGCGGCGCCCGCAGCCAGAGCGTGCCCGGCCCCGGCGAGGACCCGCAGTCCTTCGAGACCGCCGAGGACCTCGCCGCCCGGGCGGCCTGGAACGAACTGGCCGTCCTGCGCCGCCGCCCGTACCAGCTGACGCCCGGCCAGCTGAACCCCGGCGGACGCGCCGAGCTGTTCGCCGCCGGCACCGCCAACAACATCAGGCCCGGCGACCGGCTGCTGTTCGTCTTCAGCGCCGACCGGGCCGCCGACCCGGTCCACCGGGTGCTGCGGCTGGTGCCCGAGGTCCGGCTCGACCGCGACAACGACGTCACCGTGATCGGGCTGCCCCGCGACCTGCGCACCCTCAAGGACCTGCGCGCCGAGCTGGCGGACCGGATCACGGACTCCCCGACCGCCCCGGACCCCAGGCCCCGGCACAGCCGGATCGTCCGGGACTTCGACGCGCAGGTGCTGGCCCCGCTGCGCGCCGACCTCGACCTGCCGTCCGGTCCGCTGAGCACCCCGGCCGACTTCGCCGACCGGCTCACCCCGGTGATCGCCCGGGCGGCCGAGGCCGCCGAACTGGCCCGGTCCCAGCGGCCGGTGGCCGACTGGTTCGACCGCCTCGGCGGGGAACTGGCCGGCCTCCAGGACCGCGCCCACCAGCTGGAGCCGCCGCAGGCGCCCGACCGGTCCGAGCCCCAGCCGCCCGGCTCCGCGCCCGCCGACCCGGCCGTGCGCGGACTCGGCGCGCTGCTGGCGGCGCTGCGCACCGCCCCCACCCGGCCCCCGCTCAGCGCCCGGGACCTCGCGCGCGACCCCCGGCGCCTCTTCGCCCCCGGCTCGGACCTCGGCGCGCAGCTGCTCGCCGCCCTCGACCCCCGGCTGCGCGAGGGCCTCTACCCCGCCTGGCGCCGGGTCGACCTGACCGCGCCGCTCGCCGTGCACGAGATCCAGGCGATGCGGGTGGTCGCCACCCCGTTCGGCGCCACCGCGCCGCTCAAGCCGGTCTTCGGCGACGACGGCCGGATCGACCGCTACGTGGACTGGCCGCTCTCCGGCAGCACGCTGATCGGCGTCCGGGTCACCTTCGACGCCACCGGAGCCGTCCCCGAGACCGCCGACTTCACGTACGTCGAGGCCGGCAGCCTGGTGCACAGCGGCTTCTCGCTGCCGTGGGACCACACCTTCCCGTTCGGGCCCGGCCAGGTCAAGGTGGTCACCACCGCGCCGCCGGCCCCGCAGCCCGACCCGCACGCCCCCGCCCCCGAGCCGGAGGCCGGCGTCAGCTCCCGCTTCCTGCCCAAGCTGCCCGAGCGCACGGTCTTCGTCTCCCGCCCGCAGGCCGACAACCGCGTGCACGTGAGGATCGACGGCGGGCCCGGCCCCGCGCTCGACTACCGGCTCGACCCGGACCAGGAGAGGACCGGCGAGTCCGGCGAGCTGAACGTCCGGGTGCACCGCTCCCCCGCCACCGACCAGTCGGCCGCCGCCGTCGAGGTGGTCCTCACCACCAAGCTGCAGCCGGTCTCCGGCACCGTCCTCACCCTCGACGCCGTGTACGACCAGATCGCGCCCGGCAGCTGGGTGGTCGTCCAGCGCCCGCGCAAGGGACTCGACGGCGGCATCCCGGGCAGCCGCGACCTCGCCGAGGTCATCACCCGGGTGACCGATGTCCGGGTGATCTCCCGCGCCGACTTCGGCATCACCGGCAAGGTGACCGAACTGACCCTGCAACAGCCGTGGTTGGACGACCAGGACACCCAGCTCTCGCACATCAGGGACGCCACCGTCTACGCCCGCGGGGAGTCGCTGCGGCTCGCCGACGAGCCCGTCACCGAGGACGTCCACGGCGGCCGGATCGAACTCGCCCGGCTCTACGACGGGCTGACCCCCGGCCGGTGGATCACGGTCGGCGGCGAGCGGACCGACATCCCGGGAACCACCGGGGTCCGGGCCACCGAGCTGGCCATGATCGCCGGCGTCGAGCAGGGCGTCGACCCGCGGCTGCCCGGCGACACCGTCCGCACCACGATCACGCTCAGCGCCGACCTCGCCCACCGCTACCGGCGCGACACCGTCCAGGTCCTCGGCAACGTGGTCCGCGCCACCCAGGGCGCCACCCGCGACGAGGCCATCGGCAGCGGCGACGCCGGCGTCCCGGGCCAGCGCTTCGCCCTCTGGCAGTCGCCGCTCACCTGGCTGGCCGCCGACACCCCCGGAGGCGCGCGCAGCACCCTGGAGGTCCGGGTCGACGGCGTGCGCTGGCACGAGGTCGACAGCCTCGCCGGGCGCGGCGCCGACGAACAGGTCTACGTCACCGCGACCGCCACCGACGGCCGCACCACCGTCACCTTCGGCGACGGCGTGCACGGTTCGCGCCTGCCCACCGGCCGGGAGAACGTCCGCGCTCGCTACCGGATCGGCATCGGTGAGACGGGCAACGTCGGCGCCGGCCGGATCACCCAGCTCACCACCCGTCCGCTCGGCGTCTCCGCCGTCGTCAACCCGCTGCCCGCCACCGGCGGCGCCGGCCCGGACGGCCCGGGCCTCGCCCGGCGCACCATCCCGCTCGCCGTCACCGCCCTGGACCGGCTGGTCTCGGTCCCCGACTACGAGGACTTCACCCGCTCCCGGGCCGGCATCGGGCGCGCCGCCGCCACCCGGCTCTCCGACGGCCGGCGCGAACTCGTGCACGTCACGGTGGCCGGGGTGGACGACATCCCGCTCACCGCCGACTCCGACCTGGTCCGCACCCTGCGCTCCTCGCTCGCCGCCTACGGCGACCCGCGGCTGCCGGTCGAGGTCGCGCTGCGCGAACTCGTCCTGCTGGTCGTCGCCCTGAGCGTCGAGGTCGACCCGGACCACTCCTGGGACCTCGTCGAACCGGCGCTGCGCCGCGCCCTGCTGGACCGCCTCGGCTACGGCGGGCGCCAACTCGGCCAGAGCGCCCACCTGTCCGAGGTGCTCGCGGTCGCCCAGGCCGTCCCCGGCGTGGACCGGGTCGACGTCGACGCCTTCACCGGCGTGCCCGGCAGCCTCACCCCCGAGGGGCTGGAGCACCTGTCCGAGCAGCTCGCGCGGCCGCAGCCGACCGTCCCGGCCCGGCTCGCCCGCTTCGACGAGCAGCGCTACCGGGTGCGCGACCCCGCCGGGGAGACCCTCACCGACATCGCCGCCCGGCACGGCATCACGGTGGCGGAGCTGCTGCGCCTCAACCCGGCCGTCACCGACACCCGCCCGCTGCCGGCCGGCCGGGTGCTGACGGTCTTCCGGGGCATCCGCCCGGCCCAACTCGCCCTGCTGTCACCGAATCTGCCCGACACGCTGATCCTCAAGGAGGTCCGCCCATGAGCGAGCGGGACCCGGACGGGCTGCTGGAGCTGCTGCCGCAGTGGCACCGGCTGCGGGACGCCGAGGCGGGCGAGCCGCTGCGCGCCCTGCTGGCCGTCATCGCCGAGCAGGTCGACATCGTCCGCGGCGGCATCGACCAGGGCTACCGGGACTGGTTCGTGGAGACCGCCGCCGACTGGGCCGTCGCCTACCTCGGCGACCTGGTCGGCTACCGGATCCTGCCCGGCTACGAGGAGGTGCTCGCCACCGGCCTGCACGGCGGCGCCTCCCCGGAGCGCGCCGCGGCCCGCGACCGGCTCGCCGCCCGGCTGGCGCCCCGGCTCGACGTCGCGAACACCGTCGCCAACCGCCGGCGCAAGGGCACGCTCGCCCTGCTGGAGGAGCTGTCCGCCTCGGTCGCCGACTGGCCGGCCCGGGCCGTGGAGCTCTCCCGGCTGCTCGGCGGCACCCGGCCGGTGCGGCTGCTGCGACCGGAGGAGGAGCCGGCCGACCGCCGCCGGTCGGGCCGGGGGCGGCTGGTCGACGTCCGGCGGGGCGCCGCCCTGGACCTGCTCGGCGGGCCCTTCGACGAGCAGGCGCACACCGTCGACGTGCGGCGGGCCGCCTCCCCCCGCCGCCGGGGCGGCTACACGCCGGCCGGCGTCGCCCTCTACGTCTGGCGGCTGAAGCCGTACTCCGTCACCCGGGCCCCGGCCTACTGCATCGACCGGGCCAGGAACCTCTTCACCTTCTCGGTCCTCGGCAACGACGCCCCGCTCTTCACCAGGCCCGAGCCGGAGCCCTCGGCCACCCATCTCGCGGCGATCGACAACGTGCCGGCCCCGATCCGGCGCCGACAGCTGGCCGAGAACCCGGCCGACTACTACGGGCCCGGCAAGAGCTTCGCCATCTGGCGCGACGGCGCCCGGGAACCGGTCCCGCCCGCCGAGATCACGGTGGCCGACCTCACCGACTGGACGTACCGGCCGCAGCGCGGCCAGGTCGCCGTCGACCCGGTGCTCGGCCGGATCGCCTTCGGCGCCCGCACCGCCCCGCGCCGCGGCGTCTGGGTCGACCACCACTACGTGTTCGCCGACGACACCGGCGGCGGGGAGTACCCGCGCGACCGCCCGGAGCCCCCGCGCCGGACGGTGTACCGGGTCGGCCCCGGTCGGCCGTACGAGCGGATCAACGAGGTGTACGAGCAGTGGCGCGCCGACCAGCAGGCCGGTGCCGCGGGCGGCTCCGCCGTCATCGAGATCACCCACAGCGGCGCCTACCAGGAGCAGTTGGACTTCGACCTGGCGGCCGACGACCGCCTGGAACTGCGCGCCGCCGAGGGCACCCGTCCGGTGATCCGGCTGCTCGACTGGTACAGCAACCGGCCGGACGCGCTCAACGTCCGGGGCGTCGACCCGGGCGGGCGGCTGGTCCTGGACGGCCTGCTGATCACCGGCCGCGGGGTCAACGTCACCGGTCCGCTCGCCTCCGTCACCCTGCGGCACTGCACCCTGGTGCCCGGCTGGTCGCTGGAGCCGCACTGCGCGCCGCACGCGCCGCAGGAGCCCAGCCTCGTGCTGGACCGCACCACGGCCTGCGTGCGGATCGAGCGCACCGTCCTGGGCGCGATCCAGGTCGTCGGCGACGAGGTGGACGCCGACCCGCTGGAGATCCACCTCGACGACAGCGTCCTGGACGCCACCGGGCCCGAGCGGCCGGCGCTCTCCGGGCCCGACTGCGCGCACGCCCACGCGCTGCTGCACGCGCACCGCTCCACGGTGGTCGGCGAGGTGCACGCCCACGCGGTGCCGATCGCCGAGGACTGCGTCTTCACCGGGCGGCTGCGGGTGGCCCGCCGCGCGCTCGGCTGCCTGCGGTTCTGCTACGTCCCCCCGGGCTCGCGCACCCCGCGCCGGTACGCCTGCCAGCCCGACCTGGTCCGCTCGGCGGTCACCGAACTGGTCGAGCGCGGCGAGCTGCCCGCGGCGCAGGCCGCCCGGCTGCGGGACCTGGAGGCCGCCCGGGTCCGCCCGCTGTTCACCGGCCTGCGCTACGGCACGCCCGGCTACGGCCAGTTGGCCGCCGGCTGCGCGCCGGAGATCACCCGCGGCGCCGAGGACGGCTCCGAACTCGGCGCCTTCCACGACCTGTTCCAGCCCCAGCGGGAGGACAACCTGCGGGCGCGGCTGGCCGAGTACACCCCGGCCGGCACCGACGCCGGAGTCTTCTTCGTCACCTGATCCTCCTCCGCTCCCGCCCTGCTCCCGACCTTCTCCCCGACCTCGACCCTGTGAGGGAATCGTGCACGCAGACTTCTCGCGCCTGACCTTCCGGCCCGGCAAGCACTACTCCGCGGTGCTGACCCAGCAGGGCCGGGTGCAGCTCGACGCCGACGCCAACGAGCAGGCCGCGATCGAGCGGTACCAGCTGCGCACGCTCGCCGCCGATCTGATCGGCCGCCACGGCGGACCGGCCGCGGCGGCCGGATTCGCGATCGGCCACGTGCCGGGCAGCCACGACCTGGACGACCTCACCATCGGCGGCGGCCGCTACTACGTCGACGGCGTGCTGTGCGAGGCCGACCGCCCCGAGCCCGCCCCCGCCGTGTCCGACGACGACTCCCCGGACGGCGAGGACCTCCGCCAGGGGCCCGCCGGCTGGACGTACTGGGACCAGCCGGACGCCTACCGGGACCAGGACCTCCCCGGCGACCGGCTGCCCGGGGAGTTCCCGTTCCTGGTCTACCTGAAGGTCTGGGAGCGCAGCGTCACGGCGGTCGAGGACCCGGAGATCCGCGAGACCGCGCTCGGTGCGGCGATGCCCGACACGGCGGCCCGGGCCAAGGTCGTCTGGCAGGTACTCGCCCTGCCCGCCGCGGAGTTGTCCCTGCCGGAGGGCGGCGGCGCACCCCAGGTCCGGGCCGCCTTCGACGCCTGGGCCGAAGCGCGCGAGCGCCCCGCCTGCGCGCTGGCCGCCCGCGCCCGCCGCCCGGAGCGGGCGAGCGAGGACCCGTGCCTGGCCCACCCCGAGGCCGGCTACCGGGGCCCGGAGAACCAGCTGTACCGGGTGGAGGTCCACCGCGGCGGCTCCGCCGAGGGCGGCGCCACCTTTACGTGGTCCCGGGAGAACGGCTCGGTGGTCCTGCCGATCACCTCCGTCGAGGGCGTCTGGGTCGACCTCACCTCGCTGGGCGACGACGACAGGCTCGCCCTCTCGGTCGGCGACTGGGTGGAGGTCACGGACAGCGCCCACCTCAGCCGCACGGAACCGGCGGACCTGCTCCAGGTCGAGGAGACCGACCTGCCGGGCCGCCGGGTGCGGCTGTCCGCCGAACCGCCCCCGCCGACCGGCCGCCTGCCCGAACGCCACCCCTTCCTCCGCCGCTGGGACCACCGCGCCCCGCGCGGCCGCGACGCCGTCCCGCTGTCCGGCGGCGCCCTGCCCCTGCGGGAGGGCGGCTGGCTCGACCTGGAGGACGGCGTCCAGGTGTACTTCCGCCCCTGCGGCACCTACACCCGGGGCGACCACTGGCTCGTCCCCGCCCGCACCGCCACCGGCGACGTCGAATGGCCCCGCAACGCCGCCGGCGAACCCCTCCTCCACCCCCCGGCCGGCCCCCGCCTCCACCACGCCCCCCTCGCCTGGATCACCGCCCCCGCCACCACCGTCGACCTCCGCCGCACCTTCACCCCCCTGACCGGCACCCCCACCTCCTCCGAAACCTGAGCCCCCGCGCATCGGAGAATCGAGCAGACGTGCACCGACTCAAGAGCGTCCTCGCCGCCATCGCCCTGGCCCCCACCGTCCTGGCCCTGCTGCCCGCCGCGAGCACCACGGCTGCCACGGCCGCCACGGCCGCCGCCGGGCCGGCCGTCCCCTTCGGCAGCCACACCTTCCCGTACACGGCGGGCACGCTGCGGCCGAGCGGCGCCCAGTCGGCCGTCGACCAGCAGGTGATCGACAAGTACAACGCCTGGAAGGCCGCCTTCCTCAAGCAGAACTGTGGCAACGGCTGGTACGAGGTCCGCTCCCCGGACGCCGACCACCCGTACGTGGCCGAGGGCCAGGGCTACGGCCTGGTGATCACCGCCCTGATGGCCGGCGCCGACCCCGGCGCGAGGACCGCCTTCGACGGCCTGCTGACGTTCGTGCTCGCCCATCCGTCGGTCAACAACCCCGACCTGCTGGCCGCCGAACAGGACGCCTCGTGCAGGAGCGTGAACGGCTCCGACTCGGCGACCGACGGGGACCTCGACGTCGCCTACGGGCTGCTGCTCGCCGACCGGCAGTGGGGCTCCACCGGGACGTACGACTACAAGAAGCTCGCGGTCAAGCGCATCAACGCGATCAAGGCGAGCGAGATCAACCCGAGCACGCACCTGACCCTGCTCGGCGACTGGTCCGGCTCCGGCGATCCGCTCCACTACGTCACGCGGTCCTCGGACTGGATGGTCGACCACTTCCGGGCCTTCAGGTCCGCGACCGGCGACGCCGCCTGGGACACCGTCCGCAGCGCCCACCAGAACCTGATCACCTCCCAGCAGTCCACGTACGCGGCGAGCACCGGTCTGCTGGCCGACTTCGTGGTCAACACCAACAGCACGCCCAAGCCCGCCCCCGGCGAGGTCCTGGAGAGCCCCCACGACGGCGACTACGGCTGGAACGCCTGCCGCGACCCGTGGCGGATCGGCGCCGACGCCGTGACCAGCGGCGACGCCGCCTCGCTCGCCTCGGCGCGCAGGCTGAACTCCTGGATCCGATCGAAGACCGGCGGCAACCCGGACCGCGTCGTCACCGGCTACCGCCTCAACGGCTCGGCCTTCGACAGCGGCACCGACATGGCGTTCACCGCGCCGTTCGTCGTCACCGCGACGACCGACCCCGGCTCCCAGGCCTGGCTCGACGCCCTGTGGAACAAGCTGGTCGCGACGCCGATCGACCCCTCGCTCTACTACGGGGGCAGCGTCCAGCTCCAGTCGATGATCGTGGCCTCCGGCAACTACTGGCGGCCGTAACTCCGTTCGGACCCCCTCGGGCGGGGGCGGACGGCCGTCAGCCGCTCCAGGTCCCGGTCGAGGTCACCGGCCGGGCCGCGGCGCCCGAGACGGTCGTCCGCACGCCCGGGGCCGGGGCCGGGACCGTGCCGCCGCTCGCGGCTCCGGCCGAGGTGCGCAGCGGCGCGGCCGGCCCGGTGGCGACCGAGGGCCCGTCACCGGCCGGCGCGACCCGCTCGATCCGCAGCACCAGGTTGCGGTCCCGGCGGTCACCGTCGTGGTCGCGGTTGCGGCTGTGCACGACCTGCGTCGGCACGCCCCGGACCTCCTCCCACCGCCCTTGCACCGCAAGGATGTTGGGGTACCACTCGCCCTGGTCCCGGTGCTCCAGGTCGAGCTGCCAGCTCGCCGCCTCGACGACGTGGACGGCGCCGACCTCGCCGGGGACCTCCACCGGGGCGGCGCCCCGGACGGTCACCACCGCCCGCTGCGGATACCGCCCCTCCACCGCCGTCACCGTGATCCGGCTCGGCCCCTGGTACCAGGCCATCGCTGTGCTCCCTCGTCCGTCGCGCGGGCCGACTGCCGACCGGCCTCAGCCGGTAGCACGGGCGGCGCACCCCGCGGGGTTCGAACGGCGGCCGGCGACCGGGATCCGCCGACCCGCACCGCACCCGTACCGCCGCGCACCGTCAGGCGCGGCGCCTGGCCGCCGCCCTGCGCGCGACGAGGACCAGGCCCGTGCCGGCGGCCAGCACGGCGCCGCCGGCCAGGGCGAGCGGCGTGCTGTCCCCGCCACCGGTCCGGGCCAGGGCGGGCTCGGCGGTCGCCCCGGGCGTGGGCGAGGCGCTCGGCGCGGCCGGCGGGGTGGTCGCCGGGGTGGTCGCCGGGGGCGTGGCGCTCGGCGAGGGCGGCACCGACGCGGTCGCCGTCGGCACCGGGGCCGGCGGGACGGACCGCGTCCCGCTCGGCGTCGGGGTCGGGGTCGGGGTCGCAGTGGAGGTCGGGGTCGGGGCCGGGGTCGTCGGAACGGACGGCGTGCCGGTCGGGGTCGGGGTGGCGGACGGGCAGAGCGGCACCTCCGCGACCTTCTTCTCCACGTGGGTGTCCGCCAGGGTGTAGCGCCAGGTGTCGCCCTGGCCCGAGTAGCCGACGGTCACCTTGACGGTGGCGTTCGCCTCGATCCGCCCCCGGTGCACCTCGGTGCCGCCGACCAGGCTCAGGGTGTAGTCGCCGGCGGCCTTGTAGCGGTTCCCGAGGACGAGTTCGACCTGGCCGGCGTCCGTCCGGCAGCCGACCTCCAACGAGGCGTCGCTCGGCTTCCAGGCGAACGCGGTCCCGGTGCCCGCGAGGGCGAGGGCCGCGACCGCGCCCCCGGTGACCGCGGCCGTCCGGCGGATGTGCTTCATCTCTGCTTCTCCCAGGGGTTCGTGGAGCGGTACCGCCTCGCACGCCCGCCCTGCGGCCCGACGCGGCTCCCGCCCCCGAACACGGACGGCGCGGCGGATCCGGTTCACCCCGCCTCGGAACGCCCGCGGCGGCCCGAGCCGCGGCCGGCACCGGATCCCCCGGGTGACCCCAGGGCGTGGGGACGCGGCGGAGCCGCCGGGGCGCCGCATAGTCGGAGTGCCGATAGCACCTTCCGATCATGAGATGAGCCGACCATGCGCCTGCCCCGTCGACCGGTCCTCACGGCGGCCGTCCCGCTGCTCCTCGTCGCCGCGGGCTGCGGCTCCCCGCCCGCGTCGCCCCCGGCCGACGACCCGACCACCACCACGGCCACCACCACGACCGCCACCGCCACCGCGTCCCCGACCGGGCCGCGCGCGTTCACCCTGGTCGCCACCGGCGACGTGCTGCCGCACACCGAGATCATCCGGCAGGCCAACGAGGACGCCGGCGGGAACGGCTACGACTTCGGCCGGATGTTCGCCGACGTCAAGCCCCTGATCAGCGGCGCGGACCTCGCCATCTGCCACATGGAGACCGTCTACGGCCCCGACGGCGGCCCGTTCACCGGCTACCCGGCGTTCAAGTCGCCGCCCCAGGTCGCCCGGGCCCTCAAGGACGCCGGATACACCTCCTGCGACACCGCCTCCAACCACACCCTCGACGACGGACCGGCCGGCATCCGCCGCACGCTCGACGCCATGGACGCCGTGGGCCTCGCCCACACGGGCTCCGCCCGCGACGAGGCTGAGGCCGGCCGACCCGCGCTGCTCCGGGCCGGCGGCGCCACCGTCGCCCACCTCGCCTACACCTACGGCACCAACGGCATCCCGCTGCCGGCGGACCGTCCCTGGGCGGTGAACCTGATCGACCGCGACCGGATCCTCGCCGACGCCCGCACCGCCCGCGCCGACGGTGCGGACGTCGTCGTGGTGAGCGTCCACTGGGGCACCGAGTGGCAGGACGCCCCGAACGACCAGCAGCTCACCCTGGCCCGCGAGCTGGCCGCCGGACGGGCCGGGGACGGACCGGCCGTCGACCTGGTCCTCGGCACCCACGCCCACATCCCGCAGGCCTACGAGAAGATCGGCGACACCTGGACCGTCTACGGCCTCGGCGACCAGCTCGCCGGCCACATGTTCACCTACGACGGCGCCGAGGACCCGCGCGGCAACTGGAGCTCCATCGCCCGCTTCACCTTCACCCCGCCGGACACCCCGGACCGGCGCTGGACGGTCACCGGGGCCGAGTTCCTCCCCCAGATCACGGACCTCGGCCCGCCCTACCGCGTCCTCGACCTCCGCCAGGCCGCCCGCCACGCCCCCGACCGCGCCGACTACGCCCGCGCCCTGGAGCACATCGGCTCGGTGGTCCTCAGCCGCGGCGCCGCCACGGCGGGGCTGACCACGGCCCCGTAGACGCCCCCGCCCAACCGCCCGCAGGCAGCCCGCCCCCGCCCGGCCGGCCGGCCGCGCAGCCGGCCCGTTGCCCAGCGGACGGAGACCCGACGAGTGGCGATGCGTGCGGAAACCGGCCATTGTGCGCGCTCCTCCCACCACCGCGGACGGCGGACCGTCAGGCTGGGGAGAGGCCCGGCCCGGCACCGAACCCGGGACGAGGGCCGTTCCTTCGAGGCCCTCGGGAGGGGACCCAGCATGCCGACGTGGACGAGCGTGTCGAGGCTCTCGGTCGTACTCGACAGCGGTGGCGAGCGTGGCACCGTCTACGCGAACGGACGGAACCGGATCGGCGTGACGATCTCGGTCGAGCCGACCGACGAGGACGGGCACGCCCTCGATGTCGATCCGCAGCACCTGCTCTCCCGTCTGTGGTTGATCGACTACGCCGACGAGTCGGCGCTCGGCTGGAACGGGAGCACGGGCTGGTCCTACACGGACGCCCCGAACCGGTTCACCGCGGCCCCCGCCGGGGCCCCGTCCGACGACGGCGGCGGCCGGAAGATCACGTTCTACGTGTACTGCGGGCCCGCCGCGGTCGACCCGAAGTCGATCGGCGTCCGGGTCAGGACCGACTCCGGCGACACCTTCACGAGTTCCCTGAACGGCGCGTACCACGACCGGGTCACCCTCGAACCGCGCGCGGCCGTGACGTACCGCAAGGGCGACGTCGCCTGGGAGTACGCGCGCACCGCGACCCAGGAGGGCGACAACACCAAGTACGTGACGACGGACGCCTGGAACTACCGTCTGTCACTGAAGTCCGCGGACAACCACTTCGTCACCTTCTCGGTGAGCGGCCACTTCAGCGATTCCGGCTACGACGGGTTCTTCGCCGCCGACATCCCGCCCGAGGACCGCCACCGGAACTTCTACGGCGGCTACGTCTGGTACCAGGAGCCGCACGGTTCCGCGTACTTCTCCTCGTCGGACGGGCACAGCCTGGGCCAGATCGTCAACTTCCCCGAGGGGAACGAGTGGTGGGACTACGCGACGATCTACGAGCAGAACGACCCCGACCGGTACCTGTGCCTCACCTGGGTGCACGCCACCACCGTCGGTGACGGCTGGCACATCCCGAACGGGCCGCTGGGCAGCTTCAAGGAGTCGTTCAACCCGCAGATCGCCGCCTACGACCGGTACGGCAACACGGGCACCTTCTGGGTGGACGGCTCGGACCTCACCGGCGGCCTCACCCTCGACGACCACCGTCCGTAGCCGGGCGGCCCGGTGCGGGCGTCCGGCGGGACGGCGGCGGCGGGCGGATGATGGAGGGAGGGCGGGCCCGCCGGCGGGCGGGCGCCGGGATCGGAGGCGGACCGTGGCAGCTGACCGGATCATCGCCGGCTTCGACGGTTCGGAGCCCGGCCGGGCCGCCGCGCGCTGGGCGGCGCGCGAGGCCGTCCGGCAGGGGCTGGCGCTCGAACTGGTGCTGGCCGGGCCGCGGGAGCCGGACCGGGCGCCGACGGCCGAGGCGAACGCCCTGCGGGTCCTCTTCCCGGGTCTGGACGTACGGATCGCCCGGGCGCCGGACGACCCGGTCGCCGCGCTGGCGGCGGCCTCGGAACGGGCGGTGCTGCTGGTCCTCGGGTCCCGCGGCCTCGGCTCGCTGCGGGGTTTCCTGACCGGCTCGGTGAGCCGGCGGGTGCTCGGCGCGGCGCACTGCCCGGTGGTGCTGGTGCGGGCCGCCGCGGGCGGCGACACCCGGGCGGAGGAGCCGCGCGGCGTGACCGCGGGCGTGGACCTCGCCCATCCGTGCGACCCGGTGCTCGACCTCGCCTTCCGGACCGCCGCCCGGCGTGAGGTCCCGCTCACCGTGGTGCACGCCTGGGGGCCGCCGGCCGGCAACGAGTACCTGCACTTCGGCTCCATCGGCGGTCTGGAGCACCAGCTGGCCGCCGACGCCCGGCGGGCGCTCGACACGGCCCTCGCGCCCTGGCTCGAACGCCACCCGGAGCTCCCGGTGTCCACCGAGGTGCTGATGGGCCACGCCGGGATCACGCTGGTCGACGCGGCCTCCGGGACCGGCCTGCTGGTCATCGGGGCCCGGCGCCACCACAACCCGGTGGGCGCCCACCTGGGCCCGGTGGCCCACGCGGTCATCCACCACGCGCCCTGCCCGCTCGCCGTCGTGCCCCTGCACTGACCCCGCCCTCCCGCCCTCCCGGCCACCGACCCGGCCCCGACCACCGTCGTGCGGTGGCCGGGGCCGGGCGGACGTCAGGCGGACGTCAGGCGAGCTTCTGGCAGAGCAGCGCGTACGGCCGCGCCGCCCACAGCTGCCACCAGGGCTGGCTGTAGGCCACCCCCGCGACGAACTCGTCGTCCGCGCACTGGCCCTTGGCGAAGCCGTACGCGAAGTCACCGCCCCCGGCCACCGCGGGGCGGTTGTCCCCCTTGTCGAACCAGAGCGTGCGGGTCGACGCCCCCTGCGGTGCCGCCGACTTCGCGCAGAGCACGCCCATCGTCCGGCCGTTGCGGCTGTAGCCGGAGACGTAGGAACCGGCGGGGCACTGCGCCTTGGTGTAGCCCGGGGCCCAGTCGGCCGTGACGTGGGTGCCGCCGTGGTCGACGACGAACGCCCGGCCGGCGTCCCAGAGTTCCGCCTGCGTGACGTCCGTGCACAGGCCGTCGTCACCGCCGTGGCTGAGTCCGATCAGCCGGCTGCCGTCCGGGCAGGACGCCTTGACGGCGTACGGGTCCCAGTCCGGCTGGGCCTTCAGGTGGGCGGAGCGGTTGTCGTCGGCCAGGCCGGAGCTGAGCGGGGTCCAGTCCACGATGCGCGGCGGGTTCGGGCCGGTGCTCCCCGAGGCGAGCCGCCATTCGCGGTGGAAGGCGAGGAAGGGCAGGTCCGCCGAGAGGACCGGGGTACCGAGGACGGCGAGCCGTGCCATCAGCGCCCCGTTGATGTCGAGTCCGCCGTAGAGCACGGCCGAGCCGTTGACGTCCGGCGTGCCGCCGGCGCCGTCGAGGACGACCGAGCCGCTGACGGCCGCCCGCAGGTACGGCTCGATCGACGCCTTCACGCCGATCGTGTCGTACAGGGCGATCGAGCCCTCGGCGAGCAGGCCGGCCTTCGCCGAGGCGGAACCCCGGGCGTCGAGGCGCAGCGGGGTGACGGTGGAGGTCCCCGGGTCGGTGGTGGTGGTCCAGCCCGGGCCCTTCACGTAGTCGGAGTGGACGCCCCACTGACCGTCGTACGCCTGCTGGGCGTCGAGGGTGACGGTGCCGTCCGCGGCGATGTCGGCGGAGAGGGTGAAGTTCAGGTTGATGACGACGGGCAGGGGGCCCACCATCACCACCGGGCTGGCGCTGTACGTGGCCAGCGGGATCCGCACGGAGGTGCCGCCGGTGAGGTTCGCGCTGACCCGCCAGTCGGCGTGCGCGCCCAGGCTGAAGCCGACCCGGGCCTGCTGGGGGTCGATCAGGCCGAGGCCGCCCCGGTAGGAGAAGTCGACGGCCGGGGTGAGCGAGACCGAGCCGGAGAGCGTCGCCGAGGACCCGTTCGGCAGCGGGACGGTGGCGTTGGCGGTGAGCCCCAGACTTCCGGAGACGGAGCCCTGGCCGCCGGCCGTCCCGAGGTCGGTGGTGACCTGGATGCCGCCGAGCCGGGGCTCGACCTGGAACGCGCCGGGGCTGACGGCGCTGTGCAGGCTGGTGCTGGTCGCGCCGAGCAGCTCGGGGAGGGTCGCCGGGCGGGTGGTGACGGCCACCGTCCCGTCGGCGGCCTGCTGCACGCCGGTGACGGCGACCAGCGCGCCGTGCGGGGCCGCCGGGGTGGGCGGGCTGTCGATCAGTTGCCCGGGCCGGACGGCGGCCGCGGCCGCCACGGCGGCGTCCGGGGCCGCGGCCCGGGCGGACGTCTGCTGCGGGCCGGCGGCGGCCGGGGCGAGCACAGCGGTGCCGGTGGCCGGGTCGTAGGAGGAGAGCGCGAGGCCGGGGTCGGCCGTGGCGGTGGCCGGCGCGCTGCCCTGCGCCGGGGTCGCCAGGGTCGCCGCGGCCGTGCCGGACGCCGGTGGCGCCAGCGTCGCGGGCACACCGGGTGAGGCGGCCGACGTGGCGGCCGCGCCGGTGGCGGCGGTCGTGGCGGCGGCCGGTGCTGCCGCCGCTCCGTTCAGGACGGCGCCGCAGAGGAGGAGCACGGTGGTTGTGGCGGCTGCTGACAGCGTCAGCTTGCGCACGGTCACGTGGAGGGTCCCTTCCGGTCAACATGGCTGGATCGGTGGTGACTTGTGGCAGAGCGCACGGCCGGGAGCAGCCGCACGCCGCTCCTGACCGCCGGGTAACTTAACATTCGCCGACCGAACCATTGCCCGGTTTCGCACGGTTCCCGGATCGCCATGACCGAGATTTCACGGCCCCGGAACGGTCCTTTCCCCCGCGGTTAACGTGGCGCCCGCCCCGCGGCCCCGGCGGCGCTTCCCCCGACCGGCTCCCCCTTTTCGCGGGCCGCAGTTGGACGTAGCGTCAGCAATCCCTGCTCCGCTCCTCCCACTGGAGACACCGTGAACCCCAGCAGTCCCGCCCGCATGCCGCGGTTACCCCGCCGGCTCCTCGTGGCCGCCGTCGCGGCGGCCTCGCTCCTGGCCGGAACGGCGGCCACCGCCCCCGCCACCGCCGCCACCACCCTTCCGGCCACCGCCGGCGCCCCCGCCGCGCCGGTCCTGAGCGGCGCCGGGCTCGCCGCCTCGTGGACCGGCCCGCTGAGCACCCGGGGCCGCTACGTCGTCGACGCCAAGGGCGACCGGTTCAAGCTGAAGGCCGGCAACTGGGCCGGCGCCCAGGGCACGTGGGAGGGCAGCGGCTCGACCACGGACCCGGCCAACAACCAGGCCCGCCAGGTGTCGTACAACATCCCGCTCGGCCTGGACCGGGTCCCGATCAGCCGCATCCTGACGGACCTCCACGGCCTCGGTCTGAACACGATCCGCCTCCCGTTCGCCGACGCGATGATCCACGACACCGCCCCGGTGCCGGACGCCGCCGTCACCGCCAACCCGCAGCTGCGGGGCAGGACACCGCTCCAGGTGTTCGACGCCGTCGTCGCCGCGCTGACCGCCGACGGCTTCGCGGTGATCCTCAACAACCACACCACCAGCTACCGGTTCTGCTGCGGCCTGGACGGCAACGAGCGGTGGAACAGCGGCCAGACGACCCAGCAGTGGGTGGACGACTGGCTGTTCCTGGTGAACCGCTACAAGGCGGACAAGCGGGTCGTCGGCGCCGATCTGCGCAACGAGATCCGCCGCGACGTCTGGGACGACCCCAACTGGGGAATGGGCGACGCCCACGACGCGTACGCCGCCTTCGAGGAGGCCGGCAACCGGATCCTCCAGGCCGACCCGGACCTGCTGGTCGTCATGGAAGGCATCAACTGGTACGGCATCCCGGCCGCCGGCTTCTCCCACGGCCGGCCGATGCTCACCCCGGTCGCCACCCTGTCCAACACGCTCGTCCGGTCCGACAAGCTGGTCTACGCGGCACACTTCTACGCCTACACCGGTCCGGCCAACACCGGCGCGGGCAGCGGCCCCGGCTCCACGAGCGACCCCCGCTACGAGGACTTCACACCCGAGCAGCTCGCCCAGGTGGTCGACCAGCAGGCCCTCTTCGTCACCCGGTCCGGCCAGCACTTCACCGCGCCGGTGTGGATCAGCGAGTTCGGCGCCGCCGGACGCGGGTCCACGAACGGCAAGGAGCAGGCCTGGTTCGACCGCTTCACCGACCTCCTGGCCGCCCACGACACCGACTTCGCCGTCTGGCCGCTGATCGGCTGGCAGAGCGGCGGCGTCCCGAACGACTCCTGGGCGCTGCTCTCCTACGACGCCGACGGGCGGCGGCTCGGCCTCACCGACCCGGGCGACTGGCGCGCCGCCGACTGGAGCAAGCTGGTCGACGCGCCCTCGTTCAGCGGCCCGGTCGCGGCCACGGCCCGCTGGAACATGCTCGACCTCGACCACGGCGACCGGAACGTCTCCACCCGCATGCTGGCCCTGCCCGACTGGAGCAGCGGCAACCGCAAGGGCAACTGCCCCGACGGCCAACGCCTGGCGGGCCTCGGCCGCGGCGACGGCCGCGGCCTGTGCACCGACGCCGGCCGCCCCTCCACCGGCGGCGGCGCCTGGGTGACCGTCACCGACCAGCGCTACGTCACCGGCGGCGACTGGGCCTCCGGCTACGACAAGCTCCAGTGCCCCGACCAGACCTTCGCCGTCGGCTACAGCGTTCACAACAACGCCATGGCCGCCCTGCTCTGCGCCCCGTCCGCCACCCCGCTGCCGACCACCGGCCGCACCGTGTGGTTCGACCGCGGCGACAACCGCCCGGCCACCGGCGGCTCCACCGCCAGTGACTGGGCACCGGGCCACTACAAGGGGCAGTGCGCCGACGGCGAGTACCTCGCAGGGGTCGCCGACACCTGGAAGTGGCTCCACTACGGCGTTCCGGACGCCCTGCTCTGCCGCCCGCTGGGCTGACACCGCGGCGGATCGCACAGCGCGGGGGAATTACCGGGGAATTCCCCCGGAAATTCCCCTTGATATCGCCGGACGGACCACCCCGCCGACCCTATCCGCATGCGGTGGACACCCGATATACACGGCGTACACGCAGCTCACAGCAGTCGACTCCACGCCATATCGTCGGGTGATTCCAGTCGTCCGCCCATTCCCCGACCGCTCCGGCCGCTCGTGGACCGCACGATGGGGGCGCGGGAATTCCCCGCGCCCCCGTCCCGACTGGAGCAGACCGTCATGCGTTCTTCCGTTCGTACGAAGTTCACCCGTTTTCTGGCCGTCCCCGCCGTCGCCGCGGCGGGCGTGCTCCTCGCGACCGCGCCCGCCCACGCCAACCCCGTCTCGATCTCCGGCACCGGCGCCACCGTCGCGGACGCCGGCCGCACGCTGAACGTCACCGTGACCTACCAGTGCAGCCCGTCCTCCGACACGGCCACCATCACCGTGAAGGGCACGCAGTCCGCCGTGTCGGGCCGGGGCACGATCAAGGTCCTCTGTTCCGGCACCCCGCGGACCGCGACCGTCCCGGTGACCACCGACTCGACCGGTCAGGCGTGGGCCAGGGACGCGGTGGACCTCTCGCTGTACATCGTCGACGAGCACCTCACCCGCACCACCACCACGACCCGGATCGTCGCCAAGTGACCGCCGGACGTTGAGCCCGGCCGCCCGGAGGGTGTCCCGGCGTGCGGCCCGCCGCACACCGGGACACCCTCCGGCGGCGCTCCGCCGGCGACCCGGACAACGGTCAGGCGAGGGCCTTCTCCAGGGCGGCCAGGTAGGTGCGCATCAGGTGGTCGCGAATGCCCTCGCCGTCCGGGGAGAAGGCGGCGGCGCCCAGGCCCTTGGCGCGGTCTCCCAGATCGGCGACCAGCCCGGTCCGCTCGCGGACGCGGCCCGCCGAGTCGATCCGGTGCAGCGTCTCCACATGGGTGAACGCGGGTTCCGGGGGCAGCTGGGGCACGATGTCGTTGTCGTGGACGAAGCGGTGGGTGCGGCCCTGGAGCCCCTTGTCGTACGCGGCGGCGAGCAGGCGGTCGCAGGTGCGCGGCTGGCCGAAGGTGTAGACGCCGTCGGCCTGGAGCCTGGGGTCCTCCAGGCTCAGCCGGGCGGCCGACAGCATGGCGAGGGCCCCGCCCAGGCTGTGCCCGGTGAACCAGACGCCCTGCCCGTCGGTACGCAGGTCGTCGATGGCCTCGGCGACGTCGGGGAAGACGGATTCGAGGGCTTCGGCGAAGCCGTAGTGGACGTAGCCGGTGCGGGCGGGCCCGGGCCACGGCGGGGTGGTGCCGTCGGTGAGCCAGTCGCGGATCTGCGCGGGCTCGGTGCCGCGGAACGCCGTGACGATCATCCGGTCGCCGGCCATGGTGTAGGCCTGGGTGTCCTGGAGCGGGAACGGCGGGGTGAAGCGGGTGCGGTGGTGGCGCACGGTGTCGAAGCCCCACGCGCGGGCCTGCGCCTCGATCGCCGCCTCGTCCCGGTAGGCGAGTTCGGCGGCCTTGGCCAGGTTGTAGGCCAGCGGGAGGCCGAAGCCGGTGGCGCTCTGGTCGAAGCCGGTGGGTAGGGCCATGGGGGCACACTCCTGTCGGATCGGCGGGTGGTCGACGGGGGCCGCGGCGGACCCCGCCGGAACCCGTCCCGGGCGCGCGGTCCGCAACGCTCCGGTGACCAGCAGTGACGCTACCCCGCCGGCGGTTCGTGGGCGACCGGACGGCACGGGGCCCCGGCGGACGCCCTCCCGTCCGCCGGGGCCTCCGCCCGCCCGGGGCTAACAGATCCTCGGAAGCTGCTCCCCCATCGGCAGGTCGACCACCCGGGTGCCGCCGAACGCCGTCCGGGCGACGACCGTGCCGGGGTGCTCGGCCACGCACGCGCCGATCACCGCCGCGCCCGCGCCCAGCGGGTGCGCCCGCATGGCGGCGAGCACCGCGTCCGCCCGACCGCGCGGCACGAAGGCCACCAGCTTGCCCTCGTTGGCGACGTACATCGGGTCGAGGCCCAGCACGGCGCACGCGTTGGCCACCTCGGGCGGCACCGGCACGGAGCGCTCGTTCACCACCACCCCGACACCGGCCGCCGCCGCGATCTCGTTGAGCGCCGCGCCCAGCCCGCCCCGGGTGGGGTCGCGCAGCGCGTGCAGGTCCGGGGCGGCGGCGAGCATCGCCTCGACCAGCCCGCCGAGTGCGGCGCAGTCGCTCTCGATCGCAACGCCGAACTCCAGGCCCTCGCGGACGCTCATGATCGCGACGCCGTGCAGCCCGAGGTCCCCGCTGACGATCACCACATCGCCGGGCACCGCCCGCTGCGGGCGGATGTCCACCCCCGCCGGGACGAGGCCGATGCCCGCGGTGTTCAGGTAGACGCCGTCGCCCCGGCCGGCCTCGACCACCTTGGTGTCCCCGGTGACGACCTCCACCCCGGCCGCCCGGGCGGCGGCGCCGAGGGCCTTCGCCACCCGGTCCACCACGGCCATCTCCACCCCCTCCTCCAGGATGAAGCCGACGGACAGGTAGGCGGGCCGGGCCCCGCTCATGGCGAGGTCGTTGACCGTCCCGTTGACGGCGAGGTCCCCGATGCTGCCGCCGGGGAAGAACAGCGGCCGCACGACGTAGGAGTCGGTGGAGAACGCGATTCTGGCGCCGCCGAGTTCGAGCACGGCGGAGTCCGCCAGGCCGGCCAGCGCCCGGCCGCCGTAGGCGGGGGCGAACAGGCCCGCCACCAGTTCGGCGGACAGCGCCCCGCCGCCGCCGTGCCCCATCACCACCCGGGGGTGGTCGCGCAGCGGCAGCGGACAGCTCCACCCGGAGGGGTCGGGCGCGGCGGACGGCCCGGTGGGGGGCCCGGTCAGGGTCTCGGTGTCAGCCAACGCGGCTCGCCTCCCGGGGGACGCCCGGCGTGCCCAGCCGCCGGTAGAGGTAGTACGCGGCACACGCCCCCTCGCTGGACACCATGGTGGCGCCGAGCGGAGTGCGCGGGGTGCAGACGGTGCCGAAGGCCTCGCACCGGTCCGGCTTGAGCAGCCCCTGCAGCACCTCGCCGCTGCGGCACTGGGCGGGCTCGCGGGTGGTGATCCCCGTGACGTCGAAGCGGTACTCGGCGTCGTGCTCGCGGTAGCGCGGCGAGAGCCGCCAGCCGCTGCCCGGGATGACGCCGATCCCCCGCCAGGCCCGGTCGGTCACCTCGAAGACGTCCGCCAGCATGGCCCGGGCCGCGGGGTTGCCCTCCGGGCGGACGGCCCGCGGGTAGGCGTTCTCCACGGTGTGCTCGCCGCGCTCCAACTGCCGTACGGTGCGCCGGATCCCTTCCAGGATGTCGAGCGGTTCGAAGCCGGTGACCACGATCGGCACCCGGTGGCGCTCGGCCAGCGCCGGGTACTCGTCGACGCCCATCACGCTGCACACGTGCCCGGCGGCCAGGAAGGCCTGGACCCGGCACTCCGGCGCGCTCATGATGGCCTCGACCGCCGGGGGCACCCGCACGTGCGAGACCAGCATGCTGAAGTTGCGCACGCCCTGCTTCCTGGCCTGGTGGACGGCCATGGCGTTCGGCGGGGCGGTGGTCTCGAAGCCGATGCCGAAGAACACCACCTCGCGGTCCGGGTTCTCCCGGGCGATCCGCAGCGCGTCCAGCGGCGAGTAGACCACCCGCACGTCCCCGCCCTCGCCGCGGACCCGGAACAGGTCGCGGTCGGTGCCGGGCACCCGCAGCATGTCGCCGAAGGAGCAGAAGATCACCCCGGGCCGGGCGGCGATCACCAGCGCCCGGTCGATCACCTCCAACGGGGTCACGCACACCGGGCAGCCCGGCCCGTGGATCAACTCCACGCCTTCGGGCAGCAGTTGGTCGATCCCGTGCCGGATGATGCTGTGCGTCTGCCCGCCGCACACCTCCATCAGCGCCCACGGCCTGGTCACCGCCGCCCTGATGTCGGCGAGCAGTCCGCCCGCCAGCTCCGGGTTCTGGAACTCCTCCAGGTACCTCACGTCCGCTCCTCCGTTCCGTCCGGCCCGGCCGCCGCCTCCCACGGGTCGCCGAACTCCTCCTGAATCAAGCCGAGTTCGGCGAACAGGTCGAGGGTCCGGAGGGCCGACTCCTCGTCCAGCCGCTGCAACGCGAACCCCACGTGCACGATGGCGTACTCGCCCACCGCCAGATCGGGGAGGTACTCCAGGCAGACGTCCTTGACCACGCCGCCGAAGTCGACGACCGCCATCCGTGTGCCGTCCCGCTCCGCGATCTCCATCACCCTGCCGGGCACCGCCAGGCACATGCGCTCTCTCCTCTCAACTCGCGACTCCCGACTCTCGACCGGCGCCCGGACCGACGCCCGGACCGGCATCCGGTCCGACACCCCGGCCACCGGTCCGGGCGGCCACCATCAGCTGGCCGAGCGCCAGTCCGCCGTCGTTGGGGGGCACCCGGCGGTGCCGGAGCACGGTGAAGCCGTCGGCCCGCAGACCCCGCCCGCAGTCGGCGGAGAGCAGCGCGTTGGCGAACACCCCGCCGGTCAGCGCGACCGTCTCCAGTCCGCACTCCTCCCGGGCGGCCCGGCACAGCGCGCGGACCAGGCCGGCCACCGCGGCGTGGAAGCGGGCGGCGACCAGGCCGGCCGGCGCCCCGGCACCGAGGTCCGCGACCGCCGCCGCCAGCACCGGCCCGGGGTCGGCGACCAGCACGCCGTCCTCCCGGCGGAGCGCGAAGGCGTACCCCTCGGCCGGGCCGTGCGCCAGCGCCGCCGCCTCCAGCTCGACCGCCGCCTGCGCCTCGTACCCGGCCAGCGGGCAGACCCCGGCCAGCGCGGACACCGCGTCGAACAGCCGCCCCATGCTGGAGGTCGGCACACAGTTCAGTGAACGCTCCAACTGGCGGCGTAGCACCGCCAGTTCGCCCTCCGGGCAGTCCCGGACGGCGGGCAGCTCCGCCGTCCACGGCAGGCCCGCCGCCCACAGGTGGGCGAGCGCCATCCGGTACGGGCGGCGCACCGCCGCGTCGCCGCCCGGCAGCGGCACGTACGCCAGCCGGCCGAACCGGCGGAAGCCGTCGTAGTCGGCGAGCAGCACCTCGCCGCCCCACACCGCGCCGTCGTCGCCGTAGCCGGTGCCGTCGAACGCGACGCCGATGACCCGGCGGCTCCCGTCCAGCCCGTGCTCCGCCATCGCCGAGGCGATGTGCGCGTGGTGGTGCTGGACCGTCCGCGGCTCCGCCGCCGGGAGGGTGCGCCGGGCGTGCCGGGCGGACCGGTAGCCGGGGTGGCGGTCCACCACCAGCACCTGCGGCCGGACCCCGGTGACGGCCCCCAACTGGGCCGCCGCGCGGTCGAAGGCGCCCAGCGTGGCGAGGTCGTCCATGTCCCCGATGTGGCCGGACAGCCAGGCGTGGCCGCCCTCCGCCAGGGCGAGGACGTTCTTGAGGTCGCCCCCGGCGGCCAGCGCGGGCCGCACCGGCACGGGGAGCGGCAGCGGCAGCGGCGCGTAGCCGCGCGAGCGGCGCAGCGGCAGCTGCTCCCCGTCCACCACCCGCACCACCGAGTCCTCGCAGGGGACGTGGATGGCCCGGTCGTGGGTCAGCCAGCCGTCGACCAGCGGGGCGAGCCGGGCGAGGGCCTCCCGGTCGTCCGTCACGATCGGCTCACCGGACAGGTTGGCGCTGGTCATCACCAGCAGTCCGGGGCCGGGCGGGGCGAGCAGCAGGTGGTGCAGCGGGGTGTACGGCAGCATGACGCCGAGGTCGGGGCTGCCGGGCGCCACCGCGTCCAGCTCCGCCGACGCCGGGCCCGAGCGGCGCAGCAGCACGATCGGCCGGGCGGGGCCGGTGAGCAGGTCCTCCTCGACCGGGCCCGGCCGGGCGAGGGCGGCGATCTCCGCGAGGTCCCGGGCCATCAGGGCGAAGGGTTTGGCGCTGCGCCGCTTGCGCAGGCGCAGCCGGGTGACGCTCTCCGTGTTCCGCGCGTCGCACGCCAGGTGGTAGCCGCCGATGCCCTTGACGGCGAGCACCGCGCCCGCGCGCAGCAGCCGTCGGGCGCCGTCCAGGGCGGCCTCGCGCTCGACGGTCGGCCGGCCGGGGACGGCCAGGGCGAGCCGGGGCCCGCAGGCGTGGCAGCAGACCGGCTGGGCGTGGAAGCGCCGGTCGGCGGGGTCGGTGTACTCCCGGGTGCAGTCCGGGCAGAGCGGGAAGCCGGCCATGGTGGTGTTGGCCCGGTCGTAGGGCAGGCCGGTGACGATGGTGTGGCGCGGTCCGCAGTTGGTGCAGCTGATGAACGGGTGCCGGTGGCGGCGGTCGGCCGGGTCGGCGAGTTCGGCGAGGCAGTCGGCGCAGGTCGCGGTGTCCGGCGGGATCGGGGTGCGGCGCGGGCCGTCGCCGCGGGACGGGGTGATGGCGAAGCCGCGGGCGCCGGTGGGGGGCAGCGGCGCGTGGTCCACGGCGGCGACCAGGGCGAGCGGCGGCGCGTCGCCGGCGACGCGGCGGCAGAACGCCTCGACCGCCTCCCGCCCTCCCTCGATCTCGGCCAGCACGCCTTCGCCGGTGTTGGTGACGGTCCCGGCGAGCCCCAGTTCGGTGGCGAGCGCGAAGACGAAGGGCCGGAAGCCGACCCCCTGGACGACCCCGCTCACGGCCACCCGGCGCCGTACCGGGCCGGCCGGTACCGGCCCTGCCGTCACGACAGCTCCGCGGCCGCGTCCGCGTGCTCGTGCGGGTGGGTGTGCCCGTGGGTGTGTCCGTGCCCGTGCGTGTGCCCGTGCTGCGGCGCCGCCGCCATCACCGGCCGGTGGACCCGCCCGCCGTCCAGCACCGCGAGGGCCCGGTCCAGCAGCACCCCCACCCCCTGCCCGGTCCGGGCCGAGGTGAGGACCACCTCCACCCCCGGGTTGACCCGCGCGACGGCGGCCAGGAACGCGGCCTCGTCGAACTCCGCCGCCGCCGCCAGGTCGGCCTTGGTCACCAGCACCAGGTTGGCAAGGCCGAACGCCGTCGGGTACTTGAGCGGCTTGTCCTCCCCCTCGGTGACCGAGGCGAGCGCCACCCGCAGCGACTCGCCGAGGTCGTAGGAGGCGGGGCAGACCAGGTTGCCGACGTTCTCCACGAACAGCAGCCTGGTCCCCTCCGGGAGCCAGCCGGCCAGCTGCCCGGTGAGCATCCCGGTCTCCAGGTGGCACAGCCCGTCGGTGAGCACCTGCTTCACCGGCACGCCCGAACGGGCCAGGCGCACCGCGTCGTTCTCCGTCGCGAGGTCGGCGGTGAGCGCCGCGACCGCGATCCCGCGCTCCCGGGCCAGCCCGAGCTCGGCCTCCAGCAGCGCCGTCTTCCCGCTGCCCGGACTGGAGAGCAGGTTGACCACCACGGTGCCCCGGGCGAGCAGCCGGGCGCGCAACTCGCGCGCGCCGTCGTCGTTCCGGGCGAGGACCGCCTGCCGGAGTTCCACCGAGCGACACATGGGTTTCAGCCTTCCTGTCCGGCGCCGGCGCCCGGCGGACGGCCCGCCCACTCGACGCCGAGGATCTGCAGTTCGCGGCCCGCCAGCAGTTCGACCCGGCTGCCGTCGCAGTGCGGGCAGCCGAGGTCGGGCGGCATGCCGACGGCCCACTCGGCCGCGCACGGCAGGCACCTGGCCCGGGCCGGCACCGCCTCGGTCTCCAGCACCGCCCCCTCCACCAGCGTTCCGGCGCAGGCCAGTTCGAAGCAGAAGTCGAGGGCCGCGGGCACCACCCCGGCCAGTTCGCCGATCTGCAGGCGCACCCGCGCGACCGCGTCCGCCCCGTGCTCGCGCGCCGCGGCGTCCACCTGCTCGACGACGGCCGTCGCGATCGACATCTCGTGCATGGGCCCCGTTCCCGGCTGGGAGGCAACAGGCCCCATTACAGGCCGCGGCGGCGGCAGCGGCCCGAAGCCGCGCCGCCGCCGCGGCCGGGACTACGCCGGACGCACCAACGCCGCCCTCACATCCGGCGGATGTGAAGATAGCGCTTGAGGTCGTCCAGGTTCTGCCAGATCACCACCACCACGACGGCCAGCACGACCGCGCGCCGAAGGTTCTTCACCATGCTGAGGCCTCTCTCTTGGCTTGCGCGTGCGCACCGACGGTCCGCAGGACCGTCCGGACCGCCTCCTCGACGGCGGCGGCCACCGGTGCGCTCAGTCCGATCCCCTCCTCCAGCGACTCCGGCTCGCACCCCACCACGAGGACCCGGCCGGGCGGGGAGCCGCCCGTTCCGGCGGCCAGCGTGCCGAGCAGCGCGAGCACGGCGTCCGGGCCCATCCGGTGCCCGTCCAGCACGGGCGCCTCCACCGGTCCGGTGTCCGCCTCGATGAGGTAGACCGTGCCCGGCGCGCCGCCGCGGGCGGTGGCGTCGACGAGCACCAGCATCCGGTAGCCGTCGAGGAGTCGGTACGCGAGGTGGACCCCGCGCACGCCGACGTCGAGCAGTTCCACGTCGGCCGGCAACGCGTGCTCGCGCAGCCGCCGCACGGTCTCCACCCCGAAGCCGTCGTCGCCGAGGAAGATGTTGCCCACCCCGGCGACCAGCACCTTTCCCTCCGTCACGGCGCCTCCAGCGGGGTGACCTCGTCGGGCTGGAAGTACCGGAAGCGGCCCTGGGCGCGCCACACGTCGGCCCCCGGGTCGTCCTCCAGCGTGACCGCCAGGTGCACCGAGCCGTCGACGTCGTGCAGCACGGCCTCCACCACGGCGGTCCGGCCGTCCAGGAAGAGGTCCTGGGCGTCGGTGCGCCGCCGTCCCGGCCGCAGCACGACCCGGCTGCCGGCGCCGACCTCGCGGCCGTCGACCAGGACCCGGTCGTGGTCCGGGTCCACCCCGGGGTCGTCGCCCGGGTCCCACCAGGGCTGTCCGGGCGCGTCACCGGTGATCTCGCGCAGGCCCCGGACGGCGCCGTGCAGGCGCTCCAGCACCTCCGGGGGCATCGAGTCGGCGAGGTCGATCACCGCGCCGGCCCGCTCGTCGGTGCCCCGGGCCTCGCGCTTCTCGCGGTCCGTCAGGGCGGCGGTCCGCAGGGCGAGGATCTCGTCGATCTCGGTGGCGTCGTAGAGCGCGCCGGGGCTCTCCGGGGCGATGCTCGGGTGGTCCTCCAGGATGATCGGCGAGGAGAGCACCACCTGGGCCCGGCCGGGCGGCCCGGCCAGCACCGGCCAGGTGTGCTCGTTGCGGCACTGCGCCACGGCGGCCCGGGCCCACTCCGGCGGGTCGGTCGGCGACAGGAAGGTCCCGCGGTCGAGCCCGAGCAGCAGGTGCGCCGAGACCAGCGAGCGCGCCAGTGCCGCGTCCCGGCCGTCGTCCCGTCGCGGCGCCCAGTCGGTGGTGTTCTCCACCACGGCGGTCAGCCGCCGCACCGCGAACGGCCCCGGCACCTCCTGGGCGGTCAGCCGCAGCAGGCCGTCGGTCCGCTCCCAGCGGCGCAGCAGCCGGCCGACGGTGACGCCGTCCGCGCCGCGCAGCCGTTCCACCTCCCGGCCGGCCGGGAGGTGGAAGGGTCGCACCACCTCGCCGTCCAACTCATCGACGCCCACGACGAGTTCGACGCGCTGCTCGATCCCCTCGTCCCAGGGCACCAGGACCCGGTCGGCGAACTCCAGTTCCTCGGTCTCCTCGTAGCCGCCGCCGGGCAGGGCCCGCTCGACGGTGCGTCGGCGCGGCCGCAGGAAGCGCAGTTCGACGGCCAGCCGGTCGCCGGGGCGCGGTTCGACGAGGCACTCGGTGCGCTGGTGGAAGTGTTCGCCGAGGTCCGCGCCGTAGCCGGGCGGGACGAGCACGCCGAACTGCCAGCGCAGCCGGTTCTTGGCCGCGGACGCCCGGTAGGGGTAGAGCACGTAGCCCTCGAACAGGACGGCGTCGGCGACCTTCCGGGCGTACGCGAAGTCGGCCTCGACCTCGTCGGCGAAGGCGCCGTCGGGGTCGGCGGGGGTGGCGGGGGCGGTCACCGGGCCGCCTCCCCGACCTCGGCGCCGGCCAGCAGCTCGCGCACGGTCGCCTCCCAGGACGGCAGGGCGCGGCGCGAGCGGTAGGCGAGCAGCGCGTCCATCAGGTCCTCCGGCAGCCGCAGCCAGCCGCAGCCCGGGAAGTGCCGGTCGATCGCCTCGCGCCACACCCGGGCGGGCATCCGGACGTCGGCCTCCCGGTCCCAGGGGACCGGGGAGACCTGGAAGCCGCCGGGGCCGGCGAAGGCGGTGCCGGAGAACAGCAGCAGCAGCGGGACGTCGCCGTCGTCCAGCGCCCGGAGGTAGCGGGCGGCGGCGACCTCCTGGTCGTAGGTCACGGGGACGGGCAGGTCGAGTTCGGTCTCGCCGGTGAAACCGGGGACCATCAGCGGCACCTGGGCCAACTCGACCGGGTTCAGGGTGGTCCCCCAGCGGGCGCGTTCGCCGAACAGGTCGGTGAGCCGCCCGGCCTCCGCCTCGGCGTAGCCGCGCCGGGCGGGCTCGATGCGCAGCTGGCAGCGGAGCGCCAGGGCGTGCACCCGGGTTCCGGCGGGCGCGGTGATCCGCAGCCGGAAGAGCAGGGTGGGCCCGGCGGCGTGCTCGGCCGCCCGGACGGCGGTGCAGGAGAAGGCGAGCGGGGTCACCGGGGTCCGTCCTCTCGCAGCGGCCGGGCCCGTTCGGCGAGCCGGGCGAAGAAGGCGTCGAGTTCGGTCCGGGCCTCGGCCCCGCCGTCGAACCCCTTCCAGCAGCGCCGCAGCCGGCCGACCAGTTCGTAGCAGGCGTCGATCGGCACCAGCAGGCAGTGGATCCCGGCCTCGGTGCGGCGCAGCAGCAGCGCCTCGACGTCGGGTTCCAGGACGGCGGCGAGCCGGCTGCCGCCGAGGGCGGTCCGCCAGGCGGCCTCGTCGGGTTCGCTCTCGGTGGCCCCGCCCGGGCCGGGGTAAAGCAGCACCAGCCGGTCCTGCCGGGCGTTGCGGAACAGGAAGGCGGTGCCGACCGGGATGCCGAGGGCCGCCCAGGCCTGTTCGCCGATCCGGTGGCCGGGGTCGGTGAGGTGGCGGTCGGGGACGTGGCGGTAGCGGCCGCCGGCCGCGCCGGGCTGCCGGAACAGCAGCGCACAGGCGGTGCAGACGCAGGTGAGGGTCTGCTCCTCGGTGTCGACCAGGTGCCGGTGCGACGGGGGGACGCCCTGGCCGCAGAAGGCGCAGCGCTCCGGCTGCGGCGGTACGGGCTCGCGCAGCCGGTGCAGCAGGGCGGTGCCGGGGCGGGCGAGTTGGCGGGTGCTCACCGGGCGGCCTCCGCGGCGGAGTCCGGGCGGGCGCCGATCTGCAGCAGTTGCGCCGCGCGGTCGACCACGGTGGCCGTCACCTCGGGTGCGTGGCAGGCGAGGACGGCCTCGATGTCCTCCTCGGAGCAGCCGCAGCCGGCCCGGGTGCGGCGCAGCCGGGCGGTCCCGGTGGCGGGGTCGAAGCCGGCCAGCTCGACCGGTTCGGGCAGCGCGGCGAGCGCCCGGCCGATCCGGGTCTCGGTGTCCTCGGGGTGCAGTTCGTGCAGGACGAGCAGTCCGGCGACCGCCGGGTCGTCCAGCAGCGCGGTGAGGGCGGGGCCGGGCAGCGCCCCGACGATCCGGGCCAGGCCGTCGTGGTAGAAGTCCATGAGGTCGCGGACGAGTTGCTCGCCGGCCTGCTGGGCGGCGCCGTCGCCGCCGAGCCCGTCGAGCCGGTCGAGGGCGTCCTGGATCCGCAGCCCGGTCTCCTCCGCCGTCATGCGGTGAGCCCGCTCAGGCCGGTGGGCACGTGCATCTGCTGGACGGTCCGGCCGCCGCCGACGTACATGTGCACGCCGCAGGGCAGACAGGGGTCGAAGCTGCGGACGGCGCGCATGATGTCGATGCCCTTGAAGGTGTCCGGCGGGTTCTCCTCGAAGATCGGCGTGTTCTGCACGGCGTCCTCGTAGGGGCCGGGCGTGCCGTAGCTGTCGCGCACGCTGGCGTTCCACGGGGTGGGCGGGTAGGGGTGGTAGTTGGCGATCTTGCCGTCCCGGATCACCAGGTGGTGCGACAGGACGCCGCGCACGGCCTCGGTGAAGCCGCAGCCGACGGACTCGTCCGGCACCTCGAAGCGCTCCCACGTCTGCGTGCGGCCGGCCCGCACCTCCTCCAGCGCCTTCTCGGCGAAGTGCAGGGCGCAGGCGGCGGCGTAGGCCTGGAAGTAGGTGCGGGCGCGGTTGCGTTCGAGGGCGTTGCTCCACTGCGGGATCTTCCACTCGAAGGTGGTCTCCGGCTTGGTCATCGAGCGCGGCAGGTTGATCCGCACGCTGTGCCCGGTGGCCTTGACGTAGCCGATGTCGACCAGCCCGGACAGCGCGGTGGACCAGAGCCGGGCGATCGGCCCGCCGCCGGTGTCCAGGGCGAGGTGGTCGGTGCCGTCGAACCAGCGCGGGGACATCACCCAGCTGTACTTGTCGTCGAAGTCGCGCTTCTGCGGGGCCGGGATGGTGTGCTGGTTCCAGGGGTGGCGGGGGTCGACCGGGTTGCCGAGCGGGTCGTGGGTGACGAAGAGCTCCTCGCCCTGCCAGTCCTGGTAGTAGGAGCTGCCGAGCAGGATGCGGATGCCGAGGTTGATCCGGGTGAGGTCGTTGGTGACCAGCTTGCCGTCGACCACGACGCCGGGGGTGACGAACATCCGCCGGCCCCAGTCGGTCATGTTGCGGTAGGTGAAGTCGCAGTGGTCGGGGTCGTTGAGGCTGCCCCAGCAGCCGAGCAGGACGCGCCGGCGGCCGACCTCCTCGTAGCCGGGCAGCGCCTCGTAGAAGAAGTCGAAGAGGTCGTCGTGCAGCGGCACGACCTTCTTCATGAACTCCACGTAGCGCATCAGCCGGGTCAGGTAGTCGGTGAACAGTTGGACGGTGGCGACCGTGCCGACGCCGCCCGGGTAGAGCGTGGAGGGGTGCACGTGGCGGCCCTCCATCAGGCAGAACATCTCCCGGGTGTAGCGGCTGACCTGGAGCGCCTCGCGGTAGAACTCGCCCTCGATGGGGTTGAGCGAGCGCATGATGTCGGCGATGGTGCGGTAGCCGTGGTCGCCGGCGTGCGGGGCCTCGGTGCGCTCGGCGCGCTCCAGCACGCCGGGGTTGGTCTCGCGGACCATCTTCTCGCAGTAGTCGACCCCGACCAGGTTCTCCTGGAAGATGTTGTGGTCGAACATGTACTCGGCGGCCTCGCCGAGGTTGATGATCCACTCGCCGAGGTGCGGGGGCTTCACCCCGTACGCCATGTTCTGCGCGTAGACCGAGCAGGTGGCGTGGTTGTCGCCGCAGATGCCGCAGATCCGGCTGGTGATGAAGTGCGCGTCGCGGGGGTCCTTGCCCCGCATGAAGACGCTGTAGCCGCGGAAGACCGAGGAGGTGCTGTAGCACTCCGCGACCTTCTTCTGCTTGAAGTCGATCTTCGTGTGGATGCCCAGGCTGCCCACGATCCGGGTGATCGGGTCCCAGGACATCTCCACCAGGCCGTTGCCGTCCCCGGCCGCCCTGCTCGTCGTCGTCATCGTGTCTGTCGTGCCCTTCTGGAGGCGGGAGGGGATGGACGGCGGGGCCGCCCCGCCCACCGCGCGGCGGCCCCGCCCGGCACCCCCGCGGGGGGGAGCCCGGGGTGAGGGGGGGCCCCCAACCGCGCCCCCCCCGGTAACTTTAGAGCGGAATGTGGGCGGGGGATTATAAAACAAAGAAAC
>NZ_JBHJUI010000001.1:0-48136 GCF_042268405.1 Kitasatospora sp. NPDC056184 | reverse complement strand
CCGCCGTGCGGTTGGTCTTTTTGTGGTGGGGCGTGCCGTTGTGGGGGGGGGGGGGGTGGGCGGGGGGGGCCCCCCCCCCCCGGGCGCGGCGCCCCGTCCGGTCACCGCGGCGGGTGGTAGCCGGTGGTCAGGGTGCGCCCCTTCCGGCGCCACCTCGGTTCCTTGTCGAGCGTCTTGAGGGTGATCCCGCGCAGCCGCCGGATCACCGTGCCGTACGTCCGGCTGGCCCTGGTCGAGACCGTCGAGCCGGGCGGCGGGTCCATGAACGGCATGAACTTGTCGGGGAAGCCGGGCATCGTGCAGGCGATGCAGATGCCGCCGACGTTCGGGCAGCCGCCGACGCCGTTGATCCAGCCGCGCTTGGGGACGTTGCACTTGACGACCGGGCCCCAGCAGCCGAGCCGCACCAGGCACTCCGGCGCGCCGTACTCGGTGGCGAACTGCCCCTGCTCGTAGTAGCCGCCGCGGTCGCAGCCCTCGTGCACGGTGGCGCCGAACAGCCAGGTGGGCCGCAGCTTGTCGTCCAGCGGGATCATCGGCGCGGAGCCGGCCAGCTGGTAGAGCAGGTAGGTCAGGGTCTCGGCGAAGTTGTCGGGCTGGATGGGGCAGCCGGGCACGCAGACGATCGGCAGGCCGGCCTTGGACGTCCACGTCCATCCGAGGTAGTCCGGTACGCCCATGGCGCCGGTCGGGTTGCCCTCCATGGCGTGGATGCCGCCGTACGTGGCGCAGGTGCCGATCGCGACGACCGCGGTGGCCTTGGGGGCGAGCCGGTCCAGCCACTCACTGGTGGTGATCGGCTGGCCGGTGGCCGGATCGTCGCCGAAGCCGCACCAGTAGCCCTCCTCCTTGATCTGCTCGTTGGGGATGGACCCCTCGACGACCAGGACGAACGGGTCGAGTTCACCGCGGTCCGCCTTGAAGAACCACTCGACGAAGGTGTCGGCGCCCTGCACCGGGCCGCACTCGAAGTCGATCAGCGGCCAGTGCACGGCGATCTTCGGCAGGCCCGGCAGGGCGCCGGTGACGATCTCCTCGATGCTCGGCTGCATGGCGGCGGTCAGGGCGACCGAGTCGCCGTCGCAGCTCAGGCCCGCGTTGATCCAGAGAATGTGCACCACGTCGGTGTCGGTGGCGCTCGTTGCTGCAGCACCCATGAGGATGCCTCCTCGGAACTGGGAGCCGGACGGAATGGCTCAGAACCGTCATAACAGCCCCCGGCCCGTCCCGCCGGTCCACGCAGCCGGACGGAGCGTCCGAACAGCCGCAAGCCGGGTGGGCCGTCCGGGTCACGCCGTCGCGGCGGGAGCGGGCAGCTTCCGCACGAAGGCCGAGCGCAGCGCGTGGTACGGCGCGGACGGGTCGAAGAACTGGCGGTGCATCACGGCCAGTTCCGCCGCGCGGTGGTCGGCGAGCGGCCTGGCGCGCTCGTCGGCCTCGCGGGCGGCCTTCTTGGCGGCGATCCGGCCGTGCACGGTGGGCGAGGCCGCGGTCAGCCGGGCCAGGTGGGCGGCCTGCGGGCCGAAGTCCTGCGGGGTGCAGGGCAGCACGCGGTCGACCAGCCCGATCCCCAGGGCGGAGGCGGCGCTCACCGGCACCGCGCGCTCGGTGAGCCGGCGGGCCTGCTCCGCGCCCACCCGGCGCGGCAGGGTGTAGGTCCAGTACTCCGAGCCGTGCAGGCCCATCCGCCGGTAGTGCGGGTTGAGCACGGCGCCCCGGCGGCACCAGACCTCGTCGGCGGCCAGGGCGAGCATCATCCCGCCGGCCGCCGCGTTGCCGCCGAGCGCGGCGACCACCAGGCGGTCGGTGGTGGTGAGGACCGCCTCGACCAGGTCGTCGATGGCGTTGATGTTCGCCCAGGACTCCGCCGCCGGGTCGGCGGCCGCCTCGATCACGTTCAGGTGGATGCCGTTGGAGAAGAAGTCGCGGCCGCCGCCGAGCACCAGCACCGCGGTCGGCCGGGTCAGCGCGAAGCGGTAGGCGTCGAGCAGGCGGCGGCAGTGGGCGGTGCTCATCGCGCCGCCGGGGAAGGAGAACCGCAGCAGGCCGACCGGCCCCCGCTCGGTGTAGCGGATGTCCGACCAGACCGGGTCGTCCTCGGCGGGCATCAGCGGCGCGGGGACCTCCGGCAGGCGGGGCAGCGCGTCGCCGAGGGCGGTGACGGCCGGCAGCTTGACGCCGGCGGGGCCGCCCGGGCGGCGCCGCCGGCGCAGCTCCGGGATCCACACCGCGCCGTCGGCGGTCGCCCGGCAGAGCGCCCCCGCCCGGGTGGCCAGCGGTTCGCCGGGGCGCCCCCGCAGCGTCCGCTCGGGGTGGCCGCCGTGCAGGTACCACTCCTCGCCGAGCAGCTCGTCCAGCACACCGGGCCGGGAGTCGGCGGCCCGGAGCCTGCGCACCACGGTGTCGGTGCCGTCGTGCTCCCAGTCGATCCGCCGCACCTCCTGGCGCAGGTAGGGCCGGGTGTGGTCGGGCGCCCGCCAGCCGGGGCCGCCCTGCGGGCGCGGGGTGTGGGTGCCGGAGGCGAACCGCCGCACGGCCCGCAGCACCGCCTCGACGGCCGCGTCGGAGACCTCGCCCCGGTACAGGTCGCTCTTGGCGGCGGGCGGCAGCGGGCAGGACGCCGAGGCCCAGACGGGGCCGGCGTCCATCACCTCGTCGGCCTGGAGCACCGTCACGCCCCAGGCCCCGGCCTCCTCGTGGATCGCCCAGTCGAGGGCCGAGGGGCCGCGGTCGCCGGGCGGGCCGGGGTGCACGATCAGACAGGTGACGGTGGACCAGACCTCGCGCGGCAGCGCCGTGGTGAGCATCGGCGCGATCACCAGGTCCGGCGCGAAGCGGCGCACCGCCGTCCGCAGCGCGCCGTCCTCGGCGGCCAGGTGGACCTCCACCGCGTGCCGCCGGTCCCGCAGTTCGGCCTCGACCCGCTGGGTGAGGCTGTTGTACGCGCTCGCGACGAGCAGGATCCGCATCTGCGCCTCCGGCGGTGTGGGCACCCGTGGACGCCGCGATCATCTCCCCCGCCCGCGCCGGGGGCGCCGCGCCGCTCCGCCGGGTCACCCGGGCGGCGGGCGGCTCAGCGGCCCGTGCCGGAGGCGGCGCCCTGCTCGCCGTCGTAGGCCGCGCGGGAGCGGGAGATGGCCTCGCGGTGGCGCTCCGCCCAGCCGGCGAGGCCCTTGAGGGAGGCGTACAGCTCGTCGGCCATCGCGGTGCCGCGGTACTCGACCTTGGGCGGCACGGTCGCGTGCACGGTGCGCTCCAGCAGGCCGTCGCGTTCGAGGTTGCGCAGTGTCAGGGTGAGCATGCGGCGGCTGATGCCGGGGATCGCCCGTTCGAGTTCGGTGAAGCGGACCGGGCCGTGGCTGACGTTGAGCAGGATGCCGATCGCCCACTTGCCGCTGATCCGGTGGAGCGCCTCCAGGACGGTGCACGCCTCGCGGTCGGCGGGCTGGGCGCCGTCCTCCCCGATCACATCGCTGTTCCCCAGGAACATGAAAGTGCCTCCTTACGGCGGACTTGATGGTCACACATGATGGTCGCTGTCACAAGAAGTGCCCTCAGGGAGTGCGGGCGTCACCGGACGCCCCTCCCGGGCCGTTCCCCCGGAGGACCTCCGATGACCACGCACGCCCCGCCGCCCCCGCCGCCCACCAGGTCACGCTGGCTGGCCCTGGGGGTCCTCTGCACCGGCAATCTGATGATCATCCTCGACGGTTCCATCGTCACCGTCGCCCTGCCCACCGTCCAGACCGACCTGGGGCTCAGCCAGTCCGGCCTGGCCTGGGTGGTGAACGCCTATCTGATCGCCTTCGCCGGCCTGCTGCTGCTCTCCGGCCGGCTGGGCGACCTGCTGGGCGGCAAGCGGGTCTTCGGCGCGGGCCTGGGCCTGTTCACCGCCGCCTCGCTGGCCTGCGGACTGGCCTCCTCGGCCACGGCGCTGGTGGTGTTCCGCTTCGTCCAGGGCATCGGCGGCGCGCTCGCCTCCGCCGTCGTCCTCGGCATGATCGTCACCCTGTTCCCCGACGCCGGCGAGCGCGCCCGGGCGCTGGCCGTCTACGCCTTCGTGTCCGCCGCCGGCTCCTCGCTGGGCCTCATCCTCGGCGGTGTGCTCACCGAAGCCCTCAGCTGGCCGTGGGTGTTCTACGTCAATGTGCCGATCGGACTGGCGGCGGTCGCGCTGACGCGGCGCGTCGTGCCCGGCGGCCGGGGGCCCGGGCTGCGTGAGGGGGCCGACCTGGCCGGCTCGGCGCTCGCCACCGGCGGCCTGATGCTGCTGGTCTACACGATCATCAAGGCCGAGGAGTACACCTGGGGCGACGGCCGCACGCTCGGCCTGCTGGCCGGTTCGCTGGCCCTGCTCGCCGGCTTCGTGGTCCGCCAGGCCTCCGCGGCCAGGCCGCTGCTGCCGCTGCATGTCTTCCGCTCGCGGTCGGTCTCCGGCGCCAACGGCGTCATGGTGCTGATGGTCGCCGGCCTGTTCGGCTTCCAGTTCTGCACCGCGCTGTACTTCCGGAACGTGCTGGGCTACGACGCGCTGCGGACCGGCCTCGCCTTCCTGCCCGCGCCGATCACCATCGCCGTCGTCTCGCTGGGCCTCGCCGTACGGCTGAACCGGCGCTTCGGGCCCCGCCGGGTGCTGGTCGCCGGCCTGCTGCTGGTGGCGGCGGCGCTGGGGATGCTGGCCCGGGTGCCGAGCGACGGCGCGTACCTCTCCGACCTCGTCCCGCCGCTCCTGCTGCTCGGACTCGGCTTCGGCGCGGCGATGCCCGCGCTGATCGGCCAGGCGATGGCGGTCGGTTCGCCGGGCGACGCCGGCACCGCCTCGGGCCTGGTGAACACCACCCAGCAGGTCGGCGCCTCGCTCGGCACCGCCGTGCTCGCCACGGTGGCCGCCTCCCGGACGGCGACGCTGCTCGGCGAGGGGCGCGGCCGGGCGGAGGCGCTGACCGGCGGGTTCCACCTCGCCTACGGACTCAGCGCCGCGTTCGTCCTGGTCGGCGTCCTGGTCGCCGCCGTCGTCCTGCGCGGCCCCGCCGCCGCGGGCGGTGCCGCGCAGGCCCGCGGATCGGAGCCCGCGGCCGTCGGGGGCGGTGCCTGAAGCGCCCGCGACCCGTACCCTGGACGCCGTGCCGCGCCGCCACCGCGAAGGAGGCCTGACATGCCGCCGATCTCCGGCCGCACCCGACTGTTCGCCGTCCTCGGCGACCCGGTCAGCCAGGTCAGGGCGCCCGCGCTGGTCAATCCGCTGTTCGCCGCGACCGGCGTGGACGCCGTGCTCGTCCCCGTGCACGCGCCGGCGGGACGGCTGGACGAGGTCGTGCGCGGACTGAAGGCCACCGCCAACCTCGACGGGCTGCTGGTGACCGTCCCGCACAAGCTGGCGATGTGCGCCCACGCCGACGAACTCAGCCCGACCGCCGCCCTGTTGGGCTCCACCAACGCGCTGCGCCGGGAGCCGGACGGCCGCTGGTACGGCGACAACTTCGACGGCACCGGGTTCGTCCGGGGCCTCGCCGCGCAGGGGCACGACCCGGCCGGGCGGCGGGTCGCGCTGGCCGGCGCCGGCGGCGCGGGGCTCGCCATCGCGGCGGCCCTGCTCGCCGCGGGCGTCGCCCGGCTCACCGTCAGCGACCCGGACCGGGGCCGGCTGGACGCGCTGCTGGCGCGGCTCGGCACCGACCGGCCCGGCCGCGTCGCCGCCGCCCCGGGGCCCCCGCCGGACAGCGGACTCGCCGTCAACGCGACCCCGCTCGGTCTGGACCCGGCCGACCCGCTGCCCTTCGACCCGGCCCTGCTCCCGCCGGACGCGCTGGTCGCCGACATCATCATGACGCCCGCCGAGACCCCGCTGCTGCGCACCGCCGCCGCCCTCGGCCGGCCCACCCACCCGGGCATCCACATGCTGACCGAGCAGATCCCGCTCTACCGGGAGTTCTTCCGCCTTCCCGGCTGACCCCGGGCCGCCGGAGCCGCCGGGCCGGGCCGGCGAGGGCGGACGCGCCACGACCCGGCCGCGCGGGTGCGGCCGGGTCGTGGCGCCGGCGTACCGCCCGGGGCGGGCGGGTGCGGTCAGAGGCCGCGGGCCAGCCGGTCGGTGAGCAGCCGGGTGAAGCGGGCCGGGTCGGGCAGGTCGCCGCCCTCGGCGAGCAGCGCGCCGCCGTGGACCAGCTCGGCGATCTCCGCCAGGGCCGGGTCGCCCGGGTTCGCCTCGTGCGCCGTGCGCAGCGCGGTGATCAGCGGGTGCGCGGGGTTGAGCTCCAGGACCCGCTTGACCGGCGGCACCTGCTGCCCCATCGCGCGGTACATCTTCTCCAGCGTCGGCGTCATGTCCTGGGCGTCGCCGACGACGCAGGCCGCCGAGGTGGTCAGCCGCGAGGAGAGCCGGACCTCCTTCACCTGCGCGGACAGCGCCTCGGTCAGCCACGGCAGCAGGGCCGCGAACTCCTGCTCGCGCCTGGCCTTCTCGGCCCCGGCCTCCTCGTCGCCGTCGGCCGGGCCGTCGAGGTCGACCTGGCCCTTGGCGATGGACTGCAGGCGGTGGCCGTCGAAGGCGGGCACCCGCTCGACCCAGACCTCGTCGACCGGGTCGGTGAGGATCAGCACCTCGTAGCCCTTGGCGGCGAAGGCCTCCATGTGCGGCGAGTTCTCCACCGTGGCCCGGTCCTCGCCGGTCAGGTAGTAGATCGCCTCCTGGCCCTCCTTCATCCGCCCGGCGTACTCGCGCAGGGTGGTGGTCCGCTCCGCGTCGTGGGTGGAGGCGGCGGACACCAGCTCCAGCAGGGCCTCGGTGCTGTCGGTGTCCTCGATCAGCCCCTCCTTCAGCACCCGGCCGAACTGATCCCAGAGCTTGGCGTAGCGCTCGGCGTCCTTGGCCTGGACGTCCTTCAGCGCGCCGAGGACCTTCTTCACCAGGCGCCGGCGCACGCCGCGGATCTGGCGGTCGTGCTGGAGGATCTCCCGGGAGATGTTCAGCGACAGGTCGTGCGCGTCCACCACGCCCTTGACGAAGCGCAGGTAGTCCGGCATCAGCGCTTCGCAGTCGTCCATGATGAACACCCGCTTGACGTACAGCTGCACGCCGCGCTTGGCGTCGCGGGAGAACAGGTCGAACGGCGCCTGCGCGGGGATGAACAGCAGCGCCTCGTACTCGAAGGTGCCCTCGGCGCGCATGTGGATCGTCTCGGCCGGGGCGAGCCAGTCGTGGCTGATCTGCTGGTAGAACTCGGTGTACTCGGCCTCGGTGACCTCGCTGCGCGGCCGGGCCCACAGCGCCTTCATCGAGTTGAGGGTGTCGACCTGCCGGGTGGTGGCGCCCTCGGCGTCGGTCTTCTCGCTCGCCATCCGGATCGGCCAGCGGATGAAGTCCGAGTACTGCTTGACGATCTGGCGGATCTTCCACTCCGCCAGGTAGTCGGCCACCCCGTCCTCGCCGTCGACCGGCTTGAGGTGCAGGGTGACGGAGGTGCCCACCGGCAGGCCGTCGACGGCCTGGATCGCGTAGGTGCCCTCGCCGTCGGACTCCCACTGCGTGCCGGCCTCGGTGCCGGCCCGGCGGGTCCGCAGGACGACCCGGTCGGCGACCATGAACGCCGAGTAGAAGCCGACGCCGAACTGCCCGATCAGGCTCTGCGCCGCGGCGGCGTCCTCGGTCTCCTTGATCTTCTCCAGCAGGCCGGCCGTGCCGGACTTCGCGATGGTGCCGATCAGCTCCACGATGTCGTCGCGGCTCATGCCGATCCCGTTGTCGCGGACCGTCAGCGTCCGGGCGTCCGGGTCCGCCTCCAGCGCGATGTGGAGGTCGGAGGTGTCGGCGTCGAGGCCGGAGTCGATCAGCGATTCCAGCCGCAGCTTGTCCAGGGCGTCGGAGGCGTTGGAGATCAACTCGCGCAGGAAGATGTCCTTGTTCGAGTAGATCGAGTGAATCACCAGCCGGAGCAACTGACGCGTCTCGGCCTGGAACTCCAGCGTCTCGACAGTGCTACCCACTCGGGGGGCTCCTCTCTCGGGCGGTACATGACCGACGGGCGGGGCGGGAGCCGGGCGGCCCCCACCGCATCGGCATGATAGGCGGCCCGGCACCCTCCGTGGGCGTTACAGCTTGACACCAGGTGTAACAATGTCACGCACGACGGAGCACAGAGCACGGAGCACCCATGCACCCCTTCCTCGACCACCCGGGGCCTCTCGCCTTCGCCCACCGGGGCGGCGACCTCGGCCGTCCGGAGAACTCGCTCGCCGCCTTCGAGGCCGCCGTCGCCCTCGGGTACCGCTACCTGGAGACGGACGTGCACGCCACCGCCGACGGCGTCCTGGTGGCCTTCCACGACCACCGGCTCGACCGGGTCACCGACCGCGCCGGAGCGGTGGCCGAGCTGCCCTGGCAGACCGTCCGGCAGGCCCGGATCGGCGGCACCGAGCCGGTCCCGCTGCTGGAGGACCTGCTCGGCGCCTTCCCCGACGCCCGGTTCAACATCGACGTCAAGGCGGCGCCGGCGGTCGGTCCGCTGGTCGAGGCGGTGCGCCGGACCGGTGCCTGGGACCGGGTCTGCGTCGGCGGCTTCTCCGACAGCCGGCTCGCCGCCGTCCGCGCCGCCGCCGGGCCCCGGCTGGCCACCTCGCTCGGGCCCCGCGAGGTCGCCCGGCTGCGGCTGCGCTCACTGGCCGGGCCGCTGCTGCGGGGCGGCGGAGCGCCGTGGGCCGGCCTCTGCGCCCAGGTACCCGAGCGGCACCGGGGCGTGCCGGTGGTCGACCGGGCCTTCGTCCGCGCCGCGCACCGCCTCGGCCTGCAGGTTCACGTCTGGACCGTGGACGACGCCGCACGCATCCGCGCTCTGCTCGACCTGGGGGTGGATGGCATCATGGCCGATCGCATCGACGTCCTGCGCGACGTCCTCCGCGAGCGCGGCTGCTGGACCCACGGCGGCAACGGCTCCAGCACGGGGATTGGAACAGCATGAGCACCACGACCGACCACCCGGGGCATCCGGCGACCGCCACCGACGACGGGCGCGCGCTGCGCCGGATACAGGTCGGCTGGTACGTCAACGACTGGGCCTCAGCGGCCTTCTCCTCCACCGTCCTGACGGTGTTCCTCGGGCCGTACCTGACCTCGATCGCCAAGGAGGCCGCCGACGCGCAGGGCGACGTCCACCCCCTGGGGCTGTCGATCCGCGCGGGTTCGTTCTACCCCTACACGGTCTCCTTCTCGGTGCTGCTCTCGGTCGGGGCGATGCTGCTGGCCGGGACCGTCGCGGACCGCACCGGGCGGCACAAGGAGCTGATGTGCGGCTTCGCCTACCTCGGCGCGATCGCGACGATGGGCATGTTCTTCCTCGGCGGTGACCGCTACCTGCTCGGCGGCGCCCTGCTGGTCGTCGCCAACCTCGCGTACGCGGTCTCGGTCGCGCTCTCCTACGCCTACCTGCCGGGCCTGGCCTCGCCCGACGAGCGCGACGCGGTGTCCTCCAAGGGCTGGGCGTACGGGTACGCGGGCGGCGGGCTGCTGCTGATCGCCAATCTGGTGCTGTTCCAGGGGCACGACGCGTTCGGGCTCTCCGAGGGCACCGCGGTGCGGATCTGCCTGGCCTCGGCGGGCCTGTGGTGGGCGCTGTTCACCATCGTGCCGATGCTCCGGCTGCCCTCCCGCGCCGGGGCGCTCCCCGGGCAGGCCGTCGTCAAGGACGAGCCCGCCGCCGGCAGTCTGCGGGAGCTGGGCCGGACCCTGCGCGGCATGCGCCGCCACCCGCTCACCCTGCTCTACCTGGCCGCCTTCCTCTGCTACAACGACGGCATCCAGACCGTCGTCTCGCAGGCCGCCCTCTACGGCAGCGAGGAGCTGGGCCTGGATCAGACCGCCCTCGTCACCGCCGTGCTGCTGGTGCAGGTCGTGGCGATCGGCGGCGCGCTGCTGCTGGGCCGGATCGCCCGGCGGTACGGCGCCAAGCGGACCATCCTGGGCTCGCTGGTCGGCTGGGTGGCCACCCTCGCGCTCGGGTACGTCATGCCGGCCCACCAGCCCGTCTGGTTCTACGTCCTGGCCTGCATGATCGGCCTGGTGCTCGGCGGCAGCCAGGCGCTGTCGCGGTCGCTGTTCTCCCACCTGATCCCGGCCGGCAAGGAGGCCGAGTACTTCAGCGTGTACAAGGTCAGCGACCGCGGCACCAGTTGGATGGGGCCGCTGGTCTTCGGCCTCGCGTACCAGGTCACCGGCAGCTACCGCTCGGCGATCATCTCGCTGCTGGTGTTCTTCGTCATCGGCTTCGCCGTGCTGCTGAAGGTCCCCGTGCGGCGGGCGATCGAGGCCGTCGGCAACCCGGTGCCCGAGCGCCTCTGACCGCTCAGGCGCCGGTGGGCGGCTTCCAGCCGAGCAGCGGGGCGAGGACGGTGGCGATGTCGGTGAGGATCTGCACGTAGTCCTCGTGGCCGAAGGTGAACGGCAGCGCGAAGACCACCTCGTCCACCTCGCGGAACCCGGCGTGGGCGTACAGCTGCTCGGCGATCTCGGCGGAGCTGCCGACGAGGTCCCGGGCGAACATCACCCGCGCCGGGCCCTGCGGGGCGGCGGTGCGGGGCGTGCGGCTCCGGACGTACTCCTGGTAGCGCGCCCGCTGGTCGGCGGTGGCGCTGTCGGTGGGGATCACCACCAGCCCCTGCGAGACCCGGGCCCGCGCGCCCAGCGGGTGGTGGGCGCGGAAGGCGGCGATCTGCGAGCGCTGGATCTCGGCGAAGTCCTCGGACTCCTCCGCCCGCACCACGTTGCTGGTGAGCAGGCCGAGCCCCTGCTCACCGGCCCAGCGGGCGGAGCGCAGGCTCCCGCCGCCGTACCAGACGCGGTCCGCCAGGCCGGGCGAGACCGGCTGGACCTTGTCCGAGTACACCTCGATGCCCTCGACCCCGCTGAAGTCGGTGGCCGGCTCGCCGCGCAGGAAGCCCAGCAGCCGGCGCACCCGCTCGTAGCCGAAGTCCTCCGACTCGGCGGTGTCCGGGTAGAGCGCGCCGGCCACCCGCTCCCAGTGGCTCGGGCGCCCGACGCTCACCCCCGGGTTGAGCCGGCCGCCGGAGAGCAGGTCGACGGTCGCGAGGTCCTCGGCCAGCCGCAGCGGGTTCTCCCAGCCGACCGGAACGACCGCGGTGCCCAGCTGGATGCGGCTGGTGCGCTGGGTGGCCGCCGCGAGCACGGCGACCGGGGAGGAGATGCCGTACTGCAGGTGGCGGT
This sequence comes from Kitasatospora sp. NPDC056184, assembly GCF_042268405.1. Taxonomy (NCBI): domain Bacteria; kingdom Bacillati; phylum Actinomycetota; class Actinomycetes; order Kitasatosporales; family Streptomycetaceae; genus Kitasatospora; species Kitasatospora sp. NPDC056184. Next base: position 36,924 of record NZ_JBHJUI010000001.1, on the reverse strand, counting down.
GGCGCACGAAGGCGCTGTCGAAGCCCAGCCGCTCGCCGAGCTCGATGATCCGCAGCGTGGACTCGTGGCCCTGGGCCGGGTCGGCCGGGTCGAACAGCCCGATGGTCAGGAATCCCAGTTTCCGCAGGGGCTGATCGTGGGTCGGCACCGGTGTCCTCTTTCCTCGGTTCTGCCCGCCCGGCGGACGATCGGCCGGGCGTGCCGTCCACCGTCACACACCGGCCGGGGCCGCTCAAGGTCCGCCGGAGGATCGCCACGGGGCGCAACACGTGCGTCACGTTCCCGCAGCGGTCCCGCCGGCGGCACCCGGGGCGGGTCAGCCCCGGGCGAGCAGCTCCAGGGTGTCGATGACCCGGTTGGAGAAGCCCCACTCGTTGTCGTACCAGGCGACCACCTTGACGTGCTTGCCCTCGACCCGGGTCAGGGCGGCGTCGAAGATCGAGGAGGCGGGCTCGCCGGTGATGTCGCTGGAGACCAGCGGCTCGTCGGCGTAGTCGAGGACGCCCTTCAGCCGGCCGTCGGCGGCGGCGCGGTAGGCGGCGAGCACCTCGTCGCGGGTGACCTCGCGCTCGACCGTGGTGTTCAGCTCGACGATCGAGCCGACCGGGACCGGCACCCGGATCGAGTCGCCGGAGAGCTTGCCGTCGAGGCCCGGCAGGACCAGGCCGATGGCCTTGGCGGCACCGGTGGTGGTCGGCACGATGTTGACGCCGGCGGCGCGGGCGCGGCGCGGGTCGCGGTGCGGGCCGTCCTGGAGGTTCTGCTCCTGGGTGTAGGCGTGCACGGTGGTCATGAAGCCGTGCTCGATGCCGGCCAGGTCGTCCAGCACGGAGGCGAGCGGGGCGAGCGCGTTGGTGGTGCAGGAGGCGTTCGAGACGATCACGTGCTCGGCCGGGTCGTAGGCGTCGGTGTTCACGCCGTAGGCCAGGGTGACGTCCGCGCCGTCGGACGGGGCGCTGACCAGGACGCGCTTCGCGCCGGCCTTCAGGTGGGCGCGGGCGGCCTCCGCCGAGGTGAACCGGCCGGTGGCCTCCAGTACGAGGTCGACCTCCAGCTCGGCCCACGGCAGGGCGGCGGGGTCGCGCTCGGCGAGCACCTTGATCCGGCGGCCGTCGACGACCAGCTCGTTCCCCTCGACCGCGACCGGGCGGCGGAAGCGGCCGAGCGAGCTGTCGAAGCGCAGCAGGTGGGCGAGCGCGTCCACGGAGGTGAGGTCGTTGATCGCGACCACCTCCAGCTCGCTGCCGCGCTCCACCAGGGCGCGCAGGCTGTTGCGGCCGATGCGGCCGAAGCCGTTGATGGCGATGCGGGTCATGAGGGCTCCCTGGGTCGTGCCGGGCGCTTCCGGGCCTGCCGGGCGTTCCGTTCGTTTGATGACGGTTCAATCATCGGACGATCGGAGCGGGCCGGACAGGGGCCGGATCGACATGGTACGCAAGGATCCCGCCAGACTCCCCGCCAATGACCGCAAGGATCCCGCCACCCCGTCTGCGGGCCCCCTCAGGGACCGGCGGGTCCGGCCCGCGGGGGTCCGGTCGGCGGCTGCACCCGGGGCGCAGCCGCCGTCGGCCTCACGCCTGCGGAACGCCGCCGAGCCCCTCCGCGCGGGAGGCGGCCACCAGGGCCGCCCAGGACTCGATCAGCACCGCCCAGCGCCTGGCGTCCTCCTGCGCCTCGTCCAGGAGCTGCTCGCGCCGCTCGGCCACCACGTCCGCGAGCTCGGCGTACTTGCCGCCCAGCTTGCGGTAGGAGCGGTCCAGGACGTCCAGGCAGTGCTCGTTCCCGGCCCGGTCCCAGTCGACGCTGCCCCGCACCAGTTCGAGGATCGGCTCGACCTTCAGCCCGTGCCGCTCGTCCAGCAGCCCGCGGCCGAGGTCGATCATCCCGCCGTAGACCGGGTACAGGTACAGCATCGAGAGCAGGAGCTTGACGAACCCCATCTGGTAGGGGACGAAGCCGGCGCCGGTGCGGCGCTCGGGCGTGTAGTAGTTCACGATGTGGCGGTTGTGGACGACGCCGGGCAGCCGGGCGTGGACGAGGGAGTGCAGCAGGGCGTAGTCGCAGCCGAGGGTCCGGACCGAGGGCAGCAGCGGCAGCACCTCGTACCCCCGGTGGTCCAGGGCGACGTTGCACATGAAGACGTCCCAGATGTCGGGCACGCCGAGGACGGAGTGGTCGGCGGTGAACGGCTCGGTGCCGGTGCCCTTGAAGGAGACCTCCACCATCGCGTCCCGGTCCTCGTCCGGCCACACCGGCGGGGTCCACAGGCGCACGACCTCGCGGTAGACCTCCGGGTCCAGCTCGCGGATCTCGCCGATGTCCACGTTGAGTTCGCCCATGAAGGAGCCGCTGACCAGCATCACCGGCTTGTCCGCGTCGGCCGGGTCGAGCTCGGAGCGGGTCACGCTGCCCACCACCTCGCCGGCCGGGCGGCCGATCGCGAGCAGCTCGTGGTGGATCGGGAAGACCTTCTGCCCGTCGAGGACCTGGAAGTCGGCGTCGTCGTTGCGCAGGTGCGCCGAGGTGCAGCCCAGGGCGGCCGCGCCCAGGAAGATCCGGTTGACGCAGGAGCCGTACGCGACGGCCTGCGGGACCATCATGTCGAGCAGCACTTCGGGGTCGGCGGCGCCGGAGCGCTCGGTCACCCGGCGGAAGAACTCCCGCTGCCGCGCCTCGCCCAGGTGGTGGACGAACACGCCCGGGGTGGGGGCCAGCGAGGCGACGGCGTCCGCGTTCTTCGCGAATCCGTCGGCGTCGGTGGCGTCGGTGGTGTCGAGGACGAGGAGGTGCACCTCGACCCCGAAGTGCGCGACGGCGTAGGCCGCCTCCTCGGCGAGGTCCACGATGGTGTCGGGACAGCTACGCATGGTGGGCAGCGCGAGGCAGACTCTTTGCATGGTGCGGGCTTCTCCGTCTGATCGTCAGATCCGGTGCGGTGGCGTCCAGTTGAGCTCACGTCTGGTGGACTAGACCACTTGTGGTGCCAACGATAGTCAGCGCGGCCCCGGAGGGGGTGGAATGCGCCCCCCTTCTGCACGATCGGGCACGCCCGCCCGGGCGCCCGGGCCGAACGGCACGGGCCCTCCGCGCGCCCGGGCCTCGCACGCTCAGGCCTCCGAGCGGGCCGCGAAGGTGTGGCGGTACTCGGTGGGCGAGGTGCCGAGGACGCGGTGGAAGTGCAGCCGCAGGTTCGCCCCCGTGCCGAGCCCGACCCGGTCGGCGATCTGCTCCACGCCCAGGTCGGTGCGCTCCAGCAGCTCGCGCGCCAGGTCCACCCGGGCCCGCAGCACCCACTGCATGGGCGTGTAGCCGGTGTCCTCCACGAACCGCCGCGAGAAGGTGCGGGCGGAGACCCGGGCGTGCCGGGCGAGCCCCTCCAGGGTCAGCTGCTCGGCGAGGTGCTCCAGGGCCCATGCGCGGGTGTCGGCGAAGAGGTCGCCCAGCGGCTCGGGCACGCTGCGCGGCACGTACTGGGCCTGGCCGCCGCTGCGGTAGGGCGCGGCCACCAGCCGCCGCGCCACGTGGTTGGACAGGCCCACGCCGTGGTCGCGCCGGACCAGGTGCAGGCAGAGGTCGATGCCGGAGGCGGCGCCGGCCGAGGTGAGCACGGCGCCCTCGTCGACGAACAGCACGTTCTCGTCGACCCGGATCCGCGGATGGCGCTCCGCCAGGACCTTGGCGTAGTGCCAGTGGGTGGTCGCCCGCCTGCCGTCGAGCAGCCCGGTGGCGGCCAGGGCGAACGCGCCGGTGGAGATCGCGGCCAGCCGGGCGCCGCGCGCGTGCGCGGTCAGCAGCGCCTCGACGACGGCCGCCGGGGGTTCGGTGGTGGCCGGGTCGCGGTAGCCGGGCACGAAGACGGTGTCGGCGTGCTCGACCGCTTCGAGGCCCTCGGCGACGTGGTAGGAGAGGCCGTCGCCCCCGGCGACCAGCCCGGGCGCCGGGCCGCAGACCCGCACCGTGTAGGGCATGCTCGGCCGGCTGGAGAACACCTGGGCGGGGATGCCCACGTCCAGCGGCTTCGCCCCTTCCAGGATCAGCACGGCCACCTGGTGCTTCCTGCGGCCCATCGGACCTTCTCCACTCCCCCGCGGTGCCGTCGGGCGCCGCGGTACGCCCCGGCCGGTCCGACACCGGCCGCAAGCATCCTGCCACCGGGGAGCCCGCGGCCGGGCCGGGCGGCCGTCAGGGGCCGGCCGTGGCGGCGGCCGGGGCGCGGCGCGGGGCGAGGCCGGCGAGGGCCTCGCCCTTCACCAGCCAGGCCACCCCGAAGGCGAGCACGGAGACCGCCTCGCCCAGGTAGGTGACGGTCAGCGGCCAGTCCCGGGCCAGGTGGAGCACCCCGGCCAGCGCGACCGCCGCGATGCCCGCCACGATCACCCAGCCGCAGACCAGGTAGACCCAGTCCCGCGCCGGGCGGCGGCCGCCGGTGGCCGGCGAGTCCGCGAACAGCCGCAGGCAGAAGTACGCCAGCACGCCGAACAGCCCGGCGGCGCAGGCGAGATGGACCGCTCCGACGGCGGTCTGGGCGCCGCTGGGGTGCGCGGTGACGGCGTCCGGCGGCTCGGTGGGGAAGAGCGCCACCCCGATCGCCAGCACCCCGGCCACCGAACTGAGCCGATCCTCCCGGCGGTCGTGGCGGTAGCAGATGAGGAAGACGCCGATGGCGCACAGGCCGCCGACGAAGACGTTGCGCATGGGGCTGTAGTAGGAGGCGCTCATCGAGTCGAGCAGGGCGATCCGGGCGGAGGTGAGGCTGTTGCCGACGGGCAGCGCGATCGGCAGCAGGAAGCCGAGGACACCGACCCCGAGCCGCAGGCGGCGCACCGTGCGCACGTCCTGGGCCCGGGGATCGACGGGGGGTCGGGTCTCGGCGGGGGTTCGGGCGGACATGACGAGGCCTCCTTCGACGAGCTGAGGCTGTCGCACCGCGGCCCCGGGGGGGGGGCGGTCGCGGCAGGGTGATACCCGCGCCGCGCCGCCCGGGAACCCCGTCCCGCCCGATGTTCTGACTCTCCGTCACCGAATCGTGACCACGGGCACCGGGTCAGCCGACCGGCCGGAGCAGCTCCTCGACCGGCTGGGCCCGGCGCAGCGGCTCGAAGCGCACCGCGCCCCCGGCGTCCACCGTGAAGCCGTGCACGGCCGGCTCGGGCAGGCTGTTGTACTGGAAGTGGGTCGTCGCGTAGTACGCGCCGGTGTCGAGCAGCGCGACCAGGTCGCCCGGCTCCAGCGGCGGCAGCGGGCGGTTCCTGGCGAGCAGGTCGCCGGCGAAGCAGCAGGGCCCGGCGACGTCCTGCGGCACCGGCTCCTCGCCCTCCTTGGCGGCGCCCGAGGGGTGGTGCGCGGTGATCCGCAGCGGCCAGGCGTCCGGCATGAACACCGTCCGGGTGGCGACCTGGGCGCCGGCGTGGGTGACGGCGATCCGCCGGCCCCCGGAGGCCTTGGTGTACTCGACGTACGCGGCGGTGAAGCCGTTCTTGGCGAGCAGCGAGCGGCCGAACTCGGTGACCAGCCGGTAGCGGCCGTCGAACAGCTCCGGCGCGTGCGCGCGCAGCCGCCCGACGTAGTCGGCGTAGCCGGGGGTGGTGGTGTCGTCGGCGAAGTTGACGGGCAGTCCGCCGCCGAGGTCGATGCCCACCACCTGGCGGCGGCCCAGTTCGGCGTTGACCCGCTCGGCGAAGGCGACGGCCTGGGCGACACCCTCGGCCATCAGGTCCAGCGGGCAGCCCTGCGAGCCGACGTGCGCATGGATCCAGGTGAGCCAGGGGCGCGCGCGGAACGCCTCCACCAGCCGCTCGGCGTTCCCCTCGTCCGCCAGGGCGATGCCGAACTTGGAGGTCGCGGTGGCGGTGCTCATCGCGCCGATCGCCCCGGCGCCGACCTGCGGGTTGACCCGCACGCCGATCCGGGAGGCGGAGGCCCCGGCCCGCAGGAGGTCGTCGACCCGGTCGAGTTCCTGCCAGTTGTCGATGTTGACGGCGGCGCCGAGTTCCAGGGCCCGGACCAGCTCCCGGCGGGTCTTGGCGGGCGAGTCGAAGACGATCCGCGCGGGGTCGAAGCCGGCCGCGAGAGCCTGGGCGAACTCGCCGGGGCTGGCCACCTCGCAGCCCATGCCCAGCCCGCGCAGCCGGGCGAGCAGCGGGACCAGGCAGTTCGCCTTGGCCGCGAAGGCGTGCAGCACCTCGACCCCGGCCGGGAAGGCGGCGTGCAGGTCGGCGACGCTCGCGGCCACGCCGTCGAGGTCGACGAAGACGGCGAGCAGGGCGTCCTCCGGGTCGAGCAGCCGGTGGCGGACGGCCTCGCGCAGGACCAGTTCGCGGCGGGCGGCGGCGGATCGGGAAAGGGGCATGGTGTCGCGCTCCTCGGGCTCGTCGGGCGGGCGGACCGATCGGACGCCCGAGGCCGGGAACGGGGTGGCCCCGGGCGTGCCACCAGGCTGCCGGGCGCGCGGCGGCCGCGTCTCCGTCCCACGGCGCGGATGTCCGGGGGCGGCGCCGCGTCACCCGACCGGACGGCGGCGGCGGAGCGGCCTGATCGGTGCCCGGCGGCGAACCCGGGGCGGGATCACCGCCGTGCGCGACGATTCCCGGACGGCCGGGTCACTCCCGCTCGGCGGCGGTCAGGGCGAGCAGGCGCAGCTGCAGGTGGGCGAGCAGCCGGGCGTCGGGGTCGTCGAGGTCGACGCCGCAGAGCCGCTCGGCCTTCTGCTTGCGGTAGCGGAAGGTGCTGGCGGGCACGTTCAGGGCGGCGGCGGCCCGCGCACTGTCGCCGGCGTGCTCCAGGTAGGCGCGCAGCGTGTCGAGCAGCACCTCCTCCCCGGGCTTCGCCGCGTGCGCCACCAGTCGCGCCACCGAGCTGTCCGAGGTCGGCGCCGACTGCTCCCGCAGGGCGTCCAGGACGGTCAGCAGGGCGACGGTGTCGGCGAGTTCGCCGGCCCGGGCGGCCCGGGGCGGGTTCGGTGAGCGGCCCAGGCGCAGGGCGCGCAGCGCCTGCTCGGCCGTGCGGGCGGACTCCGCCGCGCGGTCCAGGGCGGCCCGGACCTCGCCCACGCCGATCCGCACCGGCCGACCGGACTCCTCCGACAGCTCCCCGGCCAGCGCGTCGGCCAGCCGGGACAGCCGGGCGGCGGCGTGCCGCGGGTCGCGCTCCAGACCGCCGAGCAGCACCCGGGCACCGTCGTCGACGGCCACCGCCACCACGGGGTGGCCGCGCCGGGCGCAGGCGGCGCGCGCCGAGCGGGCCAGCCGCCCGCCGGTGAGCGGGGTGCCCGCACCGGGGGTGGCCGAGCCGGGGGCGGCCGGGGCGGGGGCGATCGCCAGCACCGCGCACGGCTCGGCCGGCGGCAGTCCGGTGCGGGCAGCCAGCAGGTCCGCCGAGCCGCGCCCCGCCAGCAGGGCGCGCGCCGCCTCCAGCACCAACTCGTGCCGCCCGGAGCGGCGGGCCTGGTCGTGCAGCAGGTGCGGCGCCGCGATCCGGGCCGCCGCCCGCAGCGCCTCGGCGACGGTCGGCGGCAGCGGGCACCCCGTCGGCGCAACCCACAGCGAGCCGAGCACCTCCTCGCCGGCCCGCACCGCGACGGCCGCGCGCTCGGGGGCGGTGCCGTCGGCCCGGCGGTGCAGCGCGCCCGGACTGCGGCGCAGCAGCGCGAGGAAGCCGTCCTCGCGCATCGCCGCCCGGCGTTCGGCCGGCACCCGGCGGCCCAGGATGGTGGAGCGGCGGATGTCGTCGACGTCGCGGTTGTTGGAGGAGTAGGCGAGCACCCGGGAGTCCGGGCTCTCGATCGTCACCGCGCCGCCCACCAGCGCGGCGAGCGCCTCGGCCAGCGCGTCCAGGTCGCCGAGCGGCACATTGGCCGCCCCGGCCTCCTCGGCCACCGCCAGCCCGGCCCGCAGGGTGCCGATCAGCTGCGCCCAGTCGGCCCAGGTCCGGCGGAACAGCACCGCGGCGCCGGCCTCTCCCGCGGCCTCCCGCAGCGCCCGGTTCGGCGGCCCGGCGCCCTCCTCGCGGAACACCACCGCCGCCGCCCGGTCCCGCCCCGCCGCCCGGACCAGCGCCACGGCCCGCTCCGAGCGCGGGTCGACCCCGACGGCCACCACCAGGGCGCCCGGATCGGCCCCGGGCTCGGCCCGGTCGAACACGTCCAGCCCCGTCACCGGCACGTCCAGTCCCACCGGGGCGACGCCGACCTCCACGACCGCCTCGGCGAGTGCCACCACCCCGCGCAAGGTCCGCTCCACGCCCCGCTCCTCCCCGCGTCCGGCGCCCAGTATGGCCCCCGGCCCGCCGGCCCGTCACGGCGTCCGCGGGCGGTCCCGGTACCCGGCGGCGGAGCCCCGTACCCCCAGCGTTTCGGCCAACTTGTCGGCCCTGTGCATGACAGTCAGGTGGTCCGTGCATGAACTGCCCGTACACCGATCAAGGGCGAGGACATGAGAATCCCCACAGACCCCCACCGTTCCGTCTCCGCACCGGTCGCCGAGGACGCCCATGGAGAAACCATGCCACCGCGGTTCGCCTACGCGCTCGTCGCGGCGGTCACCGTCGGGCTCACCGTCATCGGAGCCGTCAACCTCGCGACACGCACCCACGACCGGGCGGGGCTGACAGCCGCCCTGCTGATCGTGCTCTGCTGTTTCGCCATCCAGCTGTACAACTGCCATCCCAGGGCGCGGCGCGCGCCGCGCCGGAACACCGCCTGGCTGCTCGGCTTCCAGGCCGTGCTGACCTTCCTGACCCTGCCCCTCACCGGGGTCCTCTCCGGCAACCTGAGCGGCTTCCTCGGTGGCGCGATCCTGATCGCGCTGCGCGGCGCACCGCTCGCCTGGGCGCTGTACGCGCTCGTGAACGTGACGGTGCTGGCGCTCTCCCCGCACCAGCACCAGGGGCTCGCGCCGCTGTACCTGGAGCTCTCCTCGCTGGCCGTCGGCGTGCTCACCTACGGCCTGAGCGCCCTGTGCGACCTGGTGCACCGCCAGCACGAGGCCCGGCGGCGGGCGACCCAGATCGCCGTCTCCAGCGAACGGCTCCGGTTCACCCGGGACCTGCACGACCTGCTGGGCTACAGCCTCTCGGCCATCACGCTGAAGATCGAGGTGATCCAGCGCCTGGTCGGCACCGACGACGGCCGGGCCCACGCCGAACTGCGGGACACCCTCGCCCTCGCCCGCCAGGCGCTGGCCGACGTCCGGGCGGTGGCCACCGGGCCGCAGGCGATGTCGCTGGAACGCGAACTCCAGGTGGTGCGCGGGACGCTGGAGACCGCCGGGCTCCACGTCGAGATCGAGGGGCACCCGCCGCAGACGCTCGACGAGCAGGTGGGCACCAGCCTGTCCATCGTGCTGCGCGAGGCGGTCACCAACCTGCTGCGCCACAGCAAGGCCACCCGGTGCACCGTCATCTTCGGCGAGCGGGCCGGCCGGGTCCACCTGTGGGTGGCCAACAACGGCGCCCGGACACCGCCCCCGGACGCCCCGGAGCGGCGCGGCATCGGGCTGCGCAACCTGGCCGCGCGGCTCGCGCTGAGCGGAGGCACCGTCACCGCGACGGTCCGCGGCGAGTGGTACTGGCTGCACGTCGAGTGTCCGATGCGCCCCGGGTCGGACCAGGGGCCGCGCAGTCCCGCCGAGAACCCCTGCAGGGCGGCCGCCTGAGCCGGGCCCGGGCGGCTCCCCCCGCCCGGGCCCGGACCGCGCGCCGCCCGCCGGCCCGCTCCGACACGGTTCGAGCCGCAATCTAGGCACACCTCGAAGACTCGGTGGTCGAAGAGACCCACCGGGGACATCGGAGGCGCCGCAGTGGAAGCGCAGCACCGGCTGACGCCGCAGATCAAGCAGTACGAGGAGTTCGCGACCGGCGAGGTGCGCTGGCTGCCGTACGTGATGTTCTTCAACCGGCCCGGCTACCGCTCCCCGGTGGTGAACACCGACGCCGGAGGGTTCCGGATCTCGCACGGCACCGCCGGGCCGGTCTCGCTGCTCGGGACGGTGCCCGAGGAGCCCGTGGGGGTCGTGCTGGGCGCCTCCCCCGCGTTCGGCTTCGGGGCGAGCGGGGACGCCTGGACGATCCCCTCGCTGCTCGCCCGCGGCCCGGAGGCCCGGCCCTGGCTCAACCTGGCGGCGCCGGCCTTCAACTCCACCCAGGAGGCCGCGCTCTTCCAGCTGCACCGGCACCGGCTGCCCGCGGTGCGCGACGTGGTGGTCTTCTCGGGGCTCAACAACCTCGTGGTGGCCGGGCTGCCGCAGGCCGACGGCGACTACCCGCAGTTCTTCTTCTCCGGCGAGTTCTTCGGCCAGCTCGGCGCGCCCGACCTCGGGCAGCGGATGGGCCAGCCGGGCTGGGCCCGGGGCCGGCTCGGCCGGGTCGCCAAGCGGCTGGGCCGGCCGGAGGAGGGCCCGGACACCGCGGGCCGCGCCGCTCCCGACCCCGCGGAGCGCGTCGAGACCGCCGTCCGGCACGCCGCCCGCGACCTGCGCACCCTCGCCGACCTGGTGGCCCCGCTCGGGGCGCGGCTGCACTACGTGCTGCAGCCCACCGCCGCCTGGACCCGCAAGTCCTTCACCGCCGAGGAGCGCGCCCTCATCGAGGAGGCCGGCGCCGAGCGCGCGGGCATGTGGAACCTCTTCGCCCCCGTCCTCGACCCGGCCGTGCACGAGGTCTACGCCGAGCGGCTGGAGGCCGTCTGCAAGGAGCTGGGCGTCGCGTTCCTGGACGCCAACGCGGCCGTCGCGGCCTCGCCCGCCGCCGAGGAGTGGCTCTTCGTCGACCAGGCCCACCTCACCGACCGCGGCCACCAGGTGACCGCGGAGCTGCTGCGCGCCGCGCTCGACCTCTGAGCCCGGGCCGCGCCCCGCACCACCGTCCCGTCCGCCGACACCGCACCAGCAGGGAGCCGAACCGTGTTCCGGAAGATCGTCGCGCTGTTCCGCCGGCGCCGCCGCAAGCGCCGCAACGACAACTCCATCTACCCGATGTTCTGACCCGACCGACGCCGAGAACGGAGGGGCGCGGTACGCCATGACCAACGCAGCCGCCCAGCCCGAGCCCGACCACCGCATCCTGTACCTGCGCGCGCTCGACCCCGAGGGGGACCTGCCGCTGCGGCCCGCGGACCTGGAACCGGTCCGGGCGGCCCTGGCCGCCGCCGGCCGCACCGGGGACGCCGTCCCCGGTCGGGCGGCGGACCCCGAGGAGCTGACCGCGGCCACCCGCGCCTGGGCGGCCGCGGCGCGCGAGCCCTTCGCCCGGGCCCTGGCCGGGCCCGACAACGGCCCGGCCGTCCGGTGCGTGCTGCTGAACTGCGCACCGCTGGCCCTGTCCGCCGGCGCCTGGCTCCAGTGGCTCTCCGGCTCCGGCAACGCCGAGACCCCGCTCGCCCTGCGGGTGCTCACCCTGTACGCCGCCGACGTCGGCGTCGGCTACGCCGAGGCGGACCGCGGCTCCGACTACAGCCGTCTGCTGCACCGCCACCGCGTCGAGGAACCGCTCGCCCGGATCCGGCTGGCCGCCAACGAGCGGGTCGAGAGCTTCAGCTTCCGGCTGCCCGCGATGCTGCTCGCGCTCAGCCGGCTGCCCGGCGCGTTCCTGCCCGAACTGCTCGGCGCCGACCTCTGCCTGCGCTCGGTCGGCCTGCTGCCCCCGCTGGCCGCGCTCGGGCCGGAGGTGCTGGACCGGGACGAGGCCCTGGCCCTGGACCTCGGCTCCGCACGCGGCGAGCCGGCGGCCACCGCGCTGGAGCTGTCCACCGCCGCCGCCCGCCAGTACCTGGCGGAGAACGGCCCGGCCGGCGCGGAGCGGCTGCGCCGCGGCTTCCACTGGGCGCTCGGCGAACTGCGCCGCTGGTGCGAGGCGCTGGCCGAGGAGACCGGGCTCTCCCGGCACCCCGACTACGAGGTGTGGCGGCTGATCTGCACCCGGGCCCGCCAGGCCGCCGTCTACCACGCCCGGTACAAGCTGGCGGGCCGCCCGCTCGGCGCCTGGTTCGCGGACCCCGGCGCCGGGCCCGGCCCGTTCCTCGACGCCCTGGCGGCCAGCCCGCTGGTCCGCCCGGGCCGCCCCGACGCCAGCCCGCTGCTGCGCGGCCTGATCGGCCCCAAGGGCCCGATGTTCCGGATCTTCACCCCGGCCGAGATCGCCGTCCTGCGCCGCTGGATCGCCGCGCTGCCCGCCGACGGCGCCGTCGCGGCCGACGGCGGCGAGCGGACGCCGGACGACCGTCGGGCGCTCCACCGGGCCCAGCGCTCGTGGTACCTGCACCAGGAGCGCCCGGTCCCGCTCCCCGCCGCGCCCGACGCGGCCCCGCTCCCCCGGATCGGCGTCCGGGCCGCCTACCGCGCGCTGCTCTCCCGCACCGACACCCCGGGGCTGCGCCGCTACGCGTACGACTACGCCCGGCGCTGGCTGGCCCGTTCGCGCTACGGCCTGGACCGCGCCCCGCAGCAGCTGCCCGCCGTCTGGCAGGGCGCCAACGGCCTGCGGGAGTGGCTGGACCAGGCGCACGACCGGCACGGCAGCGAGTTCGCCGAGCGGAACGTGCCGCTGCCCGACCGGGCCGACCTCGTCGACTCCACGCTGCAGCTGGCCCCGCTGATCATGATCGACGGCGGCTGGCTGCAGGGGTTCACCGACTACCGGCTGGCCTCGTCGCCCTGCGGCCAGTTCCTCTTCCGCACTTACTGGGACGAACTCGGCAACGGCGAGTGGGAGTTGAACCACCCGAAGATCTACCGGGACCTGATCGCCACGATGGGCTTCGACCTTCCGCCCACCGGGTCCGCCGCGTTCGCCGAGTGGCCCGGCTTCCGCGAGGAGTCCTTCGCGCTGCCGGTCTACTGGCTGAGCATCTCCCGGTTCCCGCAGCGCTTCCAGCCCGAGATCCTCGGCCTCAACCTCGCCATGGAGCTCTCCGGCGTGGGCGGCAGCTACCGCAGCGCCCGGGCGGGCCTGAAGCACCACGGCTTCAGCACCCAGTTCGTCGACCTGCACAACACCATCGACAACGTCGCCACCGGCCACTCCGCCTGGGCGGCGGACGCGATCGACAGCTACCTGGCCGACCTGCCCGGGATGGTCGGCCCCCAGCAGGAGGCCGCCGTCTGGGAGCGCGTCCGGGCCGGCTACCGGTCCCTGAACCCGCCCGAGGGCACCGTGGCCGACCTGTACGCCGCACTGAACGTCACGTTGAAGAACCCGAATTGAGGAGCTGACCGGTGGCCACCACAGTGCTTGGCATCTCGGCCTACTACCACGACAGCGCCGCCGCGCTGGTCGGCGCGGACGGCATCGCGGCGGCCGCCCAGGAGGAGCGGTTCAGCCGCCGGCGGCACGACTCCGCCTTCCCCGCGCAGGCCGTGCGGTACTGCCTCGACGAGGCCGGGCTGACGCTGGGCGACGTCGACGCGATCGCCTACTACGAGGACCCGGCGCGCAAGTTCCGCCGGGTGCTCGCCACCTACGCGGCGACCGCGCCGCACACCTGGAGCTCCTTCCGGGAGGTGATGCCGGCCTGGCTCGGCTGGAAGGCGCGCACCCTGGACACCGTGCGCGAGGAGCTGCGCGGACTGGGCCTGGGCGCGGTGCCGCCGCTGAAGCGCTTCGGCCACCACCAGTCGCACGCCGCCTCGGCCTTCCTGCCGAGCCCGTACGAGTCCGCCGCGGTGCTCTGCGTCGACGGCGTCGGCGAATGGACCACCACCTCGCTCTGGCACGGCACCGGGCAGCGCGTCGACCCGGTCGCCGAGCTGCGCTTCCCGCACTCGCTCGGCCTGCTGTACTCGGCCTTCACCTACTTCTGCGGCTTCAAGGTGGACTCCGGCGAGTACAAGCTGATGGGCCTCGCCCCGTACGGGAAGCCGGTGTACGCCCGGCTGATCCGGGAGGAGCTGATCGACCTGAAGCCGGACGGCTCGTTCCACCTCGACACCGACCGGTTCGAATACCTGCACGGCCACGTGATGACCGGCCGGCGGTTCGAGGAGCTGTTCGGCGGCCCCCGCCGGCAGCCCGAGGCACCGCTCACCGAACGGGAGTTCGACCTGGCCGCGTCCGTCCAGGAGGTCACCGAGGAGGTGATGCTCCGGCTGGCCCGCACCGCCCGCGAGCGGACCGGCGAGCGCCGGCTCTGCCTGGCCGGCGGCGTGGCGCTCAACTGCGTGGCGAACGGCCGGATCGTCGAGGAGGGGATCTTCGACGAGGTCTGGATCCAGCCGGCCGCCGGGGACGCCGGCGGTGCCCTCGGGGCCGCCCTGCTGGCCCAGCGCGCGACCCGCCCGCACACCCGCACCGGCCGCGACGCGATGCGTTCCTCCCGGCTCGGCCCGGGCTACGACAACGACCGGATCGCGGCCTACTTCGACGCCAACGCCGTCCCGTACACCCGGCTGACCCCGGAGGAGCTGTCCGGGCGGGTCGCCGAGCAGCTCGCCGACGGCAAGGTGGTGGGCTGGTTCCAGGGCCGGATGGAGTTCGGTCCGCGCGCCCTCGGCGGCCGTTCGATCCTGGGCGACCCGCGCAACCCGGCGATGCAGTCGGTGATGAACCAGAAGATCAAGTTCCGCGAGTCCTTCCGCCCCTTCGCGCCGATCGTGCTGGCCGAGGACGCCGAGGAGTACTTCAAGATCTCCCAGCCCAGCCCCTACATGCTCATCGTGGCCCAGGTCGCCGAACAGCAGCGGCTGGAGTCGGACGGCAGCGCCCGGGGCCTGGACCGGCTCAGGACCGCCCGCTCCACGATCCCCGCGGTGACCCACGTCGACCACTCCGCGCGGATCCAGACCGTCACCGCGGAGGCCGACCCCCGGCTGCACCGGCTGCTCGGCGACTTCAAGGAGCGGACCGGCTGCCCCGTGCTGGTCAACACCTCCTTCAACGTGCGCGGCGAGCCGATCGTGACGAGCCCCGAGGACGCCTACCGCTGCTTCATGCGCACCGACATCGACACCCTCGCCATCGGCGACTTCCTGCTCGCCAAGGCCGACCAGCCGGCCTGGACCGAGGAGGGCGACTGGCGCGACGAGATCCCGCTCGACTGACCGCCCACCACCACGACCGCCCGCTCGGGCCCCTCCCGGAAGGACGACCGCGATGAGTACCACCCCGCCCGGCACCACCCCGCCCACCATCACCCCGCTGAGCACCGCCCGCCGCACCGGCCTGCAACTCCTGCTCCTGCTCGCCTACCTGCTGGTGTTCACCCCGGTCGGGCTCGTCGCCCGACGCTTCCGCGACCCGCTCGACCGCGCGGTGGACCGCACGGCCACCAGCTACTGGATCACGTCCTGACGGAGGGCCGGCATGCCTAAGCGCACTGACATCAAGTCCGTCCTGGTGATCGGGTCCGGCCCGATCGTGATCGGCCAGGCCGCCGAGTTCGACTACTCGGGCACGCAGGCGTGTCGGGTCCTGAAGGCCGAGGGCCTGCGGGTCGTGCTGGTGAACTCCAACCCGGCGACGATCATGACGGATCCGGAGATCGCGGACGCCACGTATGTGGAGCCGATCACCCCGGAGTTCGTGGAGAAGATCATCGCGAAGGAGCGGCCGGACGCGCTGCTGCCGACGCTGGGCGGGCAGACGGCGCTGAACACCGCGATCTCGCTGCACGCGGCCGGGACGCTGGAGAAGTACGGGGTCGAGCTGATCGGCGCGGACGTCGAGGCGATCAACAAGGGCGAGGACCGCGAGCTGTTCAAGGGCGTCGTCGAGGCCGTCAACGCCAAGATCGGGCACGGCGAGTCCGCGCGTTCGGTGATCTGCCACACCATGGACGACGTCCTGGCCGGGGTCGACACCCTGGGCGGCTACCCGGTCGTCGTGCGGCCCTCGTTCACGATGGGCGGCGCGGGCTCCGGTTTCGCGCACAACGAGGAGGACCTGCGCCGTATCGCGGGGCAGGGGCTGACGCTCTCCCCGACCACCGAGGTGCTCCTGGAGGAGTCCATCCTCGGCTGGAAGGAGTACGAGCTGGAGCTGATGCGCGACAAGAGCGACAACGTCGTGGTCGTCTGCTCCATCGAGAACTTCGACCCGATGGGCGTGCACACCGGTGACTCGATCACCGTCGCGCCGGCGATGACGCTCACCGACCGCGAGTACCAGATCCTGCGCGACATCGGCATCGCCGTGATCCGCGAGGTCGGCGTCGACACCGGCGGCTGCAACATCCAGTTCGCGGTGAACCCCGAGGACGGCCGGGTCATCGTCATCGAGATGAACCCGCGGGTGTCCCGCTCCTCGGCGCTGGCGTCCAAGGCCACCGGCTTCCCGATCGCGAAGATCGCGGCGAAGCTGGCCGTCGGCTACACCCTGGACGAGATCCCCAACGACATCACCGAGGAGACCCCGGCCTCCTTCGAGCCGACCCTCGACTACGTCGTGGTGAAGGTCCCGCGGTTCGCGTTCGAGAAGTTCCCGTCCGCGGACGCCACGCTGACCACCACCATGAAGTCGGTCGGTGAGGCGATGGCGCTGGGCCGCAACTTCCCCGAGGCGCTGCAGAAGGCGCTGCGCTCGCTGGAGAAGAAGGGCTCGCAGTTCTCGTGGGCCGGTGCGGTGGGTGACAAGGCGGAGCTGCTGGCCAGGGCCGGGGTGCCGACGGACGGGCGGATCAACACCGTCATGCAGGCCATCCGCGCCGGCGCCACCCCGGAGGAGGTGTTCGAGGCGACGAAGATCGATCCGTGGTTCGTCGACCAGCTGTTCCTGCTGGACGAGATCGCGGGCGAGCTCGCGGAGGCGGACAAGCTGACCCCGGAGCTGCTGCGGCACGCCAAGCGGCACGGTTTCTCGGACCTGCAGGTCGGGGAGATCCGGGGGCTGAGGGCGGATGTGGTGCGGGAGGTGCGGCACGCGCTGGGGATCCGGCCGGTGTTCAAGACCGTGGACACGTGTGCGGCGGAGTTCGCGGCGCGTACGCCGTACTTCTACTCGTCGTACGACGAGGAGAGTGAGGTGGCGCCGCGCAGCAAGCCGGCGGTGATCATCCTGGGGTCGGGTCCGAACCGGATCGGGCAGGGTATCGAGTTCGACTACTCGTGTGTGCACGCCTCGTTCGCGTTGGCCGATGCCGGGTACGAGACGGTGATGGTCAACTGCAATCCGGAGACGGTCTCGACGGACTACGACACCTCCGACCGGCTGTACTTCGAGCCGTTGACGTTGGAGGACGTGCTGGAGATCGTGCACGCCGAGCGGCAGGCCGGGCCGCTGGCGGGGGTGATCGTGCAGTTGGGCGGGCAGACGCCGCTGGGGCTGGCGCAGGCGCTGAAGGACAACGGGGTGCCGATCGTGGGCACTCAGCCGGAGGCGATCGATCTGGCGGAGGAGCGCGGCGCGTTCGGCCGGGTGCTGCGTGATGCGGGCCTGCCGGCGCCGAAGCACGGCACGGCGTTCTCGTTCGAGGAGGCGAAGGCGATCGCGGACGAGATCGGCTACCCCGTGCTGGCCCGCCCGTCGTACGTGCTGGGCGGCCGCGGTATGGAGATCGTGTACGACGAGGCGTCGCTGGCGTCCTATCTGGAGCGCCACGCCGGCCTGATCTCCGAGCATCCGGTGCTGATCGACCGCTTCCTCGACGATGCGGTGGAGATCGACGTCGACGCGCTGTTCGACGGTACGGAGCTGTATCTCGGTGGTGTGATGGAGCACATCGAGGAGGCGGGTATCCATTCCGGGGACTCGGCGTGTGCGCTGCCGCCGATCACGTTGGGCGGGTACGACATCAAGCGGTTGCGGGCCTCGACGGAGGCGATCGCCCGCGGCGTCGGCGTGCGCGGTCTGATCAACATCCAGTTCGCCCTCTCCGGCGACATCCTGTACGTCCTGGAGGCGAACCCGCGGGCGTCGCGGACGGTGCCGTTCACCTCCAAGGCGACCGCGGTGCCGTTGGCGAAGGCGGCGGCGCGGGTGTCACTGGGGGCGACGATCGCGGAGCTGCGGGCGGAGGGTCTGCTGCCGGCCGAGGGCGACGGCGGCACACTGCCGGCGGACGCGCCGATCGCGGTGAAGGAGGCCGTGATGCCGTGGAGCCGCTTCCGCGACGTCCACGGCCGCGGTGTGGACACCGTCCTGGGCCCGGAGATGCGCTCCACCGGCGAGGTCATGGGCCTGGACCGCGTCTTCGGCACCGCCTACGCCAAGACCCAGGCGGCGGCCCAGCTGCCGCTGCCCGCCAAGGGCCGGGCCCTGCTGTCCGTGGCCGACCGCGACAAGCGGGACGCCGTCCTGCCCGCGCTCGCGCTCGCCGGGCTCGGGTTCGAGCTGCTGGCCACCGCCGGCACCGCCGAGGTGCTGCGGCGGGCCGGCGCGCCGGTCACCGTGGTGCGCCGGCCCAGCGAGGGCGAGGGCCCGAACGGCGAGCGGACCGTCGACCGGCTGATCCACGACGGTGAGGTCGACCTGGTCGTCATCACCGGCCGGAGTGCGGCCGGCCCGGCGGGGCGGAGCGGGGACGGCTACCTGATCCGCACCGCCGCCGTCGCCCGCGCCGTGCCCTGCCTGACCACCGTCCAGGCCATGGGCGCCGCGGTCCAGGGCATCGACGCCCTCCAGTCGTCCACCGGTCCGACGGTGACGCCGCTTCAGGAGCTGAGGGCCCGGTACGACCGGCCGGCGTAGACCAGCGGGTCACCGCCGTCCGCGAGCCGGACGGCGGTGACCTCGCCGACCAGGATCAGGTGGTCGCCCGCCGGGTGGCGGGCGTCGACCACGCAGTCGAGCTGGCAGAGGGCGCCCGCGACGGCGGGCAGGTCCCGGGGCGTCAGCTCGGTGTCCGCCGGGTGGAACTTCTCGGCCCCGCCGGTGGCGAACCGGGTGGCCACGGCGGACTGCTCGCGGCGCAGCACGCTCACCGCGAACTCCTCGCAGCCGGCGAGCGCCTTGTAGGCCCCGGCCGTCTCGGCCACGCAGACCAGCACCAGGGCCGGTTCCAGCGACACCGAGCAGAACGAGGTCGCGGTGAGTCCCTGCGGGGTGCCGTCGCTCCCCCGGGCGGTCACCACCACCACGCCCGCGGCGGTGCGGGCCATCGCCGAGCGCAGGTCGTCGCGGGTCACCGCGCGCCCGTTCACGGCAGCACCACCGTCTGGGCCGCGTAGTTGAGGCCGGCGCCGAAGCCGACCAGCAGCGCGGTGTCCCCGCTCGCCGCCGCGCCCCCGGTGAGCAGGGTCTCCAGGGCGAGCGGGATCGAGGCGGCGGAGGTGTTGCCGGTCTCGACGACGTCGCGGGCGACGGCGGTGGCGGGTGTCAGGCCGAGGCGCTCCACCATCAGCTCGGTCATCCGGAGGTTGGCCTGGTGCGGGACGAAGGCGCCGAGGTCCGCCACGGACTGGCCGGCGGCCTCCAGGGCCGCCAGCGCGGCGGGGGCCACCTCCTCCATCGCCCAGCGGAACACCCGGCGGCCGTCCATCCGCATCCAGGGCCGCTCCTCGCCGGCCCACGGCGCCGTCATGCGCAGGGCCTCGGCGTAGGCGCCGTCGGAACGGCGGACCACCGGACCGATCCCGGGCCGGTCGGCGGGGCCGACCAGCACGGCACCGGCGCCGTCCGCGAAGAGCAGGGCGCTGGTGCGGTCGGTCGGCTCGACGATGTCGGTCATCCGCTCGGCCCCGATCACCAGCGCCCGGCGGGCTCCCCCGGTGCGGACGGTGTCGGAGGCGACCGCGAGGGCGTGGCAGAAGCCCGCGCAGGCGGCCGACAGGTCGAAGGCGGCGGCGCGGTCGGCGCCCAGCCGGTGCGCCACCACGGCGGCCAGCGCCGGCGTCTGGACCAGGTGGGACATGCTGGCCACCACGACGAGGTCGACGTCGGCGGCGCGCGCCCCGGCCCGATCCAGGGCCCGCCCGGCGGCCTCGGCGGCCATCATCGGCAGGGTCTCGTCGGGCCCGGCGAAGCCGCGCCGGCGGATCCCGCTGCGGGTCTCGATCCACTCCGGGGTGGAGTCGATGCTCCGGCACAGCTCCGCATTGTCGACGCGTCGGCGGGGCCGGTAACCGCCGACTCCGAGTATTTCGCTGTGTCCGGTGCCGGCGACGCGTATTGGCCGTTTCCGCGCGTACACCACTTCGCTTCTCCATTTCGCCGTCCACTACCGGGCGAGGCGATCCTCACAATCGGCGCTGGAAAAGCCCTTGAGCCTCGCTGGGCAGCCGTACAATTCAAGGACGCGGGGTCCGGCGGACGGGCGGACGCGAACGGGGAAGGGGGACTCGGTGATACGACTGCTCATCGCCGAAGATGTACGGATGGTGCGCGGCGCACTGGTGGCGCTGCTCGAACTGGAGTCGGACGTCACGGTGGTCGCGGAGGTCGGCAGCGGCGAGGAGGTGGTGCCGGCGGCCCTGGAGTCCCGACCCGACCTGGCGGTCCTGGACATCAACCTGCCGGGCCTGGACGGCCTGGACGCCGCCGAGCGGCTCTGGGCCCGGGTGCCCGGCTGCCGGGTCCTGCTGCTCACCAGCCTGAGCCACCCCACCGTGCTGCGGCGGGCGCTGTCGCTGCCGATCGCCGGGGTGCTGCTGAAGGACGCCCCGCCGAGCGAACTGGTGTCCGCGGTGCGCCGGGTGATGGCCGGTGAGCGGGTGGTCGACCCGCAGCTCGCGCTGAGCTTCTCGCTGCCGACGGACGGCCTGCTCACCCCGCGCGAGGTCGAGGTGCTGCGGCTGGCCGCCGAGGGCGACGACGTGCGGCAGATCGCCCAGCAGCTGCACCTGTCGGTGGGGACGGTGCGCAACTACCTGACGGCGGTCGTGCAGAAGCTCGACGCCAGGAACCGGATCGACGCCGTCCGCATCGCCCGGGAGGCGGGCATGATCTGACGGCCGCGGACGGCCCGGGCATGAGAAATTCACGGTCCGCGCGTGAGATCATCACTAGGCCCTCCGGAACTCCTCATGCAATACTCCAGGAAACAGACATTTCCATGGAGGCACACGTATGGACATCAGTGTTCTGGGGCCGCTGGAAATACGAATCGACGGAAACTTCATCGTTCCGAGTGCCGGAAAACCGCGACAATTGCTCGCACTGCTCGCACTGCGGGCGGGCCGAATAGTCCAGGTACCCACGCTGATGGAGGAGGCGTGGGGGGCGCGGATACCGCGCAGCGCCCAGACGACGCTGCAGACCTACGTCCTGCAACTGCGCCGCCGGATCGCGGCCGCGCTGCCGGCCGGCGCCCCGCAGACGGCCAAGGAGGTGCTGGCCACCCGGCTCGGCGGCTACCAGCTGACCGGCGCGGTGCACGACTCCGACCTGCGGACCTTCCAGCGGCTGACCGCCGAGGGCAGCGCGGCCCTGGACGCCGGGGACGCCCGCCGGGCCTCCGACGCCCTCGGCCGCGCGCTGCGGCTGTGGCGCGGACCGGCGCTGGCCGACGTCCCGGTGGGACCGGTGCTGGAGACCGAGGTGCTGGGCATGGACGAGGCCCGCACCCGGACCGTCGAGCTGCGGGTGGAGGCGGACCTGCAACTCGGCCGGCACGCCGAAATCCTCGGCGAACTGCGGATGCTGACGGCCCGGCATCCTCTGCACGAGAACTTCTCCGCCCAGTTGATGATCGCCTACTACCGCTCCGGCCACACCTGGCGCGCCCTGGAGACGTACCAGCGGCTGCGCGGCGCGCTGGTCGGCGAGCTGGGGGTGGAGCCCTCCCGCCGGGTGCAGCGGCTGCACCAGCTGGTCCTCGGCGGCTCGCCCGGCCCGCTCCGGGCCGACCTTCCCGAACTGCCCGAATTCGCCCTGGAGGTGTCGCGGTGACCACCCGTCCGAGGACCTACCGCAGCGCGGCCGTGATCGGCACCGGCACCATCGCGCTCGGTTGGATCGCCCTGTTCGCCGCCCGGGGGCTGGAGGTGCGGATCAGCAGCACCCGCGCCGACGCCCGGGAGCACGTGACGGCGGCGCTGCCGCTGTACGCGGCCTCGCTGCCCGACGGGCCGGCCGATCCGGCCGAGCTGGCGGCCCGGCTGGTGTTCGCCCCCGACCTGGCGAGCGCGGTCGCGGGAGTCGACGTGGTGCAGGAGAACGCCCTGGAGGACCTGCCGCTCAAGCAGCGGCTGTTCGCCGAGGCGGCCGCGGCCGCGCCGGAGGCCCTGCTGCTCTCCTCCACCTCGACCCTGCTGCCGGACGACCTGGGGGCCGGGCTCGACACCCCCGGCCGGGTGGTGGTCGGCCATCCGTTCAACCCGCCGCACATCGTGCCGCTGGTCGAGGTGGTGGCCGGCCGGGACGCCGCGCCGGAGACCGTCGAGGCGGCGGTGGACTTCTACCGGTGGCTGGGCAAGACGCCGGTGGTGCTGCGCCGCGCGGTGCCCGGCTTCGTCGCGAACCGGCTGCAGTCGGCGCTGCTGCGGGAGAGCATCCACCTGGTGCGCGAGGGCGTGGTCACGGTGGACGAGCTGGACGAGGTGGTGACCGCCTCGATCGGCTCCCGGTGGGCGGTGGTGGGCCCCTTCCACGCCTTCCACCTGGGCGGCGGGCCGGGCGGGCTGCGGCACTGGCTGGAGCACCTGGGCAGCGGCCTCGAACGCAGCTGGGCGCTGCTGGGCTCGCCGCCGGTGGACCGGGAGACGATCGACACCCTCCTCGCCCAGGCCGACGCCTCGTTCGGGGCGGTGCCGTACGAGGAGCTGGCCGCCCGGCGCGACCGGGGGCAGAACGCGGTGATCGCGGCGGCGGCGCGGGCCCGGACGCCGTGACGCCGCCCGGCGGCCCACGACGGGGAGGGGGCCCGGCCGCGGTGGCCGGGCCCCCCCCCCGTCCGGGGTGGCCGCCTGCTCAGAAGGACGCGTGGTCCTGGGTCACCCGGCGCTCCAGGGTGCGCAGTTCGCCGTCCTCCCGGACCAGGACGTCGCGCACGACGCAGGCCGGTGCGACGACCGGCTGGAACTGCCCGGGCCGGGTGGTCAGCACCAGGGCGTAGAACTCGGTGTGCACGCTGCCGTCGGGCTGCTCGCGCACGTCGAGCATGTTGAACCAGTGCCGGCGCTGCACCGGGTCCTGGGCGAACCGCCGCTCATTGTAGGAGCGGACCTCGGCGGCGATCGCCTCCCGGCCGCGGACGGCCGGCGCGTCCGGCGAGTGGTCGAACACGCCGTCCGCCGCGAAGGTCGCCGCGAACGGCTCGGCGCGCACGGCGTCCAGGTGCTGCATCTGGCGGGCGTAGAACAGCTGCACCTCCGCGTAGAGCCCGGACAGGGCCGGGTTGGCCACGGGGGCGGCGGGGGTGGGGGTGGGGGTGGGGGTGGTCGTGGTGCTCGGCACCGGCTTCCTCCTCGGTCGGAACGGCCTCGCGGACGGTCCCGGCCACCCTCGCCGGGCGGGCTCAACCCGCCCTGGAGCCGGTCTGGAGGAACTCCGCCGCGTGGTCCTCGACCCAGCCCCGGAACGTCCGGGCCGGCCGGCCGGTGATCTCCTCGACGGTGGCGACCAGCGGCGGCGGCACCCGGCGCAGGTACTCCTCGACGCCGAGCAGCGCCCGGGCGTAGGCCTCCGGCAGCCGCTCGCCGACCAGCCGCACCCAGGCCTCGGCGCTCAGCCGGCGGACGGTCAGCGGACGGCCGGTCACCTCGGCGAGGATCCGCACCCGTTCCGGGGTGTCCAGCGCCTGCGGCCCGGAGAGCACCAGCGGCCCCGGTCCGGCGTCGGCGCCGAGCAGGACGGCGGCGGCCACGTCGGCGATGTCCCGGGGATCGATCACCGGCAGGGCGAGGTCCGGGTGGACGGCGCCGATCACGCCCGCCCCGCGCACGGCGGGGATCCACTGCCGGGCGAGCGAGGCGAACGGTCCCGGCCGCAGCACCGTGACCGGCCGGCCGGCGGCCTTCAGGACGGCCTCGCCCTGCCGGTGCTTGCGGAACAGCGGGTTGTCCCCGGCCGGGTCGGCGGGCGCGGCGGGCGCGGCGGCGGAGAGCAGCACCAGGTGCTCCGGGCCGCGGCCGGCCGCCCCGTGCAGCGCCTCGGCGACGGCGGCGCCGGCGTCCTCGGCCAGCAGGACGAAGGCCCGATCGACGCCGTCGAACGCGGCGCGCACGGCCGCCGGGTCGGTCAGGTCGCCCGGGGCGAGGTGGATCCCGGCGGGCAGCAGGGCGGCGGCCCGGGCCGGGTCGCGGACCAGCGCCCGCACCTCCGCGCCGTCCTTGAGCAGTCGGCGGGCCAGATGGCTCCCGACCGCCCCGGTGGCTCCGGTGACCAGCACTCTCGTCGGCATGCCGCCTCCCGCGGGTCCGTACGGGCGGCGCGGTGCCGCCCGCCGACCAGCGAAGCGCGGGCGGCTCGAAGACCGCTCCAGCGCGGCTCGGCCGGGCGGTGGACACGGGTCAGTCGCGGGGGCGGGAGGCGCCGTTCTCGTAGGCCTCGATGGTGCGGACGAACAGGGCGCGTTCCTCGGGCGCGAGCGGCGCGAAGGCGCTACGCCAGGCGGCCGCGCCGTTGGCCAGCCAGCCCTCGATGGCCGCCCTGGTCTCCGGTTCCTCGGTGATGGTGACGATGGTGCGCCGGCGGTCCGCCGGATCCTCCTGACGCTCGACCACGCCCTGCCGGCTGAGGTCGCTGACCATCAGGCTCACCGTGGTCGGGGCCACCTCCAGCCGCGCCGCCAGCTGGTTGACCGGCATCGGCCCGTCGAACAGCAGGTAGGACAGCATCGACAGGTGACGGGGCGCCAGGTTCGCCGAGCGCAGCCGCTCGGGCACCGGCGTGCGCTTGAGCCGCGCCGCCACCCTCGGCATGAGGAGCAGCATCGCGCAGATCGCCTCGTCGGTGCTCAGGCCGTGCCCGGGCCCGGCGTCGGACGCGTGTTCCGTTGACATCCCTCCACCCCTCCTCATAACTTTGCTTTCAAAGCAAAGTCTCTGTCCGCTCCCCCAGAGTACCGGAAGGGGCGTCCCATGCCCGTGCCCCGGCCCGCATCCGAGCAGTACAACCCCCGCCGCTGGGCCGCCCTGGTGGTCACCATGGCGGCCACCGTGATGGATCTGATCGACGGAACGGTCCTCCAGGTCGCCTTACCCACGCTCCGCCGCGAGTTGCACGCCTCCTCGACCCAGCTCGAATGGGCCATGGCGGGCTACACCCTGGCCTTCGCCTCCGGCATGATCACCGCCTCCCGGCTCGGCGACCGCTACGGCCGGCTCAAGGTGTTCCAGGCCGGACTGATCGCCTTCACCCTCACCTCGCTGGTCACCGGCCTCTCGGTCAACCCGGAGATGCTGGTCGCCGTCCGGATCCTCCAGGGCGCCTGCGCCGCCCTGATGGTGCCGCAGGTGCTCGCCATGCTCCGGGTGGAGTTCCCGCCCGTCGAGCAGCAGCGCGCCGCCACCGTCTACGGCCTGACCTTCTCGATCGGCGGCGTCGGCGCCCCGCTGCTCGGCGGCCTGCTGCTCGACGCCGACCTGTTCGGCCTCAGCTGGCGGCCGATCTTCTTCGTCAACGTGCCGGTCGGCATCGCCGCGCTGATCGGCACCGTGCTGCTCTGCCGCGACTCCCGCTCCGAGTACGCCTCCACCACCGACGTGCGCGGCCTCGTCCTCGCCACCGCCGCCGTGCTCGCCCTGCTCTACCCGCTGGTCGAGGGCCGCACCCTGGACTGGCCGTGGTGGACCTTCGCCGTCATGGCCGCCTGCCCGGTCCTGCTCTGGGTCTTCGGCCGCTACGAGCGCACGGTCGTCGCCCGCGGCCACACCGCGCTGCTCGACCCGGCGCTGCTGCGCCAGCGGGCCGCCCTCGGCGGGCTCTCGGTCGCCGTGCTGTTCTTCGCCGGCGCCGCGTACCCGGTGATCCTGACCGTCCACCTGCAGAGCACCGTCGGCTTCTCCCCGCTGCACACCGCGCTCACCATGGTGCCCGCCGCCGTCGGCGTCGGCCTCTTCTCGCCGTTCGCCACCAAGCTGCGCCAGCTCGGCCGGCCGCTGGCGGTGGTCGGCTGCCTGGTGCTCGCCCTGGGCATGGGCCTCACCACCCTCACGGTCGCCCGCTACGGCACCGGGCTGCACTCCTGGCAGCTGATCCCGGGTCTGCTCGTCGGCGGCGTCGGCATGTCGATGGCCTCGGGCGTGCTGATCGCCACCGTCCTGGCGAAGACCCCGGGCCACCACGTGGGCGCCGCGGCCGGGCTGGTCAACACGGCCATCCAGATCGGCACCGCCTCCGGCGTGGCGCTGCTCGGCACCGTCTACTTCGGCCTGCTGGACGGCGGCCACCCGCCGATCCGCTCCGCCACGACCGGCCTGCTGGTCGTCGTCGGCCTCTACCTGCTGGCCGCCCCGGCCGCGATGATCCTCCCCGGCGGCCGGCTGGTGTTCATGGCGGCCCGCCCCCCGCAGCAGCAGACCCCCCAGGAGCCCGCCGACGCCGGGGCCGCCCAGGCCTGACGGCGGCCCACGGGCACGGCTGCCGGTGGAGGGGGCGGGACGGCCGGCCCCTCCACCGGCAGCCGTGCCGGGCACCGCGCCGCCGGGCCGACGGTGGGAGCTCCCGGTCCGCCGCACCGGCGCGTCCCGGACCGGCCCGCCGGACCGTTCTCCGGGGCGGGCGGACGCGACCGGAGGTCCAGTGGGTCTCCACCGGGCGGCGGAAGACTGCGCTCCTCCACCGTTCACCACCGTCCCCCGGAGGGAAGTGCCGCCGTGAAGGAGCATTCCGACCTGACCGAGGTGTGCCGGCTGGCCTCGGCGCACGCGCAGCGGGCCGAGCGCGAGTACCGGCTCGTCCCCGAGGTCGCCGAGGCCGTCCGGGAGGCCGGGTTCGCCCGGCACTTCGTCCCCGCCGCGTGGGGCGGCGACGAAGGCGGCTTCGGCACCTGTCTCGACGCCGTCGCCGAACTCGCCCGGCACGACCCGTCCGCCGCCTGGTGCGCGTCGATCGCCGCGACCCTCGGCCGGATGGCCGGGTTCCTGCCCGAGGAGGGCCGCCGCACCCTCTGGGCGGACGGCCCGGACGCGCTGGTGGCGGGGGCGCTGGTGCCCGCCGGTACCGCCGTCGCCGAGGACGGCGGCTGGCGGCTCGAAGGCCGCTGGTCCTACGTCAGCGGCATCGACTCCTCGGACGCCGCGCTGCTCGCCTGCCTCGTTCCGGTGCCCGGCGGCGGGCCGGACGAGCGGGAGGCGCGGTTCCTGCTGGTCCCCCGCTCCGCCTACCGGGTCGAGGAGACCTGGCGCACCGTCGGCATGCGCGGGACCGGCAGCCACACCCTGGTGCTGGACCCGGTGCACGTCCCCGTCGGACACACCTTCACCACCGGCGAGCTGCTGGCCGGCCGGTCGGCCGACGGGGCGCCCGCGCCGCTCGCCGTCGCGCTGCGCGACGTCAGCGGGCTGACCTTCGCCGCGCCGGTGCTGGGCGCGGTCCGGGGCGCGCTGGACGCGTACGGCGCCGCCGCGGCCCGCCGCAAGCCCTCGGCGGCGGCCGGGTCCGCGCTCGCCCGGGCCTCCGCCACCGCCGACGCCGCCGCGCTGCTGCTGGCCCGGGCCGCCGAGGACGCCGACCGGGGCGTCCGGGGCGAGTGGCACGGCGCCCGGGCGCAGCGCGACCAGGCGGCGGCCGCGGAGCTGCTGCTGGCCGCGGTGAACGGGCTGGCCGGGACGGCCGGGACCGGCGCGCTGCAGGAGGAGGCGCCCTTCCAGCGGTTCTGGCGGGACGCCACCACCGGCGCCACCCACGCCGTCCTGCAGTGGGAGCCGGCCGCGCACCGCTTCGCGACCGCCGAACTCGCCGGCCGCCGGGCGGACTGACGTTCCGCTCACGCGGGAAGGGGGCTGCGGGCCGAAGCCCGCAGCCCCCTTCCGCTGCCGTGCGGCGGCCGGTCAGCCGGCCGCTTCGTCGGTGACGGTGTAGTCGCCGATGGTCAGCTCGGCGCCCTGGCCGAAGAGCCGGCTGCTCTCCAGGCTCTCCTCGTCGGCGAAGGACTGCTCGTGCGGCTCGCCGGCGTCGGGGCGGAAGTAGGTGGTGGCCCGGGAGAGCCGGACCAGGCCGCGCCCGGTCGGCCAGGAGCCGTCCAGCAGGCTCAGCATGCCCATCCCGAAGCTGAGCTGGCGCGGCTCGACCACGGTCAGCTCGCCGCCCTCGTCGAGGGTGAGCGTCTCGCGGGCGAGCGGCAGGCCGATCCGGTCCACCCGCAGCACCTCCTCGTCCTCCAGCAGCCAGCGGACCACGCCGGCGCCCCGGTCGTAGGAGATCCGCACCCGGTGGCGGTCGCCCGGGGTGCGGTCGAGCAGCGGCACGGTGCAGGCGAAGGAGCCGTACCGGCCGAGCAGGCGGCGGGCGAAGTTGGTCCGCCCGTAGAAGGCGTACAGCCGCCGGTTGGTCAGGATGAAGTCGAAGGCGACCGAGGTCTCCGGGTCGATGGTGTTCAGCATGGCGCCGGCGAGCCGCAGGTCGTCCTCGGGGTCGCGGACGGCGTCGCCGAACGGGTGGCCGGCGGTGCCGTAGGTGCGGCCGGAGACGGTGGCGGAGACGGAGAGCACCCGGCCGGGGACGGCGTCGAAGCCCTGGAAGCCGGAGGCGGCGGTGCGGTTGACGTAGGCGATCCACTTGGCGTGGTCGGCGAAGCCGGGCACCACTCCGGCCTGTCCGCGCTCGCTGGGCACCGTCCGGGTGTAGGCGGGCTCGCCGGTCTCCGGGTGGCGGCCCCGGGAGGCCAGGCGCAGGCCCTCCTCGGTGACGGTGAGGTCGGCGTCGTCGGCGATCAGCTCGGCCGTGGCCTGGACGTGGCGCCAGCGGGCGTCCGGCCCGGCGGCGGACAGGCCGTCCCGGAAGTCGTCCCGGAAGAGCACGGCGGTGTCGGGGGTGGTGCGGGCGGGCGGGTTCATCGCGGCTCCTCGGGTCGGGCGGTGGGTGCGGCCGGGGCGAGCAGGAGGTCGACGACCTCGGCGAAGGACCCGACGACCGGGTCCGCTCCGGCGGCGGTGAGTTCGGCGGCGGTCGCCGCGCCGTACGAGACGCCGAGGACGCGCATGCCGGCGGCGCGGCCCATGCCGACGTCGGCGACGCCGTCGCCGACCACCACGCAGGAGCCGGCCGGCAGGCCGAGCCGCCCGGCGGCGTACCGGGCCATCGCCGGGTGCGGTTTGCCGTGCTCGACGCTGTCGTGGCCGGCGACCGCGGTGAAGGCGTCGGCGACGCCCATCAGGGCGAGGATCTTCTCGGCGGCCCCGCGCGGCTTGGAGGTGGCGACCGCGAGCCGCAGCCCGGCCGCGGTCAGCCGGCGCAGGCCCTCGGGCACGCCCGGGTAGCAGAGGGCGGCGCCGGCGGCCGTCAGGTGGGCGCGGAAGCGGGCCTGGTAGTCGGCGGCGGCGGCGGCCACCTCGGGGCCGTCGGCCGGCCGGCCGAGCAGCCGGGCGAGGCTGGGCTCCAGCGGCAGGCCGACGGTCGCGCGCAGCGCGTCCGGGTCGGGGCGCACCCCGCGTTCGGCGAGCACGGCGGTGAGCAGGGTGGTGATCGCCCCCGGGGTGTCGGCGAGGGTGCCGTCGAGGTCGAACAGGACGCCGGCCGGTGCGCCGCCGGTCATGCCCGCTCCCCCGCCGGCCGCCCGGCCCCGGCCCCTGCCTCGGCCTCGGCGAGGGCGGAGAGCGCGACCGACAGCTCGCCGGCCAGCGTGGCGGTGCTCAGCAGCAGGGAGCGGCCGGCCTTGGCGGTGCGGCCCTCGGTGGCCCGGGAGACGGCCTTCATCAGGAACGGGCTGACGGCGTTGCCGGTGACCCCGGCGGCGTCCGCCTCGGCGAGCGCCCGCTCGATCGCGGTCTCCACCACGGCCGCGTCCAGCGCGTCCTCCTCCGCCACCGGCGTGGTGAGCAGGACCGTGCCGCCGCCGTTGACCTCCCAGTGCGCCCGGACGGTGCGCGCGGCCTGGCGGACGTCGTCCACCCGGTGGACCGGGACGTCGGTGGCGCGCGCGTAGAAGGCGGGCAGCCGGTCGGTGCCGAAGCCGAGCACCGGCACGCCGGCGGTCTCCAGGTACTCGGCGGTGAGCCGGGCGTCCAGGATGCTCTTGGCGCCGCCGGAGACGACGGTGATCCGGGTGCGGGTGAACTGGAGCAGGTCCGGCGAGATGTCGAAGGTCTGCTGCGCGCGGCGGTGCACGCCGCCGATGCCCGCGGTGGCGAAGACCGGGATGCCGGCCCGCTCGGCGATCACGATGGTGCCGGCCACGGTGGTGGCGCCGGCGCCGCCGCCGGCCAGCACCGGGCCGATGTCGCGGGCGCTGACCTTGGGCACGCCGGGGGTGGTGCGCAGCCGCTCGATCTGGTCGGCGTCGATGCCGACGAGCAGCCGGCCGTCGAGGATGCCGATGGTGGCGGGCACGGCGCCGCCGTCCCGGACGGCCTTCTCGATGGCGAGGGCGGCGTCGACGGACGGCGCGTTGGTGATGAGCGAGGATTCGAGGGCGACCACCGGCCGCCGCTCGGCCAGTGCGGTGCCGACTTCCTCGGTGATGGCGAGGAGCTGGTCCACGGCCATCGCCTCCTTTCCGGACAGGGCTGGTCGTCGTGGGTGTCCGCAGCCTGGCCGCGGCGGCTGGAGCAGTGGTCGAGCGGGCGTGGAGGGAGCGGTTCGACCGGAATTCGAGGGGGCGTGGACAGAGTGTGCGGCGCACCGTCCGCGGCCCTCCCGGCCGCTCCTCGGTGCTCAGTGATCCGATGCGCAGGGAGACGCGATGAACGGGAAAGTGAAGGCGGCGATCGGCGTCGCGATGACCGTGGCCAGCGTGGCCGGGGCCGGCGGGACCGCCGTCGCGGACACCGGTGCG
Source organism: Kitasatospora sp. NPDC056184 (assembly GCF_042268405.1). Lineage (NCBI taxonomy): Bacteria > Bacillati > Actinomycetota > Actinomycetes > Kitasatosporales > Streptomycetaceae > Kitasatospora > Kitasatospora sp. NPDC056184. The sequence goes on along the minus strand of NZ_JBHJUI010000001.1, from coordinate 6,191 downwards.
GACACCGCCGACCGGCGGTCCGGCCAGGTCCTCTTCCACGACGAGTTCCGCGGCGGCTTCGACACCGCCCAGGCCTGGCAGCTGGGTTCGGCGAAGACCGCGACCGGACAGACGCTGCCGCAGGGCGACGGGGTGATCACCGCCGGGCGCCGCGGCATCACCGTGGTGCCGACCGGCACCAACCCGGTCACCGGCCGGCCGGCCTTCGCCGCGACGACCGACCAGAACGCGACCGGCTTCGGCGGCGGCACCGGTGACCACCTCAAGTGGGTGGCGCAGCCGCGGCGTTCCTCCGCCAACGGCGTGCCGATCCCGGACACCGGCGCGCTGGTCTGCTCCAGCAAGCTGGCCGTCCGGGCGGACTACGTCGACCAGCACCCGTTCGGCGGCGCGGTCGCCGACCCGCAGACCGACCCGCGGCTGGCGAGCGCGACGCTGATCTCGGTCGACCACACCACCCACACGGTGGCCAACCTGACGGTCACCAACGGCGAGATCCACGCGGTCTACGAGCGGCTGCCGATCCCCGGCAGCACCTACGCCGCGTACCACTTCTCCGTCCCGGTCGCCAAGCGCACCCCGGGCCGGGCGGACAACCTGGAGATCAAGTTCGACCAGGGCGGGCAGCGCGTCACCTGGCTGGTGAACGGCAAGGACGTGCTGTCCACCGACCGGATCGGCACGCTGGCCTTCGACCGCAAGTACCTGCGGCTGGACCACGGCGGTACGCCGGAGCAGGTCCGGGCGAGCTCGGTGCAGTGCGGTCTGGGCACCGGCAACCTGCTGGACGGCGGCGGCGGGGTGAAGGACCGGGACAAGCGCGGTCTGGTCCGCCTCGGCAAGGAGGAGAACTTCTACTACAAGCCGTCGCAGGGCGCGCCGGCCCAGCAGGCCTTCCTGGACGACAGCAGCCTGGAGCGGAACCGGCTCTGGGGCCAGGGTGTGACGCTGAACGTGCGCTCGTTCGACATGCGGTACGTGAAGTAGGCGCCGGCGGAAGGCCGGACGGGGCCGCGGACCTCCTGGTCCGCGGCCCCGTCCGCGTGCCCCGTCCGCGTGCCCCGTCCGCGTGCCCCCGGCGGAGGGCGGCAGCGGAACGGCCGGGACCCGCCGGGGAGGTACCGGCGGGTCCCGGCCGTCGGCCGGTGTGCGGCGTCAGCGCGCGGCGCTGCCGTAGAGGTCGTCGGCGACGGCGCGGCGGACGGTGGTGCGCCGGTCGTCGACGAGTTCCCACTGGTCGCCGTAGATCAGCCGGACCATCGCCGGGAAGCGCAGGAAGGCGTGCGGGAACCCGGCCGGCACCGCGCTGACCCGCTCCAGCGCGGACAACTGATCGTCGTCCAGGGTCAGTTCGGCGGAGGCGAGGTTCTGCCGCAGCTGTTCCTCGGAGGTGGCGCCGACCAGCGGGACCACCGTGCCGGGCCGCGAGCGCAGCCAGGCCAGCGCGACCTGCGCGGGCGGGCGGCCGACCGCCTCGGCGACGGCGAGGACCTCGCGGACGACGTCGTCGCCCTCCCCGCGGGCCCGGCCCCAGGCGACGGTGTCCAGCCGCCCGGTGCCGCCGGTCAGGTACTTGCCGGTGAGCCGGCCGTCGGCCAGCGGCCCCCAGGCGAGCACCGGGAGGTCGAAGGCGTGGGCCATCGGCAGGAGTTCGCGCTCGGCGGTGCGGTCGAGGAGGTTGTAGTGCAGCTGGAGGCCGACGAAGGCGGACCAGCCGCGCAGCTCGGCGAGGGTGTTGGCCTGGGCGACCTCCCAGGCGGGCCAGTCGGAGACGCCGATGTGGAGCACCTTTCCGGCCCGGACGACGTCCTCCAGGGCGCGCATCACCTCGGGCACCGGGGTCAGGGTGTCCCGGGCGTGCACCCAGAGCAGGTCCAGGTGGTCGGTGCGCAGCCGGCGCAGGCTCGCCTCCAGGGAGGTGACGAGGTTCTTGCGGTGGTTCCCGGCCGAGTTGAGGTCCCCCGGCCGGGTCTGCATCGTGTACTTGGTGGTCAGCACGAACCGGTCGCGGCGGCCGGCGAGGAGTTCGCCGAGCCGCGACTCGGCGGTGCCGTTGCCGTACTCGTTGGCGGTGTCGATCAGGTTGCCGCCGGCGTCGGCGTACAGGTCGAGCAGGCGGCCGGGGACCTCGGGGGGCAGTTTCCAGTCGGTGCCGAAGGTCATGGTGCCGAGGGCGAGTTCGGAGACCCTCAGGCCCGACTTGCCGAGCAGCGTGTAGCGCATGTCAGCACGCTCCGTGGTTCGGGGGCCCCGGCCAGCCCGGGGCCCGGTCAGGATGGACGGGGCACGTCCAGCGCCGGGAGCAGGTGCTCCTCCTCGTAGGCGAAGTGCTCCTCCAGGCCGTTGATCGCGCGGTCGAGCTCCGCCCGGAGCTCGGCGACGTCGCCGCCCTCGGCCGCGAGGCCGCGCTCCAGCACCTCCTCCAGGCGGGCGAGCGCCTCCTCGACCACCTTGTGCTCCTCCCGCAGCCGGGTGATGGCGGGCACGAGGTGCGGGAACTGCTGCTCGAAGGCGGTGAAGGAGCCGTCCTCGCGGGTGTGGTGCATCTGCAGTCCGTAGCAGAAGGTCAGGCAGCGGCGGTGCAGCTGCCGGGTCAGGTCGGCGGTCGGACGGGCGGCGCCCCCGCCGTCGAGCGCGGCCTCGACGGCGGCGCGGACCTCGGCGAGCTCGGTGCGCAGCTCGTTGTGGTGGATGATCAGCTGACGGCCGATCATCTTGTTGCGCTCGTTGTCGGTGGAGAGGTCCAGCGGGTGCAGGGCGACCACGGGGATGACCCGGGTGGTCTTCTCCTGGTACTCCCGGAAGGCCGGGCTGATGGTGCTCTGCAGCTCGTACAGCCGGTCGCGCTCCTCGCCCTCCAGGACGACGGCGCGGGTGGCGAAGGGCTTCACGTGCCCCTCGTCGGTGCCGATCTCCATGGTGACCTGGGGCGCGGCCACCAGGTTGTGGTACCAGTCGGGGTGTTCCGGGCTGCCGAGGTTGGAGGCGAACACCAGGTAGCGGCCGCCGTCGCGCAGGTAGATCGCGGGGTTGGTGTGCGGCTTGCCCGTACGGCGGCCGGCGGTGGTGATCACCACCATCGGGGCGCCTTCGAACATGCCCCCCACCTTCCCGTTGTTCTCCCGGAACTCCTTGATGATCCGTTCGTTCCAGCTCATGAGGGCACTCCTATCGTTTGCTTTGAAAGCAAAGGTAAGCTAACGGGGCCGCCGATGCCTGTCAACACCCGGCCGCGCCGTCACGCGTCCCCGCGCACCGTCAGCTCACGCACCCTCAACTCCGCCCCCGCGCCGAACAGTCGGCTCTCCGGACGGCTGCGCTCGTCGACGAACGCCTGCGGCGCCGGGGCACCCGCCCGCACGTCGGCGTAGAAACCGGGCTCGGCGTCCAGCCGCACCAGGGCGCGCCCGTCCGGGCCCGCGCCGTCCAGCAGCGTCAGCACCGCCAGCCCTGCGGCCAGTTGACCCAGCCGCACCGGCTCCCCCGGCTCGCCGCCGTGGTCCAGCAGCAGGTGCCGGCGCCCCGGCAGCCGGTGGCCGATCCGGTCCACCGCCAGCACCTCGGCACCGTCCAGCAGCCAGGTCACCCGGGTGCCGGAGCGGTCCACCCGGACGGCGCAGCGGTGCCAGTCGCCGGGCGTCCGGTCGGCCACCGGCACCGCGTGGCTGAACGCGGCCCGGCGCGGGGCGGCCGGGGCGGTGCCGGGCGGCGGCGGCAGGCACTCGTACAGCGCGAACACCCGGGTGTCGGTGAGCAGGAAGTCGAAGACCGTCCGGCTCACCGGGTCGAGCAGCACCAGGCCCGCCGCCGCCAGCCGCGGGTCGCCCGCCGGATCGGCCACCGCCGCGCCGAACGGGTGCCGCCCGGTGCCCGGGAAGCGCGCGGCCAGCACCGCGTCCACCGTCAGCGCGCCGCCGGCCGGCACGTCGAACCCCGGCAGCCCGGAGCGGGCGGTGTGCCGCACCACGGCCGTCCACTTCAGGTGGTCGCCGCGGCCGCCGCCGGGCGCGTCCGGGGCGCGGGTCGCCGTGAAGACCGGCTCGTCGGTGGCCGGGTCGGTGCCCGCGGAGCGCACCGCCAGGCCGTCGGCCGAGGCGGCGGCGATCCCGTCGCCGCCCGCCTGCCAGCGCGCCGCGGTGTCGAACCCGGCGCGGAAGTCGTCGTGGAAGAGCGCGTCCGTCACGCCGTCACCCTCGCGGCGCGGCCAGGATTCTGACTTGAGCCCCGGTCCACCCCGGGTCAAGGCCCTCCCCGCACGCTCCCGACGACGACCAGCGGCCGACGGCCCACGACCCACCGGAGACGACGATGACCGAGCACCGCCGGACCGTCCTGCTGCTGCCCGGCCAGGGCGCCCAGCGCGAACGCATGGCCGCCGGCCTGTACGGCGGCGAACCGGTCTTCACCGCGGAGCTGGACCGGTCGTTCGCCGCCCTCGGCGCCCGCGGCGAGCAGCTGCGCGAGGCCTGGCTGCGGCCCGCCCCCGAGCCGGCCATGGACGACGCCGCGACCTCCCAGCCGCTGCTGCTGGCCGTCGGCCACGCGCTCGGGCGGGCCGTCGAGGCCGCCGCCGGCCCGCCCGCGCTGCTGCTCGGCCACAGCGTCGGCGAGCTGGCCGCCGCGGCGCTCGCCGACGTCTTCCCGGCCGACCGGCTGGCCGTGCTCGTCGACGCCCGCAGCGGCGACCTCGACCCGGGCACCCGCGGCGGCATGCTCGCCGTCGCCGCCGCCCCCGCCGACCTGCCGCCCCGGCTCGGCCCCGGCGTCGCCCTCGCGGCCCTCAACGGCCCCCGGCAGACCGTCCTCGCCGGCCCGTCCGCCGCCCTCGGCGCCACCGCGGAACGGCTGCGCGCCGCCGGCCACACGGTCCGCGCCCTGCGCTCCGGCCACGCCTTCCACTCCCCCGCCCTGGCACCCGCCGCCCACCGCTTCGGCGCCGCGCTCGCCGGACTCGGCCCACGGCCGCCGCGCACCCCCGTGCTCTCCGCGTGCACCACCGCCGAGGTCCGCCCCGAGGAGGCCCGCGACCCGGGCTTCTGGGCCGGCCAACTCGCCCGCCCGGTCCGCTGGTGGCCGGCCCTGTCGGCCCTGCTCGACCGCTCCGGCACCAGCCCCGGCCTGGTCCTCCTGGACGCGAGCCCCGACCGCAGCCTCTCCACCCCCGCCCGCCACCACCCCGCCGTCCGCTCCGGCGCCACCGTCGTCGCCCCCCTCCTCGCCGCCCCGGCCCACGCCGGCACCCCCGCCGACCTCACCGCCTTCCACGCCGCCCTCGCCCGTCTGCCCCACCGCACCTGAACCGGAGCCGCGCGCCCCGAACGCGACGGCCGCCCGGGACGGTGCTCCAGTGGGGGTGCAGGGGCACTCCAGGGCGGGGGCGCAGGGTGGGGGGTATGACAGCTGAGCCGTTTCGGGAGAGCGTGCTCTGGTCGGTGGTGCTGCCGGTGCGGCCCTTCGGGGCGGCCAAGCAGCGGCTGGCCCGGCACAGCGGGCGTCACCATGCCGAGCTGGCGCACGCGTTCTATCTGGACACCCTGCGGGCGGCGCGGGCCGCGCCCGGAGTCGGGCTGGTGCTGGTGGTGACCGACGACCCGCTGGCCGCCCGGCAGGCGCACACGCTGGGTGCGGCGGCCGTGCCCGAGGGGCGGCGGGCCGGACCGGACGCGGCCGCCCTGGCGGGGGCCGCGGCGCTCGCCCCGGGCAGCCCGGTGGCCGTGCTCGCCTCCGATCTGCCCACCCTGCGGCCGGAGGAGCTGGCGGAGCTGCTGGAACGGGCGCGGCGCCACCGCCGGGCCCGGGTCGCCGACCACACCGGCGCCGGCACCACGGTGGTGACGGCGCTGCGGGCCGCCGAGCTGGTCCCGTCGTTCGGGCGGGCGTCCGGGGCCGGGGAGCCGGTGCTGGCCGCCGGGTCCGGTCTGCGGCTGGACGTGGACACCCCGGCCGACCTGGCCCGGGCCCGCGCCCGGGGGCTGGGGCTGTTCTCCGCCGCCGTCCTCGACACCTGGGTCCGTCCGCCGGCCGCCCGTGCCCGCCGCACGGGCGTTCCCGTCTGACGCGCCGCCGCACACCGGAACGGCCCCGGCCGGGGAAGGCCGCTGTTGGCGAATTCGGGGTCGTGATCATTTTGCCCCGCCGAGCTAGTGCTCGGCGGGGCGAAGTGCTGCGAAGTGGGTGGTGCGGGTGCGGGC